>JBHLLU010000033.1:0-45015 GCA_048938895.1 Promethearchaeota archaeon
AATTAAGGTTAAAAACTATTATTATTTTCATAGTTAATAATATTAATGGTTGACTCTCAAATTAGAAAAAATCATTGTTTAACCTTCAAAAACAAGTTATATAAGAAATTTTTCGTGTAATTGAAGTTCTTCTTTATATGATTTAATTCTTTTTTGAATTATTTCTGTTAGAACAAAATTCTTCTGATCCTTTAAGTTCTGTATAAGGCGCTCTAAAAATTTTACAGAATTTTGTAAGATTATTATTCTATCTTGAATGAGACTCATTGCAGAATTAGCTCTCAATACTATATTCTTATTAGAGCCAATATAATGGATTCTATTTTTATTTAAATAGAGACTCAAAATTTTGTGAGTTTTTGAATCATGAATACCTTTTTATGAAGTAGTCTCGAAATTTAATTAAATCATAAAGGTTTTTATCAATTAAATTATAAAACCTTAATTTAGAAAAAAAAATGACTGATGACCTATGGGATAAAGTAGCAAGAACAATTGCTAATGCTGGTGTCTTTCCTGTCCCAATAAGTGATAGCCTTATAGAACTTTTACAAGAAATTATTACTGAAGAACAAGCAGAATTTTTATTACTATTTAAAAAGCCTTCAAAAACTCTTGATCAAATTAAAGAGCAAACCAATATGGATGAAGATTCCATATTTAAGATGCTCAATAACTTAATGTATAATGGTATAATTGTTGGCACAAAAAGTAGAAGTACGGGAAAAATGGTTTACCGACTTATGGGTCCCTTTCCAGGTATATTTGAGTATACTAATCTGAGAGGAGAAACAGATGAAAAGCATATCAGAATAGCAAAATTGTTCCAAAAGCTTCATTCAGAAAGGACTAAGTTAGATGAAAAGACTCTCGATGCAGTTATGAATGTCTTCAAAAATTTACCTCCTACTGATAGGACTATACCAGTAGAAACGCAGGTAGAGGTTGGAACTGAGCAAGTAATGCCTATTGAAGATATAAAAACATACGTTGAAGAATATGAGGATATAGCTGTTGCACATTGTTATTGTCGCCACCATAAAGATCTCATAGGTGATCCTTGTAAATTGGGTGCTTCCAAGGAAAATTGTTTCCTGTTTGATAAAAGTGCTGTATTTGCTATTGAAAAAGAATTTGGTCATCGTGTTTCTAAAGAAGAGGCTATGAAGATCTTCAGAGAAGCAGAAGATCAAGGCTTGGTTCATAAAGTCTTCCATGTTCATTCCGATGTAAATAGGGGGATTGAAGCCATTTGTAATTGTTGTAAGTGCTGTTGTGGGATAATAGGAATGTATCGAGGGGGAGTATCACCTTTACATACGATGTCATCCTACCTTGCAGAAGTAGATGAAGAATTGTGTGTGGGATGTGGCACATGCCTTGAAATGTGTCCAATGGAAACAATATATGCCAACAATAATAAAGCAATTGTTGATCCTGAAAGATGTATTGGATGTGGGGTTTGTGCACACCACTGTCCTGAAGAAGCAATACAATTAAAAAGAACTGGCTCAAGAGATGTGATTATTCCTCCTAAAATTGGATGAAACTCTTTATTTTTCTCATTAGCACCTATTTTTATGCATCTGAAGAATATTTTTATTTCAATCTACACTCCTTCTTTTAATTAATCAAATCGATATTTATTTAAAGTGAAAAATATGAGTGAAAAAAACTATGTATTAGTTGAAGAAAATGAGGATCATACAATAACTACAATTAGAATGAATCGCTTGGAAAAAAGAAATGCATTAAATTGGGATCTTATACATGGCTTAGAAGATGCAATTGAAAAGGCGGAACAATCGAAAACTCGAGTTATTATTATTACAGGAGCTAGCGATTACTTTAGTGCTGGAATTGATTTAAATACTCTTTCAGGACAAGATAATTCTGGAGGGCAGAGAGGAGCGGACCTCAATACTCCCCCCCATTTTCGATATCATTTAAATACTCGATTCCAACCTTTAGTTGTGAAGATTGGAAAAATAGAAAAACCATTTATAGCTAGAATTGAGGGATTTTGCTTGGGTATGGGCTTTGAATTAGCTCTTGCCTGTGATTTTAGGTTTTGCACAGAAAGTGCCAGTTTTAGTATGATTGAATCAAAACTTGGACTGATTCCTGATGTTGGAGGAACAACAAGATTAACCCGATTATGTGGAATATCTCATGCCAAAGATATTGCATTGACTGGAAGGACTTTTAATGGTGTTGAAGCTTTTAGAATGGGAGTGGTAAATGGTGTGGCAAAAGATGGGGAAGAATTAGACGCATTGGTAAAAAAATATTCGGATGAATTGATTGAAAGTGCCCCACTGGCTGTTGGACTCGGAAAAAGACTAATTGACTCCATTTATGGGAAACATCTCGAATTTGGGTTAGAAATGGAAGGGTTGGCTAACTCCCAATTATTAACCTCTAAAGATTTTATGACAGGAGTCATGTCAAAGATTTCTAAGAAAAAACCAGAATGGCAGGGCAAATAAGAATCTTTTATATCTTTGGCTTATTGAACTAGTTAATTAATAACAGGTGATCCCAGCCCATATGGTAGTTCAAATAGATTATCACTGCAATAATGAGATATTAGAATGGCAGTGGTCAAGCGATAGCAAATTAATGACTACTCCGTTTTTTACCTCTTGTTACCTAATTGATGGACTTCTTATCGATTCAGGAGCACCAGGAGGTGTAGATGATTTGAGGGATTTCGTGAATTCGTTAAATCCTAACAAAATGATTCAAAAATGTTTTGTTACTCATGCTCATGAGGATCATGCAGGGGGTGCTAATTTATTGAGTACTGAATTCGGAATTCCTATATATGCTGGTAAGAAAGCTACTGATCTACTGAAATTAGGCAATACTTATCCAGATTATCGAAAAATGGCTTGGGGTCCTAGATTATTACCAGTGAAAGCAATTCCAATTAAGAAATCTATAAAAACTAATTCAAATAAGTATACATTCAAGTTATTTACTATGGAAGGTCATGCACCAGAATTAATTGCTCTTATAGAAAGAGAAAATCAATGGGCTTTTGTTGCTGATGCTGTTCAACCTAAATATAAAATGATCTTTGGAGCTCATAGTAATATACAAGAAGATATTTCACTGATTTATCAATCTCTTGGTGAATTGTATGACTTTACTGAGGGAATGGATGATCTATTAATATTTTCAGCGGGAAATGGAGTATTTCATGGCAGGGATTTCTTAATTGAAAGAATGAGTGAAATTCAAGATATGCATTCAAGAGTTCATGAATTATATAAAGAACTTACAAGAGAGAATGTTATCGAAGAACGAAAAGTTAAGAAAATCTTAAAGAAGATATTTGGCAAGGAATCTTTTATTGGCCAAATGACTCGAGGGGCTCTATCCAGAAAGAATTTGATAATTTCTCTGCTTAGATGGCCAAATGATGAGTGATACTTGAAAATTTTATTGAAAAAAGAGTTTTAACTTTATTAAGGATGAATATTAATTTTGTTGAGATTATTGATTATCAATTTACGTATTTGAGGGGGTTGGAGCTGTATCTCCTCCTCTAACCATATCTTGTTTAATATTTCATCACGTGAAATCTCTAACTTTATGTTGTAAGCAATTTCTCTATCCGACACAATTATTTAATGAAATTACTTGTATTTAAATTCATGCTTAATGAAAAATAGATAATTATATTCATTATTAATCCATTAACATGTTATAAAAAACCGTTCATAATTGGTTTTTGCATACCTTCTTCAATTTACACCAGTTTATTTAACGATTAATAGCTGAATTATAAATTTATATTTAAAATAGTATTTATAATGGAATATATTGTACTATATAGAGATTATTGCTTTATTTAAGTAACATCTAAAACTTGATTTATATGGTACAGCTTGATGAAAAAGAAATAAGAAAATTGAGTATTAATGAACTTACTCATTTGTTTATGGATATAATAAATGAGCAGAACTTAATACTTATTGAAGGTATTGAACATCTTGTAGAAGAAAATTTTGAAAATTTTGAACAAAATCTACAATATGTAATAGACACTAATACAGAAGTCAAAATCAAGAAGATATTTGAATCAAAAATTTTTAAGTCAAAATTAATGTTTTCAAAGGCAGATCGATTAAAACTCTTTAATAAAATAAATGACATTAAAAATATCGGGGAATTCTTAGCAAATAAAATGCTTCTCTATAGAGTGGTGTTTCCTGATGAAGAATTTAAATTACAAATTAAGAGTATTCTTAAATCTTTGAGATCAATTTCAAGCAAAATATCTGAAGCTGTTAAACTAATAGGATCTGATTTAGGTAAAGCCCATGATATTTGTGAGAAAATAAAAGATGAAAGACGTGAAATGAGAAAAGAACAATGGCAACTTCTAAACAAATTATATAATTATGATATGGATTATCTTAGCAGGACCTTCTTATATTTAAAAGAATTAATCGAAGATATTATGATGCTAGCAGATCATATTAAAAATTTCTCTGAATATATACAGTTTCTAGCAACTAAATATCTAATTTTCGATTAAAAATAAATCGCACTGATTCAATATGGCTGATGAGCTTAATGTAGTCCTGATTGTAATCCTAATTGTCATGGCGGTTGGACTCGCCTTCTCGATCGGAGCAAACGACGAGACTTTATCATCCTTGATAGGTGCGGGTGTTCTTAAATTCAAAATAGCATTGATTTTAGGAGGCACAGCAATAGGAGCAGGAATGATTCTTTTTAGTGGGGGGTTTGTTCCGGAAACGGTTGGAAAAAGTCTTTTAGGAAAGGGATTGGAAGAAAAATACACTAATTATATGCTCTTAGCTGTACTGATAAGTAGTATTATTTGGTTAGTAATAGGTAGTTTTGCAGGAATTCCTCTGAGTAGTACTCACTCTTTAATTGGAAGCATTTTTGGGGTGGTTTTAGTATATGCGATATTACAAGGGGGGATTAATATTAATACTGCTTTTAATAATGATAAGTTAAGAGACGTTGTTCTAGGATGGTTTATATCTCCAATATCCGGGTTATTAGTTACATATTTTCTTTTTAAACTGAGTGCTAAACTTCTGCTATCTCGGTTGAGAGGGTTAGATCAAATCGAAAAATCTGAAAAAACCTTTAAGTGGTTTTTGTTAATTGCTGTATTATTT
The DNA here is from genome assembly GCA_048938895.1 of Promethearchaeota archaeon. Classification (GTDB taxonomy): domain Archaea; phylum Asgardarchaeota; class Lokiarchaeia; order Sigyniarchaeales; family SOKP01; genus Loki-b32. The sequence continues at coordinate 5,169 of JBHLLU010000033.1, forward strand.
GCTGAAATGTGGGTAGGGGCGAATTCAGGAGAAGCATTAGGGATACTTTTAGGCCTTAGAGAAAATAGTTCAATTGACTTTACTCAATACTTTATGTTTGCTATTATATGTGCAATTTTCGCTTTTTTAGGCATTTATTTTGCTGCTCGATATGTTATTAGAAATTTAGCTTCCCACATGATCAGTACAAGACCTAGTGAAGGGTTTATTATTCAAATTAGTTCTGCAATTATTCTGATGATTGCAACCTTATGGGCTCTCCCGATTTCACACTCCCATGTAATTGTCTTTTGTATCATCGGAATGAGCCTTGCCCAAAAGAAAGAAGTGGATTATAAAGGATTAAGTAAAATGGCTGCATATTGGTTTCTTACATTTCCAATAGCCGCCCTATTAGCAGGTTTTATCTATTATATTTTGAGATTATTTGGATTATCATGATTAGTAGAAATATATATAATATATATAACTATATAGTGTTTATAACAGATGAATAAGAGGTTAAAAATATGGGATCATTAATTGAGTATCTGAAAAGAGAAACAGCCGTCAATGCTTTAGGAAAATCCGTAAAACATGCGCAAATAGTACAAGAGTGCATAAAGTATCTAGATCTTGGCTTACAAACATTATTAAAAGAAAAAGACGTTGAACAATCACATGAACTCTTCCAAAAAGTGGATAATTTAGAAAGAGATGCAGATACATTAAGAAGAGAAATTTTAAAAGACATTTCTAGAGGAGAATTAAATCCTAGTGTAAGACAGAATTTATCTCATCTAATCAAAAGAATGGATGATGTTGCTAATTGCGGTACAGGTGTTGCTCGGAGAATAAACACAATCCCGTTGATATTTTGGGAACAAAGTAGTGATGAAACTGTTGAAATTATTTTAGAAATGATTAAAACCACGGTTGAATGTGTTCAATTTCTTGATAAAATTGTACTTGATCTACTCGAAGAACGAAAACATATTAAAGAATATGCCCAGCAGATAAATCAGTTTGAACACAAAATAGATTTACTTAACATAAAATTAAGGAAAAATCTTCAAGAAACAGATTATAGAGTGAATTACTTTACCATCTTCACAGCAGGAAGCGTGTTCGACATTTTAGAAGCAATTTCGGATTCAATTGAAGAAGTAGCAGATTATATTATGCAAATCACACTTTAAACTTCTTAAACTAAATTATTTATTATAATTTCTGAGATATCTCCAGCGTATTCACCTGTTCGTCTAATACTTTCAATAATATATCCAATTGCAATTGATGTTTCTGGATTATCAGTTGAGTTAAGGCTGATTTTTTCAGTAGCTTGAATTAGATTATCTATCAATTCTATGTTTTCATTAGCCAGATTGATATTTTTCTGAAGCCAGGCATCTAGGCTCTTGTTTAAAAGTCCCAATGATACTTCACTTGCATTTGAAATACCATCTAATAGATCTCTCTCAACTTTTTTATGATCTATTAATATTGTATTCCTAGCAATTCGAACTGCATGGTCTGCCGTTCTTTCTAAGAACCTGCTAATTTGTTGATAGTGACTTGCTTGTTCTAGCGTAATCCCCAACTTTTGACATAGAATAATGTCTCTTAGTACGATATGGGATTGACGCCCAACAAGCCAATGTAATCTATCTACGTCATCATCTCTTTTAATTACTTCTTCTGCTAAATTATGATCACCAGTTTCCAGAGCCCTAATAGCATCCTCATGCATACCTTGAACGAGAATATACATTCGCCTTATAGTTTTTTCAAAGGGCATCTCCCTAGGGTTGACTAGATCTTTAATAAGGATATAGTTGTTAGATTCCTCGACAATTTCTGGACCTATTGCGATTTGGGTGAAAGATGTTACACAATCTCTGATATAAGCTTCAAATTTCCTACTTGATTTAATCTCAATTTTAGAAAAACCCATAATATATGCTCCAATTAAGATCCGAAATAAAAAATTCCCATCTTTAATATCATCCACATCTATTTCTTTTGTTTTTATTACTTTTTCAGAGTCTATTTGTGGAGTTATTAATAAATTTCCGTCTGGCTGGCTCAAAATTCCTAATGTATCATTTTTTTCAACACCATACTTATCAATCCAGACTTTTGGTAAACTTATGATGAATGAACTTCCACCCGTTTTCTGAACCTTTCTTGTTTCTATATGGAATGTCATAAAAAGCAACTTTTACAAAAAATACTTAATCTATATATAAAATAATTTAACCATATATTTTAAATAATTACTATATATTCTATATAAATTATCTTGGTTGTTTTAAAAAAATAGTGGTGAATGCATTTCAAAATTGGTTATTATCTCTTTGCCACAGTTAACATTATGATATAATCTGCTACATCTTCAGCATTATCAGTAACCGCTTCTAATGTTGAGATGCAATTATGAATTTCAATAGCACTAAATGGATTTATATTTGGATTATTTGAAACAAGTATCCTATTTATACCATGACGTAAATCATCACATTGATGTTCAAGTATATTTACTTGTTCCCCTAATTGATGTATTTCTTCTTCGTCGGCAGTTAGTAACTTATTTACCATAATATTTACTTTTTTAACGGCATCAACAGAAATTCTAGCCATTTCTAAAAACTTTTTATGAACATCTTCTTCTAATTTCATAAAATCAGGATGATTCATATAGATAAATATTCTAGCTCCTGCATTAGCTGCATTTGCAATGTCATCAATTCTTTGAGTTAAGTGTATTAGATTTTCGCGTATTGTTGGGTTAATCTTTGCTTTTGAAATCATATTTAAAATATTTCGTCTAATAACATCAGCTTGGTGTTCTAGTTCATCCACTCTGAAAAAAACTTTTAACGCGAGATCTATATTCCTTTCATCAAGAAGGTATGACACTGCTTTTTCAAATTCAACAACACATTCAAGTACTTTTTGCATATGGACTAATGTTTTATTTATGGCACTCTCTTCATTACGATTCTTAAACCATTCGTATAGAGAACTCATAATCTTACTTACCTCATTAATTTATAATTTTTTTAATTTTATTCTAATTTTAATACTTCTTTTATATATTTTTTACCAGGATGCTTAAAAATAATCCCTAATTCCTTAGGAAAATATATTGTCACTTCTGAATTTTCCACAAATGAAGTGTGGGCTTCACTTGTCGCTGGGATTGAAACAATTATAATCTTCTCTACGTCATTTATTTTAATGGAAACTTCAAATCTATAAAAAACACCCATAAATTTGCGTCGAATTATTTTCCCACGCATGGCATTTTTCTTATCCCTTGTTCGATCACCAAGTCTTATCTTAACATGATTTGCTCTAACTACTAATAATATTTTATCCCCATGTTCAATACTACGATAAACATCTTCCCTGACATAAGCAGCAAACATATATTTAAAACCAATATCAATCGGCATTGGAATTGATCCTTCCTGAATTTGAGCAAAAAATTTGTCACCTTGTTTTGATTTTCTATGTATGTCCCACGTCGGCTCTTTATTTTTTATACATATACCTTCAAAATAATTTATTTCACTCATAAAGTAAGCTACAAAAAGGTTAAGTGGTTGATAGTAGATTTCATAAGGTGATCCAATTTGAATTATTTTTCCTTCATTCATAACAGCTATTCGGTCAGCTACCATCATAGCCTCCTGCTCTTCGTTTGTAACATGTATTACAGTTAACTTCAATTCCTTAGACTTTGCCATCTGAAGTAAATCTCTCCTTAAGCTCATTCTTAGACCTGCATCAAGCGCCTTTAAGGGTTCATCAAGGATAAGCAGTTTTGTTTGTTCTAAATTCAATAAAGCTCTACATAAAGCCACTCTTTGCTTCATCCCTCCACTTAATTCCTCTGGAACTGCGTCATTTCTCCCTGTTAGGAGTGTCATCATCAAAACCTGCTCTACGAGTGTTTGAGTCATCGTAGAGTCACGTGCATGAACACGACCGCTATATGCGATATTTTCTACTATGTTCATGTGGGGAAATAAAGCATAATTTTCAAACATAAATCCTAAGTTTCTTTCTCCAGAACTCTGGTTAGTCACATTTTCATCGTTAAAAGTAATAACTCCTGAATCTGATTTTAGTAGACCTGCAATAATTTTCAATAAAGTTGTCTTTCCCGCACCTGTAGGGCCAAGAATAATAAAATATTCCTCATCTTTTATATCAAGTGATATATTATCAAGTGCTTTAAAATTTCTAAAAGATTTCGAAACATTTTCCAATTTTATATTGACCATGGAACATTCACCATTTCTATGTTAAAGATAATTCTTTCAAAAGATTTTCGGGAGTTTTAAATACATGTATATCATCTATATGGATTCCAATGAGAAGATCTTCACCAGGAATAAAATTTTCTTCAAAATTTCCAGGTTTTATTGACAAAAACCTATCGCCATTATCCAGCATTAGATAAAATCTCTTTGTGGCCCCTATAAACCTTGATGCTTCAAGATTAGCTTGAAATGTCTGCATCTTAGTCCAATCATAGGGACTATTTTCAAAATCATAATCTAAAGGAAATAAATAAACATCTTCAAATCGAAAAGAGATTATAATATTATCATCTAAGGTAAATTTATTATTGAAATTATTACAATCTATTTTTGGTCCTCCTAAACGGATCCAAATATTTATTTTATTACCTTCAAGTAATTTCAATACAAAACCTTGCAAAAAATTTGTTTCTCCTAAGAAATTGGCAACAAAAATACTATTTGGATTTTCATATAATTCATAAGGAGTTCCCATTTGAAGAATATGTCCTGATCTCATAATTATAATCTTATCTGCTATTGCCATAGCTTCTTCTTGATTGTGGGTCACATGAATTGCTGTAAGCTTTAGATCCTTGATCAAATTTCTCAATTCATGTCGAAAGACCTTAGATACTTTTGGATCTAATGAACCTAGCGGTTCATCCATTATCAGTATTTTTGCTCCTGTGGCAATGGCTCTTGCGATCCCCAGTTTCTGTAAACCAGGATTTCCAAAAATACTGGGATATTCGTCAGCATAATCTAATAGTCCAACTGTATTTAATGCTTTTTCTGCTTCCTTGATAATATACTCATCATTATATCCACGCATTTCTAAACCAAAAGTTACATTCTCCCAAACAGATAAATGGTCAAAAATTTCAAAGTGCTGAAAAATGAAACCCATATCTCTATCTTCTGGAGGAATTCCTTCGATATCCTCACCATCGATTAAAACTTTTCCTTTAGTGGGCTTTTCAAGCCCGGCTATCATTCTTAGAGTAGTTGTTTTTCCACAACCAGTTGGTCCGAGTAGAAAAACATAATCTCCATCATCGATCTTCAATGAAATATTATCTACGGCAAGTACTTTTCCTTCTTTAAATGTTTTTGTAACATGGAATAATTCAATAGATGGCATGTTTACGTACCTCTCTTTTTTGTAACCATCCTTAAAGCAAAAATCAAGAAAACACTAAAAATAATTACGATAAAACTTGCAAAAACGGCACTAGGGAAAGCATTAGATTCAACCCAGTCTACTATTAATACAGGTACGGTTCGAATATTCCCCATAACTACAATTGTAGCCCCTGTTTCTCCTAAAGAGCGTGTAAATACCATAATACACCCCGCAATTATTCCTTGTTTTATATTAGGAAGCGTTATTCTTCTGAATACTGTTAGATTAGATGCACCTAAGGTTCTAGCTGCCTCTTCCACTCCTACATTGGTGTTTTCCAAGACTCCGATGATTGGTCGTACCATATAAGGAAATGTGAAGGCTATATGAACAAAGAGAATCATATAAAATCCTGATTGAAAAAGCCTTAAACCTACAGGTCCCCAAAACATAAAGGTTGCAAAACCTAAAGCTGCGGAAGGGATTGCTATTGGAATGTCAAGGATTGTGTCTAAAAAGGTAATAAATCTTCCCCACTTACGTTTCGTTATAATAAACGCAAAAGGTATGCCAAAAGCCAGATTTATCACGACTGCTAGCACACCTATTTGTATTGAATTTATAAAACTTACATATAAATATGCCCACTTATAATCTTGACCCAAAAATAATTCTCCTACAAAGTTTTCCCCAATGATTTGAGTTGTAATATAAAATGCGGGAATTAATATTAAAACCAGTAATATTGCTAATGCCATTATATCTCGAAAGTAGCGTAAAAATCTATTACTGAAAAACCTTTCAATTCTAGGCCACACTGATTTTACAGGGAATCCCGTTTTTCGAGTTAAAAATTTTATTGAAAATAATAAAATTAATGAGATTAATATCAAAATTCCTGCTAATAACGAAGCTGAAGGTAATTCTAATTGCCTCCTAAAACCTACAATCAGGATAGGTGCTGTTTCTACTAATCCTGATATGATAATAGTTGCACCTGTTTCACCAAGACTTCTGGTAAAAGCAAGGATCGATCCTGCGATGATTCCTTCCTTCATCATCGGGAGAGTTATCGTTCTAAAAACTGTGAATCCAGAAGCTCCCAAAGTTCTGGCAGCATCCTCATATAATGTATTTACCTTCTCAAGAACAATTTTCATATTACGAACGATATAGGGAAAAGTAAAGATGATATGTCCAAGAATTATAAGAGAAAATCCTGGTTCAACTCCAAATAAGCCCCAAAATAGCAATATTGAAAAACCCAAAGCACTTGTAGGAACCGCCATTGGTAAATCCACAAGTACATTAAGTAATTTTTTACCTCTAAAATTGTATCGAGTCAATATTATGGATATTGGAAGTGCAATAATAATATCGATACTTACAGCTAAAGCCGCAATAGAAAAGGAATAACCAAGGGAACTCAAGATATTTCTCCATTGGAGATTACCTATTAAATTATCATTAAAAACATCTTTATTTATCGCAGGAATACTTAGAAAAATTGTAGAAAAGATGTTAATTATGGGGCCAATAACTACTAGAGCAAAAAAAATTAATGTTAAAGCATCTAAACTCTTTCTATAAACAGGTTTCGAGAAAAACTTATCAATCTTTAAGCTAACGGATAAATTCCCTTTGGTCTCAGTTGTTTCCATAGTTAGTCTATTTTTTCTCACCTTATCACCTATTCATATATACCAAAAATTACGCTGTAGCTTTACAAAGTAACCATAGATCGGGTATTTTTAATAGTACTTCTTCATCCGAAGGAGTTTTTAATTCAGGAATGTTCAAATTTAAAGCAATCCCATTTGTTTCATAATTAAATACTTTAGGATCTAATGGAATTGAAGAATTTATTGGTCTAAATCCATATTCAAGAGCAGATTCCACAGTTTCAGTCTTCTGAAGAAATGCTAAAAAAGCATTTGCTACTTCTCTTTGATATTCATTAATCCAATCTGCATTTAAAATACAAAATGGATGATCACTGTATAGTGTACCTTCCTCTGGATATATTGCTATTACTTTTCCTCCTGCAGAAGTACTTGAAATATCTCTTATAAGATTCTCATATAATAAAGCAATATTTAGAGCACTAGGACCTTCATTTTTCATATAACGAGCTAAAAAACCAGTCGATGTTCCGTATGTTATGGCACTCGACTCAAATTCTCTTAACCATTGTTGATTACTCGAATTGGTAAGATCTAACATTGTTAAGTTTTCTGAAGGGATCCCTGAAGCAGCTGATAACGCCATTATTACACTCATAAATCCAGAATTGGACAATCGTGGATCCGTATGTGCCATTCTAATATTCACATTAGGGTTTAAAACTAAGTTATGTATATCTGAAAAACCTTTAATATTATGAGTTTGGTTAAATGCTTCCCAGGTGGCTATCACTATTGGTGAATAAATAATTTTAACAGCAGCGCTAATATTTACAATTTCTTCATTATTTTTTGTCAAATCTGCCCATTTAGAATTCAATAACGGCATCCAAATTGAACTTGCTGGGCTCCAAATTGTTGGGGTTATCTCCCTATTCAAAATCCCGATTATAGAATTTGCTGAACCATATGGATGCATATCAATTGATATAGGTTCATGAGGATGAGTATTTTTCCACTCATTCATAAAGTTTGTATAAGCAATTGTCATCCAACTCGCTTTTTCAGAGCTGTATATAATTGTTATATGAGTTTTTTCGCCTTTACTACTTATTATAATATCCGTAGAAAAACTTCCTATAAGAAAACCCAATACAAAAATTATAATTATTGCGCTTTTATTACGTTTCTTAACTTTACTGATTCGGCTCATAATGAGTAAAACTCCCCGAATCCCCTCTAAATCAAAGAGGTAATATAGTTGTTAATTAAAGCATAAATAATACCAGTCGTTATCCCAATAAACAGTGCGATTAAAAAGATAATTCTTCGATTCAAATCTTTTTTCTCTTCTATATATAATGTTTCTCTTCTTAATTAGAATCCTTAACTTTAATAGTATAATTCTATACCTTTAATTAAATAATCCTATATATCCTATATATCCTATATAGAAATATATATAACCTAGATTAAATTAGATTTTGACCCACCACACTCTTATGAGGCGTTTTACCTAACATTTTTACAAGAGTTGGGACGATGTCCGTTATTTTACAGAAAGCAATATGCTTGGAAGGAATCTCCAACGATCCTCCAATAACCAAAGGGACTTTCATGCATTTTTTAAGCCCCAGATCGTGATTATAAAGGTTTTTATTCCCCTTTTTACCATTTTTTAGATTATAAACTATTGAACCATCATTGCTCAAAATAATATCTGAACTTCTTGGATTTTTGAAATGACGAGGAATTAAATCGATGTACATTGGAAAATCAAGGTTATAAGTAGCTGCTAGCCATTCATATGTTGAATGAAATTTATTATCTAGCAATTTAGACGCATTTTCGTCATTCAAATAATTAAAAACATCAACTTTATCGTTTTCAATGACATATTTGGTTCTAAAATCGTTACCATTACCCGAATATTCAATTTTACCTGAAATTATTTTATTTGAATCATTAAATTTTCTTTTTAAATAAATTATACCCTTATCAATTGTGTTTTTTTCATCTCTGTAGTACATTAAATGGCTTCCTTCAATTTTAAATAGCTCTTGTAAAAGATTTATCTTTTTTGGACCATAACTTTTCAATTCATTAGTAGTGGGATGAGACCATCCGAATTTACTCATAGGGTGAATAGAACCCTTGAAATTAAAGAATCCAATTCCATCATATTTGGAAATATTCATATTCCCCTTAATATTTCTCTGGGGATGATAATGAGTGAGTTTATTTGGTTTAAAGAAATTGTATATTTTTCCATATTTATCAGCTTTATAATTTCCATGATCAGATGTTATTACTATTGCTGTATCATCTAAATATCCCATTTTAGATAGACTATCAATTAACCAACCAATCACTTTATCAATATGCAAAAGATTTAATTTGTAGAGGTGTGATGAAGATCCAAAAATATGTAAAAGGATATCGGTTGTTGGAAACCACAGAAGAGATGCTATGGGAGGTTCAGAGTTTTTAAAATATTTCTTGGGTCTTTTAAAAGTATCAAGTAGTTTTTCCACTAGACCTGTATCGGCCCTTGCCATCATTTTTTTTATATTTCTCGAATAATATAGAGTGATATAAAACATAGCAAGTTTAGTTTTCCTCTCAGGAAAAAAATATTCTGCTCCTCTATTGATAAATTGGGCTATACTAGCTGTATTTCCAGAATCCTTGACCATTTCAAGAATAGTTTTGCATCTGCTTTCAAGATCCTCATTGAGTTTATATATTTGCAGATTTCTAGCAGTATAATCTCTTAGAAATGGAGGTGCTATATCTCGTCCCATCCAATTCATTAAAGGTATACCATGACAGAATTCTTTACGATAATCACCGGTATAGGTTCCTGTAAGTAATGATGCTTGGGTTGGATATGTTATTGGAGGGAAGTCCGTTATACAATCTCTGGAGTAAATTCCATTTTCCATCAACTTTTTTATGTTTGGAAGCCATCCCTTATCTACATAGTCGAATAGATGGTCAGATCTTACATTATCAATGATACAGTAGATAACTCTGTTTATCTTATTCATAATATTTTAGAAATCTTAAGGTAGAAGATTATAATTTTTCTAAAATTAAAAAATATAACGTTATAATAACCAAGAACTAAATATATTGTAACCTTATAATAACCAAGAGCTAAATATAGTCTAGTGTAAATTTAATGGTAACAATAGATGCTCATTCTGATTTTGCTCTAAATGTTTATAGAGAGCATTTAAAGGGTAATAAGAATGTTCTTAAGGAACAACACTTACCTTTTCTTCGTAAAGGTGGTGTTAATATAGAAGTATTAACAGTTGGTGGTGATTTCGAATTATTTCCTGAGTTTGATGCTCAAGATTATAATACTATTATAAAAGTTATTGAATCAATTAAAAATGAAATCTCCGAAAATTCTAATTTATTCTATTTAATCAAAAATTCAAAAGATTTTGAAAAATTAGGAGATAACAGAATTGGGTATATAATGGCTTTAGAGGGTTCAGGTTCCCTAGGGAGTGAAATATCTTTAATAAAGAATTATTATAACTTAGGAGTACGCTCATTTGCCTTGACTCATAATAAAAAAAACTTGCTAGCTGATGGATGCGCTGTACAATCTGCTAAAGGGTTGACCAAGCTCGGGAAAGATTATGTAGGAGAATTAAATAAGCTAAATGTTAATATAGATCTTTCCCATATATCCGAACCTTCTTTCTGGGATGTTTTGAATATAGTAGATAAACCTTTAGTCGCAACTCACTCTAATGCTAGATCATTATGCAACCACCCCCGAAACCTTACTGACGATCAAATTAATGCAATAGCAGAAAAAAATGGAGTTATAGGGATTAATTTTTTCTCTATATTCATTGATGATAACGGTAAAAATGCAACTGTGGATAAACTAGTAGATCACATTGATTATATCGTAGATTTAGTTGGAATTGACCACGTGGGACTTGGTCCAGATTTTCTAAATTATTATATTAAGGATCTGAAAAACCTTCAAGGGATGGATGATCCATTCGGAGGAATATCCGAGCCTGGAAGTAGTTTCGAAGTAATTAGAGACATCACAGGGTTTCCTAATCTCATCGAATTAATAAAGAAGAGAGGATACTCCGATATAGAAGTTGGAAAAATTCAAGGAGAAAACTTTTTACGGATATTTAAAGAAGTAATTAAATGAGATATTCTCTTGAATATAATTTTTTGAATATATTAATGGAGCCCCTGGTGGGAATTGAACCCACGACCGATAGATTACAAGTCTATTGCTCTACCACTAAGCCACAGAGGCATATATCATTGATTTAGACGTTTCCGTAAAAGAATAACGAATCCACGAAGGGGGATCTATATAAAAAAAATGTTCTTTAAATTTTTAATTTTGTGGTTTCAGAGGGTTAAAAATTTCCACAAATAATTATTTAAGTTAACTTATCTTTTTTGTTCATAAATCAGAAATTAAAATTTTGAGGAAAAATGCCGTTTACTAAAGAAGATGTTGTAAAGTTAGCATTTAAGATTTATAAGGAGAATGAGAGCATAGAAAAGAGCATTTGGAAACTCGCCGAATATTGCGTTATTATTAATAAGAATGTAGAAAATGGCTATGATATCAAACCATTGGAAACTGATATCGCTTATTTACATATAAGGGAGGATGTAAACGGCGAACTCCTAAAACCCTCAGAGGATGAAATACGAGAAGTTGCCGAAATCATCTATAATGAGAATCCAAGTCGTTCCCAGCTTGATTGGTACATAGCTGAAAAACAACTTCTCCTAAATGAAATCAAGAACATTATTTCTAATAATAGAAAAAATAATTAATAACTCAAAGTAAACTGTTTGAGTCTACTCTTTTTAATACAATATTGAATTTTAAACAAGTATAAGACATATTTACCTAGGAATAGTGGGTATTATAATGAATACCATACTAATTATCAATAGTTAAGAATTTTATAACGAGGATACAAATTGCCAAGTTCAAGAAAAGGGAGAAATAAGGAAGCGGAAGATAAAACCCAAACTTCATTATTTTCATTTGTAGAGGAAGATAAGGAGAAAAAAGAATCCAAAGAGGAACCTAAGAAAGTGGAAATGAAGAAGGTGAAAGAAGAAAAGTCATTGGAATCATTAACAAAAGCTAAAGAAGATAAACCAATGAAAACACCACCTAAGGAAAGTTCAATTACAAATGAGATATGTCAAATATCCTTCTTCAAAGAAAATAAAGAGCCATTTGGATTAAGGAAAACAGATGTAGAATTAGAAAAAGTACTTAGAGAAGGAGTGACCTCTAAATATATTCGTTATTTGATGAAGAAGGGGGAAATAGTGGAGAACTTAGACAGAGGATTATTGCTAGATGTTGATTATGATGGTGGACAAAACAAGGCGTTCTGCAAGTTTTATGATTTAGATTCTGAAGAAATAAAGATTTGGATTGATACTACAGGTCATGAACCTTATTGTTTAAGTAAAGAGCCTATATCCGAGTTAGAGAGCTTATCCTTTACTGATAAAAATAAAGTGAAAAAGAAATTAACAAATTATGAAGGTTTTAACAGATTTGAAGAAATTAAGCGTTTTGATCTTCTGAAGGATGAAGAAATCGAAATGACTAAGATCTATGGGAAAACTCCAACGAACATTGGAGGTTCGGGGATAAATATTCGAAATATTTTAAGTGAAAATGAAAAAAAGGCCTGGGAAGCAGATATTCGATACCATCTAAATTATATATTTGATACTCAAATAATCCCAGGGTTAATTTATTCTATAGAAAATGGAAATCTTAAAAAAATAAACTTCGAGAAATCTGATGAATCTACTAAAAAGATGGCTGGTGAATTACGAACTCTATTTCAAAATGAAGCACCAGAAGTTCAAGAATTTTCTGAGAAATTTCTAGATATCTTTATTACACCTATCCCCGATGTCAAAAGGGTGGCAATGGATATCGAAGTTAAAATAGGTGAACGGGATTATAAAATTCCTGATCCCCACTTAGCCCAGCAAGAAGTTATAAGTGTATCATTTGTGGCTAGTGATGGATTACAAGAGGTGCTTATGCTTGAGCGAGAAGAATATTCCTACGACAAGCTTTATGAAGAGTTTCCCTCAGATGCAAGGGTAATTCTCTTTGAATCTGAAAAAGATTTAATAACGGAGACATTTCGGCTTTTGTGGCAATATCCAGTCGTCATAACTTTTAACGGAGACAATTTTGACTTAAACTATTTATTTCATAGGGCGCAAAAGTTAAAGATTAATAAAAATTTAAATCCTATTCATGTCAAAAGGGGATTTGGAATCCTGTCAAAAGCGGAATGCGATTTAAGAAGAGGAATTCATATAGATGTATTTAATTTGTTCTTTAATCGTAGTATTTCAGGCTATGCATTTGGAGGTGTATATGAGAGTGCTTCACTAAATGCTATTAGTGCTGCGTTATTAGGTGAAGAAAAATATCAGCATGAAGAAATTATCCATGAAATGGAATTTGACAAGCTCTCTTGGTATAATCTAAAAGATTCCATTTTAACACTAGACTTAACAAGGTTTAACAATTCGCTTGTATGGAATTTAATAATACTACTTTGTCGAATAACAAAGATGCCTGTTCATGATATGGTTCGACGACAAATTTCGACTTGGATCCAAAATATTTTTTATTTTGAACATCGTAGAAAAGAATATCTAATTCCTCGTAGATCTGAAATAGCCGAATTAAAAAGAGGAGGTATTCTGTCATCTAAAGCAGGAGATGACAAGTTTATGGGTGCTTACGTAATACCCCCGGTTCCTGGAATTCATTATGATGTAGTAGTAATGGATTTTGCATCACTATATCCCTCAATAATTAAGGAATATAATCTTTCATATGAAACTGTATTATGTCCTCATAAAGATGATGAAGATAATCTGGTGAAAGGAACTCCTTATCATATATGTACCCAGAAAATGGGTATCTTTGCTTATGTGGTAGGTTTTTTCCGTGATATTAGAGTTAAATATTTTAAACCGAAATCTGGAGACAAAAGCTTATCAGAAAAACAACGTAGTTATTACCAGACGATTCAACAAGCTCTAAAAGTATTTATTAACGGCTCCTATGGTGTTTTTGGGTCACAAAACTTTCCACTTTTTTGTTTACCTGTAGCAGAAAGCACAACCGGAATCGGTCAATATTCCATAAAACAAACGATTAAAAAAGCTGAAGAATTGGGAGTGGAAGTTTTGTACGGAGATACTGATTCAGTTTTTCTTAAAAATCCAACAAAAGATCAAATGAAAGAAATCTCTGATTGGAGTAAGAAGGAACTCGATTTAGATTTAGAAGAAGAAAAAACTTATCAATTCTTAGCTCTCTCAGATAGAAAGAAAAATTATATTGGTATTTACAAGGATACGAAATATACAGATATTAAAGGATTGGTAGCTAAAAAGAAAAACACACCCGAATTTATTAAAAAAGTATTCAGTGACTTGATTGAGATCTTAAAAAACATTACAAATGACGAGGAATTTACTAAAGCTCGTAATCAAATTATAGAAATAGTTAAAACTAACCTTAGAAAAATCGGAAAACCAAACACGTTCACGTTAGAGGATTATGCAATAAACATAGGACTCCAAAAAGATTTAAAAAACTATACAAAAGTGATTCCTCAGCATGTGAGGGCTGCGATTGAACTAAAAGAAGCTACAGGTAAAGTGTATCAAAAGGGAGAAACAATTAGTTTTATAAAGAGTAAAGGACCAATAGGAGCAAAAGCAATTGAATTAGCTAAACTTCAAGATATAGATACCAAAAAATACAAGGAACTGTTAACTTCTGCTCTAGAACAAGTTTTTGATGCTCTTGGTATTACTTTCGAAGAAATTAAGGGAATTAAAAAGATGGATGCATTTTTCTGACGTACTTAAATAAAAAAAAGAATAAAAGATTGGTTACAAGTTAGTTACTTCTTGCTGAATTCCTTTGGATTCCCACCACTTTCAATGAATTCTGCATATTTCTTTAGGCTTTTTAAAAGCATTTCTCCTGCCATTCCAAGGATAGGTTCTTGACTTGCGTCGTCAAATTCTGCCCATATTTTGGCTTCGACAATGTCACCTTTTGGTTTCAAAACATATCCTAAACTTGTCATTGGGCTCCCTTCCTGTGTTGCAGCTAAACTCTCAGGAGCATTGGTTTCTAACCGAGTGGAGGTTATATCTCCAACGTTCGTTTTAAAGAAATAATTTCCTGGACCTAGTTCTTTTGCTTCATTTACAACTATATTCCATCGAGGATAATCATTGTCGTTATCAATTATTTCAAATATTTTTTCTTGGGATGCAGAAATATCTATTGTTCTTTCAACTCGTGGCATAAATTAACACCTCATGAATTTCATTTCAAAAATAATCGCATTGAAGCGATAAATATCTTTAGAACAATATACTTTATAAAACTTTATTATTTTTGAAAAAGTTATATTAGAAGATAATACAATATTCCCATTACTAAGGCACATAAAATGGGATTTAAAATGTTATCATCTATCTCATGATTGAAAACATCTACAAAGAAGAACACAAGAGCCCCACTGAAAGATATGAATATAATCTCAATAATTTTCAACAAATGTTCAAAAGCCCAAAGAGAAACGAATACAATAAAAAACGAAACTAAAAACCCAGAGATATATCCTATTAGTGTTTTATTTGAGGATTTTGGAATATGTAACTTCCCAAATCTGAGCCCTATTATCGAAGCAGCGCCATCACCTAGAGTAGCTATAAGTGCAACCGCAGTAAATATACTGAAAGGAAGAAACAATATGGGGACAAGTGATAAAACCAATGCAACCGGTTTCGTAAACTCATAGATCTCGTTTTTCTTTAGTGTTTTCCCCAGTGTATTAGAAATACAATTAGGAAGTAAATGATAAATGTTTCCATTAGTAAAAATATGGGATAACCTCACGTAGTCTAAACCAGCAAATAAAATCACTCCTGTATAACCAACGGTAACTATTAAAAACATACTATATTCAACTCCTGAAATTCCCCAAAATATATCCGCACCCCAAATATCACCCCAAATAGTAATAGCGAAAAACCTTAAAAAGAGTATAATTAATGCGGGTAATAAGTGAAAAGCTTTTCTGTGAAAATCAGTTTTTAAGGCTAACTTTCTATTATTGAGATGTTCTATATCCAATAAATGAAATTGTTCTAAGAAGTTTCCAATTGTTCTTTTTTCTCTTAGACTTGGATCTTTTTTCAATACAAATTGATATTGATAATACAAGATAACCAAAATCAATAACGGTGCGTATAGGCAAATTATTTGAAAAGCAAGTCCTTGAAACCATCTGTATTGACTTGTATCCCTTACAAAAAACAATGGAAAAACAATACCTGCTATAATCCACAATATAACTATTATAATTGAATTTAACAAACTATGGTTTTCAGGATATTTTCGTTTTAATTTAATGGCATAATATAAATGAATTAAGCCGTTTCCAATATAGAAAAATGTAATTGGTAGCGTAAACCCATTAAAAACCATAATTTAACTAAATAAAGATTGTAAAAATAAGTTATGAAATAAAAAAAAATAAAAATTTTTATTTAATTTCAGAGAGTTCCACACCTTTAGTTTCTTTTAAAAAGAAGTAAGCAATTGGGATAACAAATAAATGTGCCATTACAAAAATTATAAAAGTTGTACCTAAACCCACAAATAAAATAACTACGGCACTTAACAGTAATCCTATTGTACCTCCAATTCCTCCAATTAGACTTCTAAACCCAATACCTGTTCCTCTTCTATCTGTTGGCAACATTTCAATCGTAATCAACCTAATAATCCCAATAGCACCCCACGTGGAAATATGAGTCAAGGAATATCCTAATAATACGATGTAAAACGCGTTATTGGAATTATGAGCACCAAATACCCATATCAGTACAGATACTGGTGCAAGAAATGACCAGAGATATAATAATGGCTTTCTTCCGATTCGATCCGCGAGAGTACCATTAATTGTATAAGCAATAATCACTGCGAAAATCACCAAAAAGAATACCATAGTAACCTGATCTTGAGTCAAAGTACCTACATCACTCATATATTTTTCAAATAAACCAACATATATTCCCGAAATTCCACGGAGAAAGACAATTAATAATAGGAATGTATATGGTTTACGACTCTCTGTTTTAAAAATTGATAAAACATCTTCTTTGAAAGATCTTGATTCAATAGTACCACTTTCTTTCATCTTTTGATATCTTGAGGTTTCCTTGAGCGTAAAGTAAATTACAACACATAAGGGGAATCCTAATATCATAGGAAAAAACGTCATACCCTGCCAAAAGGACTCGGTCTCACTTATGAAAATAAAACGAGATATAACCATAATTATTGGACCTATTAATCCTGCCATTAAAATTATATTCGAGAAAAAAGCTCGCTTGTTAGGATTTACTTCCTCATTAATATAGATTAGCCAAATATCACTGCTAAAGAAAAACGATAAAAAGAACACAAATAGCATATACATTATATAACTAGTTGATAAAAACATTCCGAATGCCGCAAGTGCCATTCCTAATACCGTGATACTAAGCATTTTTTTTCTGCCAAGCTTATCAGAAAGATAATGGCTGAAAAATAGGAAATACATCCCAATTGAAACCGCACCACTAGCAAAAGCCATAATAGAATTTTGAACATTTTCAGATTTTCCACTCAAAAAAGTTTCGGCTATAGCTGAAGGAATTGCCCCAGGGAAGACTGTCGCATAAGAATCAAGGATTTGAACAAGCATCAATATAAAAATCATGTACAAAAAATATTTTCTAGTTCTTCCCGTACTCTTTTCATTACTAATTTCAGACATAATTTCAACTTTAATTTTAAGATCTTAAATTTTAAATTAAAAACTAGTTCTACCTCTGAATATTTAAAAGTTAATCTCTAATTTAGCTAATCTCTTTAATAATGAAATTTTCTAAAGGAATTACGTGACAAATTTGATAATTAAAATAACTCCGATAATAATTATTACAATTGAAATTATTATAACAATTGACATTCCCATAGGCTTTAGTTGAGCAATCCAAACATCCCACTGTGTTATTGCAAGAGATATCAACATGATGCTAAAAGCAATCATAAATAATCCAATCCCAATCATAGCAAAACTAGATCTTGTGGAATCCTTCACAATTTTTCACATCCTTTAGTAATATTAGATTTACAAAATAATAAAACTAATCTCTCCTACAACACAGAAAAATTTTGAATTTCAAGGGGATTATTTCGTATTACTTATTTTTTATACTTGTTAACAGTTGAAACTGAATCTAGTAAAATAAAATGAAAAATAGGAAATATAATCATAGAAATTGTGAAAAAATACAATAAAAATTAAGTTATTAAAATAATAAAAGATAGAAAGAAAGCTTATAATCCTGTTAACAAGATATCATCAATTGCTTTATGGACTTTTTTCATATTTTCTTCTCCAATGGCTTCGTCAACCTTCACCTTAAGGTTTAATAAAGCACCAAATCCCGAGACTAACGTATTCTGTAGAAAATCATTGAAGATACTTTTGTCGGCATTCTTGTTCTTGAACTCTTCTACTCGCTCCAGCATTACTTTTTCATATTCTTCAGCTGTGGTGGTTTTTAGCTCTACTAATTTGCGGATCTTTTTCCCGTCCTGGTCTTCGACAAATTCTTCAGACATTTATCCATCACTCTCCTTCTTAATTCCGCCATTGCGAGCCACTTCTGGTTCAACTTTTGCAGAAAGCTGTCCTGTAGTTGTATCAAACTCATTTCTTATCTTGGGTGTGATTTTCTTAGCAATTTGCTTTTCAATCTCAGGTCTATGAATTGTATTCATTGTACAGAAGCTACACTCTCTGACGCTGCCATCTGGCATTGCAACTCCGAAATGCACAATACATCTCTTCGTCCTTTCAAGATCCATATTGTAAGCATCTTGGAAATGCATAGAACTTAAGAGTAAAGTCCCATAGCTAAAGGAACTTATACTTTCCCAGTCTCCATTTATCAGCACTCTGCTGAACATTTCCATCAGTTTTCCTGGTTTCTTCGCATATTGTAAAACACCTAAGAGAAATCTTGCGCGTAACTGAGTTTTATCAAGAAAATTTAAACCCTTATCAAGAGTAGCTCCAAAATCGCCTAATAGATTCTCAAAAAGTTTGATAGGTTGCTTTTCCTTATGTTTGATTTTCTCCCAAAATTTGTTCGCAAAATCAATAACCTTCAACGGGTCAAAATATTCCATAATTGGCATCATCTCGCCCGTATCAGGATCTATTGCCATATACGAGGCAAAGCCACAGTCAGGGTGACAGGTAAATTCGATTGGTTCAACATCGGCTAAGTAGGCAATGACCCTTCCTAGTTCCACAATCGTAGTCAAGGGATACCATGCATTTTCCATGCTTATCCTTCCACCAGTTTGTTCTTCAATTTTTTTCAGAACATCAGCATTTGTGATGCGGAGCTCTTCCCTTTCTTCGAAAGCAATGCGTCCACATAGAGAAACTGGCTGAAACGTGATTCCTCGTACTGTGTCTATATTATCAATAGCATATTGTATAATATTACCGACTTCGATATCAGTAACGCCTTTAGCGATTGTAGCAACAAGAACAACTGAGTTTAGTCCTGCTTTACGGCAATTATCTATAACTCTTTGCTTATATGACATAAGGTGTTTAATTCCACGTGTCTTTTCGTAGGTAGCATCATTAATTCCATCAAATTGAAAATATAGTGTGTCTAGACCCGCTTCTTTCACTTTTTTTGTCCATTCGAGCCCACTATTTTTCTTTTGAAAGCCATAACCATTAGTCGCAACAATTACTTCTTTGAATCCGTGATCTTTTGCCATCTTACAAATTTCAGGGAAATCTTTTCTAACTGTAGGTTCTCCTCCAGTAAACATAATGGCAACTGCAGGAATTGGTTTACTTCTAAAGTGGGTCATAATTCTATCGATTTCCTCTAAACTAGGCTCTACAAGATATCCACTTTGCAAAACATTAGCATAGCAAAAGTTACAGTTGAAATTACATCGATTTGTTAAATCTATCAATGCCAATGAACAAGTTGAAATATGCTGTTCACAGAGTCCACAATTATATGGGCATCCTCTAGGGTCATCTCCCTTAAAGTCTGGAGGATTGGTTTCACCATCTTTATCAAATTTCCAAACAGTATCTCCACTACTATTTTTTATTTCATAATGCGTCCATTTATAATACTTAGCAGAACTACTTAGCAAATCTCTGAAATCGCCATGGTCTTTACATGTTTTCCTCATCCAGATCTTATCGTTCTCTTCAAAAATCTCCGCTGAAATCGGTTGAAGACATTCTGGACATACGCTTCTCGTTTTACGATAATAAGGTTCGTTTACATATTCTTCATCGTCTAAGTGGTACATATTTAGTTAACTCCAAATATTTTTTATTTATTAAAACATTTGTTTAATCAAAAGTAGAAATGCTACTATAAAAACATTTTTCTACTTTTCCTATTATTCCGAATATTATTTGTAAATAAACTTAAAAAATGCAGTTTCCCCCATTCTACTGTTATTTTTTGAGAATTATAGATCATAACACATCTTAATTTTGTGATGTTTGTCTTTATAACCATCAAAACTACCTGATGAACTTGGTACTATAAACAAAATTAAAAAAATCGAATTTGAAAAATTATGGGTTCAATTATTTAATTTTAATTGCTCGCTTCCTTTGATAGAGAAGCATTAATACGACTCCGACAACTCCTATTGATGATAATACGACAATGATTACCGTGAGAGGAAATATTTCCGTCGGTTTTTCACTGTCTTTATCTAAAGTATTAGGATCTACAGCGAGATATGTTTCAAACAGTTTATCTTCATATCCAAGAGCAGAGATGAATATTTTAAGTAGAATTGGATCTTCTCCTGGCACTACAGTTATTGGTGTCAAAGACACAAAATATAATCCATTTCCCAAATTTTGAACACTATTAGACACATCAGTCCCATTCCACCACATCTGAATTGCTGCAAAATCTATTTTTTCATTAAATCCATTATAGATATAAAAAGTAATGTTAAAGCTTTCTTTCGAGAATATTTGATCAAAAATTTCAAGAGATAAAAAATTTATATCAAAGCCATCTTCCCAAATTGGGAAATTATCTTGACTCTCTCCAGTACCAGAAATAAAGTATGGGATATCTCCAATTCCATCATCGTTTGCGTCTTTACCATCATAATCAATCCAATAATTTCCTATGGTTCCATTATCCCATTGATTATTTCCATTATCTCTAGCATTATATTGATTTATAAAAGTATTTAAATAAATGAGATTATTAACACATACCCCATAATGGTCGCTAACAAATACCCCATATTGGTCGTTAAAATATATAGCATTTTCTAAGATAGTATTATTATCGCAATAATATTCTAAATATATCCCGTCTTGGTTGTTAGCATTTACCATGTTTCTCGAAACTACGTTATTATCACAGTGCTCTTTTAAATATATCCCGTATTCATTATTATTTGCAGTATTCCCTATCAAAATATTATTAATGCAATTTACATATACAAATATCCCACTGTAGCAGTCGTTTAAAGTATTACTCGAGACGGTGTTGTTACCACAATTATTCCTTAAGAGTATCCCGGAATTAGTTTTGTTGTTACCATTTACGATGTTTCCCGAGACAACATTATTATTAGAATCCCATTCTAAGTAAATCTCTGGCCATCCTCCCGCGTTCGCATTATTATTATTGTTAACGGTGTTTCCCGTGATAATGTTATCACTACAATTATTAAGTAAATATATCCCAGTCTGGTCGTTATATTCTACAGTGTTTCCTAAGATAGTGTTATTATTACTATATCTTGAATATATACCATAGTCCATATTATTATTTACTGTGTTTCCAAAGATATTATTATTATCACAATACCACCATAAATATATCCCATAATACTTATTGGTATTTGCAATATTTCCCGAGATAGTGTTGTTATTACATCCGTTATCTAAATGAATTCCATACCAGTTATTTGAACAATTATTACTTTTTAATGTGCCTCTGCTTGTATTTTCCAACATGATTCCAGTGCCCCCATTATAGGTCGTACAATTCTTAATGATAAAAAAATCATTTTTAGAATTATTGATAAAAATTCCATATCCTGTAGGTGAATTAAGTAGATCAATTGTAACGTTTTCGATCGTATATGGATTTCCCCACGAACCATCACCACTACACCAATCGTAGGTAGTTTCGGTTTCTGACCAATTACCATCAATATGTATAAAATTAATGTGCCAGTAACTCGATTGTATCGGTTTTTTTAAATTAGTCTCGTCTCGAATCTCAATGGTTCCATTATTATTCCCTTGGTAGTGTATAGAATAATTGCTGATGCTAAAAAAAGCAAAAACAACCCCCAAAGCTAATAAAATTATATTTATTTTGTTTTTAATTATCATTACATCTCACCCTAAAATTATTTGGTTATGGTAATATTTCTCAAGGACTTATTTAACATTTTTGTTCTTATTCATTTGTAAAAATCTCCCTAGCATTTCAAATAGACCCTTACACCTATAACTCTAATATCTAAAAAACAGTCAAAAGGAAAGGATATTGAGGATATTATGAAACTGTTAATTATCATCAAAAATTCATTTTCTTGTAACTTTTATATGTTTATTTAGATTAATTGAAGAAAAGGAAGTCTAATTAAATATAATTTTAAAGAATAAAATGATAATTGATATTCACTGTCATGTGTGGGAAGAAAAATATTTACCCGAGGATTTAATTGTCGTTTTGCGTTCCATTGCTAAGCTGATGAATTATGATCCAAAATTAATCTTCGATGCGAATCCAGATAGATTAGTATCAGAAATGGATGATGCGGGTATAGATAAAACAGTTATTTTTGGAGTGGATTATGAATACCTCTTTAGAGGAGAGGTTAGTTATCGAGAATATAATGATATGGTTGCTGAATATGTGAATAAGTATCCTGATCGGCTTATAGGGTTTGCTGCAATCGATCCAAGACGAGGAAAAAAAGCGATCCAAGAGTTAGACAGATGTATAGATGACCTTGGCTTTAAAGGAATTAAATTATGGCCTTTAACTGGCTTTTATCCCGATGATAAAGAATTTTATCCATTCTATGAACGAGCTCAAGATTTGGGTGTCACAATTTTATGTCATACTGGAATGGGTCCCAGCAAAACATATTTAAAATATAATAGACCTATGTATGTTGACACAATTGCGGTCGATTTCCCCAGTATCAATATTATAATGGCTCACATGGGTGATCCTTGGGTAAATGAAGGGATTACTGTTGCTACAAAGAATCCTAATGTCTACCTGGATATCTCTGGATTAGAGCCAATCTTTAAAAACGCCCCTTTTGCGTTTTTCCAAAACATTTTAGAAGCTAAGATGTCATGTGGAATAGATAAAATTTTATTTGGTTCTGATTGGCCTTTATTCTCCCCCTTAGTGTCGCTTCAAAAGTACGTGGAAGGAATTAAAAAGATGAAATTACCTGCTCCAATAAAAATGATGGGGATGCCTGACTTTACAACTGAAGAATCAGACAGTATTCTTGGAGGTAATGCTCAAAAATTATTAGATCTATAGACTTGGGAAATAAGATTCCATAAAATAAAAGGTATTTTAAAAAATATTCAATGGTAAGAATTTATAGGTTGTTCCATTGCTTTTTTCACATTATTGATCAATCTTTTAGTGTCAAAAGGTTTTCCTTTAAAGCTGATGATACCTAGCAAAGTGGCTTCTTTTTGAATAGTTAAGTCTGCGCTCGCAAAAATAATTTTAGCATTACTATCATATTCTAAAATTTCCCTAGATGCTTCAATCCCGTTCATAATTGGCATTCGGTGGTCCATGATAATTACATCAGGTTTGTCATTGAGAGATTTATATAATTCTACTGCTTCTTTGCCATTTTTTGCCATTCCTGCTATCTCAAAGCCGACAGAAATAAACAGGAGTTTATATAATTCCAAAATAGACAATTCATCATCTACCAGCATTATTGACACTATCTTAATTCACCTTAGGAATTAATAAAATAAAATTACTTCCCTTTGTATAATCTCCCTTAACGTTATCCTCTACCCAAATTTCCCCATTATAATTGTCAATAATTCGCTTTACAAGAAGTAATCCTAATCCCATCCCCTTTACTCTATCTCTGTCTTTTATGACTGATTTAAATACTGCATCTTTCATTTCATCAGGAATACCAATCCCATTATCTTTAAATTCAATTTTTAAGTATTTTAAATCGTTTTGCTTGATATTAGCTATATCTATTGAAATTTTTATGGATGATTTATCATTATATTTTACAGCATTCATTAGTATATTTTCGAACACATCTAATAGCAACTCATTAGCATTTACAAACCGTTCCTTGGGCTCGTAGTTCTTTTGAATAGTAATATCTTTTTTTGGATAGCTTTCAATTATAAAATTAGTTGAAAGATCCAAACAATTTATAATGTTAACTTTGCGCAAGTTGATTTCTTCTTCTTCAACTTGAGAAAATTTGCGTATATTATTGACTAACTTCGATCCTCTTGTTACTTGTTCGTCCATAATATTGAAAATATTATCAATATCTTCCTTTTTATCGTCTAATCCATGCCATTGTGAAACTAACTCTAATGATGTTTTAACATTTTGAAGAATATTGCTTATATCATGCGCAAAAAGATCCTTATAAAATTCAGCTCTGTTAAAAGCACTTCTGAATCTTATTTCTGATTTTTTAATGCGATCTTCAATAGGGCCTGCTAAAGCTGTTGCTAGCAGAAAGGTAATAGTAATAATATTTCCAACATAACTCAGTTCCCATGGACCTTTTATTGGGAAGTTATCTAATAACGTACCAATTGAGGTAGTTATGCCTGAACCGATGGTAAAAAACATTACTAGGTGGGTTATGGACCTCTTTTTAATATATAATCGTAAAAGCATCACCATAATTACAGATAAAAGAATTAGGGTTAAAAATTGAACAGAGATTAGTATCAGACCAAAACTTATAGAAGAATATATTTGGTGCTGAAGTTTTTTTATTTGGTCAGTTCTTTCTGATTCTTTAAAAAAAACATTATGGTACTCGATAAACACTGCCAGGATAAATACGAAAACTGTTAGGAAGTAGAAAATATCCCCTATAAGACGATAAATATCATCAATTATTTGAAGATATATAAATACTGATCCAATTGAAAAATTAATACACCCAATAAACCAAGATATTAAATCTCTTCTCCATAAGCAAGATATACCGAAGATTATTGTAGTACAAACAGTATAACACGCGAGAATAAGATTAATTATACTTTCCTCTAGCAGTTTTATTCACCTAAATATCCCATCGTCTTAATTAATATAGCAACTTACCTATTTAATTATTTTCCAAATAACTAACTACCACTATTTCAGAATTAAAAATAAAAGAAACCAATGAAAGAGTCGATATTATCTCCCTATAAACTTTGGTTTTCTTTTTTCAAAAAAAGCTTTTAATCCTTCTTGAAAATCAAAAGTACCTGCAGTTTTTATAATGTGTTCTCGTTCTCTGTCTAAGTGGGTCTCCAAGTTATTATAATATGATTCTTTTAGAAGCCTTTTAGTGTTCTCAAATGCTAATGGGGCTCCATGACTTATTTCAATAGCTAATTTTTTGGTTTCTTCTGTAAGTGCTTCTATACTAACAACTTTATTTACTAAGTTATATTGTAATGCTTCTTCAGCATTAAGAACCCTATTTAGGAATAACATTTCATTTGCCAAACTCAATCCTACAAATTTGGGTAGATAAAATGTAGAAGAAGAATCAGGTGATAAACCAATTCTTGTGAATGCACAGCCAAATGTTGCATTTTTAGCACTTATTCTAAAATCACAAGCTGTCGCATATCCCAAGCCTGCTCCAAAACAAGCTCCATTAATAGCAGCAATAGTCAAAATTTCCATATTTTTTAGAACTCTTATACCCTCATGTAATCTGCTTACTAATTCATTCATAAAATCAACAGGTTTTTCTGCTTGTTGAAATTCACTTACATCACCACCTGCACAAAACGCTTTTCCTCTTCCAGATAATACAAGACAACGTATTGATTCATCATTTGAGATTTCATTGAAAGCAGAAATCAGTTCTTCCACATGTTGAATATTAAATGCATTCAACTGATTAGGACGGTTCATATAGATTGTTGCGATATTGTTAGACGCATCAACTTCTGTTTCAATCAATTCATATTTTTTCATATGCTCCAGAATTAAGGATAGAATTAAAAAATTATTTGTCTAACTTGAACCAATCAATAACCATGTTTTTCTTTTAAAGTATCAGTTAAATTATTCAATTTAATTGAAGTTTTAAGAACATTTATATTAATCTTGTCTAATGATTTGAAATTTCTTGGCAACTTTCTTATGTTTTCATTATAATATCGTTGAATCTCATCGATTTTCGGCAATTTAGCGATTAATTTTCCTTCTTTTATAATTGGTTTCAATAAAGGTTTTGAATCTTTCAGAACAGCTTCATCTGTAAGAGCTAATAAATCATGATCGAATAATCCATCCTTACCATAAAATCTATACACCTGCTTAATTCCAGGATATGTTACTTTATCTTCACTGATTTTAATTTTGGGGATACCATTATATTCAATTAGTTTATAGACACCAGAAAGGGTTGGGTCATCTCGAGAAGTCGCTAATTCTGTTCCAACACCAAAAGCATCAATAGGAGCATTTTTATCAATTATTTCTTTGATTTTGTATTCATTTAGGTCTGAACTGGCGACAATGAGTACCTTACCACAGCCATTCTGATCTAAAATTTTCCTCACTTTTTTAGCATGTTCAATGAGATCTCCAGAATCAATTCTTACGCCCTTTATATTATTATTAAACTCTATACACTTTGCAGCAGCCTTTTCGGTATCATATGTATCTATTAAAAGAATTGAGTCTTCTTTATAAAACTTAAAATAGGTTCTAAAGCTATCAATTTCTTCTTCAAATTTCTGAACAAAACTATGTGCCATTGTTCCTGTAGAGTTAATTCCCAATTCAATGTCTGCAACTACGTTACTTGTACCATTAAATCCTGCGATATAACTAGCTCTCGCAGCATAAACTCCTGCAAGTGGGCTATGTGAACGTCTTGTTCCAAATTCAAGAAGTACTTTATTGGGTGCAATATTTCTAATTCTTGAGGCTTTTGAAGCAATTAATGTTTGAAAATTAATTACATTAAGTATATATGTTTCTGCCAATTGTGCATGGATCATAGGTCCCTGAATCCATACAATCGGTTCATTTGGGAAAAAGAATTCCCCTTCTTTCATTGCCCATAAATCCAATTTAAATTTAAATTTAGGTAAATACTCTTCAAAAAAGCTTGAATCGATATTATTGAAAACCGATTTTTTCCTAAGAAAGTTTATTGTGTCCTCTGAAAATCGAGCGTTATGCAAATATTGAACTACCTGTTCTAAACCTGCAAAAATTAAATAATTCCGATTTTTTGGAAATTTCCTAATAAATAGTTCAAAGGTAGCAATATCATCTTCTTCTTTAATATTCCTTTCAAGATTATATTGATAATACGCAGCAGACATCGTGAGTTGGTAGAAATCTGTGCTTAAGATCATATTCTTGTCAGACACAAAACCAGAACTTAAATTGTTCATTCTCTTCAACGATTTTAAATGATATGTTTTAATTAATTATTTTACATATATTGATTATAAACCTTTTTTCTGTAAAACTTTAGAAACATAATTAGTATTTACATAAGCTTTAGGAATTTAAATTTGTTAATTTTGCACTAAGTTCCCACAGCTTTTGAGCTAGATCCTTGTCATAAGATGCTTTACTAGACTTAGATACTTTTCTTTTTTTGAAATACTTCCCACTTACTCCTTCCACATCAGGAGAAGACGCACAATAAATAGATGTTTTAGCACCTCTTTTTGGACCAATTACAAACAAGCTAATAATTGGGAAGAAGTATTTAACAAATTTTCTAAAATTACGAATCATGTTTGTTCTTACATATCCGGGGTGAAGACAATTAATAGTAACTCCGTTTCCATCAAACCTTCTAGCAAATTCATAGGTAAATAAGACTACTGCTAATTTAGACATTGAATATGCTTTCATTTGACTGTAATTTATTTCTCCATTAACATTTTCAAAATAAATTGATTTGGCTTGTACACTCGAAGCAACATTCACTATCCTGGCAGGTGCACTAGTTTTTAGTAGATCAAATAATAAATTAGACAATAGAAATTGCGCTAAATAATTAACTGCAAATGTTGTTTCAATTCCATCTTCAGTCAACGTACGCTTACTTAGGTTAACACCTGCATTATTAATAAGTACATCTAAACGTTTATATCTTTCTTTAAAATCAAATACAAATTGACGAATTTCTTTTTGAGAGGATAAGTCTACTAACATTAAATCAATTAAATCATTGTTAGATTCTCTTTTAATATATTTTAATGCCTTTTCACCTCTTTCTTTGTTCCGACAAGCTATTACAATTGTAGCCCCCATCTTTGCTAATCCAATTGCTGTAGCTTTACCAATCCCAGAATTAGCTCCTGTGATTAAGCAAATTTTATCTTTCATAACATCAGTTTTGCGTTCTTTAGCACTAACCAAGCAAATTCCCTAAATATATAATTGATCCATTCCTAATTAAAAGAGGAAAAGCAATTAAGAGAAGGAATTAAGGTTAATAAAAGCTTTGTAGTTGTTATTTATATAAAACTTGAGATAAAATTTGCTTAAAGTTTTTCTACTTTTCTAATGTTTTTTACCAATATCCCCCAAAAATTATCCTTATCAAGTTTTCCATTTACACTAATCTTATCTTTTACCTTTAGGTTATTGTCATTCTGTAATTTCTCACTGATTCTAATTTTTAATTTTTCAATATTAACTATATCCTCTTGTCGAAAATCTGCCTTTCGATATATTTTTCGCCCCAACTTAATATCTTTCAAGGTTACATGATAAAAGATATTGATATTCCCTTGAAATTCTGATTGTCTTTGGGTAATTTCTTCTATCTCACCTTCATAGATAGTGACACTACTATTTAGAAATTTCATTAATTCTGCATTATCAGAACTTTCATCCACCAAAGAAACTTTGCTGGTACTTTTAGCTTGTGCACCAACCGCATCTGTCGTTGCGATTTTTATTGATTTAATTCGTGCCTTGAAATCTTCTGGTAATTTTGTTAGTGTCCAATCCTCAAGTTTTAAAAAGCCTTCCTTTAGAGAGAGAATAAATCCAATCCAAAAATGACTACAAAAACCCATATTTGAACCGATTCGACAATCACAATCTCTTTCTGGATCTTGGATATTCTTGGGGGTAATAGATAAATAAGAGCTGACCTCCCAATTGAACCCCTTAAAAGTCAGCTCGATCTCATGGTTTTTAGGATTCACAATCTTAATTTCAGATATACTCTCTCTATCTTCCCCACTAATCTTCTTAAAAGCAAGATTTATCTCATCTGAAATAATTTCTATTTCTTTTTGTAAAATTAACTCCTCTAATTCCTCTTCTGATAAAGAATCAAGGACAAAATCTACAAGTTCAGATTTCTTTAATTTTGAGTATCCTTTTATCTCAAAATCTCGACAGACTTGTTTTAATTTATCAACACTTAATGATTGTAAAAGATAATTCAAATATTTTCTATTATCAATTTGTCTTTTCGATTTGCTCAAAGCTTATCAACACTTTATTTTAAGATATTATCTTCACTAATATTTTGGAAGATTAGTTAATATTTGTATCTTTCTTACATAATTGTTTAAGGCTGATAATAATATTTTCGAATATGTAAAATTTCTTTGGTTTTTTTAACTTTTTTCGATAAATCCTTTGGAAAAAAGAGCACCAATTAACACTATCTACATGGTTGAATTGTATGAAAATGTTTAAATATAAGATTATCCTTTTAATTTAAAATAAATAAATCTTTAACTAAATAAATCTTCAATTGAATAAAATAAAATTGACGTTAGGTGATATTGACAAATGAGCATTGAAAGTCCAGATTTTTTGAAGCATTTTGGAGAGATTAAATTTGCTGAAGAGAATAGTCTCCTTTACTCGGACTATGAGCTTGCATTAAAAAAACATCTGTTTGGAAAGAAAAAGATTCCACGCGGAACTTATAAATTTGGTGAAATAGATAATAATTCTATAAAAGATTTTGAACGATCTCTTAAAAATTATTTTTGGTAATATTTTCTTCTTAATCTAAATTACTATTCGTATAGTATAAATGCTATTTTTATAATTATAAGTTAAAATCCATAGATTTATTAGTCTCACTTATTCAATACTACTTAGGTTATTTAGAATAAACTTTATTTTTTTACAAATATTCTTAAAAGTATAGTAAAACTGTTTGAAAAATATGACAGAAGACGAGAGAGATTTTCTCTGGACCATAAAACTGGATTGGTTGAATATTGTTGCTATGCTTGACTTGGATAACATTAACCAAATTACAGAATTTAAAAAAATGAAGGCAATTAAAAAGATTACTGGGAAATTCGGACCGGAGAAACTTATGGAATTCGAACCAGATTACTTGGAAAGCCTGGTTGTAGATGAATTAAAGGAATTAATGAAGAAGGAATTATCATTGAATGCTAAGAAACAAGCCGAAATGGAAAAAGAGATACGAAGTAAGGTGATACCATTT
Source organism: Promethearchaeota archaeon (assembly GCA_048938895.1). Taxonomy (GTDB): domain Archaea; phylum Asgardarchaeota; class Lokiarchaeia; order Sigyniarchaeales; family SOKP01; genus Loki-b32. The sequence continues at coordinate 36,126 of JBHLLU010000033.1, forward strand.
AAAAAAGGTGGTATAATAAAACTTGACCCTCGGGATTTAAAAGATTTCAATGGAGATGAAAACGAATTATTAAAGTATTTTTATAAAAAATTCTTGGGGGGAGATGATGATGACAAAGACGAGGACAAGGACAAATATAAAGAGGATAATACTGGCTATTACATTTAACGCTTTAATTTAAAAATTTAATTTCTTCCTTTTTAATACATAGTAGAAAAAAATTAGTAGATTATATGTTAAGTAGGGTTTAAATATACTTTTTTTAACTTTCTATAGCTAAAATAGAAAATTATGTAAGTGGATCCTGACCAGATTATCCATGATAATCCTTGAAATGCGTCCAGATTAAACAAATAATTAATAAAGCTTTCTAATACATAAAATCCAAAATCATTTACTGCACCCGGAAAATCTACGATTTCTGGATTTAGGGTAATGGCAATAACTTCATGGGTATTATTTTTTAAAGTTGTAAATATGTTAGCAATTGTTAAATTAGATGGATCTGCAATTTTCAATTTAACAAATGTATTAATATCTTCATTTGTATGAATATCTGAACCCCCCATACACGTAAGATTATTTGATAAACAGTAATTTCTTATTTCTGGATAATTCGCTCCATAACTTCCCCCATTTACTATTTCAAACCCATCAACTCCCCAATCCCTTAATTGATCTAGGCTATAGGGGACCCCATAACCTCCATTAGGGTTTGGTTCAAAGTTGTAATGATTTACAGTAATATATCCGCCATTTCCTTTTACATAGTTAATAGTATCTGAAGCATTCATGGCTATAGGGCCTCTAGGAGTAAAGGACTGGAGTGGGACAATCTCTTCTGTAATGCCATAATAATTCATATGAATATCATTTGCGTTATCTGTCCACTCTTCTCCTATAAAAACTATAAAATCTAAACTGTTATCTTGAACATACTTCTGAGCTTGTTTAGCGCCCCTTAAGTTATCATGGTCCGTAAAAGCAGCTCCAGAAATTCCTTGACTCATATACCATTTAATTCTTTCTTCCACAGTAATCCAGCCATCTGAATAGGTAGTGTGCACATGAAAATCAAATAAAAATTCATCATCTTCTAGTGGTATAGTTGGTATTATTTTTTGTGTAGGGAATGGTGTAGATATTAAAAGAATATTACTACTAAGAAGTAAAGCACCAATTCCAACATATAATATGATTTCACGATTAACTTGTCGGATTTTATGCGGGATTTTCACTCTATCCAAGCTATACCATTTATCAGAGGATTTAGTTCTAAGCTTGAGATAAAGTAATTGAATTATAACATAAGCTATTTTTATAGCGATTAAAATCGTACTAATCCGAATGGCTAATTGTATCGCCACCATAAAATATCTTGTAACGAAAAAATACCCTTTAATTCCAATTCCTACAAGAATATATATCCCAACAACTAATATAGCGGGAATTAAGATCTTAAATGAAAATGAGATAATATCAGCAAGATAATAAGATATAAAATTCCATCTCTTTGAAGTAAACCTCCCTCTTTTTTTTAAGAATAAATATAGCCCTCTTAAAATGGGATAGAATATTAAAAAAAGAAACATCCAGGTAAATTCATACTCTAAAACATACCCTATTGCATATAATGGCTCAATAATATACCTGAGCACTGGGTATTTACTTGAAAAATCAGAAGAGATGTCAATATCCCCAAGAGCATCATAAAAGATGACTGTCCTTTCTGCAGTAATAGTTAATATTCCTAGGAATACAAACCATATCAAAAAAACAATGGTACTAACTGTTAAAAATTTATTATTTCTAATGAAAGTTCGAAAATTCATATAACTATTGAGAATGAACTTCCTAATAAATATTAGATAAAATAAATAACCATTACACTTGTGTAATATTTTATATTACTATATATTGATCTAAAGTTTTTACAGATTCATCGAATTTTTGAAACAATTTCACATCTAAGATAGGTAAATTATCACATATAGTTTCCCTTAGATCTTTCTCTTTAACTTTGAACAAAGGTTTTGCTCCTTTTAGTACTAGATATAATATTGGCATTTGAGAATTAGAGGGATGAATCTTATTACTATTATTTTTTAACGAGTTTTGTAATTTATTAATAATAGTTAATTCAAGATCCTCTTTTTTTCTGACTTCAAAATTCAAATATATTTTTTTCCAAACATACCGTCGGTTATTTAAACGAAGGATGTTGACCTTTTTTGTAAATAAATTTAACTTTTTTGCAACTTTAACTAAAAATATTCCTCTCTTATATGAATGATCCATTGCACATGCGGCTTCCGAAGAACCCGGATTAAAAATCCAATCATCAATAATAAATTGCTTATGAAAATGACCTAGTGCTAGATAATCTACACGCTGTCTTAGATGCTGGATATCTTCTAAATTAATACCGGGAACATTATCCATTTGCCCTTCAATTCCAAAATGTTGGATAAGAATATTATATAGTCCCTTTTCCTTTGATATGGCTTTTCTAATTATCGAAAGTTGTTGGATGGGTTTTTCCCCAAGATATCGAGTGCCATAAACAACTATATTCTTAATTTGGATTTTACCCCCTTTATTTATTTTAAAATTATATGGTTTGAAGACCTGTTCTGAAAGTACCTCCAAATCAGCATCAAGTAAAATGATAAGGCCTAAACTATTCAGTAACTTTAACCAGGATTGACCCCTTCTTTCAAATCTAACTCCTCTGGAATATTTTCTAATATCGTGATTGCCCTCTATTGCTATAATGAAAATTGAATTCTGAGTAAAATCTTTGAACTCCTTTAGTAAATTTATAATTGTGGTTAACTTACCGGGTAACATTTCTAAAGAAGTAAATACATCTCCTCCTAATATAATGAAATTTACCTGGTGGATAATTCCTAACTCTAGAATTTCTTGAAACGCCTGAATAAAATCATCTGATCTAAAATCATTCCTGTATTGGGCCGCTCCTAGGTGTATATCACTTGCATGAATGAATTTAACAGTATCTTTGATAGTACTCTTTGAGAAATAATCCTTTCCAAATTTATTTCTAAAATAGCTCTTATTAATCATGAATATTTGGTATGAATTGTTTTTCTTAGAATAATTACAAATATTTATACCAGCTTTTTAAGTAATAAAAGTCTAAAAAAGTAGTGATTAAATAATTAAAATTCCGATGGGAAGTAAGAAATGAGGAAAATAAAATACGAAATTGGAGTTATTCATGGACGATTTCAGGTACTCCATAATGATCATATCAAATATTTAATGGCGGGTAAGGAATTATGTGAACATCTCGTAGTAGGTATCACTAATCCTGATCCATATTTAACAAGAGACTCAGATGTCAATCCTCATCGTAGTAAACCTATTGCAAATCCTTTAACCTATTATGAGCGATACTTAATGACACAAACAGCACTTTTAGAACAAGATTTAAAGCTAACAGAGTTTTCTATTGTACCATTTCCAATAAATATACCAGAACTCATAAAATATTATGTGCCCTTAGACGCTATCTTTTTTCTTACAATCTACGATGAATGGGGTCAACAAAAGAAAAAATACTTTCAATCTCTCGGTTTACAGATTCATATACTCTGGGAAGTCCCTTTAGAAGAAAAAGGTCTTAGTTCTAGTGATATTCGTGAAGCTATGATCATGGGTTCGAAATGGGAGCAGTTAGTTCCTCCAAGTGTTGCAGATCTCATGAAAAAGTGGAAGATCCCTCATAGATTGGAAAGGATAAGTTTAAAATCAGAACAATAGTTCTTCATTACTCAATTCGAGTTATTAAGCCATTTAAAAGGGATTTTAATTAATTATTAATATAACTTTTACCATATTAGAATTAATTATACTGTTTCTGTTTTTGGTGGAAAAAAAATTACATTATTGCAAATCGATCCTACGATATCTAGAATTATTCTGGTGTATGTCGTTTTTGGAATTATTGTTATTTATTTTTCCATTCTAGCTAATCGTATAATAAAACGAAAAAAACAACGATTAAACTTAATATTTAGCGGTTTTTTTATAAGTACGATTATTGGTCTCATTTTAAATATGATTTACGCAGGTATCAGAGCTGTTAATCAAGAAATTGATTACATTGTTATCTTTCTCCATTTTTTATCTGTATTTTGTGTGAGATTTGGATTAATATTTATCGTAATTGTGAATATGATAATATTAGAATCTTCAATTATCTTCTCGATAAAACGGCAAAATAGATTTATCATTTTATATGGAATTTTACTTTTTGTTGGAATGTTAATACTAATTTATCCATTTGGATTTGTAACTATTCAGGATACTTCAGGATATGCACAATGGCGTCCCGAGTTCTTTCTATTTGTTGTTTTCATGGAAACTGGATTTGCTATTATCCCAATATTTTATACTTCTTTCAAGATTTATTCCAGTTTCACCTCAATGGAATTAAAGAAAAAATGGTTCTATTATTTAATGGGTTCCTTAGGATTAGCGATCTTTAATTTATATCCAGTTGATGTATTAAACTTATTGACATGGATATTTCGAAATAAAAATGAGGAAATTCTCATGATTTCTAGGTCAATAATAACCGTAATAGGTGTTTCAGTAATTTTATGGGTTTCTCTAATGTATTATGGAATAGGATCTAAATTAAAACAATAGCCAAATTCTCAAAATTTCTATATTTGACAGTCTACTTTTAATTTTATTAACCTTTTGATTCTTAATTTTCATGGCATAATTTCCCTTTTTTCACATGAAAAAAAGAAAACCTTATAAATATTTTTGAGAACTATTACTTAACCGTTTAAATTTTTTCATGGTAAGGAGATTAGGTTGGCAGTAATTGGTAAGAAAGATTTATTTCTCCAAGAGGAACAAACTTATTTTCAAAAATTCCTTGCTAGAAATGGTGAAGAATATGGTTTAAGATTTGGAAGCCCAAAAGATGCCAATGCTATTTCCATGATGTTTAAAGAAATATATGGTTATAAGTATATCAATCCTTTAGTTTATGATGTAGATTATATAAAACAAGATTTAGTAAAACCTAATAACTTTTGGCTTGTAGGGGAACTGATAGATACAAAAGAAATTGCTGGTGTAGGGCTTATAGAAAAGAAGAGATATATTGCTCATAGTAGCAAAGGTATGACAAGGAAAAAATTTCAAGGTAAAGGTGTGACCACTAAAATTGGAGCAGCAGGGCTGATATCTATAACAAAAATGCCCCAATTTAAAGAAGTGTTAAAAATTGATACAGAAGTTCGGGGACCGGAAGTAAGAGCACAAAAGCTTAATCAAAATGCAGGTGCAATAAACTATGGCTTAATCCCTGCTTATATAAATTTTGGAGATAAAAGACATTTCAAAGCAAATGATAATACTCCATATCCTCCAAAACAAGAAGAAGCAGCATTTATGTATTCTATTATATTCAAAAACTTATGGCGCATAAGAGATAAAGAGGTCTATTTAATTGATGATGATGATTTACTCTTTTTCTATAATCATGTTAAAAGTCAATGCAAAAAAATGAACTATGATAATTTGGTAATTAAGAAAGGTAAAAAAAATAAGGGATATGAGTTATATGGTGTTTCAAAAGACTATTATAATGGTTTAGTAAATTTATATGGAAATATTCAGGAAAAATCTTTGGTTAATTTGTTAAAAACTTATCGTAAGTGGAGGATTATTCTGTGGAAAGTTCCTGTTACTCAGAACGGAATCCATTCAATGGCACTTGCACTTGAAAAAGGATTTAATGTGGTTGGATATGATGTAGGTTTCAATAATATGAATTGGAAATTATTTGATTCAGTAATTTTTGCTTATTATCCTATCGGGGCAAGATCTCAAGTCTTTGATGTAAATTATCTTGAAGAAAATAAACCTCTCTTTAACAAAGTTAGAGAAATATTTTTCTCCCGAATTAACTAGTTACCTTCTTGCCTATTCAGGATTTAGTTTTAATACTTATAATAAAAGGGAAACTACTTTTTCTTCCAACGTCTGAGTTCCTGTGCCAAATATTTTATCTATTGTTTTTCTAAATGGCTCGAACTTAGCAACTTCAGTTACCTTGCATCCATTATATTCTGAAATAAATCGTTCAAGTAATTTATTCAAAAGAGGTTTAATTGTCCTATTCAAATACTTTTCTAACCTCTCGTCTTTATCTATTACAATAAAAGAGAGTATATCCTGATTTTTCCCATAAAAATCTTGTATTTTGCCTTTCTTAAATATTATGGTATATTTACTGCTTTCGAAATATTCTATTGGTGCCATCAAGCATTCAGCAAAGGTTAAGAGCCCACTCATAAGTCCACTTGAACATATTAAATCCGTTTTTTCCTTACTCGCTCTATGATAACTAGCAAATATCACGGGTATACCATTGAAGATGATACCGGCTTCTCTTATTAACATAATAACTCCAATAAGGGTTTAGACTAAATCGCGATTAGAATATATTCTTGGTGGTTGATCTTTATATACAACGAAATTTACCCTTTTAAATATTAGCCTATTAATAATAATTCGTTCCGATAGAACAACAGTTACCTTCAACGAATTTAATAATAATTAATGTCGATTTTTTGTCGTTTTTACAGTGAAGATAATTGATTCTATTCAAAATTTGAACCAACAATCAGAAGGAAGATATAAAAAAAAAAGAAAAATTAGATAAATTTGCGTTTTTGTCTCCAAGCGAGTCCTATTACTCCTATTAAGAAGGCCATTAATATCAAAAATGCAATTCCTTCACAATAATTTCTAATAGAAATTCAAGAAATCATTAAAATTCTAAAAAATCAGTATGCTAATTAATAGAAAACAAATAAAAAAAAGTTATAAAAAAAGTTTTAGGTTTATTTCTTCTTGTGTTTAGGTTCAATCTTCTTGATTATTATTGATTCAGCATGAATCTTACAATTCTTTAGGATTACTTTGAATCCGCCAGCCCCACCAACTCCAGGAATCGTCATACCAACAGTTCCCATAGGAACCATCGCACCTTCCTCTTCCCATTCTTCTTCTTCCTCTTCCACACCACCCACAGCGGCTTTGTATTCTTCAGTCTCTATGATTGGGTGTTGAACCTTTTCTAACCAGGCAGGTAATTCACTTAATTCAGCGACATCTTCTTCTGTTGGAATTTTATCTCGTATATCTTCTGGAAGAAGATCATATACACGATCTTTAACCGTCTTTCCCATCCATACAATTGTATAGATTCCACCATCCAATCCAGCACTTATCCCATCATATTTTTGATATTTAGGCGATATAATGTATTGTATGCTTATACCATTAAATCCGGGCATTTGTTTTCCTCCGCCTGTTTGGTTGGCCATTGCACTGAAGGGCAAACCATTAATAGCAACTCCATCATGATTTCTGTCAATAATACCATGACCTGCTCCAGTTTCTGGAATAAAGAAATCTATTGCTTCAAAGCAACCGCAACTGGTATGTGGATATTCCATTCCGCTATAAAGATAAATTCTATCGATTTCTCCAAGTGAACGCTTTTTAATCATTTCATTAACACCCGTAAACTCACCTGCTAATTCGTTTAAACACTCACCCATGGGAACTTCAAAAAGTGGCCCCTTCGGGTCTACACGAGCAGCAGCTCTCGCATCAAACCAAGAGATAGATCCACATAAGCTCATACGATTTGGAGTAATACAACAGGCATGCGTTGGTGCAAAAGATTGGCACAACACGCAGCCGTAGAACATATCTACATCTTCATCATTAATACTTCGAGCTCGCTCATCTCGCTTGTTGTAAATCTCTAAAGCAAAATTGTAAGGCTTTTCAATTTCTTTAGGATCTGTTATTAAAGTAACTTGGCATTTTTTAATAATTGGGAGTTCTGCCTTATAAAGTCTAATAAGGACAGTACCAAGCATTTCAAGAGTGTTAAATCCTTTTTCTATTAAGTTCTTTGAAAGCCTCATCCAGTTGGTATAGCGTTGGTTCAAGTGCATAATCCCATTTACGAAATTGCAGAACTCATGGACTCTGCGCTCAAACACAGCTTCCAGGTCTTCCTCTAGTTCTGGTCCTGCAACTTCTACCAAAATCCCTATAGGGTAGCGTTCACCCTCTTTCATATCTTTAATGTCAGGACCTATTATAGTAATCTTTCCATCTTCTATTTCCTTGTCTGGTTTCACGCGCACAAGTTCAAAATGCTTCTCTATTTTAGGACCACCAAGTTCTACATACATTTGGTTTCCTCTAATACGTTCTCCTTCATATACAGGTCCCACATCGAAAGGTAAATCAGAAAAACTCATTTCATAAATCTCCTCAATTTTTTTTATTTTTTTTTTAAAAATTATAGCTTTTCAATTAAACTTTCTAAAAATTCTTTCCAATCAGTATCACTTAGATTTGGTAAGCTAAATCTAGCGTTTGGGTGTGCGTATTTATCTAAATCAATTGTTTTTACCCAATTCGTAAAGTTTTTAATTCGAGACATTGCTTGAGAGACATAAAATACGAGATGACCACCGAATATTGCCATGGAATATTGTCCCTCTCCATCTAGTCCTATCCAGTCTTTATCACATAAGCGGTTAGTTATGTTTATTAAAGACATATCGTAGAGTCTTCCGTCAGTTATCTTATACTTCACATAACTATATGCATGACCTGTAGTGACCACATGACAATCGATTTTATTAACGATTTCAACAAAATAATCAGCAACTTTTTTGCCATCAAGCTCCCAGTTTAACGACTCAGCACCAATAACAAAAACTTTTTTCATAGGGCTTTTCAGAAAATTCGCCATTACAGCAGGATCTGAAACAGAAACACCCATTTCAGGGCCTGGAATGTTTGCTTTTTG
>JBHLLU010000091.1:0-11785 GCA_048938895.1 Promethearchaeota archaeon
GCAGGTTGAATTAATTCATCAGAAGTCAGATTATCAAACCGAATTTTTGCTTTTTCTTTAATTTCTGATAAATATTCGAATAGTTGTTCTTGCGTTAATATTAATTCTGTTGTTTTGCGTAAATCGTTAGGAATTTTTTTTCCAAATTTCCATTTGAAATTTTCTCGTGTTTCCCTTGATTCTGAAAGGTACCAATCTAAGAACCACATTGCGTGATAGGCTACATGCCAAAATGGGGGTCCGCTGGTTCTATCATCCCATAGTTCCTTTGGGCAACTTTTCAAATTTTGTTCCAACATTCCGATGGCAGCTCCATATTGCTCATTTAATGCAATTTTTATGATTTCTAGAGACATAATATAACCCTAATACTTTGTATGAATTTGAATAAAAATTTTAAAAAAATATAAATTAAAAATAAAATTAAAAACTAGACTCTTTGTCTTAGATATACTGCTTGTAGTCTAAGGACTTGATAAACATGACCGATTGTGTGATGGATAATGAATCCAAACCAATCTTCATACGTCATCTCTCTCCCGAAGGGAGATGTAAATTTATTTTGGAGATCTTCTTCTTTAAATTTAGATCTTGCCTCAGCGTAGGCTTCAATAGCTGTATTAAACAATTCTAATAATTGTTGGGGTAAAGGTTCAGTAGATTCGGGATCTAACTTTATTGCTATCTCCTTATTATCTACATCTGGATTAATCGTTTTTCTCGATGCCCAATTAAGTAGGCTGATAGCATGTATAAACAGATCAATAGCCGTCTGTTCCCCTTCAAATAACGGATTTCTCATGGATTCTTCAAAATGATTATCTTTACGTTTTTCAAACAAACTCTTAACATAATCATATACAAATTTCAATGATTTTATAGATTCTGGCATAAGAAAATATTAAGTTATCGATGTTTAAAAATTTTTAGAAAAGTTTTTTAAAGATTCTATTGAGATCATTTACAATGTTAAAGTATCGAGTATTAAGATTGCTAGGAAAAGAGACAATACAATGGATAAATTCGAACTAATTAAAAAAGCTTTTAAAGTGGAACCCACTGAGAGAATTCCCTATGCTATTTGGAAACACTTCCCTGAGTTTGATAAAACTCCTGAAGGTCTTTTAAAAGCACAAATGGATTTTCAAAAAAAATTTGACTCTGATATAATTAAAATCTCAGTTTCAGGACGTGCTTTTGCTTCTGATTTTGGAGCAGAATTAGGAGGTTATGATCCTGTATCTGGATCTCGTATTTGTACAAAATATCCGATTGATAAAATAGAGGATTGGGAGAAAATTAAGTATATTGAGGTAGAAGATGGCGAATTTGGAGCTCAAATTAAAGCTATGAAGCTCATTCATGCAGAAATTGACGGGAAAATACCTACTATGATGACTGTTTTTTCCCCTTTAATGGTAGCATCACAGATTGATCCCAATATACTTTTACACTACAGAAAGGATCCTCAACTAATTAAGGAATATTTAAATATAATTATAAGAGCAATGACTGATTTCACAAAAGCATCTTTAGATGTGGGAGCTACGGGTATATTCTTAGCCACACAACATTTCAATAATAGACTAACCGATAAAGAACGGGTAGAATTAGCATTCAATCCATTAAAAACTCTGATACAAAAATCAATAAAAAAGAAAAACTTTGTTGTCCTCCATTTGCATGGTGATAATCCCGATTATAAATTAGCTACTAAATTACCTATAGACGCCATTAATTGGCATGATCAGCAAACGTCACCAAATCTTTCTGAAGCAAGGGAAATCTTTCAAGGAGGTCTTCTGGGGGGATTAAACGCAGAATCTTGGAAAGATATATCCGATCCTACGGCACTTGAGCCAAAAATCTCTTCTGTTTATGCAAACTTTAAAGGAGCAGGATTAATAATGGCACCTGGTTGTGTCATTCCCCAATTTGTTAGTGATACTGTAATAGAGGTTGTAGTAAAAACCATCAAAAATCTTTAATATTCTTTTCAAAAAATACTTAGGTTAACATTCATACATACATTTAATCACTATTTATAGTTTTTTAGAAAGCTAACTGTAGCCAAGAAAGTGAATAACGAGTGCAAAAATATATTTCAGAGTATACTGATGAGGAAACATCTCTAAAATCGAAATATTTTGGTCCGAAATTTGACGCCCATGTTCACTTGGGGAGTATTGATGGTATTGATAATTTAATTAAGTTTAGAGAAGAGTTTAACATCAAAAGGTCAATTGGTATTATCTGGGGGGACAACTATGACGAATTTGGGGCAAAATTCCCAAATATGTTTGTTTTAGCTAAATATTTTCGAAGCAGAGAGCTTTTTAAGGTAAAACCAGATCTTAAATTATTATCAGATTTAATCGAAAATATTTATCAACAAGGTTTTCCTGTTGTTAAATTTTGGTTTGGTCCGAGAGTGAGAGATTTTGTAAGAGATCAATATAAAATGGATCCACCAAAAATTCGCTTATCTGATCCATTGTTTAAGTCAATATTTGCGAAAATAGAGGAATTAGGCCTTATTTTATTGATACATGTTAGTGATCCGGATCTTTGGTACGAAAGAGTATATCAACCGGTTAGTCGGTACGGCACTAAAAAAGAACATATTGAGGATTTTGAAGAGATATTACTAAGTTTTCCAAATTTGAAGATCCAACAAGCACATTTCGGGAGTCAGCCAGAAGATCTTGAAAACCTTTCTAGGTGGTTTGATTCATATCCAAATTATTATATTGATACATCTTCAGCAAGATGGATGGCAAGAGAGCTTGGGAGATATCCAGAAAAAGCCAGAGAATTTTTTATTAAATATTCAGATAGAATTCTTTTTGGAACGGATATTGTGCAGGATCGAAATAAACCAATTTCAGAATACTATCGAACTCGGTATTTTACCTTCCAGGCTATTTTAGAGACTCATTGTAGGGATGTTCCATTACCCTTTCCAGATCCTGAAAATAATAATAACACAAAGATAAATGGATTGGATCTTCCTCTTGATGTACTTAAGAAAATCTATTGGGAGAACGCAAAAAAATTTTATAAGGTAAAATAAACTTAGCCTTATAGAAAAATTTCCATTCCTGGAGGAAGCCACGGTTTATAAATTAGAAAGTAGTCGTTGAAAAAATTAGATAAACCATTCTTTAAACATAAATCCAACCAATGAAAGACTGCTTCTTGACCTTGTTTTTCTTTAGCGATTTTCCCAAACATATTGCTCAAATAACTTGAAACAATATTATTATCTTCTGGAGCCATATGAGTTGATTGGATTTCCATCAAACTATACTCGATTTGCTTCATATATAATTGAAAACTATTTAAAATACCTATTAGTTTTTCTCTTTCAGGTTTAAAATCGTAGGGTTTATTGAACAACTGATTAAATTTCCCAAGATTTTTCATTAAACCTTTTATATTATGTAAGAAATTTGGTATATTTAGTTTAACAAGGTCTTGTTCCAGCTTCCTTGTGATAAATGTATTTATAGTCAATTTATTGTAATAGTAAATAACTGGTAAAGAGATGGTTTTATCAAAACTCTTAATAAGGGGGATTCCCATAGTATAATATCTAGCCTCTCCTGTACCTGCAATATGTATAGCAGGTTGAATTGTTTTGGATACTAAATATTGACGAGATTCAACCCTAGGAGTAAAATTAGTTACAAATTTAGAAAGATCAGGATTATCTTTTTCAAGGCTAAAATCTATTAAATCTCCACAATTATTGCATTGACATTTGACATGTATCATCGAAGAATAATCTTGGCAGGACAATTCCAATCTTTTACAATTGCACTCATCACTAGTACACTCATAAAAAAAAGGAACAAAATCATCCCGAATCTCTCTTAAAGGAGGTTGAACTTTGTGATTTAGAAATTGATTTCTTATGTCTAGGTAAGTATTAACATACTTATTCTGATTTTCTAATAAATTTTCGTAAAATGGTCTTAACATCTTTTTATATTCTAAATCTGAAGCGGAAATGAAAAGATATCCTTGATCAAAAATGATATTGGTAATAGTCCCAATTATGTTAATAAACCAATCTGTATAGTTCTCTGAATTATTATGCGCCATTTTGATTAACCGGAAGGCTTCTTCTAGCCGCTCTTCTAATAGCTTCTTATGCCAATTATCTTCTAAGCAAGAATTAATAGAGTTTTTATATTTTTTTCTAATTTCTTGAAATTGCTCTAAAAGATAAGGTAGAGACGGTAAAGGAAGATTTTTAATTCTCATATCTAGAAATTCCTTCTCAATTTCCGGCTCTACTGATATCGAAAATCCATTAGGTGAATTGCTATGTGAAAATTTAGTTTTTATTAATTCTGAATGAACTTTATCATAATCAGCAACATAGAAAATTGGAATTATCTTATTATCGAGATTTGAAAATGCTGCTCCACATGCAATTTTGTTAAAAAGGAATCTTTCTCCCCCTAAGAATTTTGGTTGATGAGAAACTTCTAAATTAATACTTTCACTATCACTAAGAAATTTTTCTAAATTGATTTTAGCTTTATCCGTCAGCAGTCTATACTTACTATTTGTGGTTTTGAATATCTTTCCTAATCCTATTTTTATCTCATTACTAGTGGCATCTTTTTTCATTTCTTTATTTACTTTTTTTGCAAGAAGAACTGCATCATGCATCGACTGAGGTATCAGATCTTTCATACCCTCAGAAATCCAAGATTTTTGTCCTTCTAAAGCATATAAAAGATAATATTTTAATGGATCTTCGTATTTATCAGCAGACATTTCAAATTTTCCTAATATAAATTGTCAAAATCTATCATTAAATATTCTGGACTTATGAAACCCTCAGCATATTTTACTCCAATTTGATATCCTAGAAATCCTGCCCTTTCTTTAATATAGTCTAAAATTCTCAGGTGTTTTTTGTTATCTATAAACTGGCTTTTATATGCTTTAAGAGCCCTAATTTTATCTTCAATCGAATCTGAAATATCAATTAAGAAGTCGGTTCTGCGTCTTTTATCTTTTACATGTGAATGATCAAAGTAAAAAACATATTTCGGGTAGTATTCAGGATACTTAGAGTTTGTTTTTGTAAGTTTTGCTTGAAATTTAGCCGCATTTACAATTTGATGGCAGGCTACATGGTCAGGATGCCAATCATCAGAGGGGTGAGTTATTATTATCTTAGGTTTATATTTACGAATTACTTCAGAAACCTTTTTTCTATTCTCTATCGAATTTTCAATATACCTATTAGTCATATCTAAAGTTATTCTTACATCTAGAACTAATATTTCAGAAGCTGCTTTGGCTTCTCCTAATCTTTTCTCAACAGTACCGAATGGTGTAGGTTCTCCATTTGTTAAATCTAATATACCTATTCTCTTACCTTTTTTCTTATAATGAGCAATAGTCCCTCCACATCCAATTTCAGCATCATCTGGATGTGCTCCAATTACTAAAATATCTAATTCAAGGTCCATTTTAATCGTTTAACTTTCTAATTCTCTTATATGTGTAAATATCGATTTCTGTACTTTCCTAAAATTATCTTTATCTATATCTTCCACACTATTGAAATAATTCGAAAAAATTGATTTATAAACCTCAATACTTGTTTTTAAAGGAATATTTAAAAGTGATTCAATCAAATGAATATATTTTTCAATTCTTTCTTCTCCTTTCTGAAATAAAAAACTATCCTTTGCATTTTTTAAAATTGATTCCCTATCTTTATAAATTAATGGTACGCCTATTTCTACAATTTTATATCCTTTTTTCATTGATTTAATCCAGATTTCAATGGGTATCTCATAACCACTTACTTCTAATTCCAATTCATTAATTGCATCACATTTATATGCTTTTAATCCACAAAATGCATCTGTAATCGAAAATCCAATAGTATTTAAGATTCCAGTAATGATCGCATTAACAAGAAATCTATCTTTCCACGGATTTCGCCAGAAGAAATCTGAATTTTTAAATCTTGAACCAGAAATGATTTGTTCTGGGGGATTTTCAAGAATATGCTCAATAAATCTATATAAACATTTTGGTTCATGTTGACCATCCATATCAAATGATATAATCCAAGAATAACCCATTTCATACGCGTATTTAAAACCAGTTATAAGCGTATAACCGTAACCTTTATTATCCTCAAAATGATAAAGAGTAAATAAGGAATCTTTATTATTTTCAGTTAAAATTTGTTTCGTCCTATCAGTAGAACCGTCGTTGATAATAAGGATTTCAAAATGTAATTCTTTTTGTTTCAGTAAATTTTGCTGTACTTTACGAAGGTGTTCTATAATGTTTTCAATGTTTTCTTCTTCATTAAAACATGGTATTAACAAAAGAATGTCTATCTTTTTTTCAGAAATATCGAACAACTCATTATTTTCTAAGATTCTTCATTGAAACAACACATCTAAATTTTTAGAATTGTTGGTTATGATTTATAAAAAAGGCTATTTCGAAATTAAATCAAATGTTTTTCCCTTAATAATCAATTCAAAATATTGATTTGCTCTATTTATTAATATAATAATCTTGCACCGATATAGTTTTTAAAAACAAAGAATATATTTTTCTCTATAATATGCAAATGGACTCAAAGGAGTATTTTAATAATCCTTATCTTAAAAAGAATACCGTTCACTTTCGACACTATCAAAATAATGTTGCAAACTGTTGTAAGAATAGAAATTCTTTAGTAGTTTTGCCAACTGGATTAGGAAAAACAATTATTGGCATTTTATTGATTGCTCATTCGCTAAAAAAATATCCGAATGCAAAAGTAGTGATACTTGCACCGACTAGACCCTTAGTTTTTCAGCATAAAGCTTCTTGTGAAAAATTCCTTAATTTGGATTCTGAAGATATTATGTCATTTACAGGTAAGATCTCTCCTGAAAAAAGAATTAATCTATATAAAAATTCTAAAATTATTATTTCTACACCTCAAGTAATAAATAATGATATTGCAAGAGGACGTTATGATTTAAGACAGGTTTCTTTAATTATTTTCGATGAGGCTCATAAGACAAAAGGAAATTATGCTTATAATTTAATCTCGAAAGAGTATATTGAAACCTGCAGCGATCCTCTTATCTTAGGTTTGACAGCATCCCCAGGAAAAGACTATGAGGGTATCCAATTAATATGTGATAATTTACATATTGAAAATATTGTATTTAGAAATTATCAAGATGAGGATGTAAAAGATTACATTTATGATATAGACACTTACCTAAATTTTGTAAGTCTACCAGCAAGAATATTAGAATTAAGCCAGGTATGGTATAGCTTATTTAAAAAGTTTTTAAAATTCTTTATTGACCGTAAATTGATAAATCCTTATAAAAAATATTTTTCAAAATTGGATTTTCTTCGAATTTTACACGATCTTACACTATCATACAAGTATGAAAAGGAATACATTTCAGAAGAAGAATATAAAGAATATTTGTTGTATAATGATCCAAAAATCATTGATATAATTAATGAGAACAATATTGATGTAAATTCAGTTTATTCATATTGCTCTAGTTGTATTTCTTTACTACATGCTAAAGATTTACTAGAAACCCAAGAGATTTCCCTTTTCCTTTCTTTCATTGAAAAGATTAAATTTAGAGCGGAACAAGGGGAAATGTCCGCAAAAAGAATTGTTGAATCAAAACACTTTAAATTAGTTTTTTCTTCAATTCAAAAAGAAAAGGACACTAATTTAGCCCATCCCAAAGTAGAAAAGATTATATCAATTTTACGTGAAGAAAAAGAGGAATTTAGTAACAAAAAGATAATTATATTCACACAATTTCGAGAAATGGCAGAATTTTTGAAAATAAAATTACAAACCGAATTTAAAAATCAATTGTCTATCGAGAAATTTATAGGGCAATCATCAAAGATTGATGACTCTGGATTTTCTCAAAAATATCAATCAGAGATCCTACAAAAATTCAGAAATGATGAAATTAATGTGTTGATTGCAACTAGTGTCGCTGAAGAAGGAATAGATATTCCAAATGTAGATGCTATTATTTTCTATGAACCAGTTCCTTCTGAAATACGATTGATTCAAAGACGGGGAAGAACTGGAAGGTTTGCACCCGGAAGATGTTATATCTTAATTACTGAAGATACTGTTGATATTCCTTTTTATATTGTTGCTAAGAGAAAAGAAGCTACAATGAAATCTGTGTTAAATGATTATTCCGCGATACAATTAACCAATAATTTCGAACGCAAATCAATTACATTTTCTCTACCTGACATAGAAAGATGTAGTGATTTTGATTTTATTCAAAATTTTAAAGAAAGAAGAGATAGGGAAAAGGAACTATTAGCTAATCGTTCTATTGAAGAAATTTTATGTCAGCTTGATGAATTTTCTAAAAGTAAGGATTATGAGAAAATTAAGGAATTTGGTGTTACGTTCTATTCAGATTTAATCAATTTAGAGCATTCTGATTTGAAGAACAAAATATTAAAATTGAAAGGTAAAAAGAGCCTAGCGTCTGTAAAACAGAAGATATATTTAAACAAAAACATGAAAATGCTTATAAATTTAGTAAAAACTTACGGAGACGATGGTAAATTGGATTTTGATGAATTAAAAAAACTTGCTATGGAAGAAGAAATTTTAGATAGAAAGTTCTTCACTCACTTTAATCAAGCATGTTATCGGGGGTATCTGAGGAAGCAGGAAAACTACGTTCAATATATTATGGATGATGATTAGCTTTCTTCCTTTTTATCTTAGAGAAATAAAGCAGAACTGTGTTAAAACTAATTATCCCTAATGTTATTTCAATTTGGTATCCAAAAATTGTTTCTTCTGAAGATTGTAACCGGAATGTAAGAAGAGCTGAACGATCATAGCGTAATTCAGCGAATTTAAGCACTCCATGATTATCATAATTAAGTATTATTTCGAATTCTTTAGAACCTGCTTTAATAGCTCCCTCAGGGCACGAAAATTTAAATCCATTTTCTTGTTGTGCTATTGTCATATTTTCTGAGAGATCCAATAATATTTGAAAATCATCTGCCACTTTACTCCAATTTAGATTATAAGGAGCAAAAAGACCTACATAATAAAAATCTCCTGGACTGTACGTTATAGCATTATATAAAGCTAAATTAACCAAGTTAATAGTATAATTACCAGTATCCCCTGACATGATCCAAATAGGTATAGGTCCCGCTGGAACAGGTAAAAACCCGATACCAGGGATTTCTATCGATATTTCGATATTTGCAATCATATAATTGAAATCACCCCAGCCTGTATTATTTGTATATTCACCTTCTAAAGATATTATAGTTGCTGCCAAATCGAATTTTTCGTTAAAACCATAAGAGAATAATGTCTCGAAGTCTGGAAATTGAGTTTTTATGCTATCTAGCTTATCAGAATAATCTTCATTGAATGTATTGAAGGTAGCTTGATTTACAGAGATTTCCCAAGAATATGTTTCACCTACGTTTACTCCAACATACTCATGAGAGATAGCACGTGAATAGTTAATTAAGGAAAACAAGAGGAAGCTAAACAATAAGAGACTCAATATTACTGGTTTTTTCATATAACTCACACTCTTGAGGATTTTTGTTTAATGATAATAAGTATCCTCACTAAATCGCTATTAAATGAAAAATTTTAAAAAAAAAGGGTATTACTTAATCTTTTCATCTTTCTTTCTTAAAAAATAGAATCCCAAGACAACAAAGATGACCACCACTGGAAAAACAATAGCTGCAGGATTTCCTCCACTAAAAAGAAACAAATAATATGATATCGTTAAAATTGAGGCAAAGAAAGCAATAATACTTCCATATATACTTGCGAAATTTTTAAGGTGTCGTAAAGCCATATTTAATTTAAAATTTGTATTTTTTATGACTTCAAGTTCAGTTTCATCAATCTCATCTAAGATCTCAGGATTTTCAAAATAGATTGCAAAACGAGGATCAAACTTTCCCTTTAATTCTTCTGTACTTATGAGATAAAGTAAATGGTCTTGAATATTTTTCTTTTTAATTTTTAATTCATTATTTAAGAAGCTTATAGTTAAATACTCATTTGCGACTGCTTTAATAGTCATTTCAATATATGATTTTAAAATTAATCTTTCTAATGATTTCACCTTCTCATTGAGGATTTCTGTGTATTCATGTATAAACTTTTCAAAATCCTCCAATACAAATTTCGAGATCTGGTTAAAATTTTTAGATTGTTTGTGAAATTCTCGAATTTTTGCATTAGCATTTCTATCAATTTCTTTTATCTCAGATTCGATACTTTTTGCTCTTTTTTGAATTATAATATTAATCCTTTTAAATTCTCTTAGCTCGATATTATCTTCTACTCTTCTTTCAAGGTTACCTAACAGTTGACTCAATTTTATCTTACAATCATTTATGTAATCTATTAATTTTCCACGAAATGATTCATTTTTCATAATTTCAATTTGATCATTAACCTTATCAACCTTATTATTGAAATCTTCCATAAAATCGTTCTTTTTTTTAACATAGAATTCTCTAATCTCCGGTATTAATTTGTTTGAACCCTCTGTCTCGTTTGCAGCATTTTTTATTTCATTTTCTATTGTATCTTGAGTATCTCTTGACTTTTCCCTAAATTCATGTCTTTTAATTCCAAAATCTGTTTGTAAATCTAAATAATAATCGCTTTCTTCAGACATTTTTAAAAACATATTAAAATATTCTTTTAATTCTATTTTCAGAGAGGTATAATGCTGTTGAATGAATGATTGTAACGAATTAAAAACATTTAAGTTATTTTTTATTTTTTGCATAGCTATTGCATCATTTTCTATTATTGATTCAAAATACTTCTTAGTTTTTAGAAACTCTTGCCTCTCTTGATTAATCTGAAGTTCTTTAACTTTTTCATAAAACTTTTTGGGGATTTCCTCCTGAAAAACACTTAAATCATCAATTCTATTCTGGAGTTCTAACATATTTGTATTTAATGACAAATTTCTAATACTGGAATCATATAAACCTAAAATTTTTCCTACTCTTTCTCTATTTGATTTCAAGAGTTGATTGTCAATATAATTTCTTAATTCCCTATTCAAATAATAATAATCTGTATAAACAAGGATGGTTTTTTCCTCTTCATTTAATTCGGCATTTATTAACGAAATCTCTATCATATCCTTTAGTCTTTTTATTAAAAGCTTACAGCTTAGATTTACATTATCTTTCAAATCTGCAATTTTAATGTTGTTAGTCTTTTTTTCAATCGCCAATATATTTAACTTATTTGAAAGGATATCATTGATATAATCATCTTTTAAATCCGCAACTTCATTTTGGAAAAACTGAGTGAATTTTTCCCATTGTAACATAGTTAAATTCGACTTTTCATCAAATTCTTCAA
This sequence comes from Promethearchaeota archaeon, assembly GCA_048938895.1. Classification (GTDB taxonomy): domain Archaea; phylum Asgardarchaeota; class Lokiarchaeia; order Sigyniarchaeales; family SOKP01; genus Loki-b32. The sequence goes on from JBHLLU010000091.1 coordinate 11,438, forward strand.
TATTTTTACGACAATTATTTAATTTCTTAGTATAGAGTTTATTTGATTTATTAAAATTCGATAGTATTGAATCGAATGTTTTTGTCACTTCTTCAATTTTTATATTATTGGATAAATTGAATTTATTTTTAATATTCGATAATTCAGATTTTAAATTTGTGATTTCCTGAGAGACAAAATCATCAAAATCTTTAATTTCTGTTTTACTTCTTTCAACAATTACTTTATCCTTAAATAACTGAGATTGAGATGCTATTGAATCTATGATTGCTGATTCTAAGTTTTCAAGATTATCTTGCAAATGCTTATATAATAAATAGAGCTTCTGTTTGCTTTTAATCTCTGTCT
>JBHLLU010000163.1:0-3322 GCA_048938895.1 Promethearchaeota archaeon
ACTAATTTTTTATGTGATGATAATAATAATTTAATTTTTTTGAGGTGAAATTATGACTGAAACAAAAGAAGAGATTGTTAAAACTGAAAAAGAAGTAGATAAGCCTGTAAAAATAAGAGCATTCCCCGAGATTTGCGCTTTCACCAATGAAGAAGGAACTGGATATGATATAGAAATTTACCTACCTGGAGTAGAGAAAGATACTTTAGATCTAAAAATGAATAAAGATTATATAACCATATACGGAGAAACAGAGACAGTTAAGTATATTGGTTCTTATACTTTGTGCTGCCCCGTTGATACTGAAAAAGTTCATTCCACTTATAAAGAAGGTTTGCTAAAAATCCATGTCCCTTTCAAAGAACCTGAAATGCAAACTATTGATGTAAAGATTGAATAAATCTTCTTTTTCTGTTATTTTTTTTTACAGATTATAGATTATTAAGAGTTCTTAATCAGTTTAAATATAAAATATCGATTGAGGTGTATCTAATATTAAGGAATTACGAGATTGTATGGATGATATTATCAGCAATAAAATAATATCTCATAAATCGCAAAATATGTTAAAGGATAATGAAATTGATAAGGAAATTATTATTCAAGAAATTTGTAAGAACATGAGAATAAAATTAAAATCTTAACCTTTTTCAAATCATTTTTTGATTATCTTAATTTCATTCTAATTTTTGAAGAAGAGGCTTTCTTGATCAAGAAATATGGTGAGCCTTATAAGTACTATCTAAAAAATACTCCAAGATATTTGGGAATACCAAAAAAGGAAGCACAAACCTCTTCATAGAATAAGGAGAAATAAGAACTAATATTATCATTTATTTTCTTTAAATTATTTTAATATATTAGTATAATATTGAAATGATAGAAATGGCAAATGAATTTATTGATTTAAACCCAGCACGGAATTACACTTTTTCAAGTGTAGTAAAAGCTGGAAATTTCATATATACCGCTCATATTGGGGGTTTTATAGATAAAAATGGTAATGCAATCGATGATATCGAAGATCAAACCAAACAATGTTTTGAAACGCTAAAAGCAAGACTCGCGGTTGCAGATGCTTCTCTTAATGATGTTATCAAGATAAATGTATATCTTAAGAACGCCGATTTGAAAAAAAGACAAGAAAATTTCAAAAAGATGAGAGAAATTTATCGCGGAAATTTCGAAAAAGGAAAATATCCTGTACGAACAGCATTGTTTACAGAATTTTTAGATGATAAATGTCTTATTCAAATAGACGCTATTGCATATAGGGGTACGACTTAATTAAGGGCTATATTTATTTAGGTAGTATTAATATTTTCTCTGAAATTGAAATAGAAAATTAAAATTTTTTTTTTGTTTCAATATTCATTGAAGTAATAATATTAATTTGTTCTATTTAGAAATTTTGAAAAATCCTTTCCCAATTCAGTAATTATAATAGAAGTCCCTTGATATGTAAAGAGAAGTTCATTTTCAGGTAATTGGTTTTTAACACATTCATTTTTAAGTCGTAAAAATAATTCATTTACTTCTTCATCAGCCAGATGAGGAGGAACTTTTTTCTTCAAATATTCTTTAGTTGTTCTTCCTTTATAACGGTCATTTCTCTTTGTAGCGGTGTCAATAATAAACTTCAAGTTTTTTTCAAAATCCTTATATCGGTTATGAATTTTTTTTAGAATCACTTTTTTCTCACTTAAATTTAAATCATCAATTATTTTATCAATTTTATTGGGAAGAACACCCTCTTGGGTTTTTACAGTTGATGTGTCTATCTTAGGTTCTAAATCTTGATGGGAATAAGGAGTTTTACTCGTCTTTGATTGAATTGGTTCTGTAATTTCTTCCTTTTGAGTTGAAAAAGTATCAATTTGTTTAATAGGTTCAACAAATCGAAATAAAGTAGCTTTAGTTTTTTCTTTTAATTCTTCTTTTATCCGTATTTCTCTGTAAGAACCAATACTTCTTATTTTTTCTATTAATGAGTTCCATGATTGATTGAATAATATTTCAAAAATATCTTTAATTACATTTACAGTAGGTTTTTTTCCTGTTATTTCTTCATATGCTATTAAAAAGGCTAAAGCTTTGAATTGTTCATCATTTAAAGGATGATAATATAAAATTCGATCTTCTAAATTTAGTTCTTTAATTTCTTCAATTGCTTTATCTTCCAATCCAGCTCCTGTCATTAAAAAGAGTAAAGCATCAGTATAAGCACGTTCAAGTAATTCTAAACTCGATTTAATGTCATTTAATTTTACAAATTGATTTTGATTATACATTTTAACTTGTATCTCAAATGCTCTTTTCTTATCTGAAATAGATAATGTTGATAATTTAACGTATACATCTGGATATCTCGTTTTGGAACCACTCTCTAAAGCTATAGTAATTGGAAATGTTTTTTGTGCCCAGCTAATCTGTTTTGGAACTTCTTTTTCTTGAAGAATTCTTAAAGCCTCAGTTACTTTTTCTTCCACTAGTTCTGATTGTTTTTTGCCTACATGGCGAGCTTCTATATTTTCAAACCATTTTTTTATTTGAGTTTTTTCCCAATTTATCAAGTTACTGAAATATAATTCATCTGAATAATCGCTAATTAGATCCTCTTGATAAGTAGAGACTTTATTCATTTTAATTCTTACAAATTTAATAATTGTAAAGGGATTAACCAATGAACGCACTTTAATAGAACTCTTATAATTTGACCAAACAGTATCTAGAAATTTTAATATTTCTCGATATTCATGAGCAAAAAATTCATATAAATATGCGAAAATGTTCTCACTGAAAGGGTATAGAGGATTTGATGGGTTTACTATACCTGTTCTTGACCAAAATTTTGTCATAATTAATGTTAAAGCTTCAATGACTTCATTAAGAGTAAGTCTAGTTAAATCTAATCTTTTGATGATAAAGCCCTGAAGTTGTGTTCTGTAATCTTGGTGAAGTTTAACATAATCATCGAATAATCTCCAATCCTCATTAGTCCCAATTAAAATGAACAAGAACTTTTTTAAAGATTCTCTCATTTGTAGGATTGTTTGAACAAATGGAATATAAGCGTTTTCTCTTTCATCAATATTGACCGTTAAATATCCAATATTATCAATTCCAATCAAAAAATTAACCGGTTTTTCAATAACCCATTCCCACGTTTGAGTGAGCCAATTGAAAAGATCGATTACATTACTATCTGATTTTATTAAATTACCTTCAATTCCTTTAAAAATATTTTGAGCTCGTGTGCTTTTATTAATATCAAAACTTAGATTTTCAAATAAAAGATCGAAATATTCCTTTTCAAATCTTA
>JBHLLU010000092.1:0-11726 GCA_048938895.1 Promethearchaeota archaeon
ATTATAGCTGATGATAAAGTAATCTATGAAGAAGGAAAATGGAAGATTTAGTTATAATTACAAATTTTATTAAAAACAAAATATAAGAAAATGTAAAAACAAAAATTAGGAAAATAGGGGATATTTTTATGGAAATAATACCAACACAGAAAAGCTTTAGAAGTTATATGTTTTTTTGGTCAGGGCAGTTATTTTCGCTGCTTGGATCAATGGTCGTTCACTTTGTAATAATTTGGTGGATTCAAATTGAAACTGAAAGTCCGACAATGCTTTCTTTAGGCCAGTTTTTTTACTTTTTACCAATGCTATTAGCTATGCCTATTGCAGGAGTATTATCAGATAAATTGAAACGCAAAAATATCATTATAGTTGTAGATTCTCTGCAAGCTTATGTAACAATTATTCTTATAATCTTATTTATTTACAATGTAGCAAATATCTGGTTAGTTCTTGTATTTATTGCGTTAAGAAGCCTTTTTCAGGCATTTCATCAACCTACAGTCGCCGCAGTTACTCCTTCGATGGTGCCAAAAGAAAAACTAAGTAGAATTAATGGGATAAGCTTTCTATTTATAGGACTTATTCAACTTATTGGTCCTGCTATTGGTGCACTTATGCTACAGTTTTTTGCAGTGAAGATAATCTTATGGGTTGACGTGATAACTTTCTTTATTGCACTCATACCCTTGCTTTTTATTAATATTCCGATAGTGAGAGATAAAACTCAAACAAAGGAAAAAAACGGATTTATACGGGATTTTAGAATTGGATTTTCCGCTTTGATTGCAGTGCCAGGTTTAATTACATTACTAGTTATGGCTATGTTTGCAAACTTTTTAATACAACCATTAGGTACTCTATTGCCATATTATGTTAATGTTACTCATGGTGGAATGGCGTTTGAATATGCTTTGATCACAATATTTCTTCAAATAGGGATTATGGGAGGTGCCGTCTTAACTACCATCAAGAAGGAATGGAAACATAAAATTGAGCTTACTTTTTTTGGTATTGCGTTTGTTGGAGTTGGATATGCTGTTTTAGCATTTATTCCAAAGGGATTTTTCTATTTGATTGGTATAGATTTAATGGTTATGGGATTGGTTTTACCAATTATTAATGTAATATATCAAACAATTTTACAGACGAATGTAGCTCATGATAAACTGGGAAGAGTCACATCGATAGATTCAACACTTTCTATGGTTATTTCTCCAGTAGGTTCCATAATCGCTGGACCTGTAACTGAAATAATTGGCATACAACCTCTATTTTTAATATGCGCAATAGCGACAATAGTTTTAATGCTTTCGATGTACTTTTTTACAAATATACGTCATGTGGAGTATAATGGTCATACAACTTTAGATTCTAAAATACTTGAAGAAGAAATAATTGAATAATTGAACTTTTTCCCTTTTTTTTTAATTTTTAAAATGTGTTTTAAATGAATACAAGAGAAAAACTAATGGAAGAATTAGCAAATAAAGGCACTTTCAAGAGCTATATCTTTTTTTGGGCGGGGCAGCTGTTTTCGTTATTAGGTTCTTCAATTGTACAATTTGTGATAGTAGTATGGATTACATTAGAGACTGGGAGTCTTCTCGTTCTTTCATGGGCAAATTTCTTTCTAATGTTTCCTACATTGTTTATAACCCCAATGGCAGGAGTTTTTTCAGACCGATACGATAGAAAAAAGCTAATATTAATCGTAGATTCAACTCAAGCAGCTCTTACAGTTATTTTAATAGGTTTTTTTTGGTTTAATTTCATAAATCTTACAGTGATTTTTTCTTTCCTTAGCCTTCGAACGATTTGCCAAGCTTTTCACTCCCCTGTAGTTGCTGCAATTACACCTTCTATGGTGCCTAAGGACAAATTAAGCAGAATGAATGGATTCGACTTTTTATTTTCTGGACTTATTAATATTATAGGTTATCCTATTGGTGGCGCTCTCTTAACATTCTTTGATATTAAATTCATTCTTTGGGTAGATGTGATAACATTTTTTATAGCCTTAATTCCATTAATCTTAGTTAAATTCCCAATCGTTCACCTTAATCATAATAAAGATGAAAAAAAATCCTTTTTGGAAGATTTTAAAATCGGGATCAAGGTCTTTAGAGCAATTCCGGGATTTGTGCTATTGTTATTTATAGTTATGGTTGTGAATTTTTTTCTTCAACCATTATTAGTACTAATGCCATATTACATTTTAAATACACATGGAGGAACTGTACTTTTATTAGGATTTATTGAAATGTTATTTCCGCTTGCTTCACTTTTCGGTGCATTGATTCCTTCATTTAAAAAGACATGGAAGAATAAAATTTTAGTGGTAATTATTGGATTAATTTTTATCAATATAGGATATTTAGCATATGCATTAGCACCTACCGGATTCTTTCCAATTATTGCTTCGGGTACCATTTTAATCGGTTTTATTTTGCCAATTATTAACACTATTGGTTTTACCATCTTTCAAACTGTTGTTCCAAAAGATAAAATAGGGAGGGTACTGTCAATAATTTTGACGTTATCGATGATGATTTCTCCTTTAGGAGCAGTTATTGCAGGTCCTATGAGTCTAATGTTAGGTATTACCATTCTATACTTCTATTGTGCTATAATAGGAATATGTATTGCGTTAATTTCGTATTTTTGCACAAACCTTAGGCATATAGATTTTGATAAGGAATATGAACTTAATTTAATAAACTAAGTTCGAAAAAAAAAAGCAAAAATTAAGAAAGTTTTTGGGTTTACTTGGTTTTATAGAAGTTTAACCAAGTATTAATTGTCATATTCTTACGCCCTTCGTCAGGTTCTCCAAAAGTATCTGGAACAGAAACCTTTGAAGCTTCTAAACCGTCATTTATTGCATCTTTTATTATATTTCTTAGATCTTTATAAAATTTAATATGTCGATCTAATGTATTAGCTCCTTTCATTACAGGACCGTGACCTGGAATATAAAAATCTGCGTTAATGTTCTTCATTTGTTCTAATGCATTGATCAATTGCTCAGGACTACAAGTAGGATCCCCCGCATAAGGGAATACATTTTCAAATATCAAATCACCTGCAAAAACAACTTTTTCAAAAGGAACAGAGACGAAACTAGATCCCGCTGTATGACCTCCAGTGTGGAATACTTCAATGAATAAATCCTCATCTTGAATGATTATTTTATCTGTAAAGAGAAGATTTGGAACGATATACTCGATATCTTCCCCAATTGGGCCCTCCTTGGCTAAATCTTTAACAAAAACTTGATATCGAGATTTAATTTCATCATTCAACATAATTCTTGAAGTTGTTTGACTACTTAATACACACACATCTTTAAAGGGTTTAATTCCAAAAATGTGATCGCCATGATAATGAGTAATCACTAAATATTTAACTGGAACGCCAAATTTATTCTCTAAATTCTTACGCAATATATCACCAGTCTTAACATACATAGTACTATCTATTGCGATGCAGAAATTTCTCAAACCAATTCCTCCTGCATTACCACGACCTACTCCTGTAGTATTGGCTACAGTATGAGGTGTTACAGTATCTAAATCATATGAAAAAGTCATAAAATTTCAACTTGGAAGTTTTAAGATTTAGAAATTATTTAGTTTTTTATATTTTATTCTAAATCATGAATTGTTGTTGCTTTTTTGAATCCAATTTAAAATATTTTGAGATTTTTTAGGAAACATTTCCCTAATGATTTCTATTGCTGTTTTTCTTATTATAGGATCGTCATCTGAAAGGATGCAATTCTCAAGAGCTTGAAAAACATTATTATTTTTTAGTTTTAGTACTTTAAATGCTTGAATGCTTATGCTTCGAATATCAGGGTCTTCACTATTTTCTATAAAATGAATTAGCAGTTCAGTGGCTTCTAAATCATCCATTTGCTTGGTAGTGAAATATTCATAGACTTTTGCCACAGTTAAATCTTTATTGATAAAGTCTAGAGCATCCTGATAAAGTAAACTTAATCTCCTGAAAGAATCCTCAAATTCAGAAGTTCTTCTTAAATCAAAGGGACATTCATGATTCTCAGGTATTCGATGTTTACTACAGAATATCATTCCGCAACTTTTACATCTATAAGGGATAGTTGTGATTCTTTTATCACAGAAATAACAATTTGTCAAGGCTTTTAGATTCTATTTTATAAATTTTACTAAATATTAATTTGATTTTATTGATTTAAACTCTATCTGTTAAAATAATAATCTCATAAACTATGTTCGAGCCTATCAATTATATCGTTTTGTATGGGTGTACCAAGATCTATGAACGTAGCATTATATCCTCCTACTTTTACCACTAAATCGCTATAGTTTTCAGGATATTTTTGAGCATCTCTAAGAGTTTCAGTAGATACCACTGTTGGTTGAAGTTGCATCCCACCAGAATTAAAATACCCCTCTAAAAGATGTATGAACTTGATTATATTCTCATTACCTTCAAGATTTTGGGGGTGGATCCTGACATTAACCGCGACCCCATTAGTTGCTAGCCCATAATCTAATTTGGCAATCGAGTTTAATGCTGCCGTAATACCATTTTTTTCTGCTTTGTTAGTAGGAGAAAGACTATTCGAAAGTGGCCGAGTTTCTTTTCTACCATCAGCAGATGCTCTTGAGAATAACCCCTCTATTACATGCACACCCATTGAATAGGCTCCTGGACTATAACGACCATTTCTAAGACATTGATGTTTTACTACTTCGGAACAATATAAATTCCATAGCTCAACTGCTAATTTATCAATTTCCTCTTTATCATTTCCCCACTTATCATATTTATTAACCAATTTCTGTCTTAAACTTTCTGCCCCTTCAAAATTAGAATTAAGAATTTCAATGAATTCTGGAAGTGTAAACTGTTTTTCTTCATAAATTAGCTTTCTTATATTATATATTGAGTCAACTAAAGTAGCAAATCCGTAGGCTGTGATCGATGAGAAATTGTATTTTGCTCCACCAGCAGTATAGTCTCTACCTGTTTCTATGCATCCCTCGATTAAGGCTGAAACAAATGGTTGCGGAAAATAGTTGATAGTCTCTCTATCCCCAATATACGCGATTTTAACAGCTTTTTCAATATTGTATTCCAATTGGGTTTTAAAAGCACTATAGAATTTTTGATAATTAGTAAAATTAATTGGATCCCCAGTTTCTAATCCACTCACTTGTTTTGTAAGGTTACAATATCCATTATTTAATGTGAGTTCAAGGACACCTGGTAAGTTTATAAAAGTTCGACCCGTGGCTGCAAACGTATCTCCTTGACTAGAAGGTTCGACACATCCGATTATAGCATAGTTTCGAGCGTCTCTCAAACTATTGCCTGCTTTAACCATAGCAGGAATTATTATGTCATCGTTATAAAATGCTATTCCTGATGTTTTTTGAAAAACATTTAATGCTTCTTTTAAGAACTTTTCAGGGGTTTTTTTATGAATCCTCACAGAGAGATCGGTGGTAAATGCTTTAAGATTCTTATAAGCTTCAAGAAATAAATAAGAAAGCTCATTTGTTGTATCATTTCCTTCAAGGTCTATTCCTGAGATGGTTATAGTTTGGGTATTTTGTCCGAGAGCATTCGCAATTGTGGTATAATCGGTAGGTAGTATAGTTACATTCCAGGTTAATTTCAAATTTAATTCTTCAATTAATTCTAAAGCAAATTCTCTTCTAATACGCTTACTTTCTAAATCTTTTTCATAGTATGGCCACAGGATTTGATCTAACCGACCTAAAGCAACAACACTTCTCTGATAAATTATATTAATTATATTTTGAGTAAAATGAATTAATTGAATGGCCTCATAAAAAGTTTCAGCTGTTCCTACGGTAAACTTTTTCATCATCTTTCCAATGATTCTAAGTTCTTTTCTTCTATCTTTGTTTTCCTCTTTCAGAGCCATATCATATGCAAGTTCAGAGTATCTGTTTGAAAATTGGATAACCGCATTATAATGAGTTTTTACTACTTCATAAAAATCATATTTTTCTTGAAAATCATCATCAGTTTTCTTCAATTTTGATTGGTATAATTCAACTTCCTTTATTATCCCTGGATAGCCAAGCCTTAGAAGTTTTTCATATCCTACACATATATGCCCCTCGTTAGTGCCATTTACAATAGCAATATTTGGGGCTGCTGCCTCAATTCTTGCTTTCCCAGAAATTAAATTTGCTTCATACATTTTTTGAGGGATAATATTGCCATATAAAGCCCTTCCTTTCCAATAAGGAAGTATTTCTAGTAATTCATCAATTTCATTTTCTTCAATGAAAAACGGCTGTAATTTTCTTTTTGCATATCTTCTTATTGTAGAACGTTTATTGAATGTTCCATCATACGAGTGTAAATCTAAGTTAATTTTTTCTCCTAAATTTTTACTTGTTTCATTTCCAACAAGCAATTCATCTTTCCTAATGAAGATCGTCATATTTTCCAGGGTATGAGCTAAAGCTTTAGCTCTTTTTATGATTTCAGATTCATTTGGCATCTTTTTATAAATCTCAGTAAAATAACGAATTCGTTCGATACATAATTCATATTTACTTGTCAAGAGGTCATTTTTCAACCTTAAGGTTCTTTTAGTTTGCCTATCTAAAATCATGGTTTCACATCAATATTATTGTATTTTGAAAAAAATGTTATTATCACTTCTAATGTAATAAAAACTTCTAATATAATAAAAAATTATTTCTGCTAATTTGAAATATATTTATGGAAAGTAACAAAATCATAGTTTCTGTTACTCTGAAAAAAAAAAAAAGTTTACATTAGATAATAGAATGTATTTGTTCCAAAAAACATAGGGTACAACACGAAAAATAACGATATCACCGCTAAACCTAAAGCTAATCTCCTCGTCTTTCTATTAAACGATTCATCGATAACAATTGATAATAAGCTGATGATTATAAATATAAAAATAATAGATGCACTAATTGATGCAATACTACTGAGTATTGAGATATTAAATAAATTTGTATATAAATTGGCTTCTAATTCTTCACTTCTTAGATCATATGTGCTGTAATCTATTATTCCTCTTTCATATTTCACAGATAATCTCTGTCTAGCAGCAGAATACCAGTTTTGATTAACCAATATAAGACTTTGACTTGCGATGAATAAGCTACCTGCTATTATTGCTATTATCATTCCTGTTTTTAATCTTTTAACTTTAACTATTCTATTCTCTCTAAATCTATCCTCATCAATTATACTTTTTTCCGTCTTTATGATATCCACCCTCTTTCAGGTATACTAATGTGTAATTTAGTTACAAGAATCATTAATAACACCTTAATTATAAATAATACTCTTTATTCCTTTTTTCTTTTTTTCTATATTAATAACTTAGAATTTATAATTATCAAAAATTAAATATAATACATCATGGAAGAAGAAAAAAAAACACCAAAACTGAAGCGTAGAGTCTCTTTGTTTGCCCTCACTATTTATGGGATTGGGAATATTTTAGGAGCGGGGATATATGCTCTAATTGGAGATGTAGTAGGAATTACAGGCAATTTATCATGGCTAGCTTTTGTGTTAGCATCAATTACAGGGGTATTAACAGGATTATCCTATGCAGAACTTTCAGCAATGTATCCTAAAAGTGCTGCAGAGTTTGTTTATACAGAAGAAGCATTTAAGAAACGCATTCTTTCTTTCATTTTAGGGTGGATAATAATATTCTCGGGGGTACTTTCAGCTGCTACAGTCGCATTGGCTTTTGGTGGCTACTTATCTGACTTACTGGGAATTGAATTTATTGTTTTTAAAATAGTCTTTGCAATAATCTTAGTTTTAGGTCTTAGTGGAATCAATTTTATTGGAATTAAAACTTCGACGAGAACCAATATTATTTTTACTATGATTGAGGCTTTAGGCTTAATCATAATCATTATCCTTGGATTTTTTGGTCAGCAAGAACCCAATTACTTCTCCCTTCCATCAGGATCATCATTTTTAGTGATTTTTTCGGCGGTAGCTTTAATATTTTTTGCCTACATAGGATTTGAAGATATTGCTAATATAGCAGAAGAGGTTAAAGAACCTAATAAAAACTTACCCAAAGCAATTATTTATTCGATTTTCATTACTACAATATTTTATTGCTTTACTGCCATAGCTGTAGTAAAGATATTACCGATTGATAGAATTGCTGATTCAGAGGCTCCTTTAGCTGACGTGGCAGAAGAAATTTTGGGACCCGCAGGTGTGTTTTTGATGTCTTCAATCGCATTATTTGCCACTGCGAATACAGTACTTATTATGTTAATTGTAACTTCTCGAATGATGTATGGTATGGCACGCGATAAAGCTCTTCCAATAGGGATCAGCAAAATATCGTTAAAACATAGAACTCCTATAATTGCTGTATATCTCACTACAGGTTTTACGTTAATTCCGATCTTCTTTGGGAACATTTCATTAATTGCTCATGCTACGGTTTTTGGAGTACTTATAACGTTCTTCTTGGTAAATATAAGTTTGATCGCATTGAGAAGAACACAACCAGATTTGGAAAGACCGTTTGAATTAAAACCAAGTTTTAAAGGTGTACCACTGATCGCATTACTCGGGTCGATAATTTGTATTGCACTTTTATTTACTTTTAATTGGTTAATTATTCTTATTCAACTGATCATAATTATCATTGGGATTATCGTTTTCTATGTTATGAAATCAAAAATAGAAACGAAAACATTAAGCAAAGCTACCTAATAGTATTACAAATCATTAATATTGCAATAACCAACAATTTCATCTCTGAGGTAAATTTTAAACGGTAAATCTAACTTCTTATAAGATTCTACTACACTTACAAGTGAATCATGCTCAGGTTTTGAAAAGATCATCTTAAAATCTTCCCCTACACCTTCAGAGAATTGATACTGCTGGAGAACAAAATTGCCGGAGAATCTAATGCGTCTTAGATGTTGAATTATATTATCAATATCACTAGCATCTAAAAGACTCTCTACATAAGTGGTCCGAATTTCAAACTCTAAATTTTTCTGGTGGTTTAAAATATGTATTGTTTCTATAATTTTTTCTAAATCTACGGAAATTCGTGTAATTTTCTCAAGGATTTCTGGAATTAATGGGCCTTTTAAATCTAAAGCAATCCTATTTACATAGGGTACAATATTCTTTATTACTTCAGGATTTGAGCCATTCGTATCAATACTTAGATATTTACCAATTTCTTGAATTGCAATACAAACTTCTAATAAATCATTCTGTAGTGTCGGTTCACCCCCAGTAATGCTAACTCCACTAACTAACTCATTAGTTTTAATTTTATCTATTATATCTGTGATCTTATATTCTCTTCCCACATTTGGTTGCAACAAATATTTATTATGGCAAAAATCACATTTAAAATTACACCCTACAGTGAATATGACCATACAGGATCTATGAGGTATATCGACAGTTGAAATATCAATTATTCCCCCAATTTTCAAGTATTTCCCTCAATAACGATCTTTAATTAATTTTTCGACTTGATTCAGCGGTAAATCAAACGGTCCTGGAGTTTCTAACTTAAGAGACGTAAGTGCTGCAGAAAATTTTAATGATTCTTCAGGATCTTTGGTAATGCGTGAACCAAGGTAACTAATAAATGCTGTATCCCCCCTTCCTGTTCTTCCTTCAGAACTTCTATTTTTCCATGGGAATTGGTAAGAACTATTGTTAGTAAAAACAGAAATACCTTCCTTATGGGTAATTAAAATTTCTTTAGGACCAATTTGAATTAACTCTTTTGCAGCAGTAATAATTTGTTTCTGGTTTGTCAGTACTTCCGCTTCAGTCTGATCGAGCTTTAATACATTGATATTTGAAATAATCTCTTGCCTTTCTTTTACTGATAGTGAAGAATAAAACACTTTAGTATCGTCTCTAAATCTTATAAAACCTTGGATATCTAAGCATAAATTATCGGGATATTTACTCTTCAAATAATTTAATAATTCTAGATCTACTTCCCCTGCCAAAATAGGCGCAACTACAAAGAATTTTGGTTTTAAAGTATCAATAGTTTCATCTTTTTTAAATTTGCCCGCGAATCCAAGAGGTTTATAAATTCTAAGTTCCATATTTTTAGAAGAATAAATATTTCTTAAACCAGATGTTTCTTTTGAAGGGTATGAATAGAAATTAACCCCATTCTTTTTTAAAATTCCCAGAAATTCAAAATCTTCTTCTTTTAATCTCGTAATAATCGAAATTCTAAGTCCCATATGACTTCCGGCAATCCCACCATAATAGACAGCACCACCCAATGAGGTATAACTATTTCCGTCAATTTCAATAATATCTTTTGCGAAATGACCTAAAATTACTATGTCAGGTGCCGTAGTCTTCATTGATCTAATAATTAAAACGAATGAAGTATTAAGAAATTAACTTTTGATTTTAAAAAATAGGAAAAAAAAATGGTTTTTTTCTCAGGTTTTTTTCTCAATTTTCACTTTAATAAAACTTTCAAATATTTTTTCTTTTATTTTGCAGTGATTTAATATGGGTATTTCAATAACTTTTTTGGAACTTTCCTCATAACTTTTAACCAAAATTGAGCTAATGTTTAGTTTTTTAATATCCTCCCTACTGATTTGTTCACTTAATTCTTCATTAATCATTTTGTTAATAAATAATTGGTATTGCTCACATATAAACTTTTCCCATTATATTCCCACACTAAAAATTATGTATTAGGTGGCTGAATATGGGATCCTTTAATTATATAAAAATGAACAATATAACATTCTAAAAAGAAATAAGATGAAAAACTTTCATTGATGATATAATTCTCTACCAACAAAACTAAACAAAATTGAACAAAATTACCTTATAACATTTATATAATTTAATTTGTTAAATAAAAATGATAAAAACTGTTTGACGATAAAAGAATGGAATTAAAGGCAGAAGGCCATCATAAACCCTCAAATAAAGTTGAAATTGAAAAAATAATCTTTTGGACAATAGTATTTATAGGTTTAATTTGTATCTATTTTTTGTTCTTCTATGATTTCATTCCCAAACTTTTTTATTTGGTTCCTTGGTTCATTTATTATTCTCTTTATAACCCATTATTTTTATTGGGTATTTTGGGAATAATAGTAGTAAGTTGCTACTTTGGATCTTTAACGGTAAAAAGTCTTAAGTCACTAAAATTTCAAAAAATCGATAAAAATGATGAGACGATTCTAAATAATGCAATTAGGAAAAAAATTTCTCACGTTTTACGAGCTAATATCGGTAATGCTTATACTAAAGATGCGCTACTTAATAGAGTGGTAGAAAAAGTCAGACATCCTTATTTTAAGAAATATTTAAAAAGTAACGGAGAGAAAGTTTTAAAAGAATTGGTTTCAGAAGGAAAAATAAGTATAACTCAGAAAGATGGGAAATTTCATTATTTTTTTTCGCAGACTTAAAATTAAAATCTTATTATCAATATTCTCATAATAAAAAAGTCATTATAATTTTGAGGATTTGAGGAAAGTAACAACATCGCCTATTCAAAAAGAGTCATTTTTATATTGTCCTAAGTGTAGAAGATTTTTGAGATCATAAAATTTAGAAATTATTGTTATTGCTTTCTAGACGTAATTTTAATTCAATCGAAGGTTTTTTAAGTGGTTTTTAATTTTCAATTACAATTTAGTATAAAC
>JBHLLU010000093.1:0-11611 GCA_048938895.1 Promethearchaeota archaeon
TTTGCATAAGAACACTCGAAGAATTATATCCCGCTTGATTCTCAACTATATTATTTTCACCAACATCCGATAAATCAACTTTTGATTCAATAAATGTCGATTCTGACTTCTTGTTCATCATCGCAGCGGCTCTGGCCAAAGCTGGATATGCCATATGAAACCAACCTTTTGCTTTTGGTTTAATATGAGCAATAAAAAGCGTTTTCCCATCGGGAGTGGATGCTCCTACCAAGTGTCCCATTTTTTTACGATTTGTTGCAATAAATCGTTCAGGTTCCATTTGCAATATTGAATATCTTATACCATCAAGGGTTACAAATTGAGCATTTCCACTGGCCCAATTCGATAGTACTCCTTTTATATCTCTCTTCACATCCCATTTTCCACTGGAATGTAGCACTTTTCCCTGTCTATCTACTACCGCAACTTGGGATGCGTCAGGATAATGTTTTTGTAATTTATCTACAATGGATTTGATATTTACCATAATATAGGCTCTACTTAATAATTATTATATTTTATCAGAATGGTCTATTGCTAATTTTACCCATTTATTTAGCTCTACCAGAAGTTCTTTCTTTTCTTTGGGACTTAATCCTATATTGGGTTCTGATCGTTGATAAATATTTGCATACTTACTTAGATCCCATAAATAATTTTCATGCAGTACCTTCTTTTTGATATTATTTCGTGCTATATCAAATACTTTTCCAATTGTTATTATATCATAATTTTGTTCAACTATTTTTTTCAAAGTCATCAGGATTTCTAAAACGTTATTATGGGGTATATAGGGGAGAGGCTTTATTTCTACAAAAGGGCGTTTCATGGTTCTAATTTCAAATTCTTCTTGTCTTCTTTGAAACTCAGATATTTCAGGTTGTTTTAGCTTTCCTTCTTCCTTGGATTGGTATAATTTAGTTTTTACTTTTGGTACCCTTCTCTCTAATTCTTCTTTTGTCTGTCTTTTATGATCCATGGACCAGTCTTTAAAGGAATTCATTCTACTTTCTGCTGAAATAAAAATAGACTCTTTAGGCATTTTTTTATCGGTTCTATCTTCTTCAAGGTTAAATGTAAATGGTCTAGATGATTTTAGTAGAGGAGCAGAATTTTCAATTATTGAAAAGAGAAACATTGGGTCATAATCAATCGTGGAATAAAGAACTTTTAATTTTATGATATTATCTTTAATCTTTTTTAATTCAGAATTTGTAAAATGTTCATATAAGTGTCTATCTGCTCCAAAAGTAATACCAAATAACCCCGCTGTAGGATTTAAGTATGATGCCTTAGGTTCATATTCCATATCTCCAGAAATCAATATCTTATTATAAGAATCCCATTCTGTGCTTAATAGCATATGACCATTTCTGTTAAATTGAAAAGACTGGGGATCACGAATAGTTTCCATAAATTCTAAGAAGATATCTTTATAGGGTATAAACAAATTTCTCATAAGTGTACCTTGGATGAACGTTATTTTGTTTTCTGACTTAAAAGACATATCAATTGGTACTTTGAATAGATTTTCGCTGACAATTACATCTCTATCGTTTTCTAAGGTAATATTTTTCAAAGTCGCTAGATGATCATATACAAAGTCATTTAATATTAACCCTGTCAATTGCCTGTTATCTGTTATATATCTCCCAGATTGTAGTTCAAATTTGACGTAATAGTAACCCAATCCAAATATGTAATAAAGAGTTCCTCTTTCAGTTGAAACAGCAACCTCGATACCACCTAAGAAAATTACAAGATCTTGAGAAATCTTCGATATCTTGTGATTTGCATAGCTTCCAAGAGTAGGATATCCTAATAAATTCCCCCAACTAGGGATGACAAAAAACATATTATTTTCGAAAAGATTACGGGCAATGATTTGGGTCGACATTATTCTAAAATTTAATCTAATTTAACTATTAATGCTCAAATTAGATTTAAATTTCTTGTTAATCTAATCTTTTGATATTATTATAAAAATAGAAAGAAAATTAAAAAAAGTTTTATGTTTAAGATTTCTTTTTGATTTCTGTACCACAGGTAGGACAGAATTCTGCTTCTTCATAGATATATCCATCGCAATTTGAACACTTTGAAGTATAAATTCCAACATTTTCAGAAAAGATCATTTGATTACCACATGATCCACAGTATTTATTTGATAAATATATTGATTTACCACAATTGTTACACACTTTTTTAGAATCTATAAAAGGTAGTTCGATTTCTTCAACTTCTTCTTTTTGACTTTTCCTTTCCATTATGCGATGTATAACGAGAGCAGAAAATCCAGCAATAATAAAGGGTACAATTACTACTAAAAGTGCCATTCCGGTTTCAGCAGTGAGTAAATTTGTAGTCGAAACAACTCCAATCAACACTGTTACTAAAAATGCTATTGTTTTATAACCCATCTGAGTTATTAATCGGGAGGAATTTTGATCTTTTATATAAAGTAATAGATTATCTGAAGCTCCTTGTGTTCGCTGTTCTTGAACGTTCTTCACTGTTTTTCTTAATTGGAGGTAGGTTGTTATCATTACAAGTACTAATGATGTAAAAAATACACCGAATACAGAAATATATAATTTTGGGATTGAAATTGTCCCAAGATCATAAGTTTGTTCTATCAAATAATAACGGAACCAAGCTATTTCGTATCCTCTAAACAGAATCATCACAATATTGAGTAACATAAATCCAATTTGGAAAAATTCTAACATGATATTTCGCTTGAATATCTTTTCCAAATAGATATTTAGACTGATATCCCTACTAATAAGGATCATATATCCGAATATACTTAGAACTAGGCTCGCAGCAAGGAGTAATACTCCTCCTTGTGGATTATAATCAGCAAGTATATAACCCATAAAGAAAACGGATATGGTTATAGCTAAGATTCCTAAATAAGCTATGGTAAAAGGTGATGCTCCTGCAGATTGTTTCAAAAGAATTCCTTTTTCATCAGATAGTTCTTTTTTTTTACCAAATTGCAAACGTTTTTTCTTAGGTTCTTCTGCACCCTTTTCAATTTTCAATGACTTTTTAGCATATTCTCTGAGAAAAATTTGTTTATATATTACTTCATGGCTTTTACTTTTCAATTTAATATATCCAAAGGCAACTAGAAACCCTACTACTGCAGCTAATACTACTACAATGATAGATCCAGAGCCAGAAATTGCTAGGCTTGGAATCTCGGGGTAAAATGAAATTTGCTGAGTATCAAGCAAAATTGTCTGATCACCGAAAATATCATAAAGCAAGACTTCATACATCAGAATTCTAGTATCTTCAGGGATGCCTTCTAACGTACCTGTGAATTCAGGACTATTTGGTATTAATTCCAAATAATACCACGTTGTTCCTCCATCAAAGGAGTAGTGGAAAGTGATGTTTTGTACATATTCTAAATCTGTGTTAATTGATATAATTATCTCGTAATTTTGGGACGAAGAATAGCTATCTGTTTCGTTGAAAAGACCCAAGCTTTCCCATTCAAAGCGAGGCATATCATAAGTGTAATATAAACTTCCTCGGTCTTCATCATAGACATTTCCTGCAAGGTCAATAGCTTTAATATAGTATTGAATCATATTTGTGAGATTATCATGAGGAATTACCGCCAGAAACGTATCTCCTCCAACATTTTCCATCGGAATGATAATCCAATTTCCTAAATCTCTTTTATAGTATACGAAGGCAGAAAAACCGACACCATCCGTTATATCTGCTGTTACTTCTACATCTAGTCGTGGTGTTGGAGTAAATGTCCAATTAATATTCGGTTCTGAAATTTGTGGTGCATTGTAGTCTGCAAAGAACCAACCTTGAGTGTTGATGAAATTACCCGCATCATCTCTAAGATGAAGATTATAGGAATAATTACCTTCTGAAATATATGACCCAAAATCATCAATTCCATCAAAACTAATTTCTGTATGACTCGCTGAAGAAAGAGTTTCCTTTTTAGTCCGAATTAAACTTCCTTCACGGCTAAAATATACTTCATAATCATTTCCATCAGATTTCTGAGTCACATAAAAGGTATCAAAAATACTTGATGTAAAAGTTGTTGCATTATTTGAATCTTTCACCATATATGGACCTGACCATGTTGCTCCTAAGTCAACTGAAACAATTTTTTTAACAGTATAATTAGTCCAACTTCCTGTGGTTTGTTGGTCATGTATATATATCATTTTCATTTTAATGAATGGTGGATCTGGAGCTCTGGTAATTAATAATTTCGGCTCTCTAGTGAATGTCCCTACGGGATAAATTGTCCCCGTCCCTCTAGGATTTCTCCATACTCCAGTTGCAACGTCTAGAGTAGCAACTAAATAATTTGCGACACGAGTACTATTTAAATAGGGTAAAACTACATGTAATAAATCATTTTCAGGATCATATGCCATGTCACCCGGTCTGTCGTATACATTCGTAAAGCCGGGTGGATGTACAAGCCATTCTTCAGAAATTTCCCAATTAAACCCTAAGTCAATCGATTTTAAAACAGTATATAGTGAGGGATAATTTCTATACAACAGAAATAGCGTTCCATTATTTGATAAAACCAATTTCTCAACTTTATCATTCGTTACTAAATTTGTCATTACTATTGGAGGTTCAAAAAATTCTCCCCCAACAAAACTCCTATATAGGAGATCCTCATTTGTATCCACGTTTCTCAAATAGATTAAAACCATAGGTCCCCATGCAACACCTTCGTATCTAAAATCTGAACTGTCACTTACAATTCTTGTAATTTCGATTGGATTTGACCAAGTAATCCCATTATCATGAGACTTTATTAAATAAACAATTTTTGTACCTAATTCAATTGTGTGATAGAGAATATAGAGTTCGCCTGTATTGGATCTAAAAATCTTAGGATCTCGTTCATGTAAGTTATTGTTAGTAACTTTTTGCCAGTCGCTTAGACTTGAACCTTGTTTAAAAATTTCTAAATAGGCGGTACATTCCTCTGAAGCAAGTAAATCCCACTCAATGTCTTTAAAAGTGATATCACTAGAAAGAGGATTGAAGTAGTGTTTCAATTGCGCATAATCTTCATAATACGGTATATCATTATCAATGGTTATATATTTCGTGCTTGAAATTATATCTGTACCATTTTGAGCTCTAAATTCTACCTTTACTGTTGAAATGGTAATAGGATCTATATCATTTATTCGACCATTCCAAAATCTCTGCACTGGTTCATCTTTGATAAAGAAACCATTAGATTCCCAAAAGATAGGATTAGTAAGGACATAATATTGATATACTTCTGTAAATCCAGTATATGATGCTTCATAGAACAATTGGAATTGATTTCCATCATACATGAAATTTAGAGGAGCATAAGAATGAAACATATTTTCTAAGACATCATGATGGCCAAGTGATGTGTTATCCCATGGATTTCCAAAACCCATACAAGTAACATTTAAAACTTCATATGCATCATAAGGATAACTCATACCAATTGGATGAATTTGTATCATCCGGAAAAAGGATTTTTCCCAATCATAAAGAAAATCAAAGTTACAATCTTTTCCACTATATGCAACATCAAATGGAACGTTTGAATATAAACTCTCGTTATCCCCTCCGTTAAACTCCACCCAATCAATATTGAAAGTAAATGTATCATTTGTATACAGCCACGTCAACCAATAATCACCTGATGTATGATCGACTTGTAATTTAATTTTTCTTATAGAAGTACCATGTGAAATTGATACGTTCTTTGGGACACTCCAAGTCATACCATTATCATGACTTTCAAAATAGACGATAGGCGTATAGCTAGGGTGGCTTGATTGAGAAATTACGTAAATAGTTTCGTTTTTTAAGATGCATAAGTCGATTTGAGGGATGTAACCTTTAAATGGATTAAAGAAAAAATTTGCACCAATCTCAGGAGCCTTTATAATTGTTTTTGGTGTATCCCATGTTGTCCCATTGTCAGTAGAGCTTACAAAAATTAAATCTGAATAATTATACCAAGAGACAGATCCAATTAAACCGGTTTCAGGGTAAGCAGAGATAGCAGAGCCTCCTAAATCATAGAATAATTCAAGATAATCACTCCCTGAAGGGACAAATTCCGCCATTGTTTTTTCCTCCCAATTTTTTCCCTTGTCAATTGAAATTAATAATTTCATTTTGAATGTGCCAATTCTATTGATTGTTAAACCCTCGAATTCGATATCTTTTTCTATGTAAGAAACATACCAGAGATTAGAACCACTTGGATTATCGAAAGCAACATTTCCTTCTAGATCTATCGTACTTGTTAATTCACTCGGAAAGTTTTCTACTGTTATTGAAAAATTTCCATCTTTATTAGCCGTAAATGAGAAAAAAACATCATCATTTGAGCCAGGAGATGCCTCAGGAGAGATATAATATGTGGATGCTCCAAATTCTTGGACTAACATGAAAGGTTCATTTGATAAACTTAAATCTTCTACATATAAATATTGATTTGTACTATCTTTTTTATTATTCAAAACTCCCAAACTTAGAATACTTGGAATTATCATTAAAAGTAATAGTAAAATTGAACCCATTGTGTTTTTTTTCATTTTCTTATACCTTTTCTGGTAAATTGTAAATTAAATGTTGAAATATTAATAATAAAATTTGTTTATATGGATTTCTATCTCACTAAAACTGGACAGAATGTTATATTATATTGAATAATGAGAAAAGATAAAAAGAAAATTTAGAAATTTTTACTTTGTACTAGTGCTGCTTTCAGAGATTCTGCTAATTTATCAAGCTTATTTGCTGTTGCTGCTATTTCTTCCATTGAAGCTGTTTGTTCCTCAGCACTGGCATTAATTCCTTCCATTGATTGGGATACAGTTCTTATTTTGTAAATAATATCATTAATATTTGTATCTGTGCTTGATATTGCATTCTTTGAGTTTTCTGCTAATTTTCTTACTTCACTAGCTACAATGGCAAATCCTCGGCCATGAGCTCCAGCTCTACCTGCTTCTATACTTGCATTCAAAGCGAGTAAATTAGTTTGGTCAGAAATCGAGGTAATAATGTTCATAATATTCTGTATTTTATTTGATAAATTCATTACCTCTTCTGTTGTCGAAGCAGCTTCTTGAGTAGAAGATGATATCTGCTCTGAAGCTGCATTTACTTCGCTTGCACTAGCAGATAATTCAGTTGCTATATTTGATACATTTATACTCATTTGAGTTGCACTTTCAATGATAGAGGTTAAAGAATTATTCATTTGATGAATTCTATGTTCAATAATAGCAACCAATCCCATTACAAGATAAATAGTATCCATATATACCATAGCAAAATGACTGAATTCGGTTTGGCTTGTTCCAGAAGTTCCAATCATTGCACTGAGTAAGCTTAAAATTGCACCTACAAATTGTAAACAATAAAATGCATGAAAAAGAGATCTTTTCTTAATGTATAACCGAATAACTAATACAAAGCAAACCAGTATAAGACCCATCATCATATAATAGAAACCAAAAGTCACTCCCCCCATAAGAGCAGCAGTGTATTTAACTTTTATATTTTTCACGTTCTTTATTTTTATGAATGTTTGATAATATTCTCGAATTACTGCGTAAAATAATATGAATGTACCTGAGGAGAAAAAAATCATTGCAACCGGATTCACTTGGTTTGCTTCTTCCATCGGAATCGCATTTATAATATAACCAATGGTTGTTATAAGACATGACATGAACCAAAGTTTTATATCTCTTCTTTTTGTATAAGCTACGAAGAATATACCAGAAGCGAAACACATAATTGTGGCATGTAATATATTTATCAAACTGAGAACAGGCATTTTCTTATCCTTTAGTGGTTTTATTTACAAATATGCAAATCTTTATTTTATTGTGTAAAATAAAAAATTATTGATAAAAGAATCTAAGATTTGATATATAAACCTTTCTTTTTACAAATTTCCATAAAATTAATCGAGGAATTAGATCTAGAGGATCAAAGCGATCCTCTAGAAAAATTTGGAAGAAGCTAAGGAAGTAATATTTCTAATTTTTAGGTTAGAAATACATTTTTTAAGATATTAATAGCTATTTTTTTTTTTCCATTTGATATTTGATTTATTTCATTTCCAATTGAATTAAAATTATCTGGGGGTAAATCCTCGAATAAAGCTAATATAATAAGCATTTTATTCAAAAAGTATTTTGTGTTTTTATTATTTTCCAAAGTTTTGACTAACTTGATCTCATCTATATTCTTACTTGAGATATTTGTTTGAAAATAATTAATAAGATTTGAATGTTCCTCCCTTTCATTATGGTCTTTATATTTTGAGTTAAACATGCCTTATTCCTCACTCTAAAGTGATTTTAGGAAATTGTATTTTTTACTAGTGATTCTTTCAGATTATCTGCCAGTTTATCTAGCTTATTTGCGGTAAGGGCAATTTCTTCTAGTGAAGTTGTCTGTTCTTCTGCTGAAGTGTTGATTCCTTTCATGGCGTCGGAAACTCTTTGAATTTTATTTACAATCTCATCGATCTCTGTACCCGTTTCTGAAACAGCATTTTTAGAAGTTTCAGCGAGTTTTCTTACTTCACTTGCTACGACCCCAAATCCACGACCATGTATGCCTGCTCTTCCAGCTTCAATACTAGCATTTAATGCAAGTAAATTTGTTTGGTCAGAAATCCCTGTTAAGATATTCATTATTTTTCTAATATTATTAGATAAATTCATAATCTCCTCGGCTATTTTAAAAGCTTCTTGGGTCGAGGATGAGATTTGTTCTGATGCAGCATTTATTTCACTTGCACCAGCCGCCAACTCTGTCGCAATATTCGATACATTAATACTAGCTGAAGAGCTCTCTGATAATAATTTTTTCAATGAATTTTGAAATTTCTCAGTTTGTAATTCTAATAAAGCAACAAGCCCAGTTATTAACATCAAAGACACAAATATAATTGTCATTCCTAAGCCAAATTCATTGGTTTCGGTTAAGTTTAGATCCCTTAAAGTAGAGGAAAGGATTGTTAGAATTGCTGCAAATAGAGTTAAAATAAAGAATGCATAGGTGGGGGATCGATTTTTCCAATATAATCTGAATTGCATAATTAAACTAGCTATTGCAAGAATGAGGATAAGGAATTCAGCACCTAATATTATAGGCAATATTGAAAACATAGAAAGTTTCTTCATTTCGATAGATTGTTTACTCAAATTTGGTTTAATGAATACTGAATAATATTCTCGAGAAATTCCTGCGAAAATGAATATTATTGCAAGAACAAAAAGAATATTCATTATTATACTTCCTGTCTCTCCTACATATCTATGAAATGTACTAAGTAACTGACCTGTCATGACCAAAAAATAAGATGGAAGCCATTTTAATAAGTCTTTACGCTTTCTACAAACCCAAATAAAAATCATGGTTGCTATTACAATGATTGTCGTAGCTTGGTTATCTATTATTGTAAAATTGGTTTCTACCATATTATATTCCAAGATCATTCTATTATAACAAAAATTTATACAAAAGAGTCAGAGGAAAATGTGCAAATTCTACTCTTTCTGATAAATTTCCTTACTTTTTTATAATTTATAATTTATTTTGTATATAAATTTTTACATCACAAATAATTTATTATAAAATAGAACAATGTTATTTACAACAAGATTATTGAGAAAATTTTTGGTATCCTCTCCTTTTTATCCTAACTTCTTTTATACGATATAAGAAAATAAAATCAAAAAATAATCTAAATAAACAGGAAATTAAAAAAAGAGTTTCATACACACTTACAAAAATAACAGGAACTATACTTAATAATATTGTTCCAAAAATTCCACCAAATAAAACTCCAATGCCAAGAAAAAGACTATAATAGGAGACATAAAATCCTCTTTCTTGAGATGATACATTATCATATATAAAGTTTGAAGCAGTTAAATTTACTCCCGTCCAGGTGAATGCTGAAACCAGTTGAGGACCAAATATTAGTTGAAGAGGAGTATTCATCGCAATCCACAGAATGGGCACAATAGGCAATATTAAACAACAAATCTTTAGTACAAATGCATTTCCGAATCTATCTGAAAGATAACCTAATAGAGGGTAGAATAACATGCCAAGAAGAGGTGTAGATAAATTCACAATTACATATTCTAAGGGTGTGAATTTTAAAATAACCCACATATAAACTCCAACAAACGGTGCTCCAATATTAACAGAAAAAAAAATTAGAGTCATAAATAATGTAAAAAATCCAAAATTGTTGTTTCTCATCAGTTTTATAAACTTTTTAAGACTGATATAAGATTTTTCTTCAATTTTAAAAGATGGATAATAATGTCGTGCTAGTAAGTACCGGGATAATACTCTACTTATGAAAGCAATGAAAAATATAATAGAAAATCCTAGAAACACTTTATTGATATCTAGAAATCTTTCCAAAGCTATTGAAGATAATAAACTTACACTTATAGAGATAGCAGTAATGAATAAATTACGTTTGGAAAAATACCTTCCACGATGACTTTCAGGTACAATATCTCCCATTAAAGAAAACCAGCTGGGTCCACCAATTGAACCAAAAAAAGAATAGAGGCAATAAAAAATAATTAGAAAAATAGGTAGAAATGATAAGAACCAATTATTTAGGGCAAATATACCAAGTAGGATAATTAATGGCCAGACAATTAACTGTAAAAAAACACTTCTTAATATTAGAGATCGTCTTGTGTTCTTCTTCATAAGATTTGATCCAGCAATCTGACCAATTGGTGATAAAATACCAAGTAATGAACTCATGATTCCTATTTGAGTATCTGTAGCTTGTAAAGAAAGCGCATAAGGAGTTATAAATTGATCTGCTAAACTTTGAGCAAGTCCACCGAATAATCCCTCTTTTATTGAGAGAGACATAGTTTCATTCTTAAAGAAGATATCCTCAAATTCTTCTAAAACTGACGTTTCTTTCTGAATAAATTCGGGTGGTTTATCCTCTTCAGCACTCAATTATTTTCCCTTAAATGGTAAATTTATTTTAATAAGGAAAAAGAATCTCCTAATTTAAGCTTATTTTTATAATAATTTTTAAAAATATGATGTCAGTATATTTAAATAATTAAATTTCTGAAGAGGAAAAATATATTTAGAACAGATGATATTTTGGTTTATTCCTCTTAAATCATTTCTTTTATACTAGGTGTAGTGTTCTGAAAGAAAATAAGTTTAATAGATATCTAAAAGAGAATAATATAGCCCAAAAACAAACCAAAATTTACATATCTTTGTTAAAGGAATTTAAAGCCTTTCTTAGTAAAGATAGGATTGATGTTGACGATTTTCCGAAAGGAAATATAACAAGATTCACCGAATATTTAATACAAAAGGGAGAATCTGAGATTGTATTAAACTTCTTAAAAGCACTAATAAATTATGCAAATTTTAAGAAGAAATATGATTACATAATTGAAATTATTGATGTCTCTGAATCTTATAATGCAATGAATAATCTCTACCAACGAGTTGCTGAACAATTTGGAGAGAATTTACGAGATGAAATTTTTAAAGAGATTGAAGTTCC
>JBHLLU010000003.1:0-132330 GCA_048938895.1 Promethearchaeota archaeon
CGAGCAAATGGACTCATTAGTTTAAAAAATAAATTTGCTGTTTTTAGTTTTCCAAATATATGAATAAATACTCCTTTCGTTGGAAGCTCCATAAGCGAGGGGATTTTTTCAGTAATCTCACTCTCCAATGATTGAGGTGCTTTTAATACTATTTGAGGCCCATAGAGAGGATCAAAACGACTTAAAATTAATGCAGCTTCCAAGATATTTCACGAAATCAAAGTAAATAGTCTCGAAATTTAAGTAAAAATTGAATTATTTAAATTTATTTTTAAGTTATAATTTTTAAATTAAGTGCTTTACATTTTTCTAAATTCTAAGTTCGCAAAGAAATGACGTTAAACAAATCTTATAAAACGATCAATATTTTACTTAAATATGACGATGGATGAATATTTACAACCCACTGAATTTTTTGATTTTGATAAACCTTTAGTAAAACAAAAAGCTCTCGAAATAACTGATGGATTAGAAACTGAAAAAGAAAAGGCAATTGCCTTATTTTATTGGGTTCGGGATGAGATAAAGTATAATATGTTAACATATATTCCCTCTATTAAGGCAAATTTCAAAGCAAGTGTTACTTTAAGAAGACATAATGGATTCTGTGTATCTAAATCTATACTCCTATCATCTTTCGCTAGAGCCGTAGGAATCCCTGCACGGATTCATTTAGTAGACCTCATAAACCATAAGATCTCTCAAAAAGTCATTAATTTTATGCAAACAAATGTTATGCATTACCATGGCTACAGTGAACTTTTTATAAATGGAAAATGGATTAAACTTACACCTTCATTTGACCAAGGAACTGCCGTTAAAGGCCGTTTTCTCCCTATGTGTGAATTTGATGGAGAATGTGATGCTGTGTTTCCGGAATATGACAACGAAGGTAATCGGTTTGGGGAATATATTTTAGATAGAGGGATCCATTCAGATTTACCACTTGAGGAGATTGCTAAAATCTTTGAGGAGAAATATCCGGCAATTAATAAATTTACTAATGGGGAGTATCCGAAGCAAATAAAGGATAAAACTGTAACTTATAAGAAATTGGATTAAGAATTAACTAAAATAATCATCTTTTAAACCTAATTCTCTTAGATAAATTTTATATTTACCTAATTTACCTCCATAATTTCCTGCAGAAATTTTTATTAAGCCTTCCATATCTAAAATACCCTGAATTGATTTTAACATAGTTTCTTCAACAGTTTCAAGATCTAAAGCATTAAATACAATTTCAGGAATTGAATTGACACCTTCCGGGACTTTAAATTCTTGAGTTGATAATTTACCTTTTAAGGTTGGGCAATAAGGATGATTTGTAGAAGGTCCAATTTCTGGAAAGTTGGTTTCAGGTTTAGATCCTGCAGAACAAACGTCAAAAGTCGTACACACATTATCAATTTCAGTAATAATTTTTACTACTTCTCTCCCAATTTTAATTCCTGAGTCAACAGAATCACAAAACAACCATAAATTACCCCCCATTACCCCAGGTGCATATGAAATCTCATTTTCTATTAAAAAATCATAACCCATCATAATTGGGACATCTATTAATTTCCTTTCATATTTTTCAATTATCCATTCATACCCATCCCCGCAGTGTCCTACGTTATTCATTACATCAAATTTATTTTCAACGTTTTTTGGATAAAAATCAAATAAAGCAGTAGTGGGCACCACTAAGATTCCCTGTCTTATTCTTCTTCCCAATTGGTCGTAAAATTTTAAAGTAGATTTTTTACCTGTGCCTGTAACCCATAACTGAACAATAGCACCTAATCTCCCATCAATACTCTCATTTTCAGTCAACCATCTCACAATTCCTCCTTCGGAATCTCCGAATACTGTTGATGGAAGTGCTGTAAAGGCATCTACTGCTCTTTTTAAAAATTGGGCATCTTGAGCAGTCACCTGCATTTGAACACACAGTCCTTCGAACGCCTCACAGTATGTATCTTCAATTATTGTCATTTTTAACAACTTAATATTAATTTCTTCTATTATTTTTTAGATACTATAAGATCTGATAAAAATTTAAAACCTATTATTAACTCTACATTATTAACTCCAAAAACAGCTCAATATTAAAATGCCAAAAGCAATTGTTTTGTTTGAAATTGATCAATCATTTGGACCAAATATCTTAGCAGAATATTATCTGAAACAAGATGAAAAAATCCCATCAAATATATTAAAAGAATTTTCTGAGAAACATGTTAAAAAAGGTTATCCAGATGTAACTATTCGAGATGAAAATAATCGCTATTATTCAAATATGGTAAATAGCGAGTCTATAGAAAAAGAAAATCTCTATTTAGCATTTATCCTACAAGAAGAAGAGGATCTCCTCTCTGTACAAAGTGCATTTAAAAATATCGAAGAAATACTACTTCAAAATTTCTCAAACGATAAAAAGAAGATGACTGGAATTTTAAAAGAAGGTTTAAACTCCGTGATGAGTATGATTGAGAAACTTAAAGAACCCAAAATAATAAAAGATATTTTGAATGAAAGAACAAAGAAAATGCTTGATGATGGGTTACTCCAAGAAGCCAGAGAATTAATTGATATTGGGGAAGAAATTCCAGAAAAACTTGCTGAAGAAGTAAAGATTGCCGATGAATTTTTAGAAGTCAAAGACTATAAAAAAGCTAAAAAGAGTTTTTTGAAAGCTTCTGAGTTAGCTTCAGTTATTCAAGAAGAAGCAATTTCATCTTTTTTAGTAAATAAAGGTGAAAAAGTAGGATTGTTTCCAGATTTGTTAAAAGAACGTGAAAATCTTAATAGAGAAATAAAAAAAGTTACCACTGAACTAAATTCAAATAAATTATACCTTTTTGAAATGTTAAATGATCCCGTTGATAGATTAATTGAGATTTCTAACAATTTTGAAGAATCTGAAGAAAGTAATGAATTAACAAAATTAAAAAATAATATCCAGAGAGCTTCACGTCTTGCGAAAGAATTAGAAGGACTTAAAAATAAGATAAAAGAAAATTTCTCAAAATATTAGTTTAACCTTATGGTTCTTCATCTAATGATGGTTCCTGCGAGATTGGTGGAACATATTCCCCAATATCTTTAAATATTATTTTTGCGATATCCCATCCTTTCTGAGTTGGGTATACTAATGCATTTTGTATCAAATCTTCTCCAATTTCATTGTTTAACTCAACTTTATGAATATCCGGATTATCCTTAAGAATCATTTCATATTTGGCTCCCCCTGTACCTGTTGGCACAATTAAAATCCCATAATCTATTACTTTTTCAGTAATAGCGTCTTTCAAGCGTTTT
Source organism: Promethearchaeota archaeon (assembly GCA_048938895.1). Classification (GTDB taxonomy): domain Archaea; phylum Asgardarchaeota; class Lokiarchaeia; order Sigyniarchaeales; family SOKP01; genus Loki-b32. The sequence goes on from JBHLLU010000003.1 coordinate 3,310, forward strand.
GCAGCATAGTATCCCGCGACTCCTGCACTTCTATCAAAGGTTTTAATTGATGGGATTTCTAAACCCCATTTTTTACCTTCTGCTTCAATTAAAGCAGCTAAAGTCTGTGATCTTTTGCCCATTTTAAATTTAAATTCCATCTGTGTTTTGTATTTCTTACGTTTATCGTCACCTACCATATTGATACACTTTAGAGTAGCTCCTGCAACAGATTGAGGATTAACATCTATAGAATACTCTTCTTCAGCCAAAATATCTTCAATCGTTTTCTTAATTACCTCTCTAGGTTTTGAAAAATCAACAACTTCCTCTTCTATCTCTGATGGAGGTTTAGCAGTTGCTACAATGTCAGCACCTACTTCTAATAATTCTTCCACGGTCATCTCTTCCATAACAACCTTGTCAATAAATCTTCTACAAAGTTTGATGGAATTCCGTGGATTTCCTTTGGTTTTTTCATATATCATCTCAATTAATTTTTCATTTAATGGGAACAAGGGATACAGTGGAGGATTTAAATTATTATCTTCCCAAAAAGTCTCCATAGATCGAGAAAAGAATATTTTTAGATCATTTAGGCTAAAAGGTTTTAATTCTTGTTCAGGCTCCATTCTTGATCGTAATGGAGCATCTGCAATTTCAATAATTCTTGGCCAAATTTCCTTTAATACAGCGATAGTAATAACTAATCCCTTCACTTCATTATATAATCTTTTTAAAATTTCAAGAAATTTTCTCTCAGCAGCTTCACCAAGCATTCGATATGGTGATTCAAGTTCATCGAAATACAAAATAAGTACTTTATCTAAGTTTTCAGTAACAATTTTAATTAAAGCAAGGCATACATCATCCTCTTCGACAACCGAATTTATACCTAATTCAGTCAACTCCTCATCTTCTAAATCTTCTCCAAGGAGCCACCTTTCTGCGAGAGCTTTCTTTGATTTATCTAATTGATAAGTAACCAATGCTTTTACACAATCTGCAAAAACGCCAGGAAATTCTCTAATACCAATTTGAATTACTTCATCAATCTTAGGTTTTTGAAATATCCCTTTTTTTTCACCCCCCCATTTTCTCACTAATTTTTCAGAAACTATATCTAGCAATCCAGCACCAAGTTCTTCAATCATACAGGTATACACATGAAGTAATACACGGATACTCGCAGGGGGACTAGGAACGTAAACAATAGTCCAATCAACCGGAAGTACACCTACTTCTATTTCTTGGTCCTCTTGGGATTGTTCTAATTTCTTTTTATTTTCTCGTTCCTTATCTTTAAAAGAGTGGTATGCATGGGTTTTCCCTGAACCCGCACTTCCTAATACAGGAATTAATCGACTGCTTCTATCCCTAAATGTTTGTTGTACAAGTCTATAAACTTCTCGGTCAATATAAGCTCTAGGTCTGGCTACATCTATTTTATCGGGTAGATCACCACGAGACACAAAATTAGAAAAAGGCAATATTGGGGCTTCTCGCAGCACATCTAAATACATTGCTTTATCGTCATCTGAGAGTTCTGAGTACATTTTAATCTCCTTTCCATTTTTTACTTTTTGATAACTATAATTTTATTTGGATTAAATTTATTAGTTTAGACAATTTTCTCTAGTATATAAGCTATTTAGTTATTAGCTTTTATAATATTAAATTAAAAATATAGCTTATTAAATTTAATTGATATGTAGAAATTCAATTACAATCGGAGATTGATATAATATGCCAAGTGGAGATGATTATGAAGATGAGGAAGATGAAGAAGATGAGGAGGAAGAAAATGATACTTTTGACTTTTCTAAAATATTTGGTGATCCAAGTAATTTTTATTCCGATCCGAATAAATTTTTCATAGATCCAAATAAACTATTTAGTTCCAAACAATTTAGACAACTATTTAATGATATTTTTGAGAAAATAACCAAGAATTTACCTCCTGAGTTTCAGAATTTATCCCCAGAAGATTTGATGAGGGAATTCAGAAAGAATAAGTCTAAATTTGGTTTGAATTCTCCAATAATGTATGGTTTTAATATTAACATTGATAAAGACGGAAAACCAAGAATAGATTCTTTCGGAAATATTAAACCAAAACCTTATTCAGGAAAACCAGTAGTAAAGTCAAAGAGAGAGCCTTTAGTAGAAGTTAGCGAAGAAAAAGATCAGATTATAGTAATTGCAGAAATGCCTGGTGTTGATCGTGATGAGATTGAACTTAATTATATCAACCAAAGCTTAATTATATCCACCAAAGAAACAGCTAAAAGAGATTATTATAAAGAAGTAAAATTATCTTCAGCTGTGAACTTAGATGTAGCTAAAGCTCGCTATTCTAATGGAATTCTTGAAGTTAGATTGAAGAAAAATGATGAAAGACGTACTAATATCCAAATTGATTAAATATTCTAACTTAATTATTAAACTTAATCCTTTTAATTATTTTCAAAAACTTGGTCTATTTAAAACAAAAAGATTTATTAATAATTTTAACAAATAGACTTCTTAATTAACTCTTTATAGGTAAAAAAAGATGTCTGAAGATAAGGAATATTTGTCTAAGCGAGCACTAATGATAATCGGAATAGTTTCATTAATTATACTGCTTTTAGGAATAATACTTATCTATGCAGGTTTAAACGAGGAGTTCTATAGTGAATCGGGGCAATCAATCTTTAAAATGATTACTTATCTTGGTGAACCAGTAGTATTTCTGGTGATCATTATTATTTTATACCTCGTTTACAATAAAAAAGTGGCAAAAAATGTACTTCTTAGTTTATTAGTTACTTATTACATAAATGCATGGGTTAAAAATATATTTCAAGATGACTACAGGCCGGCTGGAAACAGCGACCCTTCAGAAGATTATGGATTAATAGAAACTTCCTATGGATTCCCATCAGGTCATACTCAAAATGCAACAGGTTTTTGGGGATATCTAAGTTATAAGTTTAAAGATAATTATAGATATAAACAAATTCCTATAATTCCATTAATCCTTTCATGTGTAATTTTTCTTGTCGCCCTCTCAAGAGTAGTAATAGGAGTACATGATTTACAGGATGTTATAGGAGGATTACTATTAGGTATTGGAATATTGTTATTATTTATTTACCTCGAACCTATTCTGTCCAAGCAGTTTAATCGGTTAACTATTATGACGAAGATAATTGTAACAATAATAATCTCTGTCGGTTTATTTCTGATTGGAACTCTTTTATATCCAACGACAGGTATGGGATTGGTTACACCATCAGTGTCTTATGCAGATGCAGGAGCTTTCGGATTGGTTGGAGGAGTTATATTAGGATTTGGTGTAGGATATAGTTTAGAACAAGAGTATGTAAAATATGATCCTTCCTCATTGACCAACAAAAAGAAAATTATCAATGTATTATTAGGTTTAATAATTGCATTAGTTATCTTTATTCCTTTTGAATATCTCTTAGAGATTGACAGTGTTTTCTATAGGTTTTTCAGATATGCACTAGTGGCATTCATAATAAGTTATATAGTTCCCTTGATATGTGTAAAAATTAATAAATAACTTACCCTTTTTTTTTGGTTTTTGGATAAAAGTATTAGGGCTTAATTTGCTATCTCAATACTTTCCCTTGCGACTTCTTTTAAAAGAATCCGATTTATGATATTTTTGTCGCTTTCTCTGACCTCATTATGAGGGGTAATAATCTGATTTATATAAATATCATCACGAGTGGGATGACCAAGTACTTCTTCTAATATCATCTTAACTAAAGAAAGCGGGTACTGGTATATAAAATTTCCTATTCATCAATGGACTAAAAGAAAGAATTTTTTATATAAAAAATAAAAAATTGTTTTAAATCGATTAAATTAGTTTGAAAAAGAGATATATTTTGAGATCCAATTAAAGAACTCAAATTTTTCTAATCAGCTATAAAGGAGCACGATGATATTGCCGAAAAAGCAATCAGGATATTCATGTATTTTTCTAATTCTATTTTAATAGGGCTAAATAAGGGAAAATTTTCTTCCTTTTCTTAGGATCTTTTACACTTTCTAAGATTTTTTTTGCTAATTCCTTTTTCTTTTCAAAATAAGTTTTCATTATCTCTTCAATAGTCATTCCGGGATAACGCTCAACTAAAGCAACATCTCTCCGGGGGCATCCTCCAGCTCTCATACAGCAATAAGACATTGATTCAAAACAAGGAATATCTGAATCCCAATTATTCTCCTCTGAGAATTCTTCCTTAATTCTAATAAATTCTTCTTGAGTTATACCTATTTCTAAAAGTACATCATCTCTCCTACATTTATATCCAAAAGTCAGAGAAAAACCGGGTTTACAACAGAATGTTAAGGCTCTATAATCACCCCCCATGCAAATTGGGACCGGAGCGTCTCTTTCCCAACCTGGTAAATCACGAAGCTTGTTTTTATCTAAATTCACCATTATCTCATACCCCCCTTGCACCAGATTCAATATGTTAAATAAAAGAGGGCTCGGAGGGGGTATCGATCCCCCGTCTAAGGATTCACAGTCCTCAATTCTACCATTAAACTACCCGAGCCAAAATAGATTTTTACGTAGTTTTTATAATATTTACCGTTAAAAAAGTTTTAAGGTTTTTTCTTCTCTACTATTTTTACAAAATATTTTAGGAGAGAGTTAATTGCATCCTCTAATTTTCCTGAATTGTCTATAATAAAATCGGCTAATGGAAAATGTTGGTTGACCCTTGCTCGTTCAATTCTTTCTTTAAGTAGATCTTGTCTCTCTCTTTTTCGATTCTTAATACGTTGGTATGTGATGTCAAAAGGGACTTCAATAAATATCACCTTAACATTCTTATATTTCTCTTTGGCTTCTTTTACAATAGTACGACTAACGTTTATGATTACAGGGTTTCCCTTTTCAAGGTAATTCTCTATTTCTACCGGTATTCCATAGTTTAGACCATATATAGACCATTTCAATGCAAATTTTCCTTGTAATTCCATTTCATTAAACATTTCTGGAGAGACTGGAATATTAGTTTCAAATTCTGATGGTTCTCTTGTAATATATCTTTTAGGTGCATAAATTCGCTTTAAACTTGAAGGATATTTTTGAATTACGCCAGAAATTATTGAATCTTTACCAGAACCTGAGTTTCCTACAATCAAAAATAATATCCCATGGAAGTTTTTCACAAAATATCCTCTTTTCGATTCAAATTGACTAATTTTAGTAATATTAGCTTGAATATATAGATTCTAATAATAACTTTTCATTCATAAACAAAAAAAATTAAAGGATGATTGGTGTTATCAAACTTACTGAAATATTTTTTATTTATTAACTATCAAATTTAAGAAAATGGTGAAAAAAAGCAATCAAGGAAAAACAGAAATAACAGAGGTACCTGAGAGTTATCAGAGATATTTAGATGAAATCTACATTATTTCAAGAAAAAAAAAAGGAGGTTGGGTAACCAACAAAGAAATTGCTGAAAGTTTAAAAATAGAACCTCCTTCAGTAAGCGGTATGTTAGAGAAATTAAAAAAAAAGGGATTAATTAAATGGGAACCAAGAAAATCAATACGATTGACTGAAAAAGGGAAATCAATTGCTAAACAATTAGATGAGGTCCATAGCCTGCTATACCAATTTTTTGCAAAAGTGTTAAAAATCACAGATAAAGATGTTATAGAAAATTTGTCTTGCGAGATAGAGCATCATATTACTCACGATGTTAAATTATCCTTAGAAGAATTTCTCTCAAAATACTTAGATGGTTAAGTTTAATTGATATTATTAATTCAATGAATCAAACACCATACTTACTTTATTATCATAGATTAAGATGTCAGAAGAATTAAACGAAAAAGTCGATTTTGTAAAGCAGCATTTTAAAGATTTTTCTAATTTTATCGAATTACCTGATTTTAGATCTTTTTTGTTGTTTACTCTCACTAGTCAGGTACCTACCAATATCTTAGCTCAAATGGGCTTAGGTGGTAGTAAAGAAATAATTAACTTACCTTATAATCCCATTTTCAAGATTTATTATCAAAAAATAAATCTAATATCAGCAGGGTCATTAATAATATATGTAAAGAGTGATCCAATTTCCGAGAAATTTCTCTTAGAAAATGATGACAAATTAATAAAAGAATTCTTAAATTCTAATGAAATGAGTCTAGCTTTTCGTGGAAAAGAAAAATTTCTCTTACCTCAGATAAGTGATTGTAGCACTTTTAATGGAGAAGATAATTCAAAGATAACCATAAAAATTGATGATCTTTTTCATTCCTTAGAAAGTTTTATAGCAGTAGCGGAACCTAATTTACTCTTTGTCCTTGGAACTAAGAGCAATCAAGAACCAGATATTTTATTTACATTTAATATGATACCGGAGATACCAACCAAAATTGATCAAAAAGTTTTAAAAATCGATATATTTATAGATAAAGAACATAAAACTAAAGGAGTTACTTATATTAAGCGAGAGGAAAATTATGTCATCAAATATCTAACAGATATTAAAGATGTTAGCCATTCTGATATATATAAATCAGTATATTCATTACTTTTGCATGTTAAATCCTTTAATAAGCCATAATTTAATAGCATATTCTCAATAGTTTTCTTTTTAAGTATTCTTTACAATAATGAGAAATTTGTAACTTTAATATTCGTTAGTGCTTAAGCTGTTAATATCATTAAAGCATTAATATAATGAATTTATAAACCATCCGACGAAATATATTAAGTATAAAATTCTTTGAATATAGTTTTTTAGAATTTTTAACCAAAAGGGTTGATTCTTGTGAAGATAATAACAATTAATTTACCAGAAAAGTACTTACAAGCAATTCAAATTTTAAATGATATGGGAATTTACCCTTCCCGAAGCGAAGCTATAAGGATCGCTCTTCATGATTTTCTTACAAAAGAGCTAAAAATGTATAACGACCTTGACGACGAAAGTTTTAAAATACTTATCCGAAGTAGAAAAAAATAAATCTTCTCATATTTTTTCTATTTTCTTTATTTTTTAGATTCATAAAGGAGTAAATTGCATGAGAAGTCTAAAGTCTATACAGATATTAACAATCCTAACACTATTTAGCAGTGCTTTATTTAGTATTATAACTCCAATGTCCGAAGAAATTTCAGCAGCTTTAGATTTTAATGAGAACCAAGTAGCTTTTATAAATTCAATGTTTTTAATCGTAGGGGCTCTAAGTTCCCTCATATGGGCTGTTTTAGGAGATAGATTTCCTAGGAGAATCTTACTGATTATATCCACAATCGAATGGTCTCTTTTTACATTATTTACAATTTTTTCAGGTGATTTTCTTTCCTTATTAGTATTCCAATTGATTACGGCAATAGGGTTTGGAGCAATTTTACCTCTCATTTTTTCATTAATTATTGACCTCGCAGAGTCTCAAACTCGAGGTAAACAATTTGGTAGTTTGAGTGCTGTTTACGTATTGGGCAATGGGTTAGGTCAAATTCTTTCAGGGTTCTTAATCGATTATTATTCATGGCAAATTCCAATTTTAATTATTTCTATAAGTGGGTTTGTTTGTACGGGATTACTATTTATTGTAGAGGAACCCCAAAGAGGAGCTAAAGATGAGATTTTTAAAATGAGTGCTGAAAAGGTTACTGGATTAGAATATAGGATTAAAATGATCGATTTTAAGCTCATTTGGAAAATTAAATCAACAATTTGGATACTATTTTTAAATTTTGCAATGTTCATATCAATTGGTGCGATTTCGTCTTTCTTCATATCAATGTTAAAAAATGATTACGATTTTAGTTCAACTCTAGCAACAGGCTTCTTAATTTTAGTCTTTGGTAGCCAAGTTCCATCAGGACCGGTAATAGGAAGAATAGGAGACAAGAAGTTTGAAAATGATAAAAATGGAAGAATTAAGGTTGTTTTTCTATGCCTTTTGGTAGGATCTATATGCTATATTATTGCCTTTTCACTTTTTTTCATCTCTACTAGTTTTATCCTCGTAATTATCTTCCTATTAATTTCTCTAATTGGCGCTTTTCTTTTTGGTGGTATTGATCCTTTAACCCAAGCTACATTGGGAGAAATTAATCCCCCTCAAGTCAGATCAACCATCTATAGTATAAATTATTTAACCTATACTCTTGGTAGAAGCATAAGTCTATTAATTCTAAGTCAATTCTTTTTATTATTCAATAATTTTTATAGTCCTGGTTACTTTATTTTAGCAATTATGGCGCTTATCTGTACTTTATTTTTAATTCCAATTTTGAAAAATTTGCCAAAAGATATTGATATTATTAACTCTGGGAAATTAGTTTATAAAAAAAATTAACTCTATTCAAGGGAATAATATATGGAAATTAAGACGGATATTTGTAATGGATGTGGGCAATGTATTATTGTTTGTCCTGTCCAAGCAATTAAAATAGTTGAAAAAAAAGCTGTTATAGATGAAGAACTATGTGTAGAATGTTCAGTTTGTTATAGGAATGCGAATTGCCCCGTCAATGCAATTAAAATGAAAAGATTACAATGGCCGAGAGAAGTTCGAATCCCCTTTAGTAATGTAATTACTACACATAAAGTCACAGGTGTTCCTGGGCGTGGAACTGAAGAAATGAAAACCAATGATGTTACCAATAGATATAGATTTGATGAATTCGGAGTTTCCATTGAGCTGGGACGTCCAGGGATAGGGACCAGACTTCAAAATATTGAATTATTCACAACTAAATTTACTGAAATTGGTGTAACCTATGAAGAGAAAAGCCCAGTCACAGCATTATTTATCGATGATAGAGGACATATAAAAGAAGAAGTAAAAGAAGAAAGAGTTCTATCAGCAATAATAGAATTTAAAATTACCCCCGAGAAATTGCCTTTCATTCTTGAAATAATAAGAAAAGTGGAAAAAGAAATTGATACTGTGTTTTCTGTAGGGATTGTTTCAAGAATTAAAGATAACAATACAGATGAGGTTATAAATCAACTTACTCAATTAGGTTTTGAAGTAAGACCAAATGCAAAAATAAATATCGGCTTAGGAAGACCATAATTTTAGGAGGCGTAACAAATTTGACTCATACTTTACATAGAAAAGGGAATCAGAATGATTTAAAACAAGATTTTGTCTTATTAGCCATGGTAGCAAGAGATATAAATGATAATTATGATGATTCACGGCAAAAGTTAATACAAATCGCAGAAGTTATGAATAACCACAATCCGATAAATATTATGTCCGAGTTTGGCTGGAAGACATCTTCCACTATAACTGCTGCTTTTGATAATCTTGAATCCGTTAAAGCAGTCATAAACCAACTTAAAAAAGATGACTTAGGAATTTCAATAGTAATTAGTGGTTTAATCTCTGAAATCAAAGACATGCTCGAAGAACTCGAATTAAATATCCATACTGTCCATTTTTCTTTAGGCACTTTCGGTAAGAACGAGGAACTTCCAGGGAACAAAATATTAGAAATTACAACGATGTGTGGTCATCATACGGTCTCCCCCCAATCAATTTCTCATTATGTTGAATTAATAAAAAAACAGAAAATAACTATCGAAAAAGCGGCTCGAAAATTAACAGGACCATGCGTATGTGGAATTGTTAATTCTTCTCGAGTTATTAAGATACTTAAGTCTTTAGTTAATGAATAGATTTTCGTCAGAGCTTAAGATATAAATACTCAACTATTATATTTTCATTTAAATCTAAGTAAATACTTTTAAAATAATTTGAAGTATTATAATCAAAATTATTCTGTATATTTTAGCGATAGAAGGTGGATAATTGAAATTGAAGATTGGAATAATTGGAACTGGAAATATGGGGCAAGCATTGGGAAAGCTATGGGCTACTAAAAACCATTTAATAATGTTCGGCTCTCGTGATCCTGTGAATGTACTAAAATTAGCTAGCTCATTTGGATCTAATGTATCCGGAGGAACCTATGCAGATGCTGCTCAATTTGGAGAAGTTGTGATCCTCGCAATTCCATGGTCATCAGCAAAGCAATCTATCGAAGCTGCAGGTGAACTAAAAGGAAAAATTCTTGTAGATTGTACCAATGCTGTAGCACCACATTTAGGAGGGTTATTGGTGGGACATACAACATCTGCAGCAGAAGAAATTGCCATATGGGCTGAAGGGGCAAAAGTTGTTAAAGCTTTCCATACTATAGGTTCTGAAAATCTGAGTAAACTAGAGTTTGGAACACAGAGAGCATCTACATTCATCTGCGGAGATGATTTAGAAGCAAAATCAGTAGTAAAACAATTAGGAATTGATCTTGGTTTTGATGTTGTAGATGCGGGACCCCTTAAAAACGCTAGGTTAACAGAACCTCTTGCGATGCTATGGATCGAGTTAGCATATAATCAAGGAATGGGAACGGATATAGCATTTAAATTATTAACACGTCGTAAATCAAAATGAATTCTATTTCTCATCTATTTTAATCATATTTTTTTAATTATATTTCTTTTAAAACCAAAATGTCCTTAAGAATAATTTAATAGGAATGGTTTAAGTATAAAATTATGAGAATTTCAAAATATAATCGAGGATTTCCATTAGTTAATACATATTCTATTGTTGCTAGAGACCCAGAAACAGGAGATATGGGTGTTGGTGTGCAAAGTCATTATTTTTCTGTAGGTGCAATAGTTGATTGGGGAAGATCTGGTGTTGGTGTAGTAGCAACACAATCATTTGTTAATAAATCTTTTGGATTGAGAGGACTAGACTTGATGGAACAGGGTAGATCCCCTCAAGAAGCATTAGATATATTACTTTCTGATGATGAGGGAAAAGATGTAAGACAAGTGGCACTATTAGACTATAAGGGTAGAGTGGCTGTACATACAGGATCAAAGTGTATAAAAGATGCTGGGCATATAAAAGGAGAAAATTTTTCAGTTCAGGCAAATATGATGCTAACCGATAAAGTATGGTCTGCCATGGCGAAAGCTTTTGAAAGAAATAAAAACCTTCCTCTACCCGAAAGAATAGTAAAAACCTTAGAGGCTGCTGAAACAGAAGGTGGAGACATTAGAGGCAAACAATCTGCTGCTCTATTAATCGTAAAAGGTAAACGGGTTGAGAATGAATGGAATGATCCTTTTATGGATATAAGAGTTGAAGATCATACTGAACCCTTACATGAACTCTCTAGGCTTTTAAAACTTTGGAGGGCTTATGAAAATATGGATAAGGGGGATATTGCAATGGAAAAAGGCGATATGAAAGAAGCTCTAAGAGTTTACAACTTAGCAAGTGAAATGGTTCCTGACAATCTTGAAATGAAATATTGGACTGCAGTATCTTTAGCTAACAATAACAAGCTTGAAACAGCCTTACCATTATTTAAAGAAATATTTAAAAAAGATAAAAATTGGGTTACTCTTACCGAAAGACTTCCTGAAGTGGAAGTACTTAATATTTCAGTTGATGACTTAAATAAAATATTAAAGTTGATATGATAAATATGAAAGTTGTACGATACTATAATAATAAAGACATTAGAGAAGATAAAATCCCTAAACCTATAATTGGTGAAGGAGAAATATTAGTAAAAGTAAAAGAATCTGGCATTTGTGGTTCGGATGTATTAGAATATTATAGATTTGCTAAAATGAAGAAACTGGGTGTTGATTCTCTAATTTTAGGTCATGAAATCGCAGGAGATATTGTTGAAAAAAGTGAATCAGTTAATAATTTGAAAATTGGAGATCGAGTATTTGTTTCTCATCACGTTCCATGTTTTGATTGTCATTATTGTATGCAAGGGCATCACACAGCCTGTGACCTCCTTCATAATACAAATTTTGATCCTGGGGGTTTTGCTGAATTTGTCAGAATTCCTAAAATCAATATTGAAAAAAAAGGAGTATATGTTTTAGACAAGAGCGTATCTTACGAAGAAGCAGTTTTTATTGAACCACTTGGCTGTGTTTGTCGAGCACAAAGATTAGCAAATGTGAAGAAAGACCTAACTGTTTTAATCTTAGGTTGCGGTACATCAGGATTATTGCATATACAGTTAGCGAAGCTCAGGGGTGCAAAAAAAGTTTTTGCTACAGATATCAATGAGTTTAGATTAAAGAAAGCAAAAGAATTTGGTGCTAATGAGGTCTTTCATGCTAAAGAAGATCTCCCAAACGTAATAAAAGATTTAAACCAGTTTAGATTAGCAGATATTGTAATTGTGTGTACCGGCGCTATATCAGCAGCGCGACAAGCCTTAGAATGTGCTGGTCCTGGAAGTAAGATCATTTTTTTTGCTGTTCCCGAACCAGGTGTTAACTTAGAAGTTCCTATCAATAACTATTGGAGGAATGAGATCACAATTATGACATCCTATGGTGCAGCACCTCAAGATCTTGATGAGGCATATAATTGGATTCTCTCTAAAAGAATCAATGTTATAGACTTAATCACTCATAGATTCCCGTTATCTAGAGCTCAGGAAGCATTTAAAGTTGTATATGAGGCAAAAGAATCAATGAAAGTAATTTTAAAATTAGATGAAGATTAGAATTCCTCTTTTTATCCTATGAATCTAGTTTGTACCTGTTCATAAAGATTCGTCTTGTAAATTGTCTTTAAACTGATAATCGAACCTAAGATTATCAGAATTATTGGCGGTACGATTATATATATAATAGCATTTTGTCCAATAACCACTTTAAATGGCCCATCTCCTTGAAAAATTGCAGCGAGAGGAAGGCTTAATGGATAAGTAAATATTAATGCCAATATTATAGCAATTAAACCTTGTATCATATTTTCTCCTAGAATCAGGCTAAAATTTCTTCTTCTATCAAAACCTAATGATCTTAATATTCCGTATTCATAGTTTTTATCATAAATATTCATAACAGAATTATAAAATATAATGAAAAAAGATACAATCAAACCGTATGCTACAACTATAGACATTAGAGGTACAAAATCCTCATAAAATTCCGCTAATTTCTCTGCCATTATTTGACAATCAAGAATAATTTCGATATTATCTAACTCATAAATTTCATTTATTATATTTTCCTTATCAGCCCCGTTATCAAGAAGGATATATATACCGTCAACCATCTCCGCACTATTATGAAGAACAATTCGTCCAGCATTTAAAGTAACATAACCCGAACTTATCATTTCATTATGGATCCCAACAATTTTCATGGTAAAATTAAGATCTGTAGATGTTAAAATGGTTAAATTATCTCCTATATGTTTATTTAATCTTACAGCATGTTGATGTGAAATAACTATATCACTTTCACCTAGAGGAATCGAATTTTGATCTCCGTACCAGGTGAAATGATGCATTTTTGTATTCTCAGCATTAAATCCATTTAATAAAAACATTTGATCTTCGTCTCCTTTAGCAGTAACCAAACCTTTTACATAAATTTGAGATTCAATTATACCATCAATGTCTGTTATTTGACTAACTGTATTATTAACAAAACTCATATCTACATTTTGTTGAAAATCTACATTTAAATCCCAAATCTCATTTGCTCGTGTATCGTTATTGTTTGACTTAAACACTCTCCCGACGTTATAATCCATACTATCAACTATTGTTTGAGTTGCCGAAATGATTAATAAAGAAAAAGTCATAGCAATTGTGGTAAATAATAATCGCTTCTTGTTTCGAAGGATATTTCTATGGATAAGATTATGAAAAACTCTTTTCTTTGCTCTTGATGATTTTTTAAGCCTTAATATGAAAAGTTTAGTTTTGGATTGACCATAAACTAAATCTGCTGTATTTACTTTTTTAACACTAATCACAGGAATAAACAAACTTATGAAAGTAATAAAAAATCCTAATCCTAATCCGATATATATGATTTCAGGTAAAAACATAAAATTTAGGGAATTCATTGGAAGATTAGCTAAATTTGAGATGATAACTCCTAGAATTGCCCAACCTACTGTATAACCAATAATAAAGGAAAGAGGAATTGTGATAAGAGATATTAACAAGAAAATATGAAGAAAATATTTAGTTATATCCGATTTCATATAACCAAAGGTCATTAATGTGCCTATTTGCTGCTTTTGGTTATAGACATATCTATTAAAAATAACATAAGAGATAAATAGCCCCATAAGGAGCATAAAAATTAATATAATAGAGGTGAACTTTTTAGCATCATCAATACTTCCATGAAACCTTTCGTATATCCTCATATCTTCAAACTTTTCTGCGGTTTCAATATTTAAACCTAAATGACCTTCTAAGTAGGCCTTTATAGCATAATTACAATCGACGACTTCAATCTGATCATTGAAAGTAAGAGCAATATTGTTATAATCTATACTCTTATAGTAAGAAATAAATGGTGTTAAATCTTCGGGAGACGTCTTGTTTAGATATTCAAAATGTTTGATTATATAGTTTTTTAGGGTGTCTTTTGAGAGGTATCCCACTGTTATTGATCCTTGAATAGGAATTGAATATTCTGGATTTGATGTTAACACTAAAAACTCAGGAGTATTACAAATACCTGAAATATTCAATTTAGCTTCATTTAAACCACTAAGATTTAACAAATCTCCTATTTCTAAAGAATTCCTTTTTGAAAAATCACTATCTATGACAATACTCAAATTATTATCATTATCATTAAAGTTTTTTCCTGATTCCAATGTATAATTAAACACTTTTGGCATTTCTATTGAAGTGTCTAATCCTACAAGAAGTATATACTTCATTTCATTTTGTCCTTCTAACTTTAATGAAGATCTCCAAAATAATCTGCCAGTATAAGATTCTACTTCAACTATATTCTTTAAACCATCTAGATCTGTTTGATTTATCCATGTACTATCTTCTAATTGATACACATAATCAGCATGATTGACATTATCAAAGTATGAATTCATCCATGGATCTGCTGCCAAGAGTACATAAATGAAACCTAAGCTCCCACCAATAGATAAAACTAAAATAAAAATTATTAAATAACTACGCCAACCAAAATTTTTGAAATCTTTTATTGCCTTTTTATGAAAAATTCTCATTCTTGCCAACGATTTAGCTGTTTTGATCTACCATGCCATTCTTGATTCTAATGGTTTTAGTGGCAAATATTTCTGCAATATTTGGATTATGAGAAACAAGAACGCAAGTAATATCTTCTTCTTTATTTAGTTCTATTATCAATTCAATTATTTTTTCCCCTGTATCAGTATCTAAATTACCAGTGGGTTCATCGCATAGCAGTATAAATTCTTTACCTATTAATGGAATTTTAGCTAAAGCTCTTGCGATTGCAACCCTTTGTTGCTCTCCGCCGCTAAGTTGATAAGGATAATGATGCAATCTTTCACCTAACCCAACCATTTCTAAATATTTGGTTGCTATCTCATAAAGATGTAGTTTTTTTTTCCTATTTAATAATTCAATTGAGATAGCCACATTTTCAATAGCAGTTAGAGCAGGAAATAGGTTATAAAATTGAAAAACAAAGCCTATTCTATGCTTACGATGATTACATAATTGTTTCATGGTATATTTCTTAATATTTGATCCAAAAATCTTTAGAAAACCTCCATCATTATCTGGAAAAGTTATACCTCCTAATAAATTCAAAAGAG
This sequence comes from Promethearchaeota archaeon, assembly GCA_048938895.1. GTDB lineage: Archaea > Asgardarchaeota > Lokiarchaeia > Sigyniarchaeales > SOKP01 > Loki-b32. Next base: position 18,937 of record JBHLLU010000003.1, read on the forward strand.
TTGTTTTTCCTGCTCCAGAAGGTCCAAGGATAACTAACCGTTCTTTTGGTTCTAATTGCAAATTTATATTTTGAAGTGCTTTTACTTGTACCTCTCCTGAGATGTAAGTTTTGGAAAGATTTTTTATATCGATAGCATAATCAGATTTACTAAGTAAAGGGAGATCCTCATTTATTTCAATATTAAAAGTGTAATTTGAATTATTTACCATCTCTAAACCCCGTGATTATTATTAATTATTTAATAAACCTAATATAATTAATAGTTCGTTTTAGCAAAACTTTAAAAATAGAGTTTTGTGCTCAAAAATTCTAATTATATAAATTCCATATAATTTCATTAAATCAAAAAAATAGATGGCAGTGTGTCCCGCAGTTATATTAATTTCCTCATTATTAAAAACAAATCTTAAGAAAACTGTTATAATTTATTATCTTTCCAGAATTTACTAAGTTCTAAATGTTTTTTTATTATCCATGATTCCCAAAACCTATATACATCAAAAACTACTCCCTTTAATTTTTTCTTAGGGAAAAATAAATCCTTCCCCAGTAGTTTATCAATAATTTTTTTCTCTGATAAATTTGTATCTTGAAAATATCTAAGAGCTTTATCAACAATTTCTTGGTTATTTCCAATCTTTTTTCTCATATACTCAAATGGAGTTAAATCAGGGTTTTTTATTATGTAAGAATGGCTTGAAGTTAAGAATTTTGCTTTTTGTAGGAATAATTTCTCAGCTAATTCGATATCTTTGATATACTGTGAAATCGAAGCTTCCTTAAATCCATACCACGGACCAAATCCCTCTACCTCTGGATTTGGTTTGTCAAATCCTAAACAACTAATATGGAATACATTTTCATCAGGAAGCAAAAAACCAACATGAGCTTTAGAATGCCCCGAAAATGAAATTGTTTTAACGATACAATCTTCAAATTTAAGCATTTCCCCCGGTTTATATGCACTGACATTCTTACACTTTTGATATCCATTTAATGAGGCAAATTCCCTGACCGTTTCATAATCTAATCCTTCATTGAAACCAAATCCTCGATAGAAATTATTAAATTTTAACAAACAATTAGATTCAGGATAAGGAGCATGTATGATTGCTCCAATTTCTTCCCATGCATGAACGTGGCATGTATGGTCAAGATGACCATGAGAACAAACATAATCTGAAATAGGACCATAATAGTGGTTTAATTCATTAACATATTTTTGCTCAATATTTAAATCAAGTGATATGGTATTTTTATTTCGTCTTTTCTGGGGTAAAATGAGAAGTCCATCACAACATGAGAAAAAAAAAGGATGTTTAATTTGATGAACTAGTAAAATATCTTCAGTTACTTTTCTTATCTCAAGATTTTCTATTTTGGGTAAATTCATTAATAATGATGGGTAATTTTTTTGAAAATTTGCGATAAAAAATAAAGAAGAACTTAATAATTTACCCTAAATCTTATTTCATTTATTCAAAGACTAATTAATTACAAATAAAATAATGTAATAATAAAAAAACAAGATAAAGGGAGATTATAAACCTATTGGGCCCTGATTATAAATTTCATATGCCTCATCAACGGAAATACTCTCATGTACTATCGATCTGACAGCTTTTATCATCCCAATTGGTTTATCTGATTGGAAGATATTTCTTCCCATATCTACACCAACAGCCCCTTTATCAATCGCATTTTTTGCCATCTCTAGAGCTTCTTTTTCAGGAATTTTTTTCCCACCTGCTATTACAATAGGTACAGGACATATACTTGTTACATTCTCAAAATTTTCGCAATAATATGTCTTAACAAATGTAGCTCCCATTTCTGCTGCCATTCTACTTGCCATTCCTAAATACCTATCGTCCCTAACCATTTCTCTTCCAACAGCTGTGACAGCTAGTGTTGGAATACCATACTCTTGCCCCCAATTCACAAGTTTGGATAAATTCATCAGACTCTGTTTTTCAAATTCCCCACCTACAAAAATTGAACAAGTTATCGCAGAAACATTCAATCTTATAGCATCTTCTATAGTTACATTAATTTCTTCATTTGAAAGTTCTTTAAGCATACTAGCTCCCGCTGAAACTCTTAGAACGATTGGAATATCTATATTTGGATCGACACAGCTTCTCAACATCCCGCGTGTGAGCATCAAGGCATCAGCATACTCAAATAAGGGGTTCAAATCACCAAAACATTTTAATGTTCCGGGTATGTTCCCAAAATACCCATGATCTACAGCTAGCATTACACAATGTCCTGATTTTGGTTTTATTATACGTGAAAGTCTATTTTGCATTCCATAATCCATCTTACTTCACTTCCATATGTTAGTTTTGAGTTAATTTAACTTAATAAAATAATTTAAGATTGTTATTTTACTTTTACTAAATTTAAGAGATCAAAAAATAATATTAAAAGACGTTAAATAATACTTAAAAATTCTCCGACTCTGCTTTTTATTTTTGAAGCAACAGATTTGGAGATGTTTCTTTTAATGTATTCTCTAATTAAATTTAAGCGATAATTACTTATTGGTTTTATTTTTAAATCTTTAGAGAGCTGTTCTATTAAAACATCCTCATAAATATCTTTCACACCTTGAAGAATATAGATTGCTTGGTTTGCTTCAGTAATCAATCTTCCAATATCTTGTTGCAGGAGTTTTAACTGTTCTTGCTCATCAATTATTTCTAAAGCACGTCTTACTATTTCTTCTTCAAACTTCATTTTCACATTCCAAGGTGTTTGAAAAATGTGTTGATGAGTATCCATTATTAATGCATCTTTGTCTTTAATATTCAACTTATTCAACACTTGTTCATCAAGTAAATAGATGTTCTTATTCCCTTTAAGATTCTCTGGTAGTATCATATCACCCACATTATTAAGAATTTCCTCATCATATTCAAAATCCGTACTTTTCATAATATAAGCAGGAAAATTAAAAACTTTCGCATGGATTAAACTAAATATACCATAGATCCCAAAAATCTGTATTAAATTTCTAAAATTAAGTCTTCTTTCAACTTCTCTCTCAGCTTCAGAAGTCGTTACACCCATTTGGATATCTATTTTTTCATATCCTCTCACAATACCCTTTGTGTCAACAAAAACTATAAATTGGTGATTAGGACAAACAGCATTCACAGGAACCTGAATCTTAATTGTACCAAACTTCTTTTGTGAGAATATGCCTACGGGGATATTGATACTTTTTTTTACTCCACAAACCGGGCATCCTACTTCAAGGCTTTTGAAGGTATCACTCATAGTATTCTATATCATATTTTATAGTACTAATAATAATACAATTAACCTACATAAAAATTTTCACTCATTTAAATGTAGTTCTTACAGATTGGTTGTCCTGATAATGAACCTGTAAAAACTCCCCCATCAAGGGCGAGTACACCATTTATAAAAACATATTCAACCCCTTCAGAATATAATCTAGGATTTTCATAAGTTGCTTTATCGATTATCTTCTTAAAATCAAAAATTGTAATATCAGCCGAGTTTTCTTCCCTCAATAGTCCACGATATTTTAACCCTAATTTTTGGGCAGGATATGACGTCATTCTCCTTATCGCATCCTCCAAAGTGAGTAATTTCTTTTCTCTTACATATTTTCCTAATACCTGTGTAAAGCAACCATTGGCATATGGATTAGGAAAATAATTTGGATCATCTTCAGGAATTATTCTCCCATCGGAAGCAAACATTGTAAGGGGATGTGTAATAGTTATTATGTTTTCTTCCTCTGTCATAGAAAGATATGTACCGTTTACAGAACCCCCTTGTTCAATCAAGACGTCAATAATGATTTGTCTGGGATCTTCCTCTTTTTCTAATGCATTTTGATAAATTGTTTTACCATTATATAATTTACTTCCAGGGGCATTTATGTATACTTTTTTCCAATCTCTAGGATCATTAATCTTTAAGAAGCTCTTACCAATTAAGTCTATCTCCCTATATATTTTCTCCTTTAAAGAAACATCAGTTTTAGATTTTTTCAATGTTTCTATTGCCCCAGGTATGTTTATTTTGTTATCTGAGAGATAAACCCATGGCGGAACTAATACGAATAAAAATGTAGAATTAGAAGCATGAGGAAAAACATCAAAGGTGACATCTAAGTTTGAAATTCGAGCTTTTTCTACATGTTTATACGCTTTTTTTATATCTCCCGGCCAAAATCCAAATGGCTTAAAGTGATTAATTTCAACTGATATTCCTGTTTTAGCTATCTTAATCGCTTCTTTTGTAGCTTTTACAAGTCCACCGGGAAAACCTCTAAAATGAGTAGTATATATTCCATTATATTTTTTAACAACTTTACAGAGTTCAATTATCTCATCAGTCTTTGCAAATGATCCAGGAGGATAATCTAAACCAGTCGACATACCAAAAGCGCCCATCTTCAATTCTTCTTCAAGTATATCCTTCATCTCCTTCATCTCATTTTCAGTTGGTGATCGATTTTCTAGCCCTAACGTATACATACGTAATGTCGAATGCCCAATTAAGGGGATTAGATTTATAGGGATCCCTTTCTTCTCTAATCTTTCCAGATATTCATTTAGTGTATTAAATTGAAATTGAGTGTCCATCATAGAAAGCATTGATTTCATTTGTTCGCTTGCTTTATCATCCTTAGGTCTATTGGGATTTATCGGTGTCATAGAAAATCCACAATTTCCTACGACATGGGTGGTGACACCTTGAGAGATTACATTTTCCCCTCGACTAAAAAGAACGGTTAAGTCTGAATGGGTGTGAATATCTATAAAGCCTGGTGATACAATAAAATTTGAAGCATTAATTACTCTGTCTGTTGTCTTATCTGATATATTATGAGAAATTTTTTTGATTTTTCCATTCTCAATTAAGATATCTCCTCTATACCATGGATTCCCTGTACCATCTATAATTTTCCCTTCCTTTATTAAGAATTTTCCTTCTAAGGATGAAATTTTATTCATTATATCAGTTCTCCAATTTTAATATTATTAGGTTCTATTTTTTTGTTTATAAATATTCTATAAACTTTTATAACTTTTAACATTGAATAAATACTTAGTCCACATTCATAGTGTAGTAAATGATATATTCTGAACCAAAAGAAATCGGGAATGTTTTAATAAAAAACCGATTTGTTCGATCTGCGACCTATAGAAGGATGGCAAAAGAAAATGGTGAGGTATCAGAAGAACTTTTAAAGACTTATAAAGCGTTAGCTGAGGGGGGAGTTGGGTTAATAATAACAGGCTATGCTTATGTAGATGAGAAAGGCAAATCTTTTCCTATGCAATTAGGTGCCGATAGGGATGATCTTATTCCCGGATTGCAAAAGATCTCTAAGATTATCCATGAAAATGGTGAAAACTGCAAAGTTTTCTTTCAAATCGCTCATTGTGGAAGGCAATCATATTTTGCAGACGATATATTTGCACCTTCAGCGGTTCTTGAACCAATAACAAACAGGATGCCTAGAACTATGACACTTGAAGAAATAGAAGTAACTGTGGATCAATTTGCTCAAGCTTCCAGAAGAGCAATGGAAGCTGGTTTCGATGGTGTTCAATTGCATTCTGCTCATGGATATCTCTTAAGTAGCTTTTTATCTCCATACACAAATAGGAGAGAAGATAATTATGGTGGATCTATAGCGAATAGGGTAAGAATTTTTGAAAATATATATAGAGAAACGAAAAAATTGACTGGAAAGGATTTTCCAATCTCGATAAAAATGAATGCTGTTGATAATTTAAAAGGAGGTCTTGAAATACAAGATTCTAAAAAAATTGCTCAAGAGCTTGAAAAAATTGGATATGCTTCCTTAGAAATAAGTGGAGCAATGTGGGAGGTTCTCATGCGAAATAAGGATGAGCTTGGTTGGCAACCAGTGATGATCCCTGAAAGTCGTATAAATATTAATACTAAGGATAAAGAGGCTTACCATAAAACATATTCAAAAGAGATTAAGGAATGTACTAATATCCCAATCTTGTTAGTGGGAGGAATAAAATCTTTAGACGTAATTGAAAATTTGTTATCTCAGGGGTTTGCTGATTTTGTAGCATTAAGTAGACCACTTATCCGAGAACCTGATCTACCCAATAAGTGGTTAAAAGGCGTCGGAGAAACGACATGCAAATGTATCTCTTGCAACGGATGTATAGGAGCAGGGATGTCTGGTTCAATTAATTGTACTCAAGAAAAAATAAAAAAGAAAAAAATGAAAATTAAAAACTTACATCATTGATACTTCTTGTCGGTTATTTAAACTCAATAAGTAAGTTAAAAACATTATAAGTATCATTGGTACAACGCCTATACCGAAAATAAAGTATATAGTTAAATTTGCAATATTGGGAAATAAACCCCTTAAAAAAATTTGCCCCACTGAATCAATTAAATAATGTGCAACCATACATGGTAATAAACTCTTAGTTTTAGTATACATATAAGCAAAAGAAATACCCAAACAGCTGGCATATATAACTTGCATAGATACAGAATATAAATCTGGATTCCCAAGTAGGTTGATATAATGAAATAATCCAAAAAGTACGCCATTAATGATAACCGAAGTTGATTGTGAATATTTCTTTAATTGGAGATTTAAAATAACCCCTCTAAATGAGATCTCTTCCCATATTCCAGGCCTTAGCATAAAGATAAAGAGAAACCAACCAAAACCAGTAGAAATACTAGGCCTACTAAAAACAACCTCAGGATCAAAAATCCATCTTCCAAGTAAACTTGCAAACAATGCCGTGGAAAGACCTAATATTACTAGACTTCCAATCGCAAGTATGAGGTTTCGCCAAAGAGGTTTAACTTTACTGAGTCCTATTGTTTGAGAAAATTGACTGAAATTTTCCTTTTTAGGGAGTTTAAGTCCAATGGGGATGACTACAAGCCATAGGATAAATAACAACCCAAAATCAATAATAAAAGTAGCAAATAGGTAACCAATAAATGAAAAATTTTCTAATAATGGATATAAGATACTAAGAATAGGGCTAGCTAAATACATGAAATAAAAATACAACACTAATAAAGCAATTGTAGCAAAATTAGTGTGTTCCCTTAAGTACTCGCCCGTGATGTAATCGGGTATTTTTTTCTCTTTTGGAAACATCTTTGTAAATGTAAATATTAGCATCGCTAATCCAATTAAACCGATTGTAAGTAGGGTTAACATTGCGTTAAACACCCCCATAGTAAAAATCCATATACTCCCAAAATATAATGTGCTGAAATATAGACCAACCTCAATGAAGATCATCAATATCCATTTCGCTATTTTGTTTTCCTTATGTAGTTCCTCAAGAATATATTTATATTTCATTTTTCCAAAGAAATGGATCTTCAGTTCAAACATAACTAGCAGTAAACTCCAGGCTATTGGTAAGGTAACCGCTAGTAAAGTAATAACCATAATTGACCCTGTTAATATAGTCAGAATTATTGACGTGAAAGTGAGAGAAATACCTTGAATTGAAAACATTAATATAATTTTAGCCTTAGCTTGGTCACGAGGAATCATAGGTAATGATGCCACAACAGAAGACCCTGATTCTTCAAGATTTAGTAAACCTACAATTAACATTGGGGGTATAAAGAGGTAGATACCTAGTATACTAGACCATAAAATCAAAATTCCTACTGTACCAGTAACCTCAGTGACGATGACCCCTTGCATTGAAAATATTAATATCAATGGATAAAATATTGGGAAAAATAGAAACATAAATGATTGCATATCTCGAGTTGCAGATACCAGATCTTTCCTTATATATGCCAATATGGTTGACTCTTGTTTAATGTCTACTTCAACATCTTTTTTCTTTGTGTCACCAACAATTATCTCTGTAGAAATAGTTGTACGTAATGCTCGTTGAGCTAACTTAAAAACGCCAAACGTAATGAATATGAATATTATTAATCCAATAACTGTACTAAAATATAATTCTAAAGGAAATTGATTTGGCATTGTACTTGAGGCAATAAAGTATGAAGGGGCAAAAAAAAGCGGGATTAAACTCAAAATAATATTTAAATTAGTAGGAGGTTCAGATGTTTCGAATCCTGTAAGAAGTGTATCAAATGTCTGAAAACCAAAGCTAAATATCAGTCCCGAACCGAAAGCCATTATAAAATAACCAAGCATAGTTACTGTCCTCAATAAATTTACTCTTTTCGATTTACCTTTTGATTCTGAGAAGATAAAACTCAATTTCTCCCCAATAATAATCAGTAAACTGAAATTGAAAATGGTATTCAGGGTAGATACTAACAAGGAGGACAGAAAAATGATAATATTCTGAGTCCCAATCAGCATGATAATGGGGAATGCAAGGATTAGTATTACCAATGGAACATCAATATTCCGAAAAAGTGTCATGAAACCAATTTTTCTAATTTGTTTCTTAGAGAATGGAAGAGTTTGCAGCCATTTGAATGAATTTCCTGACATAAAAGAGCTTGTTGAAACCATACCAAACATAATTGTATATAACAGTGTCATCCCAAAGTAAATTACAAACAGATAACTAGATAAAAACGAAATTGAGTTTATGGTATAAGAGGAACTTTCACTACTAAAACCTAGATAGGTAATTAATGGTATTATAGGTATAAAAACAAGAAGGAACGAAAAAATAACTTTAAGCGCTAAAAATTGGTGATTAATGTAATTTTTATTTTTTTTAAATTTTTCAATAAGTCTAGATTGGTGAGCTCCTGCGCTAGCAATCTGACCATCCATTAAAATTTCGTGAGTTGTAAATTTAGCTATAGAATAGTAGGATTTTTGAGTATCTCTGTCCATATCTACAACCCTCATGAGTTTTTTACCTTAAAAGAAGCTCTCAACTTTTGTACTATCTCATTGACTGATGTATCTTGCTCTGTCAATCTTAAAAAGACATCTTCTAAGCTGGCTCCAATTTTATCTGCCTGTTTACGAAGTTCTTCGATGGTTCCAATTCCTACCATTTTTCCTTTACTAATTATACCTATTCGATCACATAATTCTTGAGCTATCTCCATAATATGAGTGGAAAAAAGAACGGTACCCCCACGCTGAGTGTGGAGCTCTAAAATAGATTTAAAAACTCTTACAGATTTAGCATCAAGTCCTGCTATTGGTTCATCTAAGATAAGTAAATCAGGTTCATGGAGTATAGCTGCTATAATTTGCAATTTCTGCTTATTTCCATGAGATAATGTAGCAATTAATTGATCATAATATTCAATAGCCTCTAGACTTTCCAAATATTCTTTAGCGCGATTTGTTGTGATTTCTTCATCTAATCCTCTAATCGAAGCAATAAAATTAAATAAGTCTTTGGGTGTTAAGGATTTAAAAATTAGTGGTTCTTCACTTACGTATCCTATACGACGTTTAATTTCAACCTCATTTCGTTCTGGATTTAATCCAAATACACTCATTTCACCTTCATTCGGTTCAAGTAAACCTAAAAGGAGCTTAATCGTTGTTGTTTTTCCTGCACCATTAGGACCTAATAATCCAAACACTTCTCCTTGACAAACTCCAAATGAAATATCATTTACAGCTTTAACGTCACCAAAGAATTTCTTTAATCCTTTAATTGTAATTATTTCGTTAATAGACATAGTTAATCTTTAAAATGGTTCTTTTCTATAAATTTTATTTGATATAAATTTCATATATTTGTATATATATTTCCATATACTACTGTATTTAAATGTTGTGAATACTCGCAGATTTATGACTAATAATGGTCTATCCATAATTTATGGATATATAATAATTATATACTGATATATATTATCGTAAAAATCGCTTATCTTGAACTTTATTATTAAGATTTTAGGATTCTGTTGTTTGGTTTACAATAACAATTATAGAGATAATAACTAATATTACTCCTATTAAATGAAAAATGGTGAATCTCTCTCCTAGAATAATACTGGCAAATATCGCTGATGTTATTGGTGTAGGAGCAAATATAATGCTTGCTTTAGACACATCTAAATATGAAAGAGTTTTATACCAACATACTAAACCCGAACCATACACAGCTCCCATCGTCAGGTAAAACAGCATGTTTTTTGGTTCAAAAAATATTTTATAGTCTATAGGAAAAAAAATGAAATATGTAAGGAGTAATATAAACCCAGATAAAATATTTCTAATAAAAACCATTTGAATTGGAGTTGCCTCTTTCCTATTAAAAATGGGTTTTGTTAATGTATGCCCGAACATCCATAGGAAAGATATCATTAACATTATTAAAACTCCTATTAAGATAGTAATATTAAAGCTAATAAGTGAAAAAAACTGTGTAATTCCAATAGCTAAACCTAAAAATAAAACAATTGAAAATATTAATTGTAATTTTGTTATCTTTTCTTTAAGAATCAAATATCCTAAAATCATTGAGAAAAACACTGTTGTTTTTTGAGTTAAAGAACCATTTATTGCGCCTGCCATATCATAAGCAACAAAAAAAAATATTTGATTTATCCCGAAAATAAATCCAATAAATATCAATAACCAGATATTATTTTTCCAATCTTTTAGTACAGATTTTATTGTATATTCTTCAAGAGGATTAACTTTTTTATTTTTTATTAGCTCTATTAAAATAAGGGGGAGGAAAACCAATGCTTCTACTAAACAAGTCATAGTAGCAGAGATATGCGCATTAACCATCGAGGGTCTTGAGATCGCTATAACCGATTGTAATCCAACAAATATAACCCCAATAGTTCCGAAAATAAGTCCTTTTTTCGTATTATTAACCAAGATGATTATGAAAACAGTAGAGTAATTAAAAAATTTTAGAATCTAAAATATTAAATCAAATAGGGCGTTTGACAAATAAGTATATATATAAACATTGAATAGAGTGTTTTATGAGTTTGCTTAAATATATAATTAGAAGATTAATTATAATGATCCCTGTTCTTTTTGGAGTGTTAACCCTAACCTTCATCCTTTCCAGATTGATGCCAGGAGATCCGATTGCGGCACGATTAGCTGCTCAAGGAATTCGAAATCCATCTGCGGAGCTTTATACTCAAATGAAATGCCAACTGGGTTTATGTGATCCAATAATAGTTCAATATTTTAGATATATGGGAGAGTTGTTTACAGGACATTGGGGTAAATCAGTGTCGATTGTAAGAAATCAACCTGTCTGGGATCTTATAATGGATAGAATGCCTTTAACTATTGATCTTACCATATTTTCATTAACAATAGCATCCTATTTCGGGATTAAAGCTGGAGTAATTTCAGCTACTCATAGGAATAAAACACCTGATACATTTGTAAGAGGGTTTGCTTTAGTAGGAGTAGCACTACCAGTTTTCTTCTTAGGGATGCTACTACAGTTCCTTCTAGGATATCAATTAAATTGGTTTGAACCTACAGGATATTTGAGCTCAAAATACCAAGATCCTGAATATACAACTGGTTTTATTATTATTGACGCATTACTATCAGGCGAGTGGTATCTCATTGGAGACTATTTATGGCATTTGGTACTTCCCGTCTTCTGTCTATCATTCATTATGCTTGCTTCAATTACACGACAAACACGTTCAAGTATGTTGGAGGTGTTAGAACAAGATTTCGTTAGAACTGCCAGAGCAAAAGGTTGTAAAGAAAAGTCAGTAATACATTCCCACGCTTTAAGAAATGCTATGATTCCGACTGTTACCATAATAGGAATGAGTATTGCAGGATTATTGGGAGGCGCCGTTCTAACTGAAACCACATTTGGGCTAACTGGGATGGGAAAATTGTTTGTTGATGCAATATTGTTATATGATTACTGGGTGTTATCCGCATTGGTCTTTATGATTACAATCTTGTTTATCTCAGCAAATTTACTAACTGATGTAATTTATGCTGTTCTCGATCCAAGAATTAGATATTCATAATTGAATTATGAATTTCTGCACCCACTTTATTTGTTAAAGAGAAGATGTCAAAATATCTTGAAAAGTAGGAAAAATATAACTATTTAAGAGACATTTAACAAGATTTATATTAAAACGAGCGGTTGTGTATGTAATTGCATTTTGATTGAACAAGAAATGTAATTAAATGTGAGAGTAAAATTGATATAAAACAATTATTCTTGAAATCTAGAATTGCACTAAGGAAACTACTATTATTTACTATTAATTAACAATATTAAATATGAAAAGTTTTGTAATATATGAGCCTAATTAAATACATAATCCGGAGATTAGTGGTAATGATCCCTGTATTATTTGGGGTTCTAACCTTAACTTTCATTCTTTCTAGAATGATGCCGGGAGATCCTATTGCAGCGCGATTAGCAGCTTCGGGAGTACGTAATCCTTCAAACGCGCTCTATCATCAAATGAAATGTCAACTAGGATTATGTGACCCTATATTCGTCCAGTATTTACGATATATGGGAGAATTATTTACAGGTCATTGGGGTGTCTCAGTTTCAATAGTTCGGAATGAACCGGTGTGGGATCTTGTTATGGAGAGATTACCTTTAACCATAGATCTTACTGTCTTTTCAATGGCAATTTCCTCTTATTTGGGAATAAAAGCAGGAATTATATCAGCAAAGCATCGAAATAATTCTCCTGATACTATCGTACGAGGAATTGCATTAGTGGGTGTTGCTTTACCGGTATTCTTTTTAGGAATGCTTCTTCAATTCACATTTGGGTATGTATTTAAGATTTTCGAACCAACAGGACATTTAAGAGCTAAATACCAGGATCCTCCCTATCTGACAGGTTTTGTTTTAATTGATTCGCTTATGTCAGGTCATTGGTATTTGATTGGGGATTATTTATGGCATTTAACCCTACCTGTCTTTTGTTTATCATTTATTACCCTTGCTTCTATTACAAGGCAAACAAGATCAAGCATGCTGGAAGTGTTAGAGCAGGATTTCGTAAGAACTGCACGTGCTAAAGGGTGCAAAGAAAAAGCAGTAATACATTCCCATGCGTTAAGAAATGCACTGATACCGACAGTAACAATAATCGGATTAAATATTGCAGGTTTACTTGGAGGAGCGGTTATTACTGAAACGACTTTTGGATTAAATGGGGTAGGTAAATTATTTATTGATGCTATACTATTGTATGATTATTGGGTGTTAGCAGCGTTGGTATTTCTTATAACCATTATCTTCATTATTGCAAATCTAATGACGGATGTAATCTATGCAATTTTAGATCCAAGAATAAGATATTCCTAGTAAGAATGTGAATTTTTTAATGGAAAAATCTTATTTAATAGTAGGACAAGAAGAAATAGAAGAATTTGAATCTCAAACTAAAATTCCAAAGAGAATAACTTTATGGTTTTTTAATAATATCAAATTTCTAATTCTCCCGGGATCCAGACTAGAAGAATTAGATATTAGAGAATTTGAATTTGAGAGAACTGCAACAAAAAGACATCTAATTAAGAGATTAAAGAATCCCTTAACTATTCTGGGTTTTTGTATAATTTTTTTAATCGTTACTTTAGCAGTTTTTGCCCCATGGATTTCACCCCAATCATTTGAATATGCAATGATCCCTCAGCCAGGTTCATGGAGCCCTCCATCTCTCGAACATCCCTTAGGACAAACAGCTATGGGTGGGGATGTATTGTCCAGATTAATTTGGGGTGCGAGAACATCTCTAACAATTGCTCTTCCGTCGCTTACTCTAAGTGTAGTAGGAGGTGTAGTATTTGGTGTACTCGCTGCGTATTATGGAGGATGGGTAGATACATTGATCATGAGAATTTGTGATGTCTTCCTTGCATTTCCAGGTTTAATACTAGCATTAGTGTTCATAGCAATTTATGGTCCAATAATGGAGATGATACTTTTAATTTATGGATTTCTAGGTATTCCTTTTTATGCTCGTCTTATTAGAGGAAATGTATTATTAGCTCGAGATCTTCCTTATATTAGTGCAGCTAAAACATCTGGAGCGGGGAATTGGAGGATTATGTTTAGACATATTCTGCCTAATGTGATACAACCCATAATCATTTCTGTTACTTTTAATCTGGGGACAGTAATCTTAGGATTAGCTGGTCTTTCCTTTTTAGGTATGAATCAGTCTGTCTTAATTGAATGGGGAAATGACATAAATGTTGCTCGAGAAAATCCATATGAGTCACCATGGGCAGGATTATGGCCAGGATTTATGATATTTTTAACAGTATTGGGTTTTATGCTGGTTGGCGATGGCTTACGAGATGCTTTAGATCCAAGGTTGAAAAATTTATAACTTTTTTTTCTTTTATTATTAACTTTCAATAAGTATATGAAATATTCATTAAGTTGGCTAGTTTCTCATAAAACTTTTTTTATTAAGAAAATTTAAAAAGAAATTAACCAAGAATATAGGAAAACTTAATTCTATTTGGATGTGAATTAAAATTTCTGAAAATTATGCAATACTAACCAATAATCTCACAAAAAATTTCGGAAACGTCATAGCAGTTAACAATTTAAACCTAAAAATTCCATATGGGATAACATTTGGATTACTTGGTCCAAACGGAGCCGGAAAAACAACGACCGTTAGGATGCTTAATTCAATTATAACTCCAACGTCTGGTACTGCTAAAGTGGTAGGATATGATATTATTGAACAAAGCCAAGACGTAAAAATCAATTCTGGATTCTTGCCTGAAACACCAGGTTTATACCAGAAATTAACCGCAAAAGAATTCTTAGAGTTTGTAGGTGAATTATATTATTTGCCAAAGAATGTAATTTCTAATCGCATTGATGAATTGATAAGTATTTTTGATTTAGAGGGGCGTGAAAATGATCTTCTAGAAGGATATAGTAGGGGAATGAAACAAAAAGTATGCTTATGTGCAGCTTTAATTCAAGATCCAAAGATTATATTTTTAGATGAACCCACGTCAAATTTAGATCCTGCAGCTGCGAGAATGGTTAAAGATCTAATATCAGATCTTGCAAAGAAGGCAGATAAAACGATATTTATCTGTACCCATCTTCTCGATGCCGCTGAAGAATTATGCGATTTAATCGGGATAATTGATAATGGTATATTAAAAGTAAAAGGAACCCCTCAAGAAATTATTAAATCAACTGAAACAAATGATTTAGAAGAGGCATACCTCAAAATAATGGGTGCTAAACATATGGAAGATTTATTAGTGTGGCGAGAAGAACTTCCAAAAAACCTTGAGAAAGTGAAGAAGGTTAAAAAAAAGAAAAAGAAGTTGAAAAATAAATAATGGCACTCTGGAAAGCTATAGCTAAAAATGAGATCAAATTAAGAACAAGTCGTTTTCGTAAAAACAGAATATTATTTTTAGGGATGATATATAGTTTTCTTTTGTTATGGGCATTCTTGTTATGTCCCGTTATTTTTGACCTTTTTATGCCTACAATAATAAATGAAATTGGTTCTGAAATTTTAATGGTTGTTTCTCTATTAATTGAATTTGGGATGATGGCATTCTTTTTGGGCATCCTAATTTATCCACTAAATACCGTATATAGAAAGACTGAAATTGGTTTCAAAGAAGTATTATTAGCTTCCCCCGCTACCTCTGGGGATATTTTTTTGGGAGAATATATAGGTAAATTCCCAATTTATACCGCTATTATTTTAATCGTGACTCCATTAATCATTGGTATGTTAAATCCAATTATAAATCTAACTATTATTCAATATCTAATTATATATCTGTGCATTTTTGGAATGGTACTTTTTGCTGCGTTGCTAGGATCAGTAATCTCATCTTGGCTTGAACATAGAATAGCAAAAAGCGAAAGAGCTCGAGATTTAGGTAAAGTTATTATGTTTTTGCTTTCTATAGCAATTGTTGTAATAATGTATTCTCTCCAATTCTTGTTTAATTTTCTTATTAACAACCCCCAACTGAGAAATTGGGTTAGTTTCTATCCTTCAATATGGTTTTCAAATATAATCTTGTATTATATAGATCCAAGCTTAATAAGCAATTATTTTTTAAATATCTGGTTTAGTAGTTTAATTGTCATTTCAGTTCCTACCTTTATACTCTATATTTCATATAAAAAAGCAGAGAGATTTTTCACTGTTGAAGGAGGGATTGAAAAAATATCAATTGTTATTGAAAGGGAAAATAAATTCTTTCAAATGATTAGGAAATTTGCAGGTCACAAGTGGGAAGGATTAATTATTACTCAACTAAAAGAATTTCTAAGAAAAAGAGAAACAATTATGAAAATTGTTTATGTCTGTGGTATCGTGAGTGTGTTAGGTGTGTTTTTCTCTCTTCCTATAGGTGCAGAAGAAAATATAATACAATCAATGATTATTGTAACACTTATTATTACGGGAGGGATGATGTATGGGTTTCTTTTTGGAAGTTATATTTTTGTGGGATCAAAGGATTTAATTTGGGTCTATAAAAGGAGTCCCAGAAATATTCGAGCTTTAGTTTATTCCTATATCTTATCAATGTTAATACTTAATATTATCATGACCTTAGGTTTAACCTGCTTTTTTACATTCTTTTTCAAGTTTGATTTCTTTACAATTCTCTTTTTCTTTGCATTTTATTTAATCTATAATCAGTTAGTCCTTTTTCAAGCAATAGGACTTCAATGTTTTAGTCCATCTTTTGAAGAAAAAGGGCGCGTAATGGCTACAAATAATTTAATTCTCATGGTCCTACAATTTGTTCCATTCCAGTTTATTATTACAGCCCTCTTGATTTTATTTAGCCCTCCATCATCCCCAAATGCCGCAAAATTTTACTTCTTAAGTCCATTTCTGCTCATTTCTACCATAATTGCCCTTCCTTTATTATTTGTTGGTATTAAGCATTTGAGTAAAATTGAGTAAAAAAAGATGATAAATAGCACTACAAGGAATTAATCATTTTTCATAACTCCCAAATTGAGGAATTTTCTTAAGTTGATCTGAATTAAAAATTGGCCCATCTTTACAAATAGAAATATCATTATTCTCACCAACACAACAGGACCCACATAAACCAACACCACATTTCATTTTTCTCTCGAGGGAAGCTTGAATTTGAATATTCTTTGACTCCGCTAAATCTAATACTTTTTTCATCATTACCTCTGGACCACATGTGATAATTAAATCAATTTTGCTATTAATTATAAGATCCTCAATTGTGTCTGTTACATAACATTTTCTTCCAAATGAGCCATCGTCGGTAGAACACATGGTGTTTGGGAGAAGTTCTATTAACCTATCAGCAAAAATTAAAGAAGCTTGGTCTTTAGCGCCTATAGTTACTATTACATTCTTTTTATTTTGTTTTAATGGTTCAATTAATGACGTTAAAGCAGCAATTCCCATTCCTCCTCCAACAATTAGAATGTTTGATGCATCTTCATAATTCCATGTATTGCCAAAGGGTCCTCTGATGCCAATTTTTTCACCTACGTTAAGTTCAAATAATCTGGCTGTACCATCACCAATTTTTTGGACAGTAATTTCGACAAGATTGCCCTCTATGTTTGAAATAGACATAGGTAAAAAATCTGTGTCGGGAAGCCATAATATCACAAACATACCTGGTCTATATACTTTTGCAATTCTTTCACTCCGAATTTGAAAACTTCTAATTTCTGGTGAATGTTTGACAATTGATTCAATTTTTACCATGTCTGTTTTATGTCTTGTTAGATCTAGTACTAAATCCTTACTTTCATTTAAAAGATTTTTAGTCTCAAGAAAACCTTTTTCCACACAAATATCAACTATTTCCTTTCCTCTTTTATTTCTAATAATCAGAGTTTTCCATTCATTCTCACTTCCGATATTTCCAACTGATATATCAGCAAATTCTGCAGTATAATCCGAACATGAAAAGCAAGCGTTTCGAATTGATTTATCATATATATAATTTAATGGTAAATCTTTAACACTAGAGTTTGTAAATATTTTTAATTTAAATTCGCTTTTATTTGAGTCAAATTTAATAATATCATTAGGATTTACACTAAAATCCTTAAAACATTGATTCAATAATTGGTTATAATAAGTCCCAAAGCAAAACGTACCTATTGCCAGTGAAACTAAATCATATGCCTCAAAATCAAAAATAGGATGATTTTGGAGTTTTCTTAATGCTTGGATCTGGCATGGGGTGCCCACGACGGCACTACTCGTATATTCCTTATTAATTGCTTCTCCTAATAATGATAATGTTGGGCTTTGGCTTGGTTTATATCCCACCCCACGAAATAATTCTTTTTGATTTGATGCCATTATAGGATAGGGTATAAAGTTTTCATCTTTATCTGTAATTATGGCACAATCAATTAATTCCTCTTCCATTGCCGTATATAATAATGTAGTAATTGGTCCTGCTTCAATAGAGAGTTGTTCTTTTGCCTTATCAGTTAATCTTACAGATATTATTTCCAGGTAATGCCCCAATATTTTCTCATACTCCTTCCCAAAAACCCATTTATCTAGTAGATCTACAGGGATTTGATCGATTCCTGTTTTTGGGCAAAGATTATAACATAGTCCAAATCCATCTCTACATGTATTACTGTCTTTGCAGGAACCATCCTCTATTGGAATTTCTTTTGACTTATCAAATTTGATATTAGCACAAAAAGCAGCACATGCTCCGCAATATACACATTTCCCTGTTCTAATTATTTCTGATTCTAATTCCTTCCAGCCTTTTTTGATTTTATGAATATACATATCTTTAATTACCCCCATTTAGCTTTTTTAAGAAATCTAGTGCTTCTTTTTTTCCAAGTTCAAAAGCTTCCATATTTTTTTTGAGTGTGGCGCTAGGCACAAATTTTTTCAGAGTTTCAATTGCAGATTCTTCTGATATTATTCTTGAAAGAATGGTGAACGCTCCAAATAAAATTGAATTTCCAAACACAATATTTCCAAAATTTTCAACGGCTAATTTCTGAACAGGGATACTTAAAGATTTTTTTATCTGTTGTGCTATTTTAAATTCCTGGATCGTAGATGGATCCCAGATAAGATATCCTGTATTTTCCTCAGCTTTAAATTGATCAGGACCAACTCGTGCTGCTGATTCCCCAGAAAGTACAATCAAAAAATCATATGGTTTTAGAGCTTGAGGATAATCAATAGATTTTATATCTTTATCCAACTCCACAACCACTTCTGCCCAACACGCACCACCTCGAGCAGAAGCGCTATATGCTTCCGTTTGGGTAGCAGCTAAGTTTTCATAAAGTGATGCAGCAGTAATAATCATTTTTGATAATGTAATTACTCCCTGTCCACCAAATCCCGCAATACGTATTTCATATCTAGCCAATCTTTATTCCTCTCCCATAGCTATTTGCTTTATTTTTTCATATTCTTCACAATATTCTGGTTTATTAGGTTCATATCTGAATTCTCCGATGACATATTTATTTAGCAATTCTTCTTCAGTCATGAATTTTGCTTGGTTAATACGTACACTATTTCTTTTTATCCAATCAATCATTATACCTGTATTATCCATTTTCTGTCCTTTTATACCTAAATTTTCAGCACCTAAACTATCGAGATTTTTTCTTCCAAAATACGTAATACAAGGAGTTATTATCTCTATTACAGAAGTACCTTTATGATTTAATCCCTTCTTAAAATATTTCATTAATGTCCTTGGGTGAGCAACTGTTGTTCTGGCAACATAAGAAGCACCTGCAGTGAGTGCAAGTTTTACCCCATCGGTTCTATTTTCAAACATTTTATAAGGTGTTGTTGAACTCATTGCACCAAATAAAGTTGTGGGTGCCCCTTGTCCTCCTGTCATGGCATAAATACTATTATTGAAAATAAGAATTACACAATCAAGATTTCTTCGGCAAATATGCATAAAATGATTTCCTCCGATTCCTAAACAATCACCATCTCCAGTAAAAATAATAGGTTTCATTTTTGGGTTTGCCATTTTCATTCCTGTTGCTAGTGCTGGTGCGCGCCCATGTAATGTAAGTATTCTCTGAGTAGCATGGTGTAAAGTCAATAAAATCTGACCATAGCATCCAATGCCAATTACTACCGGATATAGTTTAGGATCTAATTTTTCATCTTCAAAAACACGATTGAAAAGGTGACCTATAATTCCATATCCACATCCCGCGCAGAAAAGAGAGAAGTATCTCTTGAAATATTTTCCTGGCATCGAAATAGAGAGGTATGGATGCTCTGGTTGTTCACTTGGATATGTCGACATTATTTTGCCACCTCCCTTATTACTTTTAAAATATCATCTGGATGATGAAAATCGCATATTTTAGGAATTTTTATTATAGGAATTTCTAATTTTGTTACTCGTTCGACTTGTTCTGCTATTATCCCAGTATAATTCAATTCAGGTACAATTACGGCTTTCGCGTTTTTTACGACATTCTTTACTTTTTCATCTGGAAATGGCCATAAAGTTATTAGCCGAAAAATCCCAACTTTAATTCCTTCCTTGCGTGCGATATCAACAGCACGATAACTAGTTCTAATTGGTAAGCCATATGAGATAATAATTATTTCCGCATCCTCCATTTTATATTCTTCAGTCAGAGAAATTTTATCTAAATTAGTCTTTAGTTTATCAGTTAGCATCTTTGTGAAGGGAAGTGCCTGTCCCCTAGAGGACATTCCATTAGAACTATGTGGTTGATGAAGGAACATTAATGGTACATAATCAGTGCCCATAATTGGTGGTTTTGGGATTATGTATGAGTTTGTTTTATTATCAAAATATGAAAATTTATTTGTGAAATCACTAGGTAATTCACGAGAAATTACTCTCTCGATAATTTCCTCTTTTGGCGGTATAACCAATGGTTCATGAAGATGGCCTAAATACGCATCTGATACAAGAAAAACGGGACAGCGATACATCTCAGCAAAATTAAATGCTGTGATTGTTAAATCAAAAAGCTCTTGACAATTCATTGGGGCAAGTGCTATAACCCCAAATTCTCCATTACCTGCAAATCTCATTAAACCTAAATCATTATGATGAGGTTCGGTTACAAATCCAGTACCAGGACCATTTCTTTGAACATCACAAAACACAAAAGGGATTTCCAAGCAAGCTGCCATACTAATAGTTTCCACCATCAAAGAAAATCCGGGGCCTGATGTTGCTGTCATTGATTTTGCTCCCACTAAAGATGCGCCCATTACTGCATTTATTGACGCCAATTCATCTTCCATCTGCATACAAACTCCTCCAACTTGAGGCATCCTAAATGCTAAATGCTCAATAACCTCTGTACTAGGTGTAATTGGATATCCCCCAAAAAAGTTAAGGCCTGCAGATAAAGCACCTTCTGCCATAGCAACATTACCCATCATAACATGCTTTCCTTCTGGTAAATATCTTTTATTATTTTTATCTCCCATTCATCTCGCCTTCCTAGGTTTTAGCTTTCTCATTACTTCTTTCTTTTTCGTCTAATACATAAATGCACCAATCAGGACATGCAAATTCACACCTTCTACATCCAGTGCAGTACTTTTCTTTACCTTCTACAACTTTAGGAACATAAGCAATCCTATAATTTAATTCTTCACTGAGTTCTAAGATCCCAGTTGGACATACTGCAATACAAGCTCTACATCCACCGCATCTACCTTTGTTTAAAAATAATGAGAATTTCTTTTCCTTATTTTCGATCAATTTCGGAATTTTAGTTCAACTTCTATTTTATTAAATTATAAATTAAAAATATTCTACTAATTATAAATTTCAATCAATTTAGTATTAAGTTTTTGATTGAATTCTTAAATATTTTAAAATAGGAAATTAGATTATTAAAAACAATAGTGAATTCTGTTTATTAATTAATGATGCTTCTTAAACCGATGGAACCATTTGGGCTAGCCCTTAAGGAATTTTATCAAGGAAATGAGCAAGCTAAGGTAATATTTCTTCGAGATGATGGATTAAGAGATGAATATTTTGTATCTCATTGTTTTAGAACTGAACGAGATTTTTCATCTATCGAAAAAAAGGCGTTAGATTTATGTTATGGAAAAAATCTAGATTTAGGAGCAGGAGTGGGACCACACAGTCTTGAACTCCAAAAAAAAGGATTTGAGGTTTACGCATTAGATATTTCATCTCACGCATGTGATATTATGAAGAAGCGAGGTGTCAGAAATGTTATTTGTTCAGATGTTTATCAACTGGAAGAGAAGAATTTTGATACAATCTTATTAATGGGACGTGCAATTGGATTTGTAGAAGATATATCTGGGTTACGGAAGTTTTTGGAATATTGCAAAGTTTTACTAAATCCAAATGGTCAAATTTTATTAGATTCTCTAGATGTAACCTTCCCTGATAATCTTCCCCCCCAACATTTAGCATATCAAGAGAGAAACCGAAAAATGGGGAGATATGTTGGAGTTATAGGTCTTCAAATGGAATACAAGGGGATGTTAGGTGAAAAATTTAGACTCTTACATGTTGATTCTCAAACCTTAAAAAAATGTGCAACAGAATTAGGGTGGTTTTTTGAACTGATTATTCAAGAGGCAGAAGGAAGCTACTTATGTAGAATTTTCAGAGATTGATTTTATACAAAATAATTGTTAAGATTAAATCATTTAAGTTCTTCCAATAAATATCGGTCTAAGCCACCGATTTTAAGGAGATTTAAAAGTATTGGATGAATTTCAACTCCTTTAAACTTTTTTCCGGTAAACAAATTAATAACTTCCGCCTTGGGAATGTTAATTTCGATTTCTTCACCTGTCTTGAATTGCTTTGAGACATTTTCAACCTCTAATACAGTAAGAGCACGAGCAAATGAAGAACGATAAAAAATCCTAGCAAATGATTCAGCAACAATAGCTAAAATCCCTTTTTGCTGTAATATAGATGGAGCTGTTTCTCTACTTGAACCGCATCCAAAATTTTTACCTGCTACAATAATATCACCATCTTTCACTTTACTTGGAAATTCCTTATATATTGTTTCACAGGTGTGTTCTGACATTTCTTTTGGATTATCTATATATTTGCTAGGGGAAATAACATCTGTATCAACATTATCAGGAAAAACCCATATCTTTCCTCTTATAATATCTCTATATTCCTTATCCCTCTTTGTAATTTTTTTCCACCTCTTAAAAATTTCGTGGGTCTGTTATTTTCCCTTTTATTGCTGATGCTGCTACGGTTGCTGGTGATCCCAGATAAATTTTTGAATTAATACTACCCATTCTACCTTGAAAATTCCTATTTGAGCTAGATATACATGTTTCACCTGGTGCAAGAAGCCCTCCATGACCTCCAAAACAAGCTCCACAGCTGGGATTTGTGATTATCGCACCAGCGTTTAAAAAAACTTCAAAGATTCCCTCAGTTGCTGCTTTCAACCATACGGTTTTTGAAGCTGGTGTAATTATCATGCGAACATCCTTGTGAATTTTCTTTCCTTCCAAAATATTTGCTGCTACCTTTAAATCTTCATATCTCCCATTTGTACAAGATCCTAAGAATGCTTGGTTGATGTTAATACCTTCTACTTCAGTAACGGGTTTAACATTATCAATGGTATGCGGGCAAGAAATTTGAGGTTCTAATTCATCAACATCCATTTCATAGATTTTTTCATATATGGCATCCTCATCAGGTTTCACTAAATTGAATGACTTTTTTGTTCTTTTTCTAACCCAATCGATAAGTTTTTGGTCAGGAACTCCAAAGGCAAACTTTGCACCTAATTCCAAAGCAAAATTAGACATTGTCATTCTAGAGGAAATACTTAAATCTTCCATGGCATTTCCTGTAAATTCAATAGATTTGTAATTCGCAACTTCAGCAGTGTAATCTCCGGCAATTTTTATAATTATATCTTTGCTCATTATGTTGTTAGAGAGCTTACCAGAAATGTTAAATTTTATAGTATGGGGTACTTTAAACCATAATTTTCCTTTCACATATGCATAAAAAAGATCAGTATTTCCAACACCACAACTTGCTGCATTAAAAGCTCCATATGTCGTTGTATGACTGTCACCACCAATAATTAGCATACCTGGTCTAATGTGACCCTTCTCTGGTAATACTTGGTGGCAAACACCCTCTTTTATGTCATAAAAATGTGTTATTCCTTGTTTTTTAACAAAATTTCGAATCATATCATGGACTGTCGCCCATCTTTCAGTTGGGGCAGGATTATAATGATCGAATAACACTACAATTTTATTTGGATCAAATACTTTTCTCTTTTCGGAGGGTTTTATTTTATTAAAATCTAAAGAAACCTTTGCAGTACCAAAATGACTCATTATAAGGTCGATTCTGGCATTTATTATATTTCCTGGTTTAACTTCATATTCAGAAATATTATGAACCGAAAGAATCTTTTCTGCAATAGTTTTTCCATCCATTTAATAACATCAGTATGAATTTTTGTATATAAATAATAGAAAGGGTAAAAATTTGAAGAATAAAGCATACCCATTTAAAGATATGCTAATGCAATGTTATCTAACTGCTTTTGGAGTGATGAATCAATAGGTTTTAGAGAAGGTTTATTAAGTAATCTAATTGCTTCTTCTCTTGCTCTCTTTCTGGATGACTTTGATCCGTTTTTCTTCCATGTTTCCCGAGTCATTCTATCTATAATTTGACTAGGAAGAAATAATTCTTTTCTAAAATATTTCAAAGTTAAAGGATGCGATAACAATTCTTCTTTATCTTCATAATCTTTCAAAATTTCTGAAGCAAATGGTTTCCCATAATCTTCAATACCGCGAATCAATCTTTTAACCATACCTGCAATTTCATTGTCGGTGATAAGTTTCTCAATACTTTGAGTAGATTCAAAATCAAGCATTCCGGGACCAGAAATCATATTAATTCCAGCAAGACCCGCAAGCAGTGCCCCCATTCCTGCCTCAAAACCCGCTTGTCCATCAGGAATTTTGGAATCGCTTAAACTCATATAGGCATGAGTAGGCAAGTTCAAAAACTTACCCATTTCAACATCTCCAAGATTAATCATCATGGTTTCAATCGCGCCCATCGGTGTAGTACCATGTTTCATATCGAATACAGCAGGGGAACCACCCCAAATTAATGGAGCACCTTTATTAGTTGATTGAACAATCACAACTCCTGCAAGGCACTCGGCACAATGTTGGGTAATTGACCCTATTAAAGTAATAGGAGCACTGGCTCCTGATAAAGGCATTGAGACAAATTCCGAAGGAATCATGCTTTTAGCAGCATCTATCAATGATTGGGTTGTTAGATCAGACCATTTTAATGGAGGACTAGGACAAGCATCAAATATTGCTAACGGTTTCCGAGCTAAATCATCTTCAGAATTTCTACATACTAATAAAATTTCTTTCATAATTGAAAAGCTTTCTTTTCTAAATGTTCCCGTTACTACAGGTTTAAAACAATTCGATAATGCTAAATATAAACGATGCCAATCCTGTGCATCATTAGGAACGTCTTGATAGATCAGAGCAGTACTTTGGGCTTCAATATACTTCAATTGCTCAACGATCTTGGAAAATCTAATGAAGTCATTAGATTGTCCCTCTCTTAGTTGTCCTGTACTTTCATCGAGTATGAAAATAGCAGCTGACCCAGGATCGTAATGAACTTGATCCTCTGTTAAAGTTATATGTTCTTCCCCTTCTCTATCAAATAGCGTAATCTTATTAGGGGTTGAATTCAAAGCTTTATCAATCAAATCTGATGGGATAAAATACCTTGAACCATCATGGTTCAACCCCATCTTTTCAAACATATCAATTGCTTCTTGATTTTCAATAAATATTCCTTGGGTTTCTAAAATTGTTTTTGCTTCCTCTAAAATGAGTTTTTTATGTTCAATATCTAAAATACTAATCTTTGGTCTAATTATTGTCATAATTTATCCTTTATCTTGAAATTTAAATTAAATCTATAATTTTTTTAATTTCCCTTATTGTATCAGGTGATGTACCGCAGCAACCACCAACTACTTTTACTCCTAATTTAATCATTTTCTTTATATCATTTACAAATTCTTGAATAGGTTGTTCATAAAAAGTTTTGGTTCCTTCTATTCTTGGTTTCCCTGCATTAGGTTTTATGGATATTGGTAAATCTGTAAGTTCTACTGCTTCTTTTACCAAATCAAGCATATCATTTGATCCAATAGTACAATTTGCTCCTATCACATCAACATTTTCATTTTCTAATGTATGAATACATTTTTCTAAAGGATCACCCATAATTGTAAAAAAACCTCTTTTAGTCTTTTTATATGTAATTGAAGCAATAATAGGTTTCGTTGATACTTCTTTTACAGCATGGACTGCAGCAAGCATTTCTTCTAAATCTGAAATTGTCTCAATATGAAATAAATCAACTCCCTTGTCTAAAAGTTCGGTTTGTATTTTAAAACTTGAAAACCATTCATCACGTGTAATTTTTCCTACAGGGGGTCTAAACTCTCCAGTTGGCCCAATATCACCAACAATTAAACGTTCTGGAGGGCAAGCTTTTTGAATATTCTCTAATGCTTTTTCAATTATAGTATCGATTTTATGTTCAAGGTTATGATTTCTCAGATTTAATGGAGTTGATCCAAATGTATTTGATTGACACATATCTGAACCAGCATTATAATAAGATTTATGGATATTAAAAATTGTATCTGGTTTTTCTATATTCAATATGTCTGGTACTTTACCTGGCTCTAATCCCCGTTTAATCAGTTCAGTCCCCATTGCCCCATCAAAAAGTATTATTTTTGATTCATCTTTCAACCAATCATGAAATGACATTTTTTCAATTACCTCCTATAAATTAAGCTTTATTTGTTAAGTAGAGAGGTAACTAATCTTACCGCATCAATAGCATTTTCAGCGAACCCATCAGCATTACATTCCTTAACCCATGAACCAGTCACTGGAGCACCACCAAGAATTACTTTAAACTTATCCAATAAATTGCGTTCCTTTAGAATTTCGATAATTCTTTTTTGTCCAAACATAGTAGTTGTCAGAAGTGCAGAAACACCAATTATATCTGCATTTTTTTCTATAGCTACATCCACAATTTTCTCGGCTGGAACATCAGTACCTAAATCATATACTTCATACCCATACGCTCTTAACATAGTAGCGACTATAGTTTTCCCTATGGAGTGAATATCTCCTTCTATCGTTGCCATGACTATAGTACCACGCGAAATTTCTTCAGATCCCTTTTTTAAGTGGGGAATTATTAAATCTAAGCTTTTTTGCATAACCTCTGCACCCTTCATTAATTCTGGAAGAAAAAATTCTCCTTCTTCCCATAATTCTCCAACTTTACGAATTCCAGTTGCAAATCCTTTTTCAATGACATCCATTAAATCCATATCTTCAGAAATAGCTCTCTTTGCGAGATCTATCGCTTTTTCTTCATCTAAATCAACAATAGAATCAACCATTTCTTTAAAAATATCTTCTTGAGACATTTCATATCACCTTTAGTCAAATTGATAGAAATTAATTTTTTGCTTAAAACATATCAATATTATTTTACATATTAAGAATAAGAAAAACCTTATTGTTAAATAGAAAAAAATATTTGTAAGCCTTCCTTTTCGTTTTTAATTAAAGTTAGATCCCTAGTGATTTAATCATGAAGAAATTTTCAAAAGAGCCCCTTAGAGGATTTAAAGACTTTTACCCAGAGGATTTAAGAGAATTTAATTGGATCGTTGATAATATTGCATATATTGCTGAATTATATAGTTATGACGAGTTTAGAAGTCCACAATTAGAACCTGTTGAAATTTTTGCTGCGAAAACTTCAGATGAACTTGTATATGAACAATCATTTATTGTTGAGAAAAAGGAGGGAGAACGATTAATCTTGATTCCTGAACTAACACCATCATTAGCTCGAATGATTGCCAGAAAAAGTCAAGAACTTAAGAAACCTATAAGATGGTTTTCAAATCCTACTTGTTTTCGGTATGAACGTCCCCAGAGAGGAAGACGTAGGATGTTTAATCAAATTAATTTCGATATATTAGGAGAAGAGAGTCTTTATGCGGAACTTGAAATTTTTAATATAATTGTGGACATTTTTAATGAGTTTGGGGCTACGGCTAAACAATTCCAAATTTACTATAATAGCCGACGATTTATAGATGAGTTATGCAGATCCATCCTTAAATTCTCTCAGGATGAGATACCAATGGTATATAAAGTCATAGATAAGTCGGATAAAATGGAAAAGGAAGAATATAGGAAGTTTGTTAATGATTCATTTCAAGATGAATCCAAAATTAATGGGGTCTTAAAACTGACAAGTGCAAAATCTATCAAGGAATTATTGAATCAGTTTGATGTGATACCACAAGAGTTTTATAATTCAGAAGGATACTTAGAAATCGTAAACTTCGAAAAACTTATAATGGAATCTGGTCTTTCAGATTATTGTACTTTCGCTTCTAGTGTAGTAAGAGGCTTAGATTATTATACTGGCATTGTGTTCGAAGTTTTTGATACAGGTAGGGAAAATATAAGAAGTATTTTTGGAGGGGGGAGATATGATGATTTGTTATCTATATTTTCTGATGAAAGAATTTCTGGAATAGGTTTTGGATTGGGTATTTTAATGTTGTCATTATTTTTAAAAACGTATAATTTAATCCCTGAAGAAGTATACAAAAAAGATTATTCAGATACAATATATATAACATCAGTCAATAAGGAGGTTGCAAGTTATTCAATTGATCTAGCACGCTCAATTCGAGATGAGGGTTTTCCTTGCATAGTTGATTATCGATTTTCAAATTTAAAAAATCAAATCAAGAAAGCAGATGAACTTGGTGTTTTTATAGTATTAATTATTGGTCCTGAAGAGTTTGAGGGAAATAAGGTTACCTTAAAAAATCTGATTTCTGAAGAACAAAAAACGGTTGATTTTGAAGATATTATTGATGAGATTTATAGCATTCTTGATGAACTTGAAGAATCATAAATCAACCAAAAGCTTAGCTTTTCATCTAAAATTAGCCCAAAATAAGAAAAGAAGCAAAATGGGGGATGTATAGAGCTTTAAAACTAAGGCAATTATATAAATTCAGAATGAACCCTATTATTGATTGGGAAAAAAGTTACATTTAATTTTCATTTAATAAAGAAAAATCAAAAAGGTTTCAACTTTCTAATTTAACTGCTTTATTGAATTAGATTTAGAGAGTAAAGAATTTAAAGGAAAGAAAACGTCAAATTCAAATTCTTAAAAAATTATTCATATTAAAAGAAAAATTGGAAATGAGTCCAAAAATTACTTAAATTCATAACCAACAATTACTAAAATTATTGATTAAAAAACACAATTAAGTTAGAATAATTATGCATTTTATTGAAAAATTAATTCAATTAATAAAAGAAAAAAAAAGTGTAATTTCGATGGGATTGGATCCTAGAATGGATAAAGAGGGTGAAATCCCTCAGTATCTCATCAAGGAATTACAAGATCCTAATAAGGTTATTTTAGAGTATAATAAGAGTTTAATCGAGAGTACATCAGATTTAATCCCTGTAGTTAAACCCCAAATTGCATTTTATGAAAAATATGAAGCCTTAGACGCGTTAAAAGAAACAATTAAATATGCACATAAGAATGATTTACTGGTAATATTAGATGCGAAACGAAATGATATTGGATCGACTTCCGAAGCATATGCTTATTCCATATTCAAAAATTATAATGCTGATGCATGCACTATCAATGCATATCTAGGAATTGATGGTGTTAAACCTTTTCTTGATTACAAGGAGAAAGGTTTGTTTATTCTTGTAAAAACTTCAAATCCAAGTAGTGAGGATTTCCAAAATTTATTTAGTGCTAAATTAAAGGATGTACCTGATGATATTTCTGAATACCGAGTCCATGAATACGATTTGAAAAGAAATTATATTATGATGGCTGAATTAGTGCAGTTTTGGTCTAAAGAACTCACTAAGTTTTCTAATTTTACTAATCTTGGAGTAGTTGCGGGTGCTACTTTCCCTACAGAACTTAAAAAGATAAGAAAAATTGTAAAAAACTCTTTTATTCTAATTCCGGGTTATGGTATTCAAGGTGCTCAAGTAAAAGACATTAAAAATGGCTTTACTAAGGATGGATTAGGAGCCATCGTGAATTCTTCAAGAGGGATAATTTATGCTTATAGTAAGAAGAAAGAATATACTCCAAATGAATTTTGTGAAGCTGCTAAAGATGAGATACTGAAAATGAATAAAAAAATTAATCCGGAAATTGGTATATAAAAGATTATTGAACGACTACAAAACATTGCCGATATTTCTAAATATTAAATAATTAGCTCCGATTATTGGGCCTAAAATTAATAACGTTAATATAAATGAACGTGTAAGACCAGGTTTATGAATTACGTTTATAAGATTTAAGACCAATAAAGTTGAAAAAATAACTGCCATTGCAATAAATGCTGGATTAGGGCCACCATAATAATCACATATACCATTTTTCGTACAATCCAGCTCTGTTAAAAGCATATCCAGAAGCATAGGACTACTGACAAATAAAGTTATTCCATATTGTATAAGATAACTCCCAGCAACCCATTTAATATTAGTTTTAGATTGAGCTTTAGTAATTGCCAAACCAATCCTCAGTATAAGAATACCACCTATAATTAAAACTCCTGCGATTATAAATGGTACATATTGCTGAATTTCCATCGTTTTTATGAATGAATTCTATTTGTAGAATTCATATTTATTTTTTAAACAATTTTTAATTAATCATATTATAAAAGATATTAGTTTTAAATTTATTTGGATTTACCTTTATTTAATTAGAATAAAAATTTATATTCATAATATTATAGAAAATTGAATTGGAGGAAGTAATAAAGATAGAAAGGTATGATATGCAATGGTAGAAACTAAAGACGAAACTGTTCAAATTGACGATAACATTCCAAGGATCGCTGTTTTTATTTGCCAATGAGGTTTAAACATAGCGGAAGTAATTGCTACTAAGAATTTAGCGGAATTCGCGAAGACACTTCCAAATGTAGTTGAGGCAATAGATTATATAAGCTTGTGAACCGAATCTGGTGCGGAATTTATCAAGGAGAAAATGATTGAAACGAATGCAAATAGACTAGTAGTTGGTTCTTGTACTCCTAAAACTCATGAACCTGTATTTAAAAGCGTATTAGAAGCGATGAACATCGACTCTTCATTCTTAGAATTTGCTAATATTCGCGAGCATTCTTCCTTTGTCCATAAACAAGATAGAGAGGGTGCTCGGAAAGTCGCTGAAGATGCCTTAAGATCAGCTGTGGCAAGAGCCTCTGTATTAGAAAAAATTATGATTAAAGAGGTTGATATTACGAAAAAAGCGCTTATAATTGGAGGTGGAGTAGCGGGATTATCGGCAGGAATAGATTTAGCTGAAGAAGGATTTGAAGTACATTTAGTAGAAACTCAACCTACAATAGGGGGTAAAATGGCAAAACTCGATCGTACTTTTCCTACAGATGATTGTAGCATATGAATTCTGGGACCTGTCATGCTACAAGCAGCACGAACGCCTGGGTTAAACATATATACTTACAGTGAAGTGGAAGATGTACAAGGATTCGTCGGGAACTTTACTGTAACAATTCGAAAAAAAGCCCGGTACGTGAATAACGATTGTAATGGTTGTGGCGCTTGTTGGGAAGTCTGTCCTGCGTATGGTTATAATGAATTTAACGAAGGTTTAGATTCAAGGAAAGCAATATATAGTTCATTTGCACAAGCTGTTCCTTCCTTAGCCCAAATCGACATGGATAGATGTATTAAATGTGAGTTATGTAAAGCTGCTTGTGAAGTAGATGCAATTGATTTTGATCAGAAAGATGAAATGGTTGAATTAAAGGTTGGTTCAATCGTAGTTGCTACAGGATGGGACGAATTTGAACCTCCAACAGGATATTTAGGTTATAATAAATATCCTAATGTAATTACACAACTAAAATTAGAACGAATACTTGCTCCCAATGGACCCACTCTTGGACATCTAGCAAGGCCATCAGACGGAAAAGTACCAAAAAGAATACTATTTATTCAATGTGTAGGTTCGAGAGATTTAAATATGAATACCTATTGTAGTTCTGGAGTTTGCTGTATGATTTCGATTAAAAATAGTAAATTAATTAAGCAGCATTCTCCTGAAACGGATATTACTGTTGCCTATATGGATATGCGAGCCGCAGGTAAAGATTATGAAGAATATTTCACACTTTCACGAAAAGAAGGAATAAAATACATACGTACAAATGTCAGCAGAATAAAGGAAGATCCTGAAACTCATAACCTTAAAATCGTAATGCAAAACACATTAAGCTCAAGCGAATTGAAAGAATTAGAATTTGACATGGTAGTCCTCTCAGCAGCAATGGTTCCAGCCAAGGGTGTAGAAAGTATTCAGAGAATTTTAAAACTTGAAACAAGTCAAGATGGATTTTTCAAAGAATTTCACGCACGACTTAACCCCATTGATACGAAAATACCGGGTATAACTTTAGCGGGAGTTAGTCAAGGGCCAAAATCGATAGTCGAATCAATCGCTCAAGGAAGAGCTGCAGCATCTTCTGTTGCTAGGCTAATGAGTAAAGATAAATACCGAATATTATTAATTCGAGCCGCTGTGGAAGATAAAGAAAAATGTGCCAAATGTGGATTGTGTGAACTTAATTGTCCTTATAACGCTATTACTGTAAACGACGACGGTGCTGAAGTAAATGAAATTCTATGTAGGGGTTGTGGGAGTTGTTTAGCTAATTGCCCTTCAGAAGCAATTACATTACGCTATTATAGGGAACCTCAATATGAAAAACAAATTGACGCTATTTTGGAAGAAATATAGAGAGGTGTAAAACCATGGCAAGCAAATCTGAAAATGATATTAAAATTTTAGCTTTCCTTTGCTGGAAATGAGGTTATGGTGCAGGTGATATGGCAGGAACTATACGTGCACAGTATCCAGCCACACTTAGACCGGTAAGAATAAATTGTACAGGACGAGTTACCCCTTCACTTATGATGCGAGCAATAGGGAAAGGCGCAGATGGAGTGGTTATAGGTGCTTGATATAGAGGAGAATGTGATTACGAAACGGGGAATTTAATTGCTGAAAGAAATGTTGGATATGTAAAAGAAATTTTAAAAACCACTGGAATTTCACCAGAACGAGTTCAAATGTTTCACTGTAGTGCTGCGGAGGGACAGAGATTCCAAGAAGAAGCAACAAGAATCACAAAATTAATAGAAAATTTAGGCAATAATCCCATTAAGGATTCATTAAGATCTAGTGATCCAGAAATCAAGAAAAAGAAAAAATAAACCGATTGAATGACTCTTATGAGAAAATCTTAGTCATAAGAAGACAAACTATAATGTAATGGTTTCGGAAAATGAAATTTTTCAAAGTAATTAAAAAAAAAAAAAGTAATTTTTTATTAGATTAATTTAGAAAGTTTGATTCCTTATTCTCCTAAAAATTTTTCAAAAACGAAAGCCACCACGCATAATACTCCTGCAAGTAGAACTCCAATTGGAGCGAAACCTACGGTTAACCCCTCAGAATCAAAAACAAACATCAATATTGGAAAAATAATTAATGCAATTCCGGTTAAAATGTAGACTAACCAATCCCATTTAAATTCCATGCCTTTCATATTGTGAAGTCCATAGAATAACAATAATGCCGCTGCAAAAGCAGCAAATCCGAAAGTCCAAAGAGTGGCTGCATTACCACCAATCCACATATCAGTACCACCACCACTAGCATAAGTAATAATAGCGCCCCACCAGTACTGAACGGTTACAGGACCTGTCTTATCACTGGCTACAGGAGTTAAGAGTGCGATAATCAATAAAACCGCGGCAATTAAAATATACAACCAAGTATCCTTTTTAAAATCAACCATTTTTTTTCAACTCAATTTTTGTAAATTTTATTACAAGCTTTTTTTAAAAATTGTACGTTAAGTTTTCTATCGTTGTTAAAATATATAAATCTTAGGAATAATCCCTTCTTTTTAAGTCTAACCTTAGAATTAATGTGCAAAAAAAAATACGACAAAAAAATAAGTATTGCCCTATTAATAAAGAAAAATTGGTTTTTCTCGATTTCTTTTGGGTTTTAAGAGAACATAATTAATTTTAATTTCTAATTTACTAACAATAAATAAATACGTTGAATCTGTCAAGGTCAAATTACAAAGAGTCATATTATTTATTTAAATTCGATTAATCCTCAAATTATAGATATTTCATATATGAAACAATATCTTAAAATGAATATGGTGTTTTTTGAACATCATTAATTAATAAATGCCTTTAATAATATATTTATAGCACGAAAATCAGATTCGATTTCAATTAGAAATCCCCTTTTTTTAAATAATTACCTAATTAAACATATCTACATGTTTTTATACTTGTTCTCCCCTTTATTCTAATAACATTTCAATTTATAATTTGTTTAAATACAAGAAAATAATGAATCAAGTGGTTTAATATGGGAGAAACTGATAAATTAGTCAGATTTGATGAAGAAACCTCACCATCAAAATTCATTGCGCTCATCGCAGTTCTCTTTATGATTTTCGAAGCTATAGAAATGTTCTATCAGTCAGATACATATCCAATTATAATATTTTTTGGTATTCTCGAAATAATACTTGCCGCGGTAATCTTTTTTTCACTAGGTCTTTTTAATTTCTGGAAGATAAAAATACCATATTTATGGTGGCTTATGCTTATCTTTTTTCTAGTTTTATCAGGCCTTGAATCTTTAGCTGCATTTCTCGATTTTCGATATCCATTTATGAGTAATTTTGATTTTACTTATTTTCCTTCGGTTCTATTGTTCTTCGTATTTTTAGTAGAAATAATTCAACAAAAGAAGGAATGGAAAGCTTCAGAGATTTTAACTCTTTTCGGTGCTCTTTTTGCAATTTGGGATTGTATTTTAGTGTTCGGCTATTGGGCTAACCCTGGTGGTTTTATCTCTCCACGTAGTGGGGAATATTTTACATATGCATTTTTTGGATTGTTTTCAATAATCATTATGCTTCTAGCATACCAAGACTGGTTTGATATCAGAATTCCTTTCACATGGTGGGGCCTTTTAAGTGTCGGATTGTTCTTTTTTGTGATGGTGTCCCCGATTGCAAATTTTCAAGGGCAAATTGAAGATCGTACTTATGCGGGTTTTGGTGGTATAATCCTCTTAATTGCAGCTGCATTGGGATTAAAAGATTATTAAATTTATCAATAATAAATTTTTTTTTATTTTTTATCTGAATTCTTTGCTTAATTTTTAATTTCAAAATAAATTACTAAAGATAGTTATATTCATCAAAGTGAGTTTTTGTGGTTAAAGACATTGAAAAACAATTCATGAAAGCTGAGAAACTCTTCAAGGCTATGCAGTATAAACGAGCGGCAAAGTTATATGATAAAGTAGGGGATTTTTACATAAATCAAAATAATTTTGAACTCGCTAGAAACTGTTATTTTGATGCTGCTAAATGCTGTATGAATGAGGATAAGTATTTAATTGGAATTGATTTTCTTAGGAAAGCCGGAAATGCTTCACTTTCTAATAATGAGGTTGTAGATGCTAATCAATTTTTCAAAGAAACAATGAACTATATACCAAACTTACGAAGCGTTTCAGACCGAAATCAGAATTTTATTCTATTTTCCTGTTTATCGTATTTATGTCATTTTATTAAAGGTGAACAAGAAGAAGGGCTTAAGATTGTAAAGAAAATAAAGAATTCTGTTGATGATACTTATTTTCGGGAAAATCCGTTGATTCACCTAATAACAAATTTAACTATGATAATTAAAGAGAAAGATAAAAAATACGTTGAGAGAATTCAAAAAGATTTTAATAATTATAAATTTCGAGAAGCTGAAGCTTTTTTAGCAAAAAAGGCTTTGACTATAGCAAAAATGTATGCTTATTTGCTTATTACATTAAGTCTTAAGAAAAATATTTTTACTACAAATGAAACAATAAATTTATCGCTTGTTGTCAATACTAAACCTCTATTAGATATTAAACGAGATATTGAAATAAAAGATTTAACTATATCTAAAATCGGTATTACGCTTTCTGATAATTTAACTTCTCAGAAAAATCCTGAACTTCCGATTTCCATTCAACTAGGTCAAACTCGGGAAATTAATCTACTAATAAAACCCCACTTTCAAATGGAAAAGCCCTACATTGGTCCGATTATGTTGACATCAGATTTAGACGGAGATTTATTTTTTTCATATGAAATATCTCAAATTTTAAAACCAAAATTAATATCTCCTCCTCCAACTCTCGAAATTTCAATGAAAAGTTTAAGACCTCCGCTCATTGATCAAACTTTTCCACTTGAAATCTTAATTGAAAACAAGAGTGAAGGAGAAGCTCTAAATCTTGATATAGAAGTGGAATTTCCAGAACAAATTAAGGTTATGAGAGGAACATTAAAGAAACAAATATATTCCCTAAGATCTAATGAAAATATTAAATGGGAAGTTAATCTAAAGCCAATTGAAGCAGGAAATTACAAAATTAAGATTTTCAGTAAATTTAACGATCCTGATCAAAACTTAATTGAAGAAAAGAAAGAATTCCCACTTGATATAAAAATGTAAAAGAGTGAATTATCCTAGATTACTATTGGTCCTTTATGGTTATATGTTACCTTTTCACATATGTCTTTGCCGATAATAATATCATCCTCTAATCGAAGACCCCATTTTCCTTTCCAATACAAACCTGGTTCATTCGTGTAAACCATATTCTCCTTAAGTAGGGAATCCTTAGAGACTTTCCAACTTACTCTTGGACCAACGTCATGGGCTTGAAAACCTAGGGAGTGTCCGAAACCGTGAAAAAATAATTTCTCATGATCGTATCCATTTTCTTCTAAATATTCACGACATTTTATAGCCGGTAGATTTGCAGGAGTGTTATCAACAAAATACTTATTAGCTATTTCTTTTGATTCATAAAGAACATTATAAGCTTTAAGAAAATCTTCTGATGGTTTTTTACCGACCCAGAAAGTCCATGTTATATCAGAACACATCTGATCAATTTTTAACCCGGTATCAATTAATAGTACTCCTTCTTCAATTTTTTTATTAGATGTATTATGATGTGGATCAGCTGAGTGAGCTCCCGTTCCAATAATCATTGGGAATGAGGATTTCCCTATCTTCATATATTTATACTCAATTTCAGCTTTTAATTCATTTTCTTTCATTCCTTTTTTGAAAATATCGGGAATGGTTTCCAATATTTCCAAAGTTGCTGTACATACATTTCGTAAATCTTTTAATTCCTCTTGATTCTTTACACTTCTTAATCCAAATATAATCGGTGCTGAGGATACAAATTCGGTGTTTGGGGCTAATTCTTTAATAGAAAAATAATCTCCAACTTTTAATTGATCAGCGTAAAAGAAGCTTTCATCAGTGAGAAGACCTTCAGCGATGTTCAGTGCAATCCGAGGTTTATTAATTATAGACTTCAATTTGGGAATAACATCTTTTAATGAACTAAATGAATCTACGTTGGCTTTAATACCTTTATTCTTCAATGAGTGTTCAATCATTGGAGCTTCCATCTCAACAGCAAGAATCTGATGTTCTCCATTTGCAGCAATGTAAATATATGTAAGAGAGGGAGCATTTACACCTAATAAAAAATGAGAGTGAACATCACTGCTTTCTTTAGAAATAGTTAACCAACCATCTACATTCATTTCTCTTATTAATTCCTGAGCGCGTTCAAATTTATTCATATAGTAACCACATAGTTTCTAATCATTAATATAAACTTAATCTTAATTTGTTTATTTTTATTTTGATTTTCCATTTTATTAATCATAAAGCAGTAAAAAAATTATTAATCACTCTTTTCTTATATCTGTATAGAATAGAAAAATAATGATAATGTCATGAAGCTTAAAGTTAAGGAAATTAATTTTGAAACCGGAAATACTAAGGATGTAGTTTTAAACATTAAAGACGCGCAGGAATTAGGGCAGAAAGCTGGAGAACGTATTTTTATTAAAAACATTCAGTCAAAGGCTATTCAAGATAAATTTTGGACTGCAATTATCCAAATCGATTACTCAAATTCAATAGTAGAACCTGGAGAAATTGGTGTATTTCTTGATATTCTTCGTGAAAATAAAAATATGAGTAATAATGCAATTGTCTCTGTCAAACCTGCTGATCCCCCTGAATCATTTAAATTCATTCAAAAAAAAATTAAAGGAAATAAGCTTAAAAGCGAAGAAATAAATGCTATTGTCTCTGATGCTGTCTCAGGATCACTTTCTCGAATAGACTTGGCAGCATTTATTACAGGTGTTTCTATTAATGGGATGGACAATGAAGAAATGACTGCTCTAACTTTGGCTGAAACTAAAAGCGGGGAAATCTTTTATTTCGGAATGGATGTTTATGACAAGCATAGTACCGGTGGAGTTCCAGGGAATAAAGTTTCCCTTATCATTGTTCCTATTGTTGCAGCTGCTGGGCTAACAATCCCTAAATCTTCGACAAGAGCAATAACTTCACCATCAGGGACTGCTGATTCTATGGAAGTTTTAGCACCTGTTGCTTTTAATCCAGCTGAACTAAATGATATTGTTTCCAAAGAAAATGCATGTATAATATGGGGAGGTGCCCTTGAAACAGCTCCCGCAGATAATATTCTAATTGAAATCGAACGTCCTTTACATATGGATCCAATCGGTTTGATGATTCCCTCTATTCTCACTAAAAAACTTTCATTGGGAGTAAAAAAATTAGTTCTTGATATTCCTGTTGGAGGTGGCACAAAATTTCCTACTCCGAACAATGGGAAACAATTTGCTTATATATTTAAAGAAATTTCGGCAAATGTTGGTATTGAGGCTGAATGTGCTTTAACATTAGCCCATCAGCCAATTGGTCATGCGATTGGACCAGCATTAGAAGCAAAAGAAGCATTAAACCTACTTATGGATTATTCTGCAGGACCTAATTCACTAATAGAAAAATCTACCGATCTAGCGGGCATAATCCTCGAAATGAGTGGTAAAGCTCAGAAGGGTCAAGGTCAAAATCTAGCTAAAGATATCCTTCGTTCTGGAAAAGCATATGAAAAAATGAAAAGGATTATATCCGCCCAGGGAGGTAATCCCGATATAAAGCCTGAAGAGATTGAAATAGGTCCACATCTGAAAGAATTCTTTGCCGCAAAAGAAGGATACATTGTAGAAGTGAATAATTCAATAATAAATCAGATAGCAAAAACAGCAGGCTGTCCAAGCTCAAAGACATCTGGTGTGGAAATAATTAAAAAACAAGGAGCAAAAGTTAAAGAGGGAGAAGTTGTTTTCAGAATTTATTCGCACAGTCAATCAAAATTAAGAAAAGCAGAAAAAATCTATAATGCGACTGGTGGTCCTATCCACTTAGGAGGAATGATGATAGAGAGAATTTAATTAACATTTTAAAATGAACCTATGCCTTTAACACCGCAAGCAATTTACAGAGATTTTATAAATGGAGATTTGGATAAACCATTTGCTACAGAACTGTTAATAACTCTTATAGATAATGCAGAAAATATTGAAACTCGCATTGAGAGTATCGATGTACTAAATAAACTTCAAGTCAATGATGATAAAACCTTTGATTTTTTAGAACATTTATTGATTTCTGACCTAAATGAGGATATAAGAAACTTAACAATCTCTGTACTCAGAGATAGATATTTAGATAGAGCACTTGAACCTATGATTTGGGCTAGTGAGCATGAAAATTCATTAAAATGTTTGATATCTATTATTTTAACAGTTGGTCAAATTGATAATCATAATGCTAGAGAAGTCTTAATTAAAAAATTAAAAAAGTTCAGTAAGAATGAAGAAAAGCATATTTTACTGAATAATTCAGAAAAATTAGCAATAGAGAAATTGCCTAATAGGGAATTAGCAGATATTTTAATTAATTATTATATAATCTCTTTCTTAAAGGCAACATTTGGATATTTTAGGTTTAAGCATAATGAATTGTGGAAGATTACTGAATTAGATTTATCTAATGTTGAGAGATACAGCTCTGGCTTGAATAAACT
This sequence comes from Promethearchaeota archaeon, assembly GCA_048938895.1. Taxonomy (GTDB): domain Archaea; phylum Asgardarchaeota; class Lokiarchaeia; order Sigyniarchaeales; family SOKP01; genus Loki-b32. The sequence continues at coordinate 59,155 of JBHLLU010000003.1, forward strand.
AGAATATTTCCTAGAGCCTATTTTTTCTCTGAAAGCTCTTACTTCATGTGATTTACGGTTTAATCACTTAACAACAATTCCAGACTGTTTCAATAACTCAATCGAATATTTAGATTTGAGTTATAATAAACTAATAAAACTTCCTAGCTTAAGTAATTATACGAATATTATAAGTTTGAATTTGAAATCAAACCGATTGAGGATCCTTCCGGAATCTATTGGTTCTCCACTAACTCTTGAGTATTTAAATTTGAGGAATAATATGTTAAAGTCTCTTCCCAAATCCATAAGCTTTCTTACTTCACTTAAAATTCTTGATTTACATGGGAATAAACTAGATTCCATCAAATTTGATCTGAGTAATTCAATAAAAGAATTAGAATTAGGATGGAATAATTTTAAATCAGTACCACAAGGTATAAAGTCATTGTTGTCATTAGAGAGATTAGGATTAGGAGGTAATAAGTTATTGGAATTGCCAACTTGGATAGGTGATTTTAAGTTTCTTAAACAATTAGATTTATATGATAATAAATTAAATGAGATTCCGGAATCAATTGGCAACCTTGGATCTTTGGAGAATTTAAACTTGCGAAATAATCAATTGAGTGTACTTCCTTCCTCATTACAAAATTTGAAATCTATTATAAGTCTAAACTTAAGTTGGAATAATTTCTCAGTACTCCCAAATTGGATTGGTTCCTTATCGTTATTAGAGGAATTAAACCTATGGGGTAATCGATTAACAGCCCTTCCTAAGTCAATAGCTTTACTGCCATCATTAAAAGTATTGGATTTGAATTTCAATCAATTTAATGAAATTCCCCCCTTTTTAAAAGAATTAAAAAAATCAAAAGGGCTAATCATAAAGTTATAAGAAGAAACCAGTAATTTAAAAAGGTTATGTCAATTCTTTTAAACTAATGGAACTTACACCCGATAAAATCTACAAAGACTACTTAAAAAACAATTTAGATAAACATTCAGCAGCAAGACTTTTATTATCCTTAATTGAAAATAGTGATAGTGATAAAATTAGAATTGACTGTATTCGGGAAATTTCACGTATAGGAATCAAAGATGAGAACACTTTCAAAATTTTGGAGAATTTACTTATTTCTGACTCTAATGAAATAATTAGAAACACAGCCGCTCTTACTTTAAGAAGTAATTACTTAGATAGAATATTTGAGCCAATGAAATGGGCACTTGTTCATGAGGAATCCCTAGATTGTTTAGAAACTATTTACGAGACTCTAATTAGGATTATTCAAAAATATAAGGAAGACTCAAATCCGTTAGCTAAGTCAATATTACTTTCAGAGGTTGAAAAAATTCGACGGAAAGAATTTAAATTGGGATTTGAAATATTATGTGAAACAAAAAAGATTTATTCATTTACAAAAAAAGATCTTAGTGAAATCGTCATTAATTATTTCACTCTACTTCTATTAGAGAAATCATATTGGCGAATAAAATATAAAATTGAAAAGTGTAAAATAACTGAATTAGATTTTATTTTTAAAGGTATAATAAGTCTTCCTGAAGCGATTAAGCACCTTAGCGATTTAAAGACTTTAATTCTAAGATATAATCAATTAATTCAACTTCCTGATTGGATTGATTCTCTTCAATCCCTTGAAGAATTAAATGTCAACGTTAACAATCTAAATGAACTTCCTAATTCGATTGGAATGTTGAGCTCTCTCAAAGAATTATCTTTGTGGAAGAATGAGTTAACTTATCTCCCAAATTCAATTGGAAAATTGAGTTCATTAAAAACCTTAAATTTAAGGCTTAATCAAATAAAAAGATTACCAAAATCAATTGGGAACCTAGTTTCATTAAAATTGTTAGACTTACATGATAATCAATTGAATGAAATCCCCGAATCATTGGAGAACCTTAATTCCTTAGAAGAACTATTTCTAAGTTGGAATAATGTAAAAGAATTGCCAGAATCTATTGGATATATACCATTACTAAAGTTGCTTGACTTGGAAAGGAATGAATTAGTTGATATACCTGATAGTATTGGACATCTTAATTCTTTAGAGATATTGAACTTGAGTGATAATAATTTAAAAAGAATTCCTGAAAGTATTGGTAATTTAGACAACCTAAGATATTTAAATCTATCAAGAAATGAAATTGATGTACTCCCTAAATCACTTAAGTCATTGAACTCATTAAAAGAATTATATCTAGGAGAGAATCAAATAACAATCATCCCAGAACATCTAAAAAAACTTGAAGAAAGGGGATTAAAAATTTTTTTATAATTTTTATTGAGTGTCATATAACTCTTTTATTTCTTGTACAGTTGTAATATCTTTTGGACCTTTTTCAGGACGTAATCTTTGAAATACAGGAAATCTCATGGAATACCCTAAGGTTATAAATTTTTCACTAATTGTTATTTCATCACCTGTTATCTCCATAACAACTTCTGGGTTTAGCCAAATATCTGGTTTATCTTCACATATAACATTAGATGGTCTCCTTTCCATTCTGTATTCTTCTAATTCTTTTGTAAGTGTTTCTGACAATTCATCATTGATCCCTGAAAAAAAACGTGTAAAAGCTATGTAATTATCGCTTTCAGGATCGTATACTGCGCCTATATACGTCCCCAATACACCCGTCCTACGTCCTTTCCCGTAAAAAGCTCCCACTAAAACCACATCAACATTATCCTTTAATTTTCCCCCCTCTAAGCTTTTCAATTTTAGCCATTTATAACCACGATTTCCTGCTTGATATACTGAATCGTCTTTAATCGATTTAGCCATTATTCCTTCACATCCTTTTTCTCTAGCCTCATTAAAGAAATCAAGTAATTCTTCTGTAGTATTGATATACACTGATTCAACTAACCTTAACTCATCCCTCTCTTTTACAATTTCTTCAAGTTTGGATCTCCTTTCTTGGAAAGATCTGTCGATATAAGATTTATCTTCCAACTTTAGTAGATCAAATACATAAAAACATACAGGAACTTCCTTTATAATATCTTTAACATCATATTTTCGTCGTCTTTGACTTAATACTTGAAAAGGAAGCATTTTTTCATACACATGGTCCATGGCAACAACTTCCCCCTCAAATATTACATCTTTGGCTTTTATGTTTTCTTGTATAATTTTGCAAACATCAGGATATTGTTCCGAGATATCAAGTAATCGTCTGGAAAATAATATAATATTGTCATCCTTTTTATGGATTTGGAGTCTTTCACCATCTAATTTATATTCTCCTATAAATGGTACACCTAATCTATTAATGAATTCGGTGTATATTTCTCTTGAAGCAAGCATACTAAGAATTGGAATACCATATTCTATTTCGATTTCTTTAACTTTTTCTAAACCCTTCTCTGCTAATATTTTTGAAATTTCGCCTAAATCAGGATGCAAATTATAGGCTTTTTCAATACTATCCTTGTTTTCTCTATTACCTGTGAAAGCTAGAGCTAAACCTTCAATTATTGTGGGAGACTGAACCCCAACCCTTAATGTAGATGTGATAATCCTTAATAAATATTTAGTTTCCAATGGGGAACTTCTTCTTATTAATCCTCTTAGTATTCCTAGTTTGACATCATGCGATCCAGTGCCTTCAGTCAAGGCAATTTTTTTTAATTCTGCATATAATTCAGAAATTTTTAGAGATAATTCTGAATTATCATCACTTTGATTATAATCAAATAAAGATTTCTGTTTCTTTTTTTTCAAAAGTATAAATTCTGCTGTCGCTCCAATATCCCCCTGTTTAACGAGCACTTCTTTTATTCTTTTACTTTCTAATCCAGAATGTAGAGCTAAAGCTTCAATGATCATCTTTTCAGCTATTCCCATCTTGGGAAATTGTTTTATATTAGGAACTAATTGGCCTTGTAAAAGGTAAATAATTTTATCCAAATCCTTAAAATCTCCAGTTTTTCTTATATCTTCAAAAAAAGATGATAGGATGTCAATCATTTCAAGTCTTTTTGTAGTGTTCTCCAGTGCAGAAAACAAGTGTGCTAGCTTATTGAATTTCATTATCATTCATGGGATTAGTTTGAAATATTTTTATGTAAAACCTATTACATAATAAAAAAGAATATAATAAAAATAATAATAATTATGAGTATCTGAATTTTTTTATATTAATTTTGAAAGCTCAATAAACTTCTTTTGGATTGCTGTTTTTATTTTAGGATCTATTCTACTAAAAGATTGGGCAGAAAAGTTTATTTTCTTTCCTTCTTTTAAGGAAAAACTGCATATAGGACCATCCATTTCTTCAACAGAATAACTCCCATCTTTCTTTTTAGATATCCAAATGTCATCAAAATGATCTAATATAGCACTAAACACAAAAGCGATCTTAGCATTCGTAGTTAAACCTGCTTTTGAGACTAGAGCTGTTGGGATTGGTTCATTTGTTGCTTTTATTGAAGGTAATGGTTCAGCCACATCATATTCGGAAGCTGTACTAGTGGACTTGGTTGGTGTTGATGTAGGCTTTGATAGTACCGGTGAAGAAACAGGTTGGGGTTCTACTGGTTTTGGTAATGGTTTAGTTTCAACTTTAGGTGTTTCTATAACCTTGGGTGCTTCTACCACTTTGGGTGCTTCTACCACTTTGGGTGTAGGACTAGGAGCAGTTACTTCCGTTTGAAAAGTAATTATAAAATTATCTAATTCCGTAAATTTTCTATCTAGTAAACTTTGTAACTCGTCATTCATTTGGGTATCTTCTTGAACTTTTCCTACTTTTCTCGCGTCTATTTCTTTTATTGATTTAATATCGCGACCAATAATGCTTTTTCCAACACTATATCCATGTCCCTTTAGAGATTCTGCTTGTCTTAAAGCTGTTCTTCTAGCAACTAATCCCTGCTGAACTCCATGCCATAAATAAAGTGATTCCGAACCTTCATCCATTACTATTATTGAAGTATCTGGAACAAAATTCTCTTTATCCCATTTAACTGGAACAATTTCCCCTCCGGGTCTTGCGTTGAACATAAGAGCAAATTCTGTCATCTGTCAACATCCTAAGTTATTTTTTTATAACATACATGAATTTTATGATATAAATAAAATAGTGTCAGTAAATTTAAAAATTCAGTTTTCAAAATTACCCTTCATATAAATTTTTGAAAAATATATCTTCCTAAGATTAACCTGAACATAAAAAGGATTGAAATTGAAATAATATCGATCATTAAATTCTTAAATTTACAATGGTTATTGATTTTAAATGAGTGAAAAAGTGTTAAAACTAACAATTCCAAAAGGGAGCCTGCAAGAAGATATAGCAATTTTCTTTGAAAGAGCTGGTTTAAAGTTGAAATCAGTATCAAAGAGAGATTATCGTCCTTCAGTAGGAGATCCAGAGATTTACATTAAATTATTACGACCACAAGAAATACCTAATTATCTTGTGGGAGAAGATGAATTTGATTTAGGGATTTCGGGATTGGATTGGGTTAAGGAAACTAAAGCTGAAGTTGAAATTTTATTAGATTTAGAGATAGGTGCCGTTTCCATAGTTTTATGTGCTCCTAATAATTGGGACAATATATTTAGTTTAGATGATATTCTTAATAAATTTGCAAAGAATAATAAACCATTAAGGATTTCCACAGAATATTTAACTTTATCTGTAAACTATTTAATGAAAAATGAAACCTATCAAAAATTTTTCGGGGAAATTTCTCCTTTAGTTATCACTCCTTGGAAAACTTGGGGTGAAAATGAAAAAGTGAAAATATTCCTTTCTTTTGGAGCAACAGAAGCTAAACCCCCAGAAGAAGTAGATGTTATAATCGATAATACCTCAACGGGAACGACTATAAAAGCTAATAATTTAAAAATCATAGAAATCATCGACACCTCAACAGCAGTATTGATTGCTAATAAAAATGCATTAAAACATAATTGGAAACAAGAAAAAATTAAAGACATTCTTGTATTACTTAAGGGAGTAATAGAAGCTAAAAAGAAGCTTCACATCTTTATGAATGTTAAAGAAGAAAATCTAAATGAGGTGATATTAAAACTTCCTGCGTTAAAGCGTCCAACAATCTCAAAACTAGTCGGAACTGATGGTTGGTATGCAATAAATACTATTATTAGAAAAAAAGAGTTCTTAGGGCTAATCCCAATATTAAGAAAATATGCTCAAGGTTTAGTAGTACACGAACCTAGGCAAATTTTGCCTTTGGAAGAACTAAAGTAATATTTTTGATGAAAATGAATCCTCTAAAAATTATACAATCTGAAGAGTTAAATGAGGGAACTTTATCACATTATATTCCTCGAGCTGAAACAAAGTTAGAATCGACAAAAAAGGTTGTATATAATATCATTCGAGAAGTAAGAAAAAGAGGCGATAAGGCTTTAATCAAGTTTACACGTAAATTTGATGAAGTAGATCTAACTGATCAGGAGATAAAAGTATCAAAAGAAGAGATTTCTCAATCATATGATATTATTGATCAATCTTTATTAATAGCGATGCAAAAAGCTAAGGAGAATTTGATTAAATTTAATGAAGCTCAAAAACGAGAAGATTGGACTATTGAAATAACTAAAGGTGTTATTGCAGGACAGGTTTATCGTCCATTAGAGGCAATAGGAATATATGTTCCTGGGGGTCAGGCAATTTATCCAAGTACAGTAATGATGATCGCAGCACCTGCATATGTAGCAGGAATAAAAGAAATTATCATGTGTACACCACCTCAACAAAATAAAAAAATTTCTCCCGAAATATTAGTGGCTGCAAACGAATTTAATATTGAAAAAATATATAAAGTCGGTGGAGCCCAAGCTATCGCTGCTATGGCATATGGAACCGAAACTGTTCCTAAAGTACAGAAAGTAATAGGACCTGGTAATGTTTGGGTTAATACGGCTAAACAACTTCTTTCAAATACTATTGCGATAGACACACCTGCAGGTCCTTCAGAAATATTAATTATCGCAGATGAGTTTGCAGATTATAATTATCTCATCGTCGATTTTCTCTCACAAATTGAACATGATCCAGAAAATGTTGGCATTATTGTAACGGATTCACAAGAATTAATTGATAAAACTATAGATTCGCTTGAAAAATATATTATACAATCGAAAAGACATATCATTATAAGAACTGCACTCAAGAATAATTCAATCCTTATTAAAGCAAAAAATTTAGAAGATTGTATAAGAATAAGCAACTTAATTGCTCCAGAACATTTAGAAATTTTAATTGAAAATCCCCATGAAATAGTAGGTAAAATTAAAAATGCCGGGGCTATATTTCTTGGTCCATTTTCTCCTATACCTTTAGGGGATTATTGTGCGGGAACAAATCACATCTTACCCACAGGTGGAACTGCAAAAATTTATTCTGGTTTGAACTTATATGATTTTCTTAAAACAATTGATATTTTAAAATGTGATATAGATGGTTTAAAAGAGCTTAGTACAATTGCAATAAAATTAGCAGAATTTGAAGGACTAGATGCTCACAAGAGATCCATCGAAGAAAGATTAAAAAATAAAGATTAAATTTAATTATTGATAATTGTTAGTAAATATTTGATTTATTATTACAAAAGGTAAAAAAATGGAACTGAATGAATTACTAAGAGAACACTTAAGAAAATTTTCAGCTTATGAACCGGGGGAACAACCTACCGAAGATGGTTGGCTTAAGTTAAATACTAATGAAAACCCATTTCCTCCAATTCCGGAAATTTTGAACGATATTAAGAATGCTGTTAATGAAAAAATTAGACTGTATCCTGATCCTACCTCATTTGAATTACGAAAAGAAATTCTAAATGTGTTGTTACGAGATAAAGATACTTTAACGAATAGAAATTCAATATTCATTGGAAATGGATCTGATGAAATTTTTGATATAATCTTTAAGATATTTATTGATCCAGATGATGAAGTTGTAATTTTTTATCCATCTTATGGTCTATATAAAGTAATCGCAACATTATATAATGCTAAAATTATAGAACTTCAATTAAATGATGATTTCTCTATACCGGATGCTGCATTTAACGTAAAAGGTAAATTAATGTTTATTAATTCCCCTAATAATCCAAATGGGAAATCTTTTAATAGTGAAACAATTTTAAAATTATGTGAGAGTTTTTCAGGGGTAGTAGTTGTCGATGAGGCATATGCAGATTTTTCAGATCAAACTAGCCTTTCACTTTTGAAAAAAGTTAAGAATTTAATAGTTATCAGGTCATTTTCCAAAAGTTTTTCTTTAGCATCCCTTAGGATTGGTTTTGCTTTGGCAGATCCAGCGATTATTAAAGAAATGAATAAAGTAAAATTACCATATAATATAAACTATTTGGCCCAAGTCGCTGCTTTGTCATGTATTAAACACAGTAAAAAAATCCTTGAAAGAAACAAAACAATAATAGAAGAAAGACAAAGGTTAACTGAAATTTTAAATCAATTTGAGGGAATAACTGTTTTAGCATCTGATTCTAATTTTATTTTTGTTAAATTTGAAGACAAAGCTAAAACTCTACAATTTGTTTGGGATTTGAGGGAAATGAAGATCATAGTCCGACATTTTAGCAAACCAGGACTTTACAATTATATAAGAGTCACTATTGGTACTGTGGAAGATAATAATAAATTTATTGATGCTTTTACTAAAATAGCTAAAAAATATTTATAGATTAATAACAATAATTCAAATAATTAATTGTTCATTAATTATTTTTATATGGGTTTTTTGACGGGGTGATGAAAATTCCAAAGAAGAAGGAAAAACACAAAAAGAAAAAAGAAAAAGGTAAAAAGAAAGGAAAAATAGAATCAAAAAAACTACAAAACCTTGTTGAGTGTGAATTTTGTGGTTATAAGATTATAAAACCCTTTCCAAAGGACAATTTTTGTCCTAAATGTAAGAAATTTTTGCCTGAATTATATGAACGGACAGCAGATCAATCCGTAAATGTTCAACCGAAAGAGTTTAAAACTCAAACTTCAACATTATCGTCAAAGTTTGGAGACAAAGTAAAGGTAAAAGAAAAACCTTTGACTGTCTCATTCGAAAGTGATACAATCGAATTATCTAAAGGAGAATACGTAAAATTACTCGGAATTACTTCAGTTGACAGAACTGAGCTATACTGTAGCAACGATAATTATATTTACTTATTAGAATTGACAAATAATCTCGATTTCATAGCAACTGGTATTTTAGAGGGTGAACTTGACAAAATGTTATTGATTTCTGAAGAAAATGTAGAAGAAAAATGTCAGTTTTATGTGAAAGATGAGATAATATATTTGGTTTATGGTATATTTCCAGATAAAAAAGGCAAATGGATACTTGAACAAATGTCAAATAATTTCTCAGAATTAATAAAAGGTAAAGATGCTAACGACCTCGATAAACTCGATAAATATGAGATTGAGAGAGAATTTGAAAAACGAATAAATTATATTTTGAAAGAATATCTAACACTACAAGAAGTATTTTCAGATCAAGATTTACCTTATGTAGAAGATTCTATTCGTATAGACTATATTGGTCTCTCTTCAATGTCAATTGGTGTTATTTCATTATTAATTGGAGAGGATTTAAATATAGAACTACAAATTAAAGTTGACACCCCTGAAGAAGAGAAGGAAATGAAAGAATCTATGCTTACAGCAAGGATAGAAGCTATTGCGGCAAACACACAAGGTAATACAGGGGCTATTCCTCGTTGGATTGCTGTTAAATTAGGTTTTCAAAATTATAGGTTCTTAACTTTTGAAAAATATCAAAATGATTATTATCTTTCCTTATTATCAGAGGGCAATTTACATAAACTTCCAAAAGTGGAAGAATTGTTAAAACCTGAAATTGATGCAGTAGTCAAGACACCTTTTTCGGGTAATCTAAGACCTTTTAACGAACTGAAGCAGCGCCTGGAAAAGCTTTTTTCAAAAAGAAGAAAATTTCCCCCATTTGAATTCGGAGATGAGGATATCGAGGGAAAAGAAAAAGAACCAGAAAAATAATTCAATTTTCGTCATAATTTGAAATACACAAATTAGGAGAGTAATGATTGTATTAACTTAATCCTGCTTGAAATACACCCATGAAAAATAATTTATTCTAAATTAATTATAGTTCATCATGAAATATACTCCTGAAAAAATTTGGCAAGAATTTGAAACTAATAGTATCAGTTTACTAACTGCTACAGAATTATTAGTATCCATCATTGAAAATAGTAATGAAAGTGAGATTAGGGTAAATGCAATAAGTACTTTAGCCAAAATTATTTCAGGAGGAGTAAAAATGTATAAAATTTTAGAGAATTTGGTTGTTTCAGAAGAAAATGTTAAAGTTAGGATGATTGCCATAAATTATGTCGGTAAAATCTTTTTGTACAGAGCTTTACCACTATTGAGTTGGGCTATTAAACATGAAAGTGATTATAATTGCCAAATTGAAATAGTAAAATTATTAGGGTCTATAAATGTGCAAGAATCCAAATTATTATTATATAGAGAGATTCAGAAATTCATTAAAAAAAGATATATAAATAAAGACAGAAAGATTGAAAACAGAAAGTTCAAAAATGTATTAAGAATTTTACTGAAAGAAAAGGATTTTGAAGATTTCACTAATGATGAGTTAGCTAAAATTCTAATAAACATTTTAGTTATTTCTCAGTTATTCACAGAATATAACAATATCTATTATGAATTAAATCGACAAAATGGGTTGATTGAGAAGCTAGATTTATCTGATATGGAATATGAAGTTAAAGGAACACCATCAGGTTGGAAAAATAACATCAAATCTCTCTCTGATATCCCTGGAATTAATTTTTTACATTCATTAAGTTATCTTGATCTTTCTAATAATGAAATTATCAATATTGGAGAACTAAACTTTTTACCAAATTTAACTCATCTCATTTTAAAAAACAATAAATTAAGCAGAAAAGAAAATCTTGAATACTTTAAACATCTAGCCCATCTCGAACACTTAGATTTAAGGGGTAATGAAATAGTTAAATACGTTCATAAAAATAACTTTAATCCAAACGTCAGAATTCTTTTAAGAGATCAAGATAAAGAGATAAAATAAAAAAAAAGATTAATCTTCTATTAATTGGGTTTTACCACTACCCCATACACCAAGCGCAATTCCTAATTCCTTTTGTTCTTTAGCAACCTGTTTTACATTTTTACCCTGCATCACAGCATCAATCGCTTGTCTAAATGCTTTTGCTCCTGATATTGGTCCATCAGGATGACTATGAATACCTCCACCACTCCCTATTAGAATATCATTACCCGCTTCTTTCATACATTTTTCAACCATACCTGGCGTAATTCCTCCACTTGGCATTGGTAATGTTGGTCTAATGTGTTGAAGCGGAAATCGAAGAGCTTTGAGGTTTTGTTCGTATCTCTCATCCAATATTTCAGCTTTTCCATAAGGTGCAGGGATTACAACGGTGTCAGCACCACAAATTCTTGGCAACTTAGCAAATGTTAGCATACTAGTTATCCCTGTCCACTCGCCCCCGAAGTATGTTCCTCCAAAATCCATATGACCTAAAATAGGTACTTTTATTGAAGGATCTTCAGCAATCTGTCTTAATGCTTCAAATCCAGTTGTTAAATAGTTGATCATCAAAGCATTAGCACCTAATTCTATCATTTTATCGGCGTATTCGAACATTTCTGGGAACTTGGTAGTAATATTTATAGTATATAAAGTTTTTTCTCCTTTTTCTGAGTCTGCTTTATCAACAGCTTCCATTACTTTTACAATCCTCTCTTCTAATCGATTAAAGGAAGGATCTGATATTAATTCATCATCTTTTACAACATCACAACCCCCAACAGCAGCTTGATATACTAAATCTGCTGCAACATCAGCAGTATGACCTGTACATGGTTTTACCATATTATTTAACAAAGGTCGTTCTGGGACATTCAGTAGTTTTCTTAATCCATCAATTCCAAACTTAGGTCCTTTATATTCTTCTAACCAAGCCTTTGGGAATGCAAGATCTACTAATTTCAATCCATGGGTAATACTAATATTTCCAATGACACTTGAAAGTAACATTGGTATCCCCATTCCTTTGATATTTATAACGGGGAACCCGATTTGTACAAAATATATTCTCTCCTTTAAATCCTTAGGGACAACATATTCAAAATGGGGTAGTTCGTACACTCCTAACACTCTTGCCACATGATGTTTTCTAACTTCTTCGGTCTCAGCAGGAACTCGTACCCAAGTTCCTGTTGATTGCTCTATTGCTGCAAATCTCGAAAGGTAGTTAACATTTTGTCCTTTTGGGCGTTTAATGATATAACTTGCAATTACATACTTTTCCAAGTCAATTCCATCTAATCCAATGGCTTCTGGAGTATCTAAATATTTTTCACAGCTAGGAAATATTTCATCCATTATTTTCACATAATTATATTGATTGTATTTGGTGAAAATAATATTGATCAATTCAAAAATTCTTTGATATAATAGGAAAAGTGAAATAAAAAAAAATGAAATAATTATAAAAATAAATTAATCTTTGGCTTTAGCTTTTTCTTTTTGTACTGTTTTTATATTTGTGTATGTATTTTCGAGTACATTTAAATATTCGATTAATACCTGATCTGACTTTGATTTCTGATCATAAACTGTCTTGATCACATTCATAACATATTTAGGAAACAGAAGTTCTAAATAAAAGTCTGATAGAAGTGCATAATATTCATTTCCTCTTTCATCTTGAAATACTTGTATTAATTGAGTATCCCAGAGCAGCTTCAATACATCATCAAGATCTTCAACCCCTTTCTTCCTAAGTTTTTCCAAATCATTTTTGGTGACTACAGAAGTACGTAGTAATCGTATAGTTTCATAAACTTGTGGGTTTGTCAGAACGTCAAGTATTCTTAGGTTATCTGCTTCACTAGGTTGATAATTTTGAAAATATCGACGAACATCGGTTTTATAATTTTCAACAAGTTGGGAGGGTAAACCTCTTTCTGCTGGATTTCTTAAAATCGTGGCTGGTGGCATGCGCATAAGTACGATGTCTTTGATCAAAAATATTAATTCAGAGGGCATACCTTTTACAGAAGCCTCTTTAACAATTTCACGTTTAATGAGTTCCATCAGAACTCCTTCGACATCAACAAAACCTTGTTTGTACCTGTCTTTTAACCAAATCATCAACTCTGATTTGGAGACTACACCTTCGTCTCTTAATCGTTTTATTATCATTCGTTTGATCTCATCTTGATAGGTTAAAGCAAGTCGCTGTTCAGTACTTAAAGTAGGGTATACAGATAACCGTCGAAACAAAGTGGGGATCATTTGGAGAAAAGCATTATTTTCTAAATTTGTAAGGATAATTCTGGAAATGTCAATCAAACCTTCTTCGTATGCATCTGGATCATCGTCAAGATTTAAAAGTAAGAGAATATAGAAGTTTTTATCCGGTCCTGTGTAATATGATGCTATGTTTAATGATCCAATCATTAAACTTATCATTCCAGATTCTCCACTATACTCGTGGGTACTATATACTTGCATAAGAGTTTTTTCAGTTAGTACGATTTCTTCAGGATATTTTGAGAGAATTTCTGTTCCTGCTCTATCATCCCATTTCATTATAACTAATCCAATTGGCATTTAATCAATCCCTCCTTTAGATTCTTTATATGATTCTGCGGATTCCGATAGAGACTTCTTTTTCTTACTTTCAATTCCTAGAACATCTCGCATTGATAATCCAAGCAGATCCCATCTATCGCCTAACTGTCTCACCATATATTCTTCTTTTGAAGGATAGAGTAGTGATTCTGAAATTGTTTTTCTACCCTTGATATCCTTCTTCATCTTTCTTGCTTTCTTAACGAATTTGGGAATCCTAGCTTGCTGGATAGTCCTATATATCGCTAAACTCGCCGTCACTGCAACAACCGCTCCTAAAATCATCAACAAGTAAAAAGTTGGGAAACCAAAAGTTTCATGCATATTAACCACAATAGTTAATGTTGTAGTAACTGTAGAGAAATTTGGTTTTTCAATTGTAAGCGTTGCAGTATAAGTTGCAGGTACAAAGAATGCATCAGGAATCTTATCAACCTTAACTGTGTAAGTTCCATCACCATTAGGAGTGAAATCATAGTCTTCTCCCCTAAATGTTATGTAAACATCTGCTCCTGTTACGGCTACTGAACCATTATTCGGATCTGTAATTGTTATAGTGAACTCTAATGATTTTCCTGAATCTACTTCAGTTTTAGTCCCCTTAAATTCAGCTGGTAAACTGTAACCAAATACTCTTTTGTTAATAGTTAAAGATATTATAGCTATTCGATGTTCATAATTCATTTTGTTTAATGTCACAATAACTGAATATTCCCCATCTTCACGTGTTTCTGTATTAATGTCTAATACAAAATCGTGACTACTAGTTTCGAAAAGAGTGCCAATTTCTGTAGTACCTGGAATTGGAACTCCAAATTCATCAAGTTTCTGTAAAATATAACTTTGTTCATCCAAGTTTGAGATCTTGCTTGATGTGAAAACATCTTCATAGGTAAAAGTGAAATTTATCGCTTCAAAAATGAAAATATTCTCAGAATCATATAATATTCCAGATTCTCCGTTAATTTCTGTGGGTCTGGATATAATTTCTATATACATCCCAAAATCTTCAATTTGAGTATAGTTTTCAAGCTTAACTGTTATGTCAATTCTATATTTACCAACATTAGTTGCATCTGAAGTATCAATTTCAAAAGTATAATATCCCGGTGAAGGACCTGGACTTAACAAACCGGAACCGTAATCCCAATCATATATAAATGATTCAGGAGTTAAAGCTGAATTAGTTCCAGTGTCAAAAAATCTGGCCGTAATATTGATAGTAAAACCATAGTATTCGGAGATTTCATAATCTCCCCCTGTATTTTTAGATAATTCTGACAATGTTGTGTAGTCATGCAATGTTAATCCTGTTGGTTTAGCAAATACAGTGATCCCAAAATATTCTTCATCTGGATCATTCCAGAATGGCTTATACCCCCTTATAAGTACATAATAGAAATCGCTTTCATATCCTGCTGAGACAATACTGGAGTTTACTGTAACAGTAAAATTTCCAGTAGGACCTGGTGCTTGGATCATTGATTTTTCAAACAATGCTACCCCATATTTAGAATAAATAGTCCAAGTTGCTGATGTGGCAAAACCGTTTCGATTCCAATCACCAATCCAAGATTGACCACTATCATCAGATGTTTCATAAACAAGCGAGAATGACATATTTTGGCCCCAGACAACGGAAGAAACACCTTGAACGTTTGTAAAATTGGCTATTCGCTGTGTAAAGTTTAAATCCAAGAAAAACACTAATAAAGCGGCTTGTGTTAGACTATAATTATAGTAAGGAGTGATGCTCCCTGGCTTTCCTTTATCGGAAGTATTTACAATAAAGGTTTGTGGTTGATTCACTATCCAGAGTGTGAAGTTGTACGCTTGTCCTGTTAAATACCAAAATCCAAAATCTGTAGTATAAGCCCCATGGGCATATCCAGAGGTGTCCGTTTCCATTTCTATCACATCTTGTGAGGTATTATTCAATTGGACTTTCACAGTTACTCCAGTAACGCTTTCTGTCCCTGTATTATCCATAACTCTTATATCTAACTTTGCCATGGTTGTTACTATGAATTCATAGTAAATCTGTGGTGGTCCTAAATTAATGACTGTATTAGAACTTAATGGAGTAGGATCACTGTAATAATCAGGATTATCATAATATACTGTATAATTATAACTAGATGAAGATATCCAACGGAACGTTGCTTCACCGTTAATATCCAAAGGAATTGTATCTATCACAGGAATACTACTATTACCTACTTCTACATATCCATAATTTAAAGGATCACCATCAACATCATCCACTTCAAAATCAATTGTCCAAAGATTAACTGTAATATTGGTTGTAATAAATAAACCTTCAAATTCGACTTCACCTCCAGGACCACTTCTACTATCATATACAATTCTTTCATCTAATCCATTATAGAGTGTATAATTGACTGTTATATTGTAGGAACCGAATGGTACTTTTAAAAACTCGACTGAACCATCAGTTAAAGTAAATTTTGTGTATGTAGTACTATCGAGAGTAAGAATATGAGTATTATTTTCCCATAGAGAAACTTCAGCTCCAGGTACTAATCTATCATCCTCATCTTTAATGATAATTGTAACTGTAGCCGCACGCTCAACCTCGCTTTGTAACGCTATATCTAAAGTATAATAATTTGCTAACCATTCAATTTCATTAGCTGAAAGAGCATAATCAAAGTACCTAACATCGTCTAATAATCCTTGGAAATATTGGTTATTTCTTCCTCCATTAAACGAAGTTGCTTCTGAACCATCCCCAATAAACCCAAATCTAGTTTCTGAAATGTCTCCTATAGGGAGTCCATTCCAAGCGTCTTTTTGATTATCAAATATTCCGTCTACATAAATCTTTTTATCAAATTCTTGGGAATAATCGAAAGTTATAACACAATGATGCCATTCAGCTGGAACATCTTCATCAATTAATGTTAATCCATTAAAGTCATCAATACCTCCTACATCATTAGCAGAATCAAATTCAACATGACCATCAGTAGCCATATATCCTGGTTCCCCAGCTGCAAAAGTCATATATTCTGATCTGTCAAAATCTAATATTGACCATCCGCCTTGATTTAAAGATATCTTTACCCAAGCGGAGGCAGTAAATTCATAAACAGGACCCGTTAATGTTGTAAGAATATAATCAGGATCTGCTCCGTTGTAATTAAAAGACATATTTAAGGCAATATATTCATTTGAACCATCCATCGAAATGGCATAATTCCCTTCTAGTTCAGGAGTTGCAACGAAATCAACATCTTCCATATTGAACATGGTTCCATGGTATAAATTACCCATGGAATCATACACTCTATTCCCAGATCCCTCTTCAAATTCCCATCTAGCAATTCCAGCAGGACAATTACTCATATAATAATTTGCCGCTTGACCAATAGTACTATTGCCATAATATAAATATGTATCATAATCAGTTGTACCTGCTGTGGAATTTACCTCAAACCAGACAGTTGCCCAATCATCACTAGGGAAGTCTTTTTTGATATAATACCTCCTTACTACATCATTTTCTACTATTCTTATATCATCTAAATCTTCCTGTAAGTGTCCTGCATTATATAAATTCTTCCAGTTAATCTCAATTTTTACGATATTATCTTCCAAATTAAATGTTCCGGGATTTGTAATATTAATGCATTGTCTCCATTGAAAAGACACATTCCACCATGGATCTTCACCAATACCATTATTTAACATGGGTAGAATTGGTTTTTCTTGTTCTTTAGCTTTATCAATTTTCTCTTGCATATTCGGGACCAATGGAATAACAAATAATATAGAACTTATTGTCAGCGTCAGTAACAGTGTTGTTGCGAACTTATGTTTAAACATTGTACTTTTCATTTCATATCAATTTTTTTAGTAATTACTTTTTTTAAAAATAGGTTTTCATAAATAATACCAATTCTTGTATTTATTTTTTTATCTATCAAAATTAATTTGGCATAACAAATTCAAAATCGTCAATAAACGCAACAGAATAGAGCAATAGATCGTGTTCAAAATAATTTTTAAACTTTTGTTGTTTTACATAATTTTATTAGTTTTTTGATTAAAAAAGGTAATTCCTAAGGTAATATTGTTATCAAAAAAATTATACTTTTCTTGTATAGAGAAAAAGGGATATTTTTAAAATGAAATTTATAATTCAATAATTACTTTCATCTTCCATATCGCACGTTCTTTAAATCCTAAAAATTTAAATAATTTAATTTAGATTGTAGATTCAAATAAAAGTTTCAAACTTTTTCATTTATTAATTTAATTCTTAAGATTCGTCTTTTTAATTGTAAGAAGGTATTGTATATGCTAAGGCAAGTCTATATTTTGAAAGAAGGGAACATATTATATAACAAAAATTTTGGAAAATCTCTTTCAATTGAAGATTTCCAAAAGCATATTCAAGAGATTGTTGAAGAGACCGAAAAAGGAACAAATTTAGATAGTTATGATTATTTCAAGTATAAAATTGTATATTCTCAAGTAGAAAATGAGGATTTAATGTTTACTTTCGTAACAGATATAAATGATGATGTTAGAAGATCGAAAGAAGAATTAAATAAATTAAAGAAAGAATTTTTAGATACTTTTGGTGATAATTTAGATGGTTTGGATCCAGTACTTATGGAGATACTAGCTCCAATTATAGACACCATACATAGAAATCTTAAAACAAAAATATCCTTAGTTGGGTTTTCTGGAGTTGGGAAGACCACCACAACGAATCTCATCTGTGCTGATGAAATCCCTTCTGTTCACATCCCTACTATCACGGGGAAAATCTCTACAGTTAAGATTGGCAAGTTATATTTCCATTTATGGGATTTTGCTGGACAAGAACAGTTTAGTTATCTTTGGAATGATTTTATCCTTGGTAGCGATGCTGTACTTATAATTACAGATTCTACATTAGAAAATGTAGAAAAAAGTAAATTTTTTATTGAGTTAATAAAGGAACACGCTCCTTATGCTCATACTGCGGTAATAGGTAATAAACAAGATCTGCCTGATGCATTATCTATAGAAAAAATCCAAGAGATATCGGGAGTGAAAACATATTCAATGGTAGCAATCGATCCCAACAACAGAGACAAGATGATACAAATTGTAGCAGATATTTTAGAAATCAACACAGATGTATCTCCATTGTTGAAACCATTATTTGAAAGAGATCAACTTATAAATAAAGCTAGAGAATGTTTGGAAGGTGGTGATATAGCCCAAACCGCCGAATATTTTGAGAAGATATCAGATCTCTGCCTTGAATTAGGAGATGATACGCTATATAAGGAGTTTGATGAGAAAGCAAGAAAACTCAAGAGCTATTTAACAAAGAATGAAAATTAATAATTATAGGTAAAAATAAAATAAAAAAAATAAAAAAAATTATCCTTCTTTCTCTTCTTCTACTTTAATTTCAGCAGGATGATATGCTTCATCTAGTACATTAAGATACTCTATTAACACTTCACTTGATTTCGATTTCACTTCATACTGATATATTATGGTGTTTAACATATATTTAGGATACAGTAAAGAGCTATGGAAATCCGTGAGAAGAGCATAGTATTCTGTTCCTTTTGGATCTTGAAAAACGTGTATCATTTGATTTTCCCATAACTTCTTTAATCCCGCATCGATATCATCAACCCCTTTTTTCCTAAGTTTCTCTAAGACGTTTTTTGTGACAATAGATATTCTAAGTAATTTTAAAATTTCATATACTTGAGGATCTGCAATTATATCATCTAATACTTTCAGATTATCTTCATCTGATGGTCGATATTTTTGAAAGAATTTCTTGACTGCCACATTATAATCTTCTCTAAATTTTTCAGGAAGTCCTCTTTCAGTAGGATTTTTAAGTAAGGATATGGGAGGTCTCCGAATCATGAATATATCATTAGTGAGAAAAATTAATTCAGAAGGCATCCCCTTGACTGATGCTTCTTTTATGATGTCCTTTTTGATTAATTCCATAAGAATCGCATCTACATCGAAAAATCCTTCCCGATATCGGTCTTTTAACCAAATGTTCAATTCCGACTTAGAGATCACGCCTTCATCTCTTAATCTTTTAATAATCAACCTATTTACATCATCAAGGTATGTAATTGCCAAATTTTGTTCCCTATTTAAATAGGGATAAGTTGATAGTCTCTGAAATAAGAAGGGGATCATTTCTAAGTATGCCTTATCTTCAAAGTTTTGAAATATCACACGTGAAATGTCAGCCAATCCACCTTCGAAGGTATCTGCATCTTCATCTAAGTTAAGAAGTAAGATAATATAGAGAGGTTTATCTCTTCCGGTATAATATGAAGCAATATTTAGAGGACCCACAAGCAAACTTATCATTCCCGGTTCTCCTGTATACTCATGTGCAGCATATATTTGCATTAATGTTTCTTCACTGATTACTAATTCATCTGGATATTTTGCAAGGATTTCTGTACTTACTTTAATATCCCATCTCATTAATACTAATCCAATTGGCATTAGAACTCTTCACCTCCATTTTTATCAATGTTTTTCCCTATCGGTGATTTCTGAGTTTTTGAATCAGCGATTCCTAAAGTTTCATTAAGAGACAGCCCAAGTTCTTTCCAATCATCCCCAAATAACTTTGTTATCATCTCTTCTTTAGTAGGAATTGAGAGGGACGCTGGAATTTTCTTCTTTGATTTTATATAACCTTTGATTTTCCTGATTTTCTTTATATGTTTAGGAATTCTTGCCTGTTGTATGACCCTGTATGCGACAACACTTCCCACTACTCCAACGATAGCTGCGGTTATTAGAATAAAGTAGAATGTTGGCATTCCTGGAAAAATTTCTTCCATCTTCACTACAACTGTTATTGTTATTTCTTGAGTTGTAAAATTTACCATTTCGATAGTCATTTTACCTACAAGAGTTTTGGATGTGATAAAAGTATCAATATGAGAAGTTGAAATAGTCGCTGTATATATTCCTGACGAAATCTCTGTAAATGGGAAATCAACACCACCTATGTTTAAAACGACTTGAGCACTCTCTAAATTAATACTTCCTCGACTAAGGTCTAATAAATTTACTTCAATTTCAGCATCATCTCCTTGATTAACGCTTATATGATTGTTACTTCCTAAACCTGTTATAGAAACATCAAATTCTCTTAACTTAATTTTTAAGTTTACAAGGGCAGCTCTAGCTTCATAATTATCCTTTTGAAGATTAACATATAGGTAATAAAAACCAACATTTTTAACTTCAGTATTAAAATCTAAAGAATAAGTTCCATCAGGGTTTTCATATAATAATCCAAAACCATCTTTTCCTTGCTTAATCGTCCCATTATTATATAATTCTTGCCATGTATAAATTGCAACATCTAAATCCCGTAAAAGCTGATTTCCTCCTAAAGTATCAGTGTAAGAGTATGTAAAGATTTCAGTATCTTCAACCCATAATTCCACTGTATTATAAGCTAAATCTGTAGTTCCATTAATTGCTGTTGGTCTTTCAACGATATCGAGAAAAGTTATTATTGTTTGAGATGTAAAATTTTCTCTTGATGCTGTAATAGTTATTGGGTATTTACCAACATTTATAGCTAAGGATGTATCAATCGCACAAGAGTAGAATCCAGGATATACAAGATCTTTACTAAAATATATGGATGGTTGACTGAGCCAATCAAAAGAAACTGTTGCACCATCTAATGGATCATTTGGGGCTATATAAAATCTCACAGTGATATTAATAATTTCAGTAAATTCTTTTTTATATTCGGATATTACTAGGCGTGTTTCATAATCATATAAGTTTAAGAATGTTGCAGCTGCATTTACTTGTACTTGTTGATAATAATTTTCTGGGGGTTCATATCCTGGAATACTTCCATCAACTATAAACCAATATTTCTTAAAATCATTCCCTGCGGACAATTTACTTGAATTAAGAGTAAGAGAATAATTTTTTAGAACCATTCCTTGATAATTTGGTGTTAAATCTGCTGTTAGTACTACCTTCCCTGTCTCCCAATCTTCTACATAACAAATGAAAGATCCTTCATCAGGAACAAGATTCCAAATACTACCATCAGTTGTATATGATATATTGATAGTCATATGCAAGTCCCCAATACCCCAAATTGCCTGAGAAATGTCTGTGATCAATTCGATTTGAGTTTCAATTGTAGGTGGTGGAGGAGCCTCTTCATAATCAAGAATAATTGAAGATTCTTTGGTCAACGTATAATTGTATATAGAAATTGTTCCAAAAGGCTCCCATTGTTTTGGGGATGTTTCATTAATTTTGAAATCAACGGAATTACCAATTCTTCGAAGTGTTATATTATAGCTATATCCAATTAGAAAAATAAATGGTTTATAGGTTTCATCATCATGAGAAGCCCATCCATCATCATTAGTAGTCAAAGTTGTAATTAAGTTTGTTCCATTCCAAATTTTAACACTAACAAAAGGAACTGGATCAAATGAATAAGCATCGTCAATTACTCTAATATTCATTTTAGCCAACGCGTTCTTATTATATATGTTGGTTAATTCTGTTGTGTTGACTTTGATCAAACCAGTGTGTCCACCAACACGATATCCTTGTATATCAACTAAAATCCCATATACATCATAATTTTCTGCTTTAAGTTCATCATTATCAATAGTACCAATATCAAATGATTTGAAAAAATCTGTACTTGACATAGTGAGATTTTGATAAATTACATTATTTATTGTTTGGTTGTTTTTATCAATATAGTAAATTGTCATATTATCTATTCGATCTTGCATATTTTCAAGTGTTATATTGAAATTAACCAATTTTTTATGACTAAATTCATCCATCGATCCCCCTGTATAGATTCGTTCATAAACCCTATAATAATTTCCAGGATCTTGGTCATAGGTATTAAGCGGTAAAGCATGATCATAATATTTCTCGTTTTGTACGTAATTAGTTCGGTAAATGAAACTTGAATTCAAAAGGAAATCATTGATACTATATTTTGTATTATAAAAATAAACTTCATAATAGTAAAATGATGCATTGTTCCATTGAAACCTTGCGGTCCCATTAACTAGAGAAATCTTTTTCAAAAGAGTCCCTTCCTTATCATCAAAAATTTTAATATATCCATCACCTAAAAGATCATCATCCCAATCTACTATCTCAAAATCTATCGTCCAAATATCTACATCTAAAATAAACGTGTGAGATAAATCAGATACATTATATAAATTCCATTTAGACGTCCCAAAATTATCTCTTGTACTATTGAATACTACATTTTCATAGCTGGGAGTAAATATATAATCCACAGTGAAATTATATATCCCAAAATTTAGATTTGTAAAAATAGTTTTTCCAGATTCATCTGTAGTTTGCTGTTTTATAATATTACTGTCTTGTACTAGTGATACTTTAGCATTTGACACAATTCTGCCATCAATATCTCTTACAATGATGGTTATGTCAGATTTTTGTGACTGAACTTCATTTAATACAACGATTATTTCATCATTATAAGTAAATTCAACATCATCTATTTGGGCAAATCCAGTATCATAATTCCCAGCTGCTGAATTTTCATCTCCATACATTCCAATCTCTAATGAGATATTTTGGCCCATATAATTACTGAGATCAAAAGTTACAAATCCAGTTAATTCCCCTATATCAGTATCGAATGTTCCAGTTGTTGATGCTCCACCAAGAGTATAATTTTGTAATGAGTATCCTCCCTTATTATTATGAGTAATTCCTTTAAAATACTCTAAATACTCACCATTTTGTTGGTGTAGATCAGGATCAACTGGTATACTAGGTGTAGCATTAATAACTCTAACAAAATATCCATCATTCCAAGCTTTACTCTCGCTTCCATCAAATCCCCATATTCTTACATTTTGCCAAAGTTTCAGAAAAATTTTACCACTACCATCATTTACAACTGGAACGACAAAAGGATCTGTATATAAAACTCCAGCAAATTGGTCATCATTACCAACAGTGTCAGTTATAGAAGTCTGATTAGAACCCCATTTGTATGTATATGTTCCTCTTACTTGTACATCACCAGCAGGAGTGTCAACCAAACAATTTTGCCACCATTCAGTTGCTTGATCTTCTGTCTGTGAATCTTCTCCCACTAATGGAAGTCTAGGGGCGATATCATCGGGTACGTCATCAGACCATGTCCAACCCACAGGGTTATAATAATGAGGAACAGATGAAGGATCTCCTGTTGGGTCATCTCCACTAGGGACATATTCAAAAGCTCCATTCTTAACTAATCCAAGACCATATTCTACTGCCGTACTTTCTACATTCATATTACCAAAATATATATATGTATCAATCTGAGGATTGCTAGAAGATGTAAGATTTGTATTGAAATATATTGTTGCTTTGCCTGGTGAGGATACAAAACCATCAAAATCCTGAAAAATAAAAAAATCTCTCTCAAAAGGCTCATTATTTTTATATTCAATGACTCTAATATCTTTTAATGTGTCGTTTACTTTATTTAGATACTCACCACTCCCATAAGATATGACTACACTAACACCATAGTTATCTAATTTAACCCCTGCTTGATTTGTTATGTTAATTAATGTCCTATAGGGCCAATTTGAATCCCACCAAGGATGAACACCTGAACTACTTAGCTCTAGGTCAATATCCTCTATACTATCTTCCACTGTTGTGTCATAAAAGGTTCCAGTAGAGGAGAAATTCATTAGATAGACTGGAAAAAGTATCATCAACAATAATATTGAAAGACATGCCGCTTTTTTTAATCTTAGTGCTCTTTTATGTCTAACTATCATAAAATCATCTTTATCCAATTTTGTTTTATTTAAAATTTTTAAAACTAATATAAAAGAAGTCAAATAAAATATTTTGTTTATGAATAACCTAATCATGATAAAAAACATTGAATAACGATCAATAGAAGAAAAAAAATTAATCAAATTTAACATTTAAAACTACGATTAAAATTATGTGGACATTAAAACATTTATTTTTCGTAGAAAAAAGTTGAAAAATTGGCATCCAGCTTGCTGATAATAATGAAAATTACATTATCTCTGGCTTTTTTTCAAGAACTAGAAATATTCTCCTTTTTCTGGGATTCTGTGGATTGTCAATAATATATTGACCTTCAAAATTTGTATTTTCTGCAACAATTTTGCCAATAGTATCCATTATCTCGTCATTTTTAGGGTAAAATTGTATTACTGCATTGGAATTAGACCTCAGAATCGAATAGAATAATGTAATAAGATTTATTAGGTCTATTCTCATATTTTTATTTGTAATATCTTTAAAAATCCATTGTAATGCCGAGATTGAAACAATACCATCAAAAGTGTTTGGCTTAAACGGAGCTAGGCACATATCTGCGTTAATTGGGTTTAAATCGTTTATTTCATAATGATGCAAAAAATTAAAAATAATATCAAGTCCAACAACTCTATATCCCATCTCCTTTAACAACATTGATGCAAATCCTGGTCCACAACCAGCATCTAAAATTAATGGGACCTTAATTGAAAAATTCATTAATTCTAAAGCTCTTAGTGTAATTTTTTGTTGAATTTTCCTCATGCTTTTAGAATTCGCATATTGGTTTAAGATGTCTCCATTAAAATATTCTGAGGCTTTCTCGTAGATTTCCTCTGGTCTTTTTATCTTTACATCAAATTTAAATTCGTTGTTCAAGTTTATAATTGATTTATTTTTTTATTTGATTAAATTATTAGATACAGTTTAATAAAATTTATATAACAAACCAAAAATTTTATTTAATTCTAAATATTTATATTTTCATTCTATTTTAATTTTTAATAGTTTGACTCATTATTAGTATTCTATTATGTCAGAGAAAGAAGAAAAACTCTTAGTTCGAAAGGCTACAATAAATCTTAGGAGAAAATATGGAAGAACTAAACAGATTAATGTAGTTGAAAGAGATGCTTACATCCCAAAGGGCATTGAAAAGGAAATACGAGAATCAATTTCAAAGAAGAAAACAATTTTAGCAACTGATATCGCATTAAAATTTGATATTAGGATTTCAACAGCAAAAATTCTTCTGAAACAATATGAAGAAGAAGGATTGATAAAACTTCTGGATCCTTCCTTAAAATTAAAGATATATGTTCCTGCTTCTTAAATTTTTGATAAAACTCTTATTTGATATTGCAGTCTGTTGAATTTATTACGTTCTTAGAAGAAAGAATTTTAAAAATATAATTGCTTAACTTCTATAGATAATTTTGATAAATTAGCAGATGTAGCCTAGCTGGTAAGACGCCGGCTTCGAGAGCCGGTGCGCATAAGCGCTCGGGGGTTCGAATCCCTCCATCTGCGTATATAATAATTAGTAATATAAGTGATTCTGCTACATAAAAATCATTTATATAAGGTAAAACAAGATTATTTATTATTGAATAATCTGTAATATTAAATTTTCCATTTGAGGTTTAGCTGCTTCGATTTTATCCAAAATTGTTACTGTCTTTTGTAAATCTTCATCCTCATCAATAATGAAGAGTAAGAAAAAGTCAATATTACCAAATTTGAGTACTTCAATAACGCCAGAAAATCGTTCCCCATTGTCAAAAACATCAGAAAATTCATATAGAGTTCTGTTCTCTGCAACGACGCGTTTTTGAAGTTCTAAATAAATTCCGTAAATTTTAATCTTTTGCATTAATTGTAGGTGTGGTCGATAATGCTCTCCAAGTGTTATTCCTTTAGAATCGAATAACGAAATTAGAATTGTATTATAATTTTTACTAATTTCCGCAAATAAATTAGAAACCATTTCGATTTTTTCGAAAAGCATTGATAATCCGCTAGAAAATGCATCCATGATGGATTTGATATCAAAGATTGTCGTTTCAAAGAAGAAGATACTAAAATCGTTTGAATATCTTGTTAAAGCTTGTTTTAAAGTAAGGATTCTTTTATTTATCTCTACGTCATCTACAAGTTGAGGATCGAATTTATGAAAAAGAATTGCAACCATTACATCTTCTTGATGCTCTTTGAAAAACAATAATATCTCTTCTAAATAATCTATTGATTCAATGTACCTATCAAAATCTTGAGCATCAATAACGTAAAAAATCAAGTCTATCCCACTCAAAAATTTCTCGGGATGCTTCAAATAATCCTCCCGATAGATTCGCTGACCACCAAAATCTAATCTTGAAAATTCTAATCCCAAAAATCTAAAGGTATCTCGGGCAATTCTTCTCGTTGGCATTAATTTTGCTACTTCTTCTTCAAATCCAAACCGTTTTGTTATTGCTGTTATTATACTGGTCTTACCTGCATTATCGAGACCTATGAAAGCTAGCTTCTTAAAAAGAATCACCTTTGAATGCTATAATGATATTATAATATTTATTTTATTTAAGTCTGAGTTTAAATAAAAGATGACAATTAAAAATCTTTTGGGTTTAAAGGCTTAATAGCATTACTTTAACTTAGTTAGAAAACATTTAATTAAAAGAAAAACAAATTAAGAGGAAATAGAATACAAAGTATAAATGTATCGGATTTAAATCCATTAGAAGTCTATGATTCTTTTATGTTTAAGCTAAATGTTTCAAAAAGCAATATGTCTGCCCTGTAATTAGCTTAAACAGCAATTATCCCCCCGCTAGAGCAAACGATAAGTATATTTCATCATTATCGTTAAGTTTTGTCTTATAGTCTTTTAAGTATTTAATGTTCCTACCATTTAAAAGAATTAGAATCTGAGGATTTAAATGTTTTCTACTTTTATCTAATAATTCCTCTCCAAGCATTTCTTTATACTCCCCTAAAAATTGATTCATTATATCTCCAATAGTTTTACCTTCATATTCTACGAATTTCTTATTGATTCTCAGCTGAAAAATATTTAATAAATGTAGTTTAATTTTAGCCATGAAATTATTTCGTTTTAAGAATTTTGAATATTTTTATAAACAAAAAATGCCTTTTAAGTTTATTTTTTATGTTATGAAAATTTGATTCAGATAAAAATATCGATGTTATACGTACCCACAGTTTTTATTTGGCCTGTTTTTAGATTATGTTCTTTCAATATAACATACCCTTCTTTATAGATTTCAATTTCAATGAAAGCTTTATCAAATCTTTCTGTACTAAGATTTCCACCATTTGAAAAAACTGTACTGTCAATTTTGACATTAAATGCTATACTTGGTGTACTGTTCAAACATAGATCTATTTGAGAACGAGCGAATTGAGAGAGAACATCTCCAGAATCAGTTAATTCGGTTCTCCATACACTTAAAGGAGTAGGAATTAAACTATGAAAACAGCAAACACCAAATATTTTTTGATGGCTAAGGTTCAAAACTTTTTCAATAAATATATTCATTTTATTACGACCTATAAATCCCTCAGTAGAATCTCGAGTGGTTGAATTTAACCCTTGAAAAAAAATTTTCTCATTTTCATAAAGTGGATTATAATCCCCAAAATATCGCTTCCAGTGTTGCCAAGCAGGTGGTATGGAATCAGTATATCCTGGTACAACCAAAAAAGGGTATATTAAATTGTCCATTTTTTGCCTAGCCAAAGCAAATTCTTCTTTGTAACTGTTTCTGGTAACATTTCCCGCATGTACTACCAAATCAACATCGTTAATATTGTTTATTAGCCCAATTACTTTATCTAAATTAGTCTTCTCATTTTCTGATTCAGCTTTAATTAATGAATGTGAAAATTGTATAAATCTACATAAAGGTTTTTTACCTTTTTTAATATCTAATGGAAGGTAATATTTTACTTCACGTTGAATTTCTTGCTTAGAATTAGAATCTAATATGGGAATTACCTGAAATTTGAGCTTATTCCCCTCTATATCTATAATAGCATAAGTAAACAGATCACGATATCGGGTTTTATTACAACAAAATGTACCTGCATTAAAGATATATAAATCTTTTTCACTACTACTTAAAGTATATAAATTTGAAGTATGACGATGTCCATTTAAAACTAAATCTGCTTTCGCTTCCAAAAGCATTTTAAGCATATCTCCTGAATCATCAATAGCAGACCTTTCTTTTCCTGTATTAGGAATTGGGATAAGTTGATGGTGAAAACATACTATTTTAAATTTATTTTCTCTTTCTTTTTTGATTAATTCTTCTCGAACTAATTCGATAATATTATGATGAATAATTCCCCCTGGTAAGTCTGGTTTAGTACTATCAATTCCAATGACAAACAACTCATCATCTTCATACTCATAATGCCTTCTTCCAATCATTTCTTCAAACAAGAGGTATCCGACGTTCATAGCATCATGATTACCAATTAAAACCATCAAGGGGCATTTGGATTCAGGTTGGAACTTCTTAAATTGCTCTAATGTAAATTCATATTCTAATAATGTACCATTTTGAGTAATATCACCTAAATGTAGAAATAAATCAACATCTTCTATTTTATTTATTTGCTCTATACCTAAATTAAAGGTATGTAAGTTAAAGGGCCCTCCTGACTTGCTAATGTGCGTATCAGAAATAATTACAAGTCTTTTCTTGGTTTCAATATCTCTATTTGGGTCCAATTTCATACTTTTTTCAGTAATCATTTCTCTTCAATCTTCTTTCAATTTTGCAGGATGACCTAAATAAATAGAATTTTCTTTCAATACATCATTAAAATTTGTATAGGAATGCGCAGACAATTTTACGCCTTTTTTTAGATGAGTACCTGGTAATAGAACACATTTAGCCCCAATTAATGCATTATCTTCTACTCGAATCTTCTTCAATATAAACTTATCCTGTTCAATTCCAAAACTAATAAGTGTACTTCCCATACCAATAATAACATTATTACCGATTTCCACGAACTCCGAAGAAATCCAACAAGTGTCACATATAGAATGTTTACCAATTTTTACTCCAAAAAATCTAAGAGTAAAACGATTTCTCATCCATGGGAATGGATTGGATGAAGAAATAAATAATGCCCATTTTTTAGTAAGATTTCTCAAATTCCAATATAAATAATCTTTATCTTTAATATCTCTGGAAAAAATACCTTCCTTTGGAGGGAATAATAAATTAATAAACGTTAAGAACAATTTAGAAAATAAAATTGCAGTCATTTGAAGCAGGTAAATGAAAATAATGACATTTAATGGAAGTAGAATAAAGAAAAGAAAGACTAAACTATCCTTCCATAAATAAAGGATATATAAGTATTCAAAAAATGAGCATGGAATAAAACTGAGCATTATTATAATTAAATAAATAATTAGATATTTATTCCTTATTTTCTCATCTATTGGTGTCGGGGATTCCCCTTTCAAACTCGCGGGTTGAAACATCAGTTATTCTTATCTCCACTTTTATTTTCTATTTGCTTTTCTTTAATTCTTTCCACTTTTTCTTGAGATTCCTCTAAAGATTGGACGGGAAAATTCATACTTACAGGGGTTCCAACATGAATTAAATCACTTTCTAATTCTTGCCCAATCCATGTATAGCTATTTGCACCTAAAACAGACCCATCTTGCATTATAGTTCCCGGACTGACTATTGTCTGAGGTCCAACTACGCAAGCCTTACCAATTTTTACTTTCTTTATAACAATTCGATCATGATAAATTAAATGAGAAAAAATGCAAATATTTAACGATGTCATTGTAAAATCTCCAATTTCGACAAATTCAGGGTCTATATAGCCTTCATAAGCGACCACATTCTTTCCTATAGAAACACCGAACAAACGATAAATAAATATATCTGACCAAGGTATTGGAATCGCTCTAGCGAGCCAGATAGGAAAAAATGCATTCCAAAATCTCCGATGAGTGTACTTCCATTCCTTAGTTCCTCTTCCAAATACTCCCTCTTTAGGAGGATTTAATTTATTCAATAATGTATTAATGCTGCCCGAAAACAATATAATAGAAAATGTGAATAGGAATAAGTTCCCATAAAGGTTTAAAGGGAGTAAGAACCATTCCCACCATTGACCAATTAAAATAAAAGAAAGGAATCTCTCTCCTGTGAGTAGAAAATATAGATCATGATAAAACCAAATATTAACTAAGATTGAAACAGAACTTCCAACATATAATTGCAAAATAACGATTAAACTAAATGGTGTTTTATATACCCCTGAAGTTGAAATGTATTCTACTTTTGTTTCCAAATTTTCTTTAGTGTTCATCGAAATTGTAGACCTTTAGTTATGATTTCTCTATAGTATAATATAATTTCGAAAATAATTAAAATATAATATTTAACTCAAATTATTTTAGTACTCTAAAGTCAAAAAAAATTAAAAGCTTAATTCAATATGATATATATAATATTTCAAAATAATTCAATAAACTAGTTAAAATTTTAATGATATTTGAATTGTTCAAAGGTGAATTATAATTAGTATTGACTGGGAAAAAGCAGAACAAAAACCAGAAAAAAAGTTGTCAATTGAAGGCAGATTCTTACTTGATCTTAGAGCTAAGGTAAACGATCTAGAAAAACAATTGTCCGAAACAAAAACTGAATTATCTCAAACACGAGATAAACTTGCACTCACTCAGAATGAACTAGCTGACACGAAATCTACTCTTGATGACACCCGAGATACCCTTGAAAAAACTATTGGAGAAAATCAAAGGAAAGATCAAACTATTGAAGCTTCATCAGCAGAAATTGATACATTAAAAGCAGATAAGGAAAATTTAACTAAAGATTTAGAGGAAACTGTTGCCAAAGTTACTGATATTGGTCCAAAACTAAGTGCTTCAGAAGAAAACGTAGAGAACTTAACACAAGAATTAAAGGCTGCAAATCAAAAACTTCAATCAGATCAAGAATTAATCAATAAACTACAGGCTGAAAATGAAGAATTAACCTCAAAACTTGCAACTGTCGAAGGTGAAATGACACAATTAAACTCACAGCTAACTGAATTGAATAACACTCTATTACAAAGAGATACTCAAATTCAAGAGTTAAGTGATACAATGGCTGAAAAAGAACAAGCATTAGAGTCAACAACTGCTCATCTCACCGAAGTAGAATCTGAATTAGAAGAATTGAAACCGCCTGATATTGGAGCAGGAGGGTTTGCTGCTGATGAAAGAATTACATGTCCTATGTGCGGAGCCGTCGGACATGATATTAAAACCGTTGAAGATAAAGGAAAAGTCCTAAGCTACGTCGGACATATCCCAATGTATGCAAAAAAGCATGTTTGCAAAAAATGTGGATATGAATTCTGAGAAAACACCAATTTGGTAGAAAAGATTAATAAAATTTTTTATAACTCCCTTTTTATTTACTGATATTTCTCTATATTAATTTTTTTGGCAGATTAGCTTTCCATGATCTATATTTAGTAGATAAAGTTTGAAATTCAAACTTTTATATACTTGTTTAATCATTAAATATTTCTATTATTAACGACTTAAGAGGGGGACTATCTTTCAATTCGAGAATTTGGCTAGTCTTATGATGTTTTTCGAGAGTTTGCCATATAGATGAATTATTTTGTAAATATTGTATAAATTTTGTTAATTTTTGTTTCGCGAGATAAGTCTGTCCCTTAAACAAATAGCAAAACGAAAAGGGGTCAATTGATTCTATAAGTAATATGTAATCCCCAAATTTAACTCGATCAAGTCCTTTAGAAAAGAATTCACTACTGAAAGAATTAAAAGCAGATAAGAAGCTGCTGAAAAGATCTTCATCAATTTTCCATTCATCTAAAAAGGGATAAGAGAAGACTAGTGTTCCCCCTTCAGCTAAAATCAATAATAATGTAGATTTTTCCTCAAGTTCGTCTGGAATTTCAACAGAACGTTTTCCTTGGATACGTTCTAAGATTTGTTCGGTTTCTGCTAATTTAATGCGTTCAGTTATAGGAAAAGTTTCCCAAATGTCTGAGTACTCAAGTAGTTTATCATGTTCGGTTGAAATCCCCCATGCTAATAGATCAAGTCCATGAAAGTCAGCAATACGTTGTGCTTCAATTAACAATCTTCTTCCTTCTTCAAAATTCATTTGTATTAAGGCTAATTTTCCCTGTAATAATTTTGTTTCAGCTAACCAGTAATAATTATGTGCCTTTTCTGCTATATCCAAACTTCTGGTAATCAATGGTTGAATTTCATCTAATATATTTGGATCATTATAGATAGATAACTCTTCCAATAATAAATCACATAAGCTTCCTAAAGCATGTATTAATGCATCACCACTAACTTTTTCTATTAGTTCTTTGTAAATTGCCTGTGCTTCTACATGATCACGCATTCTTGTACTATTTTTCAATATATAAGCTTTAGCACCTAAATATAGAGTAGAAATATCGATTCCCTTAATTTTCGATTGATTGTATAGGTCAGAAAAACGGGAGAAATAACGATTAGCTATATCAATAGAATTTTCATCAATATGATTTCCAATTAATAAGCTAAGGGCTAAAGCCATTGGTTGAATTAGACCCCATTTTTCAGAAAGAATCAAGCTGCGTTCAAAATATTCTATAGCTAGATTGATTTTTCCGATGACCCTATACACATATCCTAATCTAAATAAATTTCTGACTAAATGATCTGTAATATTTAGCTCTTCTGATAGAGCTAATGCCTGATGTCCATACTTTAAAGCTTGGTTGATTTCACTTTTTGTATAATACAAATTGGCTAAAATTATAAATACATCAAGTTTAGTTCTATCTCTTATTTCCTCTATTGATAAACTTAATTTACAAAATTTAAATGCTTTACCATAATCTCCTTCTTGCTCGTATATTCGTGCGATTAGAGAATAACTATCTGCAATAGCAGCATTTATACCCAGTACTTTATTGATTTCTAAACTCTTTAAAGCATAATCTAATGCTTTCTTTCGTTTATCTGGAGAATTGTATATATATCCTAATAGAAGATAAGTTGTTGCAAGACCCAAATTATTTTCTAATTT
Source organism: Promethearchaeota archaeon (assembly GCA_048938895.1). GTDB lineage: Archaea > Asgardarchaeota > Lokiarchaeia > Sigyniarchaeales > SOKP01 > Loki-b32. The sequence goes on from JBHLLU010000003.1 coordinate 92,868, forward strand.
CTGTTCTTCAGTCAGTCTTAGGCATTCACGTGCTAGTTCTTTTGCGTTAATAATATTGCCTTTCAAGAGGAATATCCAAGCCTTTATTCTTAATAGATCTATTTTGATAAAATCTATCGAGGGATCATCTGCATTAGTTTTTAATAATCTTTCAGCATCTTGGACATAATGAGTTGCATTGTCTAGATCCCCACTAAATGCTATATTTGCTTTTCTTATAAGAGTTCTCGCTTGCTCTAATTCTCTTGGGGAAGAATTGGTCATTTTTATGGATTGCACTGTATAGATTAAAATTAAGGAAGACAAATTTCCTTAAAAGCGTTATGGAAAAAACTTACATCGACTGTAATTGAAATGTTTTATATTTCTCTTCTCCTTGAATTCAAAATTTTAAAATATTTTACCTGTATTTATTACCATTATGAATGATAGTCCCAAGAAGAAATTTATTGGATCCTTACCTCAAAAAGAACTCCTTAAGTTATATGCAAAACATGTGAATGGTCCCAAAGTACGCTTTTTCAAAAGTCTTGGTTTAGGAGTTATTCCCGGAGAAAGAGAAGGTGTTTTCCTACGTACACTGGAAGGTCCAAGACCTGGTGAACCTCCATTGGAGATGTATAACTGTCGTACTTCGGGGGGTGTTTATAATTTAGGGCATTTAAATCCAAGAATCGTCCAGATCGTTAAAGATGCATTGGATGGAGGATTGGACATAGGAGACCATATTCTCTTATCTGAACAAAGGGCTTTATTAGGTAAAAAGCTTGCTGAATTAATGCCAGGAGATATAAGCAAAACTACTTTTGGTGTTGCTGGAGGGGAGGCTGTCGATTGTGCGATTAAATTTTCAAGAGCATATACAAAACGTAAAGGATGCATATCAGCAATCGGTGGTTATCATGGTCATACAGGTTTTGCATTAGCAACAGGAGATCCCGTTTTCAAAGACAATTTTCTCTGGAATCTTCCCGGATTTACACAAGTTCCATTTGGTGATATTGATGCCCTGAGAAAAGTCATGAATGATGATACTGCTTGCTTAATTTTAGAAACTATCCCCGCTACAGGAGGAATCTTGATTGCTTCTGAAGGGTATTTTGCAGAAGTAAGAGAGATTTGCGATGAAAAGGGCGTGATGATGATTATCGATGAGGTTCAAGCGGGTCTTGGGAGAACTGGTGTGTTTTGGGCAATCTATGGTGGACTTTATCCCAATGAGAAAGTAGTGCCGGATTTTATGGTATTGGGAAAGGGTATGACATCTAGTATTTATCCCTTATCTGTATGTAGCTATAAACCGTTTATTGAGAAGGCAGTCTATAAAGATGATCCATTTATTCATATCTCCACAACGGGTGGTTCTGATATTGGATGTGCGATCGCCTTAGAAATGCTCAATATCCAATCTGATCAGAAATTTTTAGATCATGTGAAAGATATGGGTAATATATTTCAAAAAGGATTGGAAGAAATTAAAGGAGATTTCCCCGATCTCCTTAATGAAGTTAGAGGTAGAGGACTCATGTGGGGTGTTGAATTCCACAATGAAAGGGATAGTCAATTAGCTATGCTTTCTATTATAAAAGAAGGAGTCTTACTTGACTATTGTAATAATAAAAAAGATACTGTCAAAATTTTGCCCCCTTTAATCGTCGAGAAACATGAGCTTGATGCGATTCTATCAAAGATACGCAGTGCTTTAGAAAAATTGAAAAAAATAAAGTAATGATGAAATTAAATCTTTAATTTTTTATCTTCATGGATTTTAGCCAGAGCTTCTCTAACTTGTTTTAACTTTTCCCCTTGTAAAGGATACTTATATATAGCTAGTATCGCGATTATTAGTGCGATAGCAGGATAAACAAAAATTAATATTCGAAGCGTCATTTGAATTTCCGAGGATGCAGGAAGTGTAAATACTTCCCAATCTGCTATTATAAACATCGGACCTATACTTACAAATACGACTATAATTGCTAAACGCAAGAAAAAAGAATTTACCCCGTAATATCCTGCTTCCCTCCGAATTCCCGTATTAACCTCATCTTCATCAATTATATCACTTACAATTAAATCTATAATGTAGAAAGAGCCTGAAAGTCCAAGACCTATAAAGAAGAAAACAAGTATTGCAAGTATTTCCATATTTGGACCGAGAAACATCAATGGAAATAATGTTACGATCCAGGAAGTCATGGAGATCATCCATGCTTTTCTATTTCCAATCTTTCTAACTATAGGTTTCCATACAAAAGTTATGAATATTACCGATGAAATAAAAGCAGCTCCCATGAGCAATGAAATCATAAATCCATCTTCTATTGCTAATACTGCTTTCGCATAGAGAGGTATGAGTGTTGGTAATATGCCATACACAAACCAATTCGCAATTTCTGCAGGAATATACCACATGAATGATTTACTTTTAATACACATTCTAATTGAGTTTGAAAAGCTTGGTGCTATTTTATAGTCTTCCTTGAAATGTTTTTTCTCTCTAGGTGTAAATATAGCGAAAATTAGACCAACTAAAATGACAATTATCATAGCAACCATTCCAAATAATTGATATTCTCCCAATGCTGTAGAAACAGCATGTGGATCTGAAGCATCTGGAGTAAAGTCCTCAATAAACAAACCTGGTAAAACAAATGCAACAATTAAACCAAAAATGAGAAAAGCTTGTCGCACATTGTTAGCTTTTGTCCTTTCATTTTCAGAGATGAAAGTTTCTGGGAATAGTGATGTTGCATTAAGACTATACATAGTATAAAAGAACTCGAAAATAATGATAATAATCATAAAATAAATAAAATTACCAATCTGATTATCTACTCCAATTGGAAATATTGGTGTAAACAAAAGAAATATTATTACTCCAAGAGGTACTATAGCAATCATAATATATGGTAAACGACGTCCAAATCTTGTATGTGTTCTGTCTGATAAAGAACCAAGCATAGGATCGTTGAGACTATTCCACACGGCCCATATTATAAACCCCATTGTAATTAATCCAATATTAAGTTGAACTACAGTAAAATAAAATGTAAACACCAGAAACGTAAAAGTTTGATAGGCAGCTTGGTCAGCTATTTGTCCTGTAGAATATTTTGCGGCCTTTATAAAAGAATATTCTTCATCAGTTCCTTTTCTTATTTCATTCATTTTTTTTTCCATATATTGTTAATTTGTATTTATATCTCTTTTTTTATTAATAAAATTTTAAGTTTGAAACCAAAAAATAGTAGGTAAATCATTAAAATTATAAATATAACTAAAATAATATTAAATTAGAGAGGAATTCTTTTATTAGAAATTGAAATCAAATTTATTCTTAAAAAACGGGCGAAGAAGTATGAAATTACCTGAAGAACAGGAAGAAAGTGAAGAAAAGGAACCAAGAAATATCAATGGCTGTCCTTATAGTACTAAAGAGTTAATCAATTGGATTATTGTGAAATTGGTGAGAAGATGACAATAAGTGTTGAGAATTTAATACTAGTATTATCAACGGTTATTGCAGCAACTTTATTCTTGGTTGGGGGGATAATCACTTTCTTAAGTGCTATTAAGCGAAAAAGTCCACTAGTCTTTTTATTCTCTGCTAGTTGGATATTGCAAGCGATTTTTTGGTATCTAGATTCTGTGGCTCATTTGTTGTATTCATTCTTTCTCATGAGAGTAGCATTTATTCCTCAAAGTATTGGAGTTCCATGTATGTTTATTTTTCTAGAGTTGATAAAGAAAGAAAATGTAAACCCAATCAAAATGATCTTGTTAGCATTAATAGAAACCACTTTTTTAATGTTATTATTTTTACCTGGAGCTATGGAAGTTATCCCTGGTTACGGTGTCCATTTTGTTGGACTTACACGTTTTTTTCAGATAATCTGGCTAGTTTACTATGTGTTATTTTACCTAAGTTGGAGTTATCAAACATATAGAAAAGCCCCTCAAGAATTAAAGAAGCTAGTAACTCAGCTACTTTTTGGAAGTATTTTATTTTCTTTAGTGACTACTGTATTTTATGCAATGGGTACAATTTATAGAATGTTTAATCCACTAGGATTCATTATACACGGAATAGGAGCACTTATAACTATTATAGTAATATTGAAAGATCCCTCAATTATATATATCTTACCTTTTAAAGCATACAGACTTCTAGTCTTCGAAACACAAAAGGGTATTACTCTGTTTAAGCATGACTGGGCTGAATTAAGAGCTATAGAAGAAAATGTCTTTTCTATGTTACTTCAAGCAACAAGAAGTGTCTTAAACGAAATTATAAATAAAGGGGATGTACGCAAAATCGATTTGGACAAAGCCGTTCTCCTAATTCAACATGATGTAAAATACCCCGTTGTTTCAGCGTTAGTAACATCGAAATCTAGTAAATCATTGTTATTTGGCTTAAAGAAATTTCATGATGAGTTTACTATCAAATTTCTTTCTGATTTGGATGATCTAATGGACATTTCCAAGTTTAAAAAAGCAGATGATCTTATAGAAAATATTTTTGATTTCATACCAAAATATGGAGGGAAATCTTAGACTTCATTTGTCTTACAAATTTATTTAAATAAATATATCTTAAGAAAAGTTATTGCTGTGAAGATTGTTAAAATCTAATGTGATCCAACAATGATCAGTTTTGATAATTTAATGTTAGTATTATCTGCATCGTTAACTGGAATCTTTGTAGGAGTAGGAGGCCTAATTACTTTCTTTTACGCTCTAAAGAAAAAGAATAACCTTATATTTTTATTTTCAGCATTGTGGTTATTATATTCCATATATTGGTTTATTGACGCAGCTGCTCACTTCTTCTATTCGAAAAGACTTATGACTTGGGCTATTGTCCCGGAACTAATAGCTGCTCCATGTATTATAGTTTTTATTGAGCTTAGTAGGAAAGAACATGTAAATCCTGTAAATATTACAATGTTAATTGTTATCGAATTTATTTTGCTAATGGTTACCTTTTTACTCCCCTTAAATGAAAATTATGAAGTGATTCAAGGTTATGGAGTTCATAATAAGGGTATCATTCGTGTAATTCAGGTAATTTTCCTATTTTATTTTGTTACTCAATATTTTTTATGGAGCTTTAAAACTTGGAGGAAAGTACCTCTGGAATTCAAACGTTCAGCCACGTGGCTTTTATTTGGCAGTACACTATTTTCTATAATAACAGTGTTAATGTATGCTATGGGAGGATTAATAAAAATTTTTAATTCACTCGCGTTTTTTACCAACGGAATAGGGGCATTTATTACCATAATTGTGATCTTACAAGATCCAAAGATCATCTATATTTTACCTTTTACAGCTTATAGAGTATTAGTAGTTGATACAAATGAAGGAATAGCACTTTATAAGTATGATTGGGCTGATATAGGAGAAGTTGAAGAAAATATTTTTTCGATGGTGTTACAAGCGGTTGGGAAGGTTTTAGACGAGATTTTAAAGAAAGGGGAAGTACGCGAAATTCAGATGGATAGAGCTGTATTACTTATTCAGCATGATAAAAATTACCCAATCGCCTCTGTTTTAGTCACTTCAAAATCTACAAAATCCTTAAGATCCGGTCTTAGAAAATTTAATGACCAATTTATTTTGAAATACTATCATAAAAATGTTGATGTGCATGAAGTAAGCAAATTTAGCGAAGCGAATATACTAGTACATAAGATCTTTGATTTTATTCCAGAAAGAAAAACTACATCGAAAGAAACTTGAATATACCTAGTTTTAAAAACCTATTCCAGTTAAATCAAAATCCACTAATTTTTTTTTATAAAAACTTATAATTTTTTTATTAATTCGAAAATAATTCAAATTAAATTAGAAATAACTTTAAATATCCAAATATATGTTTTATATTAGGCGTATATTTCAAGAATTTATATTTCATTAGAAAAACGGGGTGAAGTACATATAGAAGATTCACTATTATTCTTTCATGAAGAAAAGGATTCCGAAAAGAAGCTTTTTAAGATTCTATTCACAGGTTTGGATCAAGCAGGAAAAACTAGCATTATTTTAGCTTTGCATAGAGAATTCTCAAAAATAGCTGTAATTGAACCTACAAGAGGTGCTCAAAGAACAACTTTTAAATTTTTAGGAAGAGAAATTTCTGAATGGGATTTAGGAGGTCAAAAGAGTTATTTAATTTCATATCTAAAAAACCCTAGTAAATTTTTTGCCGATACAGAAATTGCAATTTATGTTATTGATGTATTAGATTCTTCTCGTATAAATGAATCTTTAAGCTATTTATTTGATGTTATTGAGAAATTTAAAGAGCTGAGAATTGAACCACCATTAAATATTTTCTTCCATAAATGCGATCCTAAATTAATTCATAGGGTAGAAAACGAAATCGAAGCACAAATCGAAGAATTAAAGAAGAAAATAAATGAAACAGCTAAATATAAGAATATTAACTTTTTCTGCACTTCAATATACGATCCATTTACAATAATGAGTTCTATGTCTCAAATATTATTGGAGCTCTATCCAAAATCAGAACTAATTCAAAAAACTATCGAAGAATATGCAAGAAAGTTAGACTGCGAAGGATTAATTATAATTGATAAAAATTCGATTATATTGGGTTCCTGTTTCAAGGATGATGAGTCTAAAAAGCTTTTAAGCAGCACAATTGGTTATTTCCTAAGCATTAATGATGTATTTGAGGATTTGGAGTTAGATCAACAAGAGGATCAAATTGTTGTTCGAAAATCCGGAAGATATTTCTTATTCAAGCCGATTCTTTTCAAAGATTCTGATTTACCGTATTATATGCTTTTACTGAAAAGGCATAATCCATTTGATATATATTTTATAAATAAGGATTTTAGTATTTTCGTAAATCTTTTTGAGGATATTGTTAAAAATTAATATATCCTTCTTTTTCTTAAATTTATCACTCCTTATAGGTCTAAATTATAAATTAGAGCAAAATTAAATATAATTTAAATCTATATGTCATATACAATAAAACAAGCTCTAGTAATTGCTATCTAAAATGAATTTAGAAAAGCTATTCAGACCAAAATCTATTGCTGTAGTTGGCATAAGTAAGAAAAATCCTCTTAGCCCTGGACGAATAGTATTACTGAAAAATGAATTTGAAATGCAAGTTAAAGTTTATGGAATTTATCCAAATGGAGGTGAAATTGAGGGAATTCAATTATATGAACGCTTGGATAAATTACCTGAAGTTCCTGATCTATTAGTCATTGCTGTTGGTCCTGATGACACTTTAGAATACATTCAAGAATGCAGTAATTTAGGAATTCCTTCAAGCGTTATAATCGGAGGAGGATTCGCTGAAATCGGTGGAAAAGGTAGAAAAAGACAAGAACAACTTCAAAAAATAGCTTTTGATAATGATATTGCTGTTCTTGGGCCTAATTGCCTTGGAGTTTACGCACCACCGATTGTTGACACTATATTTTTGCCTACAGAGCGCATAACTAAACCTCCTAAAGGATCTGTTGCTTTAATAAGCCAAAGTGGAGGAGTTTTGGTGGATCAATTCTTTGTAAAGTTTAACGAAAGACATATCGGCGTATCCACTGCAGTTTCAATTGGTAACCGTGCGGTTGTGGACGAAGTTATGCTTTTAGAATATTTCAGCCGTGTGGATCCTGAAACTACGAATATTGCTTTTTATTTAGAGGGTTTTAATGAAGGGAGAGCACGTGATTTCTTAGAACTAGCGAAAGTTTCTGAAGACACAGTTATTGTATATTTTGGTGGCAAAACAAGGGAGGGAAAGGTTGCAACACAATCACATACGGCGAGTTTGGCAGGTAATTATAGAATTATATACGATGCATTGCGGCAGCATTACATTATCCAACCCCACAGTGAACGGGAACTTCTGACTTGCTTAAAAGTTTTTGATGTATTGGCAAAGAAGAGGAACCCTTTCGGAAAAAATGTTATCACCTATGGTGATGTGGTGATCGTATCTGTTTCAGGTGGCCATGCTGTTTTAGCTTCAGATATGTTAAAGATTTACGGATTAAATGCTATAAAGTTCTCTCAACAAGAAAAAAGAGATCTAAAGAGCCTTATGAATCCTGTCGCCGCTGAAATCGCTTCGTTTAACAATCCTATTGATTTAACCGGATCAGTATTAGATACAGATATCGAAAACATAATTAGATATCTATCAAATATCGATAGAATTGAATGTATAATTCTGCTATTACTTCCCTATCCACCTAACATCTCTTTTCAAATTGGGAGAAGAGTAGCAAATATTATTACATCGAAAAATAAACCTGTTGTTTGTTTCATACCATACGTGGCAAAATATTCAATTATAATTGAATCACTTGAGCTCGCAAACATTCCAGTATTTCACTCAATAAAAGAAACGGTGCAAGCTGTTTCTGCATTAAAACAGAGAACTAGAATGGATAATCTTAAACTGAGAAACATATTCGGAACCGATAAAAAAATTAAGTAACATCAATTATGTTTTCAAGTTCATGAATTGATTTTTCTATAAATCTTTCCTCATCTATTAATAGTTCTATTGCATTTTGGGGACAAACTGAAACACATCGACCACATCCTCTGCATTGATTACTAATGATAGCTTTATTATCTTTAATAGTAATCGCACTGACAAAACAAATATCATTTAAACAAGTACCACACCCAATACAGTTGTCATTTACACGAACAACCACTCCTGGCATCTTTTTTATCTTTGATCCTATTTTTGGTACCAAGATCGAAGACACACGCCATAAACAACAACACGGGTCACAATTACATATGCTTAAAAGCTTATCCCCTGAACTAACACCTAACCATTGCGCATCTAATCGGTTCTTACCTATCATTTGAACTAATCCCGCTTCTCTACATTTTTTAAGGTGTTCTAATGCATCTTCTTTGCTTACTAGTCTCCCTAGTTGAGGATTAATATCAAGTACAGAATCTCCAAGAAAAAGGCAACCCAATTCCTGGGGATAATCTTGGCAATCCATACTTGATCTGCAAATACAAAAATCCATTATCCAATGATTTTTAGCTTTATTAATAAAATGTTCTAATACTTGAGAAGGCATTACGTATTCTCGATATTCTCCTAAAGATTTGTTCAGATTTATGACTCTATCTTGAGGGAGATAAATGATATCATCACCTCTAAAGAGAAGAAAATCAAAAAATGTTCCTAAGATAGGTAAATTTGTCAGTTTAGCTATAAACTTAACATTTGGAAAAGTTTTTTTCAATATTTTAACAAACCAAAGTGGTCGAGGCATCGAAACTTCAAACTTATCTAAATTATTATATTAATAAAATCTAAAATAAGAATATTACTTAATAATTAAAGTAAGGGAGGTTTGCTCAGTGCTATTTCATCAATTGCTCCCATTTCTCTGATATATCCTCTCAGAAGAAAAGTATATTCAAAGTATTTCTTCGCCTCCAACCTGTATTTCCTATGGAGCATAAGCATAGCAGGAACATCACCTCCTACTCCTTGTTGTTTATAATCAATATTGAATGTAATACTTTCACGTCGAGGTAATTGGTGATTATGGCTTACAGATTCTAAATCTTCCATAGTATAAGGCCACGCACTAATGCTAAGATAAGTTCCTCCTATATCTGTTATCAGTAAACCTAATGTTTCTTCTTCATTAGTCATTGCAACCCATCGTACGTCTGTTTTGTTCCCATTTTCCTGAGGTCTTGCATAAGGATGGATCAAATTTTCAACTATATCAGAATAAACTCCAATCATAGCACCAGTTTTTCTATCTAACATTGTTTCATATGGACCTCTACCATACCAAGTCATTTTCTCAAGTTCTTTCGGAAGACTAGTCTGCATTCCGAAACGAATCATTTGTTTACTAGGAATAAATTGATTTTTTACTATGATATGCCCGTTTCCATAGATATAGTAAGTAATCTTAAGAGGTTCATCAGCATTTACCACCTTAAATTCTACACTTACTTTTATAACTTTTGAGTTAACCGGTTCAAATATAAAATTGGTTATTACTCTAGTTTTACTAGCTTCCCTCCAATTTTTATTTATTTCTACAATTGGTTTATTTCGAAAATCAACTGATCCTAAATCATTATCCGTTGGTGCTCGCCAGAAATTTGGTACTAATGGGGTTCTTAATAAATCCATATCTTTAAATGAATAAGATTCTATTACCCCAGAATCTTTACCAATACTTACATTAAAGTTTTTCCCTTGTAATACCAATTTATCACTTGATTCTTCTATTTCTATATCATCTAATTCAACAAGCTTTATATTTGGTTGATTAATAAAATCAAAAGGCATTTTAAATTGATCCCATGCCATAGTGTAACCTTTATTAGCCCAGGGGGTATCTTCAGCAAGTAAGAAAAGAATTTTTAGATGATACTCAGTATTAAATAATATTTCAGGAGTTTTAAAAGGTATTATTATCTCTTGAGTTTCTTTTGGTTTTATATTTAATTTTCCAATATTACCTTTCTGGATTGGTAGACCATTTGCAGTTAATTCCCATTCAGCTTCTAAAAAATCAACTGATTGGAAGCTATACTTATTGGAAATATTGACCTTTCCTTTTATTAAATCTACAGGATCTATTTTTACATTTTGATAAACTTTTTTGACTTCAAAAAGTGAGGGATTAGGAGTTCGATCAGCCATTACAATACCGTTTAAGCAGAAATTCCGATCATTTGGATTATCCCCAAAATCTCCACCATATGCCCAAAATTCTACACCATCATCAGTGGTTTTACGAAGTCCTTGATCTATAAAATCCCATATAAACCCACCAAGAGCGTTAGGATATTTTTCAAAAACATCCCAGTATTCTTGAAAATTGCCTAAACTGTTTCCCATTGCATGCGCATATTCACAGAGCATATATGGTTTTACTGTGCCTTCAGGTAATTTCTTTCGACTTGTCCATAATCCATATTCTCTATTTTTTATCATCCGTTCTAGAAGATAAGATGGATAATACATGTAACTAAAGACATCAGAAACTTCATTATTATAGTCTTGCTCATAATGGATAGGTCTAGTGCCGTCTATGTTAAGAGCCGCTTCCTTCATCTTCTTAAAATTCTCTCCCATGCCTGCCTCATTTCCAAGCGACCACATTATTATACAAGGATGGTTTTTATCCCTTTCAACCATACTTATCATTCTATCAATACATGCCTTAGTCCATAGAGGATCGCTTTTAGGTAATATATCACGTAATTCATGAGATTCTAAATTACATTCATCAATAATATAAATTCCATATTGATCACATAATTCATACCATTTTGGATGATCAGGATAATGACTAGTGCGGACAGCGTTAATATTATTTTGCTTTAATAATTTTATGTCCTGGAACATCCTACTAAAAGGAACAGCTCTTCCGTGATTAGGATCATGCTCATGTCTATTCACACCTTTAAACTTAATGGGTTGATTATTAATATAAAACCCCCCATCTTCTCTTATTTCAATCTGTCTGAACCCAAATTTGCATGTTCCCACTTCTATAATATTATCGTTTGAATCCTTCAATGATATGCATAAATCATAAAGATTTGGGTTCTCTGCTGACCATTTTTTAGGATTCTTTATTATTGTTTCGAATTCAATAGTTTTCTCTGTATTTCCTTCTAGATAAAATTTTTCTACTGCAATTATATTTTCATAATCATAATTCTGATTTTCATCCAGTAAAGAGATTTCTACTGTAAGGTTATCAATATTAGTGGACCCATAGTTCCTCATTTTTATTCTGTTTTTTAATTGTGCATCTTTGAATTGCTCATCAAAAATACAATAGGCATAAAAGTCTCTAATATGCACTTTTTGAGTAGAAAATAAATACACATCTCTATAAATACCACTTAATCTCCACATGTCTTGATCTTCAAGGTAACTTCCATCTGACCATCGGTATACTTCTACAGCTAAAATATTAACACCTTCTCTTAAATATCTAGTAATGTTGAATTCTGAAGGAGTCATTGAACCTTGGCTATAACCAACTTTTTCCCCATTTACCCAAATATAAAATGCAGATTTAACACCATCAAAATGGATAAAGACCTCTCGGTTATTCCAATTATTAGGAATGATAAACTCAGTTCGATATGACCCAACTGGATTATACTCATGACTAATTTTAGGAATATTCTTCTTCCTCACGCTTCGTGGATATCTTATATTTAAATAGATCGGGATCCCATAACCATGCATTTGCCAATTACTCGGTACTGAAATTTCTTCCCAATTATCCACATCATAATCTATTTTGAAGAAATTTATTGGACGATCTTCAGGCTTTTTAACCCAATGAAATCTCCAACTCCCATTAAGCGATTGATAATAAATTGAATCTTCACGAACTCCTTTCAAAGCAGATTCCATATCTAGGTATGGAATAAACGTGTTATGTGCAGGTTCTTTGTTTTGACCAATTATTTCAGCATTTTCCCAATCTAATCTATCAGTCATAATCTCTCTTTGTATTGTTCTGTATTTCTGGTTTAAAAAATCTAAAAAACTTAAAAAATAATTTGTTTTAAAAAGAATAATGAGAATTCTTTTTTTAGACATCGACACCTTACGAGCAGACCATCTAGGTTGTTATGGTTATCATCGTAATACTTCTCCAAATATAGATAAAATAGCCGAAAATGCTACACTATTTACGAATTGCTATGTTTCAGATGCCCCATGCTTACCTTCAAGAGCGGCACTCTTTACTGGCCGTTTCGGTATTCACTCGGGGATAGTAGGTCATGGCGGAACTGCGGCAGATCTACGGTTGACAGGAAAGACAAGAGGATTTCAAGACCAATTTTTGAGTTTCAATTGGATTAGTATGCTTAGAAGAGGAAAACTATATCCTGTTTCTATTTCTCCATTCGCAGAAAGACACTCTGCCTTTTGGTTCTATTCTGGATGGAAAGAAATGTATAATCCTGGATATAGGGGTATGGAAACAGCAGATCAGGTTTACCCATATGTAGAGAAATGGTTAAAAGATAATGAACAAAGGGACGACTGGTTCTTACATGTGAATTTTTGGGATCCTCACACTCCTTACCGTACGCCGCAAGAGTTTGGAAATCCATTTGACCATGACCCAATCCCTTCATGGATAACACAAGAAATCATAGATGAACATAGAAAAAGTTATGGTCCGCATTCTGCATGTGAACCGTCAGGTTTCTCGGATGAGTCATTTGTTCAATTGTTTCCCAGGATAAAAAATATTGTAGAAATTAGAGATCTAGATGACTTCAAACAATGGATTGATGGGTATGATGTTGGTATAAATTATGCAGATGAATATGTCGGTAGGATAACAGAAATACTGAAGGAACAAGGAATCTACGATGAGACTATAATTATAATAAGTTCTGATCACGGAGAAAGTCAAGGGGAATTAAATATCTATGGAGATCATCTTACAGGTTGCCATATTATTAATCGTGTTCCAATGATAATAAAATGGCCAGAGCAAAACTGGGGAAGAAAATATGAGTCATTAATTTACCAAACAGATATAGCAGCTACTGTTATCGATAAACTGGGATCAAGTGTTCCTAATTTCTGGGATGGAAAGAGTATTTTAGCTGAATTAGAAAATAATAATCATCTAGGGCGGAACTACCTTACAATTAGTCAGAATGCTTGGAGTTGCCAACGTACAGTACGATTTGAAAATTGGACTCTTATTAAGACATATCATACGGGACTAAAGAATTTCCCAGAGATTATGCTCTTTGATTTTGAAATTGATTTCCATATGTTGAATAATATTGCAGAACAAAAACCTGAAATTGTGACTAAAGGCCTAAAATATCTTAATGAATGGCATTTAGAAATGTTGAAAGGTAATCCAAATAATAAAGATCCTATGGAAACAGTTTTTCAAGAAGGTGGCCCATTTCATACCAGAGGACAACTCAAAAACTACTTACGACGATTGAAAAAAACGGGAAGAGAAGATATGGTAAAAATTATCCTTTCCCGAAATGAATCTTACAACTTTAAAACTTAATTTGGTGTTTTATACATTTATAAATAAATAAAAACAATGTTTATTTAAAGTTTAAGAGAGATATATTAGAAAGCCTGATTATCAATGAAAATTGATATTGAATTACTAAAAGAATTTGAAAAAACGCTTGACACGCTACATCCAGAGAGAGGAAAAATACCAATAAAAATTCTTGGATTCGGTGAGATCAGCTTAGTATTCGAAATTCTTAATGATCCAGCCCATTTAGCATACAAGAGAATTCCTATTTTTGATAATGAGAACCAAGTTAAAAGGCATATCTGGGCGTATAAAGAATATTGCAGAATTTTAACTGAAGAAATTGGTTTAAACCTTCCTCAGCATGATGCGATTTGGTTTAAAAATGAAATGGATGAAATTAAATTCTATTGTGTGCAACAGAAGATTGATCCTGAAGCTGTGGGGAATAAAGTTATTCACCAAGTATCTGATGAGGAAATTGAAACATTAATTCTTCTAGCAATGAGAGAAATGAAAAAGGTTTGGACTCTTAATAAAGAGAACATAACATTAGATGTCGGTTTGGATGGACAAATTTCAAATTTTGTTGTGGTTGATTATGACCACCATGTACCAAAAATTAGTGAAGCATCAAAATTATTATATTTAGATACTAGTACTCCCCTTTTTCGGAGAAATAATATAGAAGCCATGGAAGCAGAATTATTTTTAAAAAGTGCTCCTTCTTTCTTAAGATTTCTAATTAAAGCTTTGTTTTTAGAAGAAGTTGTAGATCGGTATTATGACTGGAGACTTGTAGCAATAGATTTAATTGCTAATTTTTTTAAAGAACAAAAACCTGAGATGATTCCAAGACTTATTAGGAGAGTTAACCAGTTTTTTAGAGAAGAAGCTAAGGAGTTTAATATAGAACGAATAACATTCGAAGAAGTGCATAAATATTATAAAAACGATAAAATGATCTGGGTAATATTTCAAAACGCTAGAAGACTTGATAGATTTCTTAAATCTAAACTTTTTAAGAAGAAATATGATTTTTACCTTCCAGATAAAATAAAAAGGTAAGATTGACCTTATTTCTTATTTATTTCTTGAGTAGAAATCCACTTATCTTTACATTTTTCAGAACAAAAGACGTGAATAGTAGTAGGTTCCTTAATATCAAAATATTGAATTTTTGCTCCACCAATTATTTCTTTTCTACATAGTTGACATTTAATCACAGACATTTTCTACTACTATCATCGAATTTTAAATACAAAGTAGTTTTAGAATTAATAAACATTGAGAATCAGATAATATTATATACACTCTCAAAAACAAATTTTTTCGTCTCCAAAGTATGAGTGATATTTATAGAGCAAAAGTTTATTTTACTTCAAATGTGTTCTCCGAAAAGGAAATTGGATCTAATAAGAAAATCTCCAAAGAAATTCGTAAAACAATAAAAGAATTATGGGAGGAACTGACTAAAATATCAGAATTAAAAATTTTCGAAGGTAGATTCCCTACAGAGGATCAAATACAACATGACATTGAAATTTTCAATCCTGATATTCTTGGTTGTCATTTGAGTCATCAAATATCCTCTAAAATGTTAGAAAAATCACAGATTTTTGCTATTTCTACCTCAACAGTGGGATATAATCATATTCAAAGAACTAAAGAAGATAATATAATAATTACAAATACACCAGGAGTTCTTCATAAGACTGTAGCAGACTATACTATAGCACTAATAATGGCAAATTTAAGAAACTTAATTGATCTTCATAATTATATTTGGAATAATCAATGGGATTCAACAAATAAGTGGGATTTAGATAACTCTCTCTCATCTGTAATCGATAATAAAATAATCGGAATCATAGGATTAGGAGAAATCGGTAAGGAATTAGTACAAAGGTTATCTGGCTGGAACATTAAGATCCTATATTTTGATCTTAAACAGAAAACAGATTTTGAGAAAAAATTTCCTTTTCTCGAGTTTAAGACAGATATTAAAGACATTTTTAGGGAATCAGATATTGTGAGTATTCATGTTCCATTAAACAAAAATACAAAAAACTTAGTTAGTCGAGACTTATTATCTGTTATGAAAACAGATGCTTTGCTTGTAAACACAGCCCGAGGAGGAATTCTGGATTTAAATTGCTTTTTGGATATGTTAGAACGTAAAGAAATTAACATCAATATAGCTCTTGATGTTTTCCCGACAGAGCCTTTAGACACTAAGACGCTAGATAGATTTAAAAGAATTAAAGAAAACCAACCTCATATCAGAATGATTCTTATTCCTCATAATGCCTCTGCTGATGCCAATACTAGAGGCAATATGAATATTATATTCTTGAAAAATATAATAAATCTTATAAAATCAAATGCTATTGAGGATTTAAAAGAAATTGCTATAATTCCTGAACAGAAAAAACAATTAAAAGATAAAGAATGGAGAATTTCTAAATATTGGGAAAAAAAATGATTAGATCATTCATAGCTCTAGAATTAAATGATAAAGACACTATAGATAAAATTGAATCTTTCTCGACTCGATTAAAGCAAAACCAACCAAAATTGAAATTAGTAAAACCTGAAAACCTCCATATGACTGTTAAATTCCTTGGTAATATTCCAGAAACTTTAGCGCCTCAAATATTTACTATTTTAAGAGATGATATTAACTCTAAAATGTTGCAAGAAAAAACCTATAAATACATTCTTAAGGGTGTTGGACAATTCAATAAATTCTCTGTTTTGTGGATAAAATTAATTGGTGACATTAATTTACTGCAAGAAGTTAAAAATTCTATAGAGCGCCTCCTTCATGAAAGATTGAAAATCAATCGTGATAAAAGAGAACAATTTAAACCTCATTTAACTATTGGAAGGCTTAGAAGAGAAAGAATCAATTATAAAAACTTTGATATTTTCAAGAAATTAATAAATGAAAACAAAGATACAGAATTTGGGGAATTTTTAATTAATCAAGTTAAACTTAAAAAGTCAGAACTCACTCCTAAGGGGCCGATTTACGCAGATCTGGTATATTAAATGGAACCAAGAAAATTTTTAAAGGCTATCATATGGGATCTAGATGGAACACTCATTTATTTTAATATTAATTTCCTAAGAGCACGTCGAGACGCTATAAAAATTTTGAAAAAAGAACATGTCCCAAAACATTTACTTTCTGTAGAGTTTTCAATTTTGGATAACGTAGCAAAATCAAGAGAATATTTCAAGTCACAAGGTTTTTCTGAAGAGAGAGTATCACAAATTATTAAACAGGTTGATGAAACTATCACTAAAGTTGAATTTGAGGCAGCTCAAAAGGCTCAAATGGTAGGGGGAATCGATCAGGTGTTAGAATATGCTAACTCAAAAAACCTTAAACAAGCGATATTCACTTTTAATACTAGAAGAAACGCTGAAACTTCGCTTAAAAAGGTTAAATTACTTCATTATTTTGACTTAATTGTAGGACGAGACAGTGTAACTAATCTAAAACCTCATCCAGAGCATATATTATATATCTGCAACCAACTGAGAATAGACCCTTCTGAAACACTAGTTATCGGAGATTCTAGTCGAGATATAGAAGCAGCTATTAATGTAGGGGCTTATTCCATCGCTCTGGATACAAAAAAACCTAATTTTTTTGGAGGAGAATTCATTAAAAAGGCTGATGTGATTATTGAACTTAATGAAATCCCTTCAAAATTAATAGAAATAATTGAGAAACTTTTATAAAGCAGAAAAGGAATAATTAAAATATTCATTAAAACTTTTGAAAAATATTAATATTAAAACTACGGGTTTAAAACAAAATAATGAAAGTAGAGTTTCTCTTGGACGTGCTTAAGCCACATCAGCCAGATTCCTATTTTGTAGCCCAACAATTAATGCAAATTGAAGGGGTAAAAAAAGTAAGAGTTAAGGTGGATGAATTAGATCAAAAAACAGCTTCTTTACATATTAACATAGAAGGTACCAACTTATCACTTGAAAGGATCGCTGATCAACTAGCAGGAATAAATTGTGCGCTTCATTCTGTAGACGAAGTAATATGTGAAGAACGGGATTAACTTATTTTTTACCTTTATTTTTTTTATATCTTTTTTTATGATTTACCAAAAAAATAAAAAGTAATTTATCTCATTTTTATCTAAAAAAGAGATATTTTTTTGACAACATGCAAGATCCAAGTGTAGTTAAAATCCTTCAAAAACAAGGAGAAATCAATGATGAATTAGATTATGCTATAATGAATTATCTACTTCAAAATCGAGGTCCAGGATATACTGCTTGTCAGCCATCACTTGTAGAACTTGAGGATGGTAAACAGGCAATAAAAATGAATCTAGATCATACTTTTGTAGATAAAGATAATCAATTAATGGGTTTAGGTATTGTAGGTAAGATTTATATTGATCTCGATACACTTCAAGTGATTTATTGCACCCCCATTAAAGATTTAGAAACGAACAAACAAGTTTTACTTGATGCTGGTATAAAACCTGAAATACGTCCAAGAGGAAAATATTAATCTTTGCATATAGAGCTCTATCTAATTTTTCAAAATCGAATTTTATTTAAGAATTTCAATAAAAAATTATATTAGTTATTTCATTCTTTAGTCTACTGAATAATAATGTCTAATAAGGAAAACAAAATTAAAAGTTTAATACGGGAATATCTGCTAGAAGAGGGATTGTTACGAGGAAAGATTAGTAATCCAAAATTAGAGTTTGGATTTCAATTTATTTTCCCTCCCGGTAATGACCCTATGGGACGTCAAATTGGTAGAAATATGGTAGTGATAAAACCTAACCAAAAGGATTTAATAGTTATATCACTTGGGACTCAAATTTCGAACCCTCACATTGATGCTTTAAATTCATTAAAAGAAAATAAAAAATCACAATATTTTTGGGATCTTAGAAAATATCTTCTTGCTAAAGATTTATTCTATCGAATTGACATACAGAATTATCGATATGAAATTAGCGACCAAATATTTCTTAACCAAAATGGCACAGTTTCCAAAAATAAATTTTTCAAATCAATTAGGAGAGTTTTTGATGCTTCAGCTTATACTAATATAATGTTAGGTGAATATTGTTTTGGAAAGCTAAAACCAGATGATTTCATGAGATCTAAAGATTTTTCAAATGGATCTGATTTTTCACTCTATTCATAATATAAAATTTAGAAGGTAGGTGTATTCCTATATTTAAGGATTGGTTACAAGCACTGGGAAAACTTGATTATGTACAAGGGAAGGCAAGACCAGATGTAGACTGCATCCTATGTGCTGTAAGAGATAATGATGAACGTGTTGTAACGTTAAAAGTTTATGAAGATAAATTATGTTTTATTGTTTTGAATCTATATCCATATAATCCTGCTCACTTAATGATTGTTACTCAAAGACATATAACAAAATTCATAGATTTAACAAAAAAGGAATTAATTCACGTGAATCGAGCGATCCAAGGCATTCAATTAATGTTAAATGATTTATACAATCCTAAAGGATATAATATTGGTATTAATCAGGGAAGAAATGCGGGAGGTAGTATTGAACACCTACATTTTCACTTGATTCCTAGATATGGGACTGAACTTGGATTTATTGATATCGTTGGTAAAACACGTGTACTACCTGAAGGTTTAGAAGCAGTAAAGAAGAAATTAGATGAGAATATTCATAAATACTTGAATAAAGAGTTTTTCGAAAATTTCTAAATTAATACCTTGATAATTTAATTTTAAAGCATTTATATAAAACTATCCTTAATGAACAATCAGCTTTCTATATTAAAGAAGTTTGAAGATTTGTTATACTCAAATACATCTAAAAAGGATAGAATACTCATTAATGTTTTAGGTTATGGTGAAATGAGTATTGTTTTTGAAATTTTAAATGATGTAAATAATAGTGCCTATAAAAGACTTTCAATTTTCGATGAAGAAAATCAAGTGAAGCGGCATATTCAAGTTTTTAAAGAATATTTTCGAATATTAAATAAGGAACTAAATATCAAAATCCCCCCTTACAAAATTCATTGGTTCAGAGACAGATCTAACAGCATCAAATTTTACTATATTCAACAGAAACTTCCTGCCTTTTCAATAGGGAATAAAGCTATTCATAGTTTAGATAAAAAAGGCATTATGAATTTTGTTTTGTTAATATTAGAAGAGATGAAAAAAGTTTGGATATTTAATCATTCTCAGGACAAAATAAAGGTGGGTTTAGATGCACAAATCTCTAATTTTGCTATTGACAATTTCAATCAAACTAATCCGACTCTGGATGCAAACTCTAATTTGATCTTTCTTGATACAATACCACCCTTTTTTCGAATAAATGGTAAGGAGGCAATGGATCTTGCTCTCTTATTAAAATCTACTCCTACATTCTTAAAATGGATACTTAAGATTAATTACATACAAAATATCATGAATAATGTGGTAAATAGATATTATGATTTTCGCACAACTGTAATAGATCTTATTGCAAACTTCTCCAAGGAACAAAGAGCAGATTTAATTCCTGCTTTGATTAAATTAGTCAATAATTTCATAACTCAAGAACTTTCAGAGTTAAATATTAAACCTGTAAAATTAAAAGAAATAATAAAATACTACAAATATGATCGACTTATTTGGATCTTATTCCAAAACCTTAGAAGGTTAGATAGATTTATAATTACAAGATTATTTCGAAAGAAATATGAATTTTTCCTTCCTCCAAGAATTAAAAGATAAAAATATCTTTTAATAACTCATCAAAATTATATTAAAGAGAAAAAAAAAATTTAGAAATTCAATCTGAAGTATTCTATCTTGTTGCTGCGCGAATATCCGCGGCAGTAACTCTCTTTCGTTTATCTGCTTTGCAGACTTTGATTGCTTCCTTAGTTGCAGTGGCAGCACTCGACTCTAAAAAGTCAATTAACTTGTCTAAGGCTTCTGCTGCTACAAGATCGGCTCCTTCTTTTTTCATTAATCTTCTAATAGGAGCCTTAGCAATATAACCTTCAGATTTCTTTGCTGGAGCTTTCTTTTTAGCCATTCTTATTCCTCCACTTTATTTTTATGGGATTATTATTTAGATGTTAATTAATAATAACTACGCATTTCTATTATATAAATGTTATGATTCGAATCGATAATCTCTTTCGAGAAAATTTTCGAATCCTTAAGTTCGAAAATTAGATTGTTTTATTAATATGATATTAATTTCTAATATAATTTTTTTTTTAGTTTTGTCGGAAATAAATGTGTAAAATCTCAATTTTTCAATTTTTCACTATTATTAATAATTCAATAAATCTTAACGAAAATTGGTTAACCTATTATTAACCATTGTTGAATTTTAGGGTTAACCACAGATTAAAAAATTTAAAGTTTCATTTAACAAAATCTTGAAAATAAAACACAAAAAATTTTTTAGATTCTTAAGATATTAAGAATCAGAATAAATGGATTATCCCATAAACATTGTTTTTCTCTTTCAAAACTTTTTTTTCTATTTTTTTTCTAAAAAATAAAATTAAAATATGAGATCTTAGACTATTTCATTATAGATGAAAAAATAAATATATTGAGACCTTATCTTCAAGAAACTAATTTACTACCATGAATGAACTAGAAGAATCAGAAATTGAAGAAGCACTGCAATCATTAAATTTTACTAAAAATGACTCAAAGGTACTACTGACTCTTTGTAAATATAAGATATTAAGCCCTGCAGATATTGCAAAACATTCGGGGGTGGATAGAGCACGAGTATATGACTCTTTAAATAGATTAATAGAGAAAGGCTTTATCCAAAAAGAACCGATCAAAAGAGGAGCAAACTACCAAGTGATACCAATTGAACGAATATTTCGAGTGATACGCGAAGAATATAAACAAAAAATAGAGGATACATTAGTTCTTGAAAAAGTAATTAGTGAACTAGAAATTACAAAAGAAGAAACCGAGCCACGTGTATGGGCTATAAGTTCAAGATCTAAAATTAGGAAAAAAATAAAAGAACTAATCAATGCTGCCCAGGAACGAATTTTCTTCATTATTACACCAGATTTACTTATGGAGGAATTAGGGGGTTATGAGTGGATACTAAGAGAATTGTGGAACAAAAAATTCTCTTCTTCTATCCAAGTAATTATTGCTCTTAAGTATAGTGATTATTTAAAAGAAGAAATAAAGAAAATGTTAAAACTATCTATTACAATCCACTCTATTGAGGGTGACAACGTCATTCCTTTTGGCCTATTGATTGCCGATAATCAATTTCTGCTAACCACCTTAGATCAAGTAAAAGAAGCTCCTGAATATACTTCAGGCTTATGGTTGGAGAATGGAAATGAAAAACAGATTATAGGGTACATCCATCTCTTTAAATATTTTATTACCAATTGGTGTAAGCTGATAAAACTAACTCCCAAAAAAATACCAAATAAAAACTGAAATTTCGCGATTTAAAAAAAAAAATAACAAAAATTCTTATCCAAAAATATAAATTTTATCTAAAAAAATAGATATTATAGTATAAATTTGAGACAAAAACACTCATTCTGAGTGAGGAATATTTTGGGGGATAATACTATATGTCGTATCGCGGAAAGGTCATAATGTGTGGGGACGCATCAGTAGGTAAATCTACTTTATTGGCACAATATGTAGATAACCAATTTAGTGAAAAATATGTCCCAACCATTGGAGCTAATTTTTTAATAAAAGAAATTGATCTAAGTCCGATAATTAATAAACTTGAGATAGATAATCCAAATCTAAGAGAAGATATACAAAAAAAAGGATTTAAGCTTTATTTTTGGGATATAGGTGGTCAACAAGACAAATTATTCAGCAATGAATACTATTTTGTTCAAGCTGTCGGTGCTTTTATAATTTTTGATATTTTAAATAGAGAATCATTCGAGAATGTCAATTTCTGGCTTCAAAAGGTAAAAGAACTGAGTGGAGAAATCCCAATTATTATTCTTGGCAATAAAATAGATAGGATCAACGAAAGAACTGTTTCCTTTGAGGAAGCTAAAAAAATGGCTAGTGATTTTGGGCTGGAGTGTATTGAGACCTCCGCAAAAACAAATGAAAATGTTGATGAAGCTTTTGAGAGGTTGGCAATTTTAATCTTAAATAATCTAAGATAAATTCTAAATAATCTTAAATATTTAATTTTATTTTTGTCTTTAAGAACATCTGTTATATGTTGAGATTATTTCGTTATCTAAATATTATGAGTATTTTATTAATCCCTGTTGCTCCTTTATCAAGAACGAAATCTCGTCTTAAAGATTGTTTTTCAGCTGAACAACTTGGGGATTTAACTATTGCTATGGTTAAAGACCTTAGTGCGACTTTAACTAATGTGAACTGTTTTGAACATAAAATCGTGTATTGTCAGACTCCAGAAATTTTAGAAATTGCAGAAAGTTATGGGTTAATCGGTATTAAAGAGAAAGAAATAAATAAATCTAAATCTTTTGATGAGGTGATAAACCACCTTAATAGTATAGCAATAAAAGAATATAAAGCACTTCAAACAACTATTGCTTTTTCAGATCTAATTTTAATAAATGCTCGAAATTTTTATGAAATCGATTCTCTCATTAAGGAGAATCAATTAGTAGTATGCCCTGCTATTCATTCCGCAGGTATTTCAATTCTAAGCAGAAATCCCCCCGATATTATTCCCTCCTCTTTTTCAGACCCAGAAACTCCGTCTTTAATCGCTTTAATCAACAATGCGAACAATAAGGGTATTAAAAAATTAGTAATATACGATTCCTTTAGAGCTGGTTTTGACGTAGACATAAAGCAAGATTTAGTTCTGGCTTATGAGTATTTAAAAATCTTTAATTTAAAGAACACCGAAGTCTATAAATTCTTAAAGAAAAGTTTAAAATATTCTTTAAAGAAATTAAACGCAAATAATAATCGAACTTTTAACTTGATTAATAGAAAGAATAATTAAAATGTAAAAACTATGTTCAGTTTGACCTTTTCTCCTAAAATTTCTTCTGCTATAGTTTGAAATTCCTCTCTTTCATCTTTTAAAGCATTCAAATATCTTGTATAGTCTTTATTTTTCCGTTCATAATCATTTGTAAGATGTTCGAGCTTCACTGTATTAACTGATATTTCATTCTTCAATTCCTCTAAAAGATCGGCTAATCCCGCAGCTTTTATCTTATCTTCAATTGATTTAATTTCTTCTTTTAAATGCAAATATTCTTCAAGATTGGTTTGGAGTATTTTCTCATCAAAGATCATGTTTATATGGTCAACAGTTTTTTGCTTTGTATCTGTTTTAAGATTTAACTTATTTTCTTCCAGAGCGTGCCTTAATTGAACCATTAGACCAGTAAATTTTGGTAAATCTTTTCTCTCTGAAGAAAGCATTCTAATTGGATTTTTAAGAAAATCCCTTAAATAATTCATATCTATATTAGGAACATGAATAGTTTCCTTTTCTAATTCAAATTTAAATTTCTTTAAAGCTTTCTTAAAACCTATTTCATCATTAATTTTTAACTGAAGTTTAAATAATTTATCCTGTTGTGCATCTAACTCTTTAAAGAGATCATTTTGCTCTAATTTTATTAGTTCTGAATTTAGTTCTTCCTGCTTGTTTTTTCTTTCTTCTAACTCCATTTCAAATTTATCTAAATCTGCTTTCGCATGCTCAATATTTTCTTTTAGTGAAAATATTTTTGGTAATTTTTTTAAAAGATATTCGGCATCCTTGACTTCACTATATTTCTTTCTAAGAAATGAATCTAATTCACCCTGATTTTTACCTAATTTTCGAGTTATATAATTTAATTCTTTTATTTGAGGTTGTACTTCTTTTTGAAATTTAGGCAATGACTTTCTGGCTATCTCATTAATACTTGTAAATAATTTTTTAATCGCGTTTAATAAATCTAAAGTATTATCATAAGTAATCTCTTCTTCAGGAATCACAATTTCGTCTATTTCTTTTCTAATTCGATCTGAGAAGAAATTTAGCGATTTTTGGGACTTCTGATCAATTTTTTCTCTTCCTTCTTCTAAGAAATGATCCAGACATACCTTAATTTCTATTAAATTATCTCTGATGTCAAATATTAATTTTTTTAAGGCTCTCTTTATTTTTGAATAAATAGAATTTATCTTATCTTCATAAAATTCCTCGAAATCCTCTAAATTTTTTTCAACCATTTTGCACTCTAATTAGATTTAATTTACTGGTTTAATAATCTTTCTGCCATTCATATATTTTTGAAGTACTTTTGGAATAGTTATTGAATGGTCTTCATTTTGATAATTCTCTAATATACAACATATAGTACGGGATGTAGCTATTGCTGTCGAATTTAATGTGTGTAAAATTTCTTTGGGTTGATCACTACCAACTAAACCCATTCTAATTTTTAATTTTCTGGCTTGATAATCTAAACAATTTGTACAAGATACCAATTCTCGATATGTTTCAGAGGCAGGGAACCATACTTCTAAATCATATTTCTTTGCAGCATTGTCATTTAATTCTCCAGATGCAATATTTGTAATCCTATAAGGAAGTTCTAATTCTTTAAAAATCTCTTCCGAATTTGCTAAAAGTTCTTCATGGTATTGCCATGAATCTTCAGGTTTACAAAAAATAAATTGTTCTACTTTTTCAAATCGATGGACTCTAAAGATACCTAGAGTATCTTTTCCATGTGAACCGGCTTCTCTTCTAAAGCAAGAAGAAATACCTGCATATTTTAATGGTAGACTTTCTGGAGAGATTACTTCATCATAATGATAAGCTGCTAATGTTTGTTCAGAGGTAGCAATCATATAAAGATCTTCTCCTTCGATTTTATAAAGAGACTCTTCAAAATCAGCTAACTCCGCGGCAGCTTTCATAACTTCGTACTTTGTAAAGAAAGGCGTCCACATTGGGATAAAACCTTTACTAGTAAGCTTATCTAACGCAAATTGTAATAAAGCTAGGTTTAGATAAACTATATCTCCTTTAAGATAATAAAATCTCGATCCTACGATTTCTGAGGCTTTTTGAGTGTCTGCGCCCTCAATTATTGAAATTAAATCAACATGTGAGAGGGGATTAAAATTAAATTTAGGAATATTACCAACTACTCTAATAATTTCGTTATCCTCTTCAGTTTTACCAATAGGAACAGAACTATGCAGAATATTTCCAATCATATATCGAAATTTTTCTCGCTGATCAAATAATTCTGCTCTATCCTTTTCTAATACCTCAATTTCTGTCTTGATTTCTTTAGATTTTGCTATTGCTTCTTCTGCTTTTTGCTTTTCTCCTTTTTTTCTAAATTCACCAATTAAAGCAGATATATCATTTCGTTCTTTCCTTAGATCTTGTAATTTTTGTAATACTTCTCGCCATTTTACATCATATTTTAAGACTTTTTCAGCATTTACGGGATCCTTGAATCTTTTCTTCTCTGATTCAATAATTTTTTCCAGATTACTTCGAAACAATTCTATATCAAGCATTTTTAAACCCCAAATCGTTGTAGGACTTCAAAATTTAATCATGATGTATCCTATCTGTAATAGTAGAACGAGCTAAAGCGGTTTTAACCTTTCTTTTATCATAACCAACAGTTTCAATAATCTTCATGATCTTTATTCTTCTTGCTTTACCTTTCAAACCTTCTTCTGCCATAAATTCCTTAGCAAATTCTTCTCTTTTTGATTCTTCTTGTTCTGCCATAAATTTTAGTAATGAACTTTTAATAAAAAATTTCACGTGTTTGATATTTATTCTCTCTATCTTTTATGGCAAATAACTATTTGATAGTTTGATTTTGAATTAAAAATTTCCTTTTTTGAGGAACCATATTTATAATCAATTATGAAACCATTGTAATGAAGCAGAGCATCTAACTCTTGTGGAAAGAGCATTCTTAATTTAACTTCTCTAATGATTTCCTTGTTCTCAAAACTATAGTAAAATTTCACGTGATTAATTTGAGTTTTATTATCATAAACATTGCTAGTGAAAACTCTTACCATCCCCTCTCCATCTGGATTTGGGTATTCTCTTTCAAATCTTTGTAAAGGGTCTCTTAGAAGTATTTCAAGATTAGGATTGAACGTATCAAAGATAAATCTTCCATTTTTTTTTAGATGAGTTTTTATACAAGACAAACAATTTTTTAAGTTTTGATTGTCTAGAATCCAATTTATAGCAACACCGGGCATAATAATTGTAGAGAATTTTTGATCTAGATGAAAATTTGCCATATCCCCTTTAACCCAGTCAATATTTAAATTTTCACTTTTAGATTTCTTAATCGCGTGCTCTAGCATTATTTCTGAGAAATCTAATCCCATAATCGATATTCCTTCTTTTGCGATAGGAATTGTAATTAAACCTGTACCGCACGCTAATTCAAGAACTGGTTCCCCATATTTTTGAGCTTGCTCTAAATAAAAAGTAACTCGATTATTTATTAGACCTCTAGCATGAGCTTCGTTATCATAATGTTGCCCACTGATGTATAGATATTCATCATCCCTTTCCTTCAAAAAAACCTACCCTCCATTTGCGAATTTCTTAAAAATAAGCTAAAATATTAATTAAACTTAAGACAAATTGCTTAAAAAGATCTTCTTTGAAAAAATAATGTTTGAAATGTACAATACTAAATGAATTCGCTTATCATTATTGAAATTATGAAATCTAATCAGAAAAAATAAATTGTAGCCATAATTTCATAAACCAATAAGATTTAAAGTTTAATTTCAAATCAACTAAAAATTTTTGGTGAAGTTTTACAAAAAGGTGAAGTAATTGTCTGAGAAACAGACCACGGATGAACCAAGAATCGGAGTTTATGTATGTAGATGAGGGGTTAATATAGGAGCTGCTGTTGATTGCGATGCTGTCAGAGATTATGTAGAAAAAAATGCTGGGAAGAATAATGTTGTTGTTTCGCGAGTTAATGATTTCACATGCTCAGATCCAGGCCAAAACATTATTAAAAACGACATACTCGACTTAAATCTAAATAGAGTAGTAGTTGCTGCTTGTACACCAAAGATCCACGAACCAACCTATAGAGCAGTTTTAGCAGAAGCAGGAATAAGTCCCTATTACTTTCAAATGGTCAATCTTCGTGAACATTGCTCTTTTGTACATGCTAAGGACAGACAAGGCGCAACAGAAAAAGCTATAAGGCTTGTTCAGGCAGGCATTAATCGTGCTCGAGAATTGGAAACAATACCAAGAAAAGAAATTCCAGTAGAGAAAGCAGTATTAGTCGTAGGCGCAGGAATTGCTGGAATGAATGCAGCTTTAGATTTAGCAAATCAAGGAATTCCTGTCTATCTAGTGGAAAAGGAAGCAACCATTGGTGGGAAAATGGCACAATTAGATAGGATATATCCAACTGACGATTGTGGAATATGAGTTTTAGCGCCAATAATGGTAAACGCTTCAAAACATCCAAATATAAATCTTTTTACTTACAGTGATGTTGTAGAATTTAAGGGCATTCCAGGAGATTATCATGTAAAAATTAGAAAAAATGCTCGATATGTTGACCCAAAGAAATGTACTGGATGTGGTTTATGCACAACTAAATGTCCTGTTAAAGTTCCTAGCGAGTTTGACAGAGGTATTGGTGAAAGAACTGCAATTTATATCCCATTTCCGCAAGCAGTACCAAAATTAGCTGTTATGGATAAGAGTGTGTGTATAGAATGTAAAAATTGTGAGCGCACATGTCCAGCTGAAGCAATTGATTTCGAACAAGAGACTGAATATGTCGAAGTAAAGGTGGGGGCAGCAATTATCGCAACAGGATGGGACGAATATCCGATATGGGAATCAAATGAATATAATTATGGATATTATCCTGATGTGATTACCCAAATAGAACTTGAAAGAATGTTAAGCCCGATAGGGCCTACTGGAGGTCATGTTTATAGAGTATCTAATGGTGAAACACCGAAAACGATTATAATGATTCAATGTGTAGGATCCCGAGATATCAATGCCAATCCATACTGTTCATTTGTATGTTGTAATGTAGCACTTAAGAATGCTCAATTACTAAAACAAGAATATCCTGATCTGGATGTCATTCTGTTTTATATTGATATTCGTACCACAGACAAAGGAAATGAAGAATATTACAGAAAAATAAGAGAAACGGGGATTAGAATGATTAGAGGAAAAGTCGGCGAAATTATAGAGGATAAAAAAACAAATAAGCTGAAAGTTAGAGCATTTTCGTCTTTAACTGGAGAGATTGTAAAAATTGATGCTGATTTAGTAGTTCTATCGACGGGAATGATTCCTTCGAAAGGAACCGAAGAGATTATTGAAATTATGGGATTAAGTAAAGGTCCGGGAGGTTTTCTTTCTGAAATTCATGGGTGTTTGAGCCCACAAGAAACAAAAGATGTCGGAATATATATTGCTGGGTGTGCTTCTGGGCCAAAAAACATTCCTTACTCAGTTTCCTCAGCTCTAGCTGCGGCTAGTAAGGCATCGACACTTCTTTCTCATGATACTTATAATCAAGAATTAATCATTGCTGAAGTAGATGAAGATTTGTGTATGGGGTGTCATAGGTGCGAGAAATTATGTTCTTACGATGCTATTAAGGTCAATGAGTACGAAATCGCTGTTGTTGATGACTTAAAATGTAAGGGTTGTGGTGTGTGTATCTCTTCATGCCCTGCAAAAGCTATTGACTTAAAATATTATCGAGAAGAGCAATTTACCCAAGAAATAAAAGGAATCGGCTGTAGTGAAGCGGTATCAATTGAAAATATTACTGAGACCATAAAAGATTAAATAAATTAAAGGTTAGTAATAATGACTGATAAAAAAGGTAATAGTTCAAGAAGAATTATAGCTTTTGGATGCGACAAATGAGGTTATTCTGTAGCTGATTTAACAGGGGTGACAAGAAGATCTTATTCAACAGATTTTTACCTCATTAGAGTGAGATGTACGGGACGAATAGGAATTCACTTGATTATGGAAGCCTTATTAAATGGTGCTGACGGTGTTGCAATAATTTCTTGAAAAGTGGGGGAATGTGAATTCGGAAATGGAAATACTAACACATTTGAACATATCCTTACTTTAAAGAAATTGTTAAAGCATGAAGGCATATCTGAGCAAAGAGTTCAACAGTATTTTTGTTCAGCGGCAGAAGTTGAAAAATTTATTAACTCCGTTGAAGATATTTCCACAAAAATTCATGCCCTCCCTCCTCTACCAAAGAATATTCCGAAATAGAATGATCTTTTCAAAAAAATTATAGTTGAAAAGAAACTAACCCATTGCTTGGGTCTTCGGAAAAATTTGAATTTAAATAAGTATTAGAATGATTATGAGTCTTGAAGAAAATTTTTCATGGGAATTTTTAAAGAATGTAGCGGATGCTTTAGATTCATACAGAATTCGAGCTTTAATTGATGCTAAGAAAGATATTTTAGATGCTGGAATTTATGATGAAACTGAATATGACACTATACTCTATACAATGTTAGATGAAGAAAAGTTAAAATATTCCCTTTTTAATTTTCTAAAAAGTAATTCCAAAAGTAATTTGCAAACTTTACAGCAATTTTGTGAGGAAACTTCCACGAAATTGCATAAAACTCTAAGTATATTAGAGTTACTAAAAAATGAAAAACTTATCAATGTAGAAGAAATATATGATAAGATTGAAGGAGATGAAGATAGTCCTGAGCAACTTATCTTCAAAAATTATTCAATAAAGGTTAATGATGGTGATCTTTCAAAGCTAAAACCCATTTATGAACCTGTTAAAGTTATATTCGAATCTAAAAATTGTTCTGGATGTGGGCTATGTGCAGGAATTTGTCCTGTAAATTGTCTTCAAATTTATAACGGATTCGGAAAAATTAATGAGGATAAATGTATTCGGTGCGGATTATGTTATTTTGTATGCCCTCGAACATATTTCCCCATTAAAGTTTTAAATATGGCTCTTGAAGAAGCTTCTGAAATTAAGGAATATGAAAATGTTGGCCATTATTTAGAAGCCTATTCCGCTAAGACTAAAATAAAAGAAATCTCAGAAATATGTCAAGATGGAGGAATTTCAAGTACTTGTTTACATTATCTTTTTGATAAAAAGAAAATAGATCTTGCTTTAGGGGCAAAAATGAGTAATACTCTATGGCGCCCTGAACCAATTTTGCTTAAAACTAAGGAAGATATCCTGAAAACAGCTGGAACTAAATATGTGAATAATCCTAATCTTCAAATACTAAATCAAAAGGAAGTAAAAAACACAAAAATTGCAATAGTAGGTGTTCCTTGCCAGATGCAAGCTCTTCTTAAATCCCAGATCTATAATATTGGCTTTCCATCATTGGAGAATATTGATTATAGAATAGGAATATTTTGTATGGAATCCTTTTCTTTTGAATCTCTTTTAAAAATATGTGAGAAAATGAACGTAGATATTAAAAATGCTAAAAAGATGGATATCAATAAGGGTAAATTCTTTGTATATACAAATAAAGGAGAAGAATTAAATATTCCTATTAAAGAAATTTCTCATTTGGCTCGAGAAGACTGCGAAATGTGTTATGATTTAACCTCTGAATCTGCTGATATTTCGATTGGCTCTATTGGTTCTCCCTCTGGTTGGAATACTGTTCTCATCCGGACTGAGAAAGGTAAACAATTATATGAAGAGTTAATCTCAAATAATTTGATTGAATCAAAACCAATAGAAGAAGTTAAACCTGGGTTATCCTTACTCCAAAGGATTGCTGGTTCTAAAAAAAATAATTGTGAAAAGCATATTAGCTTAAAAATAGGAGAAAGTAAGAGAGTTCCAATTTATTGAATCTCCAATTATTTTTTATTAAAAATAAACTATTGATGCAAAATATTTAACCATTTTATGCCATTGCAAAAATATTCAAAGGAATGCAAATAAATATGATGTCGAAATTAGAATTTAAACATAAGAATTGCTCTATTTCTATAATTTTAGCTCCCAAACTATTATAAACATGATTATACTTTAGATTCATTCTAACTAAGACCACCTCATTTAAAACAATTATAGAAGAATTATTAGAAGGAGGGGGGATAAGGGTAAAATTTAAATAGCAATCTCTCTGAGTAGTAAATATTTCTGTTTGGTTTTCATAATCCGCTTTAATAATTAAACTATTGTTATAAGTTAGATATATCAAGGATTCATTAGTAGCTTTTAAGGAATAAATCAAAACATGTTTATAATAAGGATAAAAATGAAATTTTTCTTTATCATCATCAATTTTTAACTTAAGATCTTCTACAATAAACCTGTCAATCTGATAATTAACTTCAAAAAATAAATCATATTCAAATAATTCACTTTTCTCAATAACAATCTCAGAATTTTGAATTTCTGTTTTATAACTTATCTTATAATATATTCTTGTTAATATTATAAAATTATTAATAATTAATGAGAAAGATGTAATTAAAATACCTGTAAGAATTATTCCAAGTAAATACATCCATTTTCTTCTCATCTGTCCTCTCCAAAATATATTAGACATCTATAAAAATTTAAATCTTTCCCTCACCATTAGAAACATTTCACTCTTTCAAGAATGAACTATGAAATTATTTTACTATTCTGATTCATATTCACTTCAAAATTAGGAGGATAATATAATTCCTCTCAAAAATGGAAAAAACTAAAAGAGTTCTCCCTTATTCGATTTCCAAAAAAGTATCAATAAAAAACATATTATCGAGAAATTAGAAAAAAAGATTAGAGTTCCTCAATACAAAATTCTTATTTTTTAATAAAAACTCTTGTCATCCCGCGTTTTCTTCACTAAAACCAAAAATTTAATATTGCTTTCTATATTCACTAACATTAAATCAATAAATAAACCTTAGTATATAATTGAATTTAAATGAGCTCTACATCTGCTATACGACCCAAAAATTTCCGTGAAAAAGTTTTTTTCCGTGAACTCCGCTCCCAAGTGGATGGGAATGCTAAAGTTGAATATGGGTTAACACAAATTAGAGGTATTGGTAGAAGGTTTGCTCAAGCAATTGTTAGAGTAGCAGGCATTGATCCTGCCATGAGAATTGGTGCAATTCCAGAAAAAGATTTAAACCGAATTGAGCAAATTATTTTATCCCCTGTAGAAAGTGGGATCCCTAATTGGATGGTAAATAGACCCAAAGATTTGCGTAGTGGTAAGGATCTTCATATTATTGGTAATAGATTAGATCTTTCTCTTAAAAATGATATAGATAGGATGAAGAAAATTAAATCTTATAAAGGAGTTCGCCATCACTTAAGATTAAAGGTACGTGGTCAAAGAACAAAAAGTACTGGACGTCACGGTTTAGTCGTTGGAGTTATGCGCAGAAAGAAAGGTCAACCGGGAGCACAGAAATAAGGTGACATTATGGGAGATCCACGACGATTAAAAAAGAAATTTAGGAAACCTAAGCATCCATTTCAAAAAGAGAGGATCATGGAAGAACTTGAGTTCATCGGAAAATACGGATTGAGGAATAAAAGAGAATTCTGGAAATCAAGAACAAAATTAGCAGATTGGCGAAATATTGCAAGACAATCAAGAACACTATCAAAAGAAAGAGCTGTTGAAGTTCAGCAGGAACTAATTAGAAAATTGGATCGATTAGGAATTATAGGTTCAGAAGCCGAATTCGAAGATGTGCTCCTTCTTACCGTTGAAGATGTACTAAAAAGAAGATTGCAAACTCTTGTTTATGAAAAAGGACTTGCTAGCACAATATATCAAGCAAGGCAGATTATAACACATGGACATATTCAAATCGCAGGAAAAAAGATTAATGCACCTTCCTACATCGTTAAAAGAACTGAAGAAGATCTAATTGATTTTGCTCCAAATAGTCCGCTTTCGCGAGTAAAAGAAAAATCAACAAAAAGTGAGGCTTAATGAGTAGAAGAGATGATATGAAGTGGGCAATTGTACACATATTTTCAAGTTATAACAATACAATTGTAACTGCAACCGATTTAAGTGGTGCTGAAACTTTCGCTAAGTGTACCGCAGGGATGGTAGTAAAGGCAAGCCGGGATGAATCCTCTCCTTACGCCGCTATGCAGTGCGGTTTTCGTGTTGCTAATGACCTTCGAGATAAAGGAGTACGGGGTATTCACATAAAAGTTCGAGCTCCGGGTGGAAATAAGAGCCAAACTCCCGGACCAGGTGCTCAAGCCTGTATTCGAGCCCTGGCTCGTGCCGGCCTTCAAGTTGGTCGCATCGAAGAAGTAACCCCTAAATCGCATGACCACTGCCGGAGGAAGGGCGGTCATCGCGGTCGTCGGGTGTAGAATCTTTAAAGAGGATTACCAATCTATAAGAAAGTAAATTATTCCAGTTTTCTAAATTCATAATCTCCTTTAAGATGTGAGTCTTTTAAAGTTTTAGCTCTATTGAAGAAAATTCTTGATATATATATGTCGAAGATCCTGATGTTTGGAAACTAATTCTTGATAATTTCCTTAACATCGTTAAAAAATTTTCTCCTTATTGATTTGTTAGCAATTTTTACAGAATCAGGTTCTGAATCGTAATGAAAATCAGTGTTGTAGAGAATTTGAAATTTAAGTAAAATAGTTTTCCATGAGTCTATTAATATTTCCTTGTATTTTTCGGTTATTTTGTTGAAGAGATCGTTGAACTTCACTTTTTAAGTACTTGACAAATTATGCCATATATCTGATTAGATTATGATTTAAACGAGGTGAATTAAGAACTAATGAATTATATTACATTATTCATTAACTATATTAATAGAGTGGTTAAAAATGAATGAAAAGAATAGTAATGTAAAAGCAAATAGTATTAAAATCTGTTTATTGGAAAAAAAAAGAGGAAATTTTGCAATACAAGAAAAATTTACTAAAAATAATGATATTGTAGATACAACTGATTTAGAAGTAGAACATCACTATAAAGCTCTTACTAAGGCAGGATATCAGGTTAAAACGTTAAAATGGAACGACAATATCATTTCAGATTTGAAGAATTTAGATGCAGATTTGGTATTTAATGTATCAAGTATAGTTGAGACTGCGATTTTAGATGATCTAGAGTTTCCATATGTTGGATCTGATGTTTTTAGCTGCATTATAGCCACTGATAAGGCATTAGCTAAGGATTTTTGGATCAAGGCAAACTTGCCAACCTCACCCTATGTGTTAGCAAAAAAGATAGAGGATTGTCAAATTTTCAAGAAATCAAAACCATTTAATTACCCTTTATTTATAAAACCATCAATGGGAAGAGGGAGTTCAGGTATAGATGAAACTTCCAAGGTTCATTCTTATAAAGAATTATTGGAAGGAGTTAAAAAAAGACTTGATACTATAAATCAACCAGTTCTCATAGAAAAATATCTTGAAGGTAGAGAAATAACATGTGGAATCATTGGCAACGGAGATAGGATTAGAGCTCTGCCCTTGTTAGAAATTATTCATAGTGGGGATGAGGATTTTTTAACTTTTGATAAAAAAGAACTAGATGACGATGTTTTTAGCTGTCCAGCTCAGTTATCATCCGTTCAAACCAAAAATCTACAGAAATTAGCGATTTCAGCATATGAAGCTATTGGTATAAGAGATTATGGCCGTGTTGACATGATTTTAACTGAAAATGGTCCATTTTTATTAGAGATTAACAGCTTTGCAGGTTTAATGTGCACGCCAATAGAAAAACCACATAGTTACATGGGATTCATGGCACTTGCAGAAAATAAAGATGGTAGCGAATTCCTAAACGATATTGTAGAGGAGGCATTAATCAGAATTCAAAAAAAATCCTAATAATAATTTTGAGATAAATTTATGCCTAATATTATAATAAATCTTAAAAAAATTCAACACAATGCAGAAACATTAAGAGCACTACTACAAAAGAAGAATCTTTCAATAATTGGTGTAACAAAGGTAGTTTTAGGTAATCCAGTTATTGCAAAGGTATTAACTCAAGCAGGAATAGAATATCTGGGAGATTCAAGAATAAAAAATATTATCAAAATGAAGAGAAATAAAATTAACGCCAAATTTGTGTTGATTCGCGTTCCCAGCGCAAGTGAAATTCCTTTAGTTGTTCAATATGCAGATTTTAGCGTCAATTCTGAGCTTGAGATAATTAAAATGCTATCAACAGAAGCTATTAAACAAAAAAAGATTCATAAAATAATTATAATGCTAGATATGGGTGATTTAAGAGAAGGTATTTACCCTTCTAATATTGATAAGTATATCTACCAGATTAAAAAATTAAAGGGAATCAAACTAAGCGGAATAGGGACTAATTTAAAATGTTTTGGTGGTATTATCCCAACAAATCTGAATATGAAGAAATTTTCAAATATTGCTGACGAATTAGAAAAGAAATTTGGATTAAAATTTAAATTTGTATCAGGAGGAAATTCTTCTAATATGAATTGGTTAATGTCTTGTAAAGATACAGGTAAAATAAATAATCTAAGAATAGGGGAAGCGTTATTTTTAGGACATGAAACAATTAATTTTCAACCAATACCAGACTTACATAGAGATTCATTTAAATTTACAGCAGAAATCATCGAATTAAAACAGAGATCCTTGCGACCTCAAGGAATTGTAGTCTCTAATGCATTCGGAGAAAAAATTCATAAAAAGTCACTGTTTATAATTAAAAAAAAGAAAAGATTTCGCAAGCAGGCACTATTAAATTTTGGGAGACAAGATATTAACCTTGATGGTCTAAGACCGATATCTAACATAAAGATTCTTGGAGCCTCAAGCGATTATTTAATAATTGATGTAAAAGATAATGAATTTAAAATTGGTGAGGTTTTAAATTTTAATCTCAATTATGAAGCTTTATTAAGAGCGATGACAAGTCCATATGTCTCTAAAAAATTTATAGATTAACTAAAAATTTATAAAACCATTAATTTCAAGTAATCCTACTGTTTAAGATAATGAATACCCAAATGTTATTTTTTCTTTTCCAGATTGGGCAACTTCTATTTTTGCGTACTGTTCAAAAGTATTATCTGCCTTTTCTTTGTTTTTTGAGATATATTCTCTCACTTCTTGCAGGGGGAGGAAATATTCCTCCTTTAACAGATTGTACTTGTTGTATTGATAAAAAAGCATTTTCATAATTTTGTTCAATAATAGCGATCACCTGCTTCAAATTTTTACGTTTTATGATTAATTGTATCAATATATTATTATAACCTTCAGCGGTTAATACTGTAAGCCCATATCCCGCTTCTTTCAATGAATTTAATAATTTATCTGGCTTTCGAAGTACAATTAACTGTATATTTAATAAACCAATTGATAATTTGCGGTCTATATAAATGCCAACATAAGTTCCGGTAGCAAAACCACCAGCATATGCAAAATAGTAAAGAATATTAGAGATATTCATAAAAAGCTGTCCAATGGCAAGAAGCCATATAAATACTTCAAAGAATCCGACTATAGGAGCCAATTTGATTTGATCTCGTGAAGTAAATATTATTCGCAAAGTTAATAGGGAAACGTCTAAAATTCTTGCGAAAAAAATTAATAATGGTATAATAATTAAACCAATTATCTCATCTGTCATTATAATTAAATCTATTTCAAAATTAATAAGTGATTTGGGATTTCATCTTAAGAAACCAGAACCTTCATAGCTAAATCGCATGACCATTGTAGGAGGAAGGGCGATCATCGCGGTCGTCGCGTGTAAAATCTTTGAAAAGTTAGCTGATTTAAAAAACTCAACGCTCTATTCCTCTAAATTTAATCCTTTTCTATTATAATATTTCTTTATTCTCAGAAGTAATAGAGAAATATTAGTGAAGGAGTCTTATCTTCTATATCGGGCAATAGCAACGATACTACCAAAAGATTTAATTATTTCTCCTTGCTCTGTTTCTTTCGAGATTCTTTCTACTTGTACACCGTTCTTATATGCTAAGAACAAAAAATCATTAAAATTCTTAAATCCATCTATGATAATTAATTTCTTCACCGAATTAGTAATTAAGGCTTTTTTAGTTTCTTTATAGCCATAGAGTGCTAACCCACTGTCTAATGATAATTCTTTCAAAAATTCCTGAACAACTTGTCTCTCTTTACTGTATTTTAGTTGCGTCATTTGATCTGATAATCGATTAACTAATGATCTGATTCCTTCATATCCACCATCATATGGTAAGTCTATTGTATCCTGAATAATGGGTTTGAGTCTATAGTCTATATTTTTATCTTTAACTAATTTAATCTTTGAATTTCCCGCTCCTCCTACAAAGATAGCTTTCAAATTATTAAGTCGTAGAAATTCTTGATTTATGTATCTTATTAATTTCCGATAAAATTTTACTTCTTTTTCTTGAATTAACCTTTCAAATCTCCTTTGCGAATACCCACCAGCACTATGTTTACTGGGAATACTTGATGAAAAATGCTTTATTGTATTTATTTGCTTACCTTTAAGATAACCAATAGAAGCTCTTTTTCTTCCTACTACCACTAATCCATATGCGTTCTTATCTAATAACATATCCTCAAATGGTGTAAGCAAGAAGTGATCATCACACCAATAAATGAATGTCAATACCTTTTCAGGTGGATTTAACACATATATTTCATTTTTTTCAGTACCTCTTTGATTTTTTTGAGGGATTGAGCCTGAAAAGATAACAAGTCCGTTTTTAGGGAGCGTTCAAATCTTAGCAAGTTGACCCGTGATGCTTAAAATACTGTTCCGAACATTATTACGGGTACGTTTGGATTTGATGTTCTGGCTCTGAGATATTTCATCCTTTAAATAATTGGAAACATCACTTATAGATTTTTCTGGAGGTATATAGAGTGAAATAAGTTCTGTATGGAACCCTCGCTTTTCCTTAAGCGATTCTATTATATCTTTTAAATTCTCATCATTCAATATTGATCAACTTATTACTAATTTATGAATATCTTAAAGTAAGTTTGCTATTTATTCTTTTTTCACAGAAAATTAAAGAAAGAATAATTCGATTTAAAGATAATCTATTCATTCCTACTAATAAAGTGCGATAACGAATAAGAACTAGTTACTAATATTTATTCCTGACATAGCAAATCCTAATGATTATCCCTATAACTATCATTTTCAAAATACACCATAATTATTTCATTAAAAATATTTAATTATTGTTTTATTTTGTATGTTGGTTAGTTTTTTTTAACTATTCTTCTTACATACGTTACAAGAATAATTATTGAAATCATAATTTTTATTTTTCTTAAATTTTTCATATAGTTTCACTCATTTCTATATACATATTTGCTTTCCAG
>JBHLLU010000094.1:0-11462 GCA_048938895.1 Promethearchaeota archaeon
GATTAGTTGATTATAAAATTTTGAGCTAAGGAAGGGTCTGTCTTTCACACTGGCAACTTTATGATCAAATCCCCTCCCAGCTCTCCTCGGTACTTTCAGATGGTAAAATCTTAATGTGCTCTCTAATTCGTTTATATTTGCTCTTGCATTTTCAAGTAATTGATCATTAATAGAAACTTCCTCTTCTACATTATCAATTTTTTGAGATCCTCTATGTCTTCCATTGTTATCTATAAATGCAATGAATGGAGGACAATTTTCCCCATTTGGGTGATTTTTAATTAAAATTGTGAAAAGACCTGTTTTTTTTTGAAATTCTACCTGCTTTCTGAAACTCTCCTTACAATATGGACATATCATATTTACTAATGTACTTTCCTCAGTCCCAATCACAGTCTTTCATATGGATAATCTAATTGGAATTTTTAAATGTTAGTAAAACGTAAAATGTGAAATTCTCACCAATTTGATGGATAATCTTAAGAAATTTATAGTATCGATTTTATGGATTGTTTAAAAAAAGTCTTTTAGAAAAGATAAAAATTTAATAAAAGTATTTTTATTAATCTAATATATTAACATTAATAATTCAAACATCTTATTTCCTATAGTATTTGAAAAGTTTTGAATGATCATATGGAAATAAAGGTTTTAATAAATCAAAATAACAAATTGGTGAGAGTGTAAATTTCTGCAACCCGATCCTTTATTTATAAAGTGTGTGTAGTAGGTGACGGAGGAGTAGGGAAAACTTCTATGGTACTCCGCTACTGCGAGAATACTTTCAAAGAAAATTATATCATGACAATTGGATCGAATTTCTCTACTAAGCAAATTGACCTAGTAGAATTCCCAAATTATCTCGTTAAACTACAGCTCTGGGATCTCGCAGGACAGAAACATTTTAGTTTTGTTCGTCCACCTTTCTACCGAGGGGCGACAGCGATCGTATACGTCTTTGATCTAACGCGAAGGAGCTCGTTTCAAAACATTTTAGATTGGAAAGTTGAGGTAGAGAAAGTTATCGGGAATGGTAAACCAAGTGTTTTGGTCGGGAATAAGATAGATTTAGCCGAACAAGGATCTAGAGAGGTGGGGGAAACAGACGGGGAAGCACTCAAAGAAGAAATAAACGCAATCTCCTATTATGAAGCAAGTGCTAAGGATAACATTAATGTTGAAGATATCTTTAAGGAAATAACTTTAGCGATTTTGAAAAACACTCAAAAGATTTAACTTTTTATGTGCTATAAACATTAAGTTAAAATTATTTAAATTATTTAAGATACTCAATTCATTCTATTATTATTAATTAAATAAAAACGATTTGAATTTGTATGTTTGGTGGACAAGGTAGAGCATACGATAGAGCTTTAACAGTATTCAGCCCTGAAGGTCGTCTTTTTCAGGTTGAATATGCATTAGAAGCAGTTAGAAGAGGAACTCTTGCAGTTGCTGTAAAATCTAAGGAGGATGTATGCTTAGCTGCGCAGATTAAGTTAGCCTCTAATTTGATGGATGGAGAATCAATAGATAAAATATTTCAAGTAGATGAACATATTGGCGTAGCAATATCTGGATTACATGCAGATGCTCGTGCATTAATTAACTATGCTCGTGTTCAAGCTCAATCTTTTAGGCTAACATATGATGAACCTGCTCGATTAAATATGTTAGCAAAAGCAGTAGCAGACTTAAAACAGCAATATACTCAGTTCGGAGGGGTGAGACCATGGGGCTGTGCGCTTTTTTTCATTGGAATCGACAATTTGGGCACTCAAATCTACACGACATCACCAAGCGGGATTTACCGCCCGTTTAAAGCATATGCACTTGGAAATGGAGAGGCAAATGCTAGACAATATCTAATTGATAATTATAATCCAGAAATAACGTTCGATGAGTTGATTAGTTTAGCTTTAAAAGCCCTTAAAGAATCAATAGATGATG
The DNA here is from genome assembly GCA_048938895.1 of Promethearchaeota archaeon. GTDB lineage: Archaea > Asgardarchaeota > Lokiarchaeia > Sigyniarchaeales > SOKP01 > Loki-b32. The sequence continues at coordinate 1,951 of JBHLLU010000094.1, forward strand.
AAGCATCTAAAGAAAACATCCGATTGGCTTATATTAAGGGTGAAACGAAAAAATTTCACATGGCAGATAAAACAGAAGTAGATGAATTTCTGAAAAAAATAGTATAAATCTCTTTTTTAATAGTTTTAGTTATCATAAAAGATTTTATTATCTAAATTTATATTATAGATAGTAATAAACGGTTACAAATTTTTTCATTTTTATCAAATTAAAGTAGGCGTCGTTAATGGCAAAGAAGAAGATCCGAGAAGAGTTCGATAAAGCATTTAAGAAGGGTGATGAGAAAACAATTAAAAAATTACTAGAGAAAAATCCTTGGCTCCAAGATGAGATTTCAAGCTCTATGGATGCGGGAATGGCAGAACAAAATCAAGTTATAGCTGCTTTAGGTGTTATGGAAGATGAGCTTGGAGGTGCAGTTCCTATTGACGAGGTTGTCTTTAGCTTAAGGACTGATTTTAATATTCGTAAAGCTGAAGCTGAAGTTCTTGATATTTTGAGAGATGTTGAAAAACTCCATTTAGTGAAACGAGATTCTAATGGGTGGGCTTTGACAAATGAGGGAGGAAAAATTTGTGATGAGTTTCTTAATAAAAAATTAGGAAAGTTCGAACTGTAAATAATTAAATTATTATCCTTGATTTATGAATTCTAGTAGTAGTAGAATTAATACATTTTTTTATAGATATGAATTAAATTACTTTAAAATTTTCCTTTAAATTGGTTGAGTCTCATGGATGAGCATGATGAAGAGGATTTTGAACAAGAGTTTGATGAGGATGGATTTGATCCTACAAAAGAAGCGTTTTTTTCTGATCTAATAGGTATCGAGGAAGATATCGCCTCGGAGGCATATGAATTAGTAGAACATGCAATAAGTCTCATAGCTACAAAGTATTATGATGATAGTATAGAAGTTTTAAGACAAGCAATTGGATTATACACTCAAATAAACAGAGAAGAGGAAATTAAGGCAATAAATGATAAAATTTCTGAAGTATATCTATTGAAAGAAAAGGCATTTATGGAGGATGAAATTGAAACTGAACAAGAAGTTGAGATTAATTCCTCATTTGAAGTGCCTGATGAGAGACTTGCTTCTGATCTCAAAGCGGAACTAGCTCAAGAGGAGCAGAAAATAGATTTATTAGCAAATGCAGCGCAATTGATAAATGATGGTAAGAACTTGCTAAAAAGTAATAATTTTGAAGAAGCTTTAGATAAGTATGATGAAGCTGTTGAAATTTTCGAAAAAATGAATAAAGCAGATGAGGTTGAGCGCGTATTTAAACTTATAGAGGAATGTTATAATACAAAAGCAGAATTCTTGCGAAGCGTTAAAACCGAAATACCAAAAGATGAAATTGAATTAGAAAAAAGAGAGGTATTCGATAAAGAACAATTAAAAGATGAAAAGATTGAACAATATCTTACCTCGAAAAAGCGAGAGGAGGAAATTTCTAGTCAAGCATATGAAGTTTTAGGACAAGCAGCGGAGTTAGCAAAAGATAAAAAGTATAATGAATCTTTACTCCGATATGAGGAGGGGAAAAGATTATTTCAAGAATTAGGGTGGGATTATGAGGTTAGTAAAGTTGAAGAAACTATGACTCAATTAAAGGAGGAACAATCTGTTTCCTTGAAACCGTTAGTAGAAGAAGGAGTAGAAGAAAAAATCGAGCCTCAAAGGCAACAAGTAGATATCATTGATCAACAAATTATAGAAAGGGAGGAGCGAGAAAGAATTGAGAGATTGGAGAGATTAAGGGGTATAGAGCTTCAAAAGATGGAAACTGAATATTTCAAAGCCCAAATCGATAATATGGCTACAGAAGCGGTTCGTATGGCTCGTGAATATGAACTGGCTATGCAGAAAGCAATTAAGAAGGGAGAACTAATAGGGGAATGTATTTATCCACAAGTTATTGACCTATATAAAAGAATTAAGGAGTTGCTTATAGATAAAGGTTGGAGTAATGAGGCTGCAATTTATGATGATACTATTGATATATATATCCAAAAATTCGAACAAGATAAGAAAGTTAGAGAAATTGAAGCTGAAAAGATTACTAGGCAATTACAAGCAGAAGAATTATTAAAAGTAAAAGAAAATGAAGAAGTTACCTCTTTAAAAGGTGTAGAACAACAAAAATTAGAGCAACTTCATAAACAAGAGATGGAAACTGAGAAGATCAGAGCAGAAATCACTAAAATGACTGATAGAGCTGATCGCTTAGCAAGAGAATATGAAGTCGCTCTAAGGAAAGGAAAATTTGAGTTAAAATGTCCCTTTCCTGAAATAATAGAAACTTATAGAATAGCACGGCAAAAATCACTAGAAAGAGGTTGGGAAACTGATGCGACCATTCATTTAAGTCAAATTCAAGCCTATACTGAGAAGCTAGAGAAAGACAGAAATTTAAGGAAGATTGAAGCAGAAAAGGCAATCAAGCAAAAGCAAGTAGAGGATACATTAAAAATTCAAACAACAGAGAAAAAACCTGTTATAGATGAAGAAAAATTAAAGAAAATAGAAGAGCAGACGATATTAGAAGAAGAAGCAGAATTCGAAAAAATGATAAATGAAATGGTGAAAAAAGCAGAAGATATGGCAAGAACGTATGAAATAAATATGAAGAAAGCAGTGAGAAGAGGTGAGTTAGCCGAAAATCCGCCTTTTGAGGAGATTATTAAAATTTATGAAAGAGCAAAACAAATGGCCGTTGTAAAGGGAAGAAATGAGGAAGCTATGGCATACACTACTCAAGTAAATTATTATACTCAACAATGGGAAAAGGATATTAGATTGCGCGAAATTGAAGACCAAAAAATCCAGAGACAGAGAGAGATTGAAGAGATGCATAAAGTTAGTAGAGAAGACAAGCTTGATACGGAACGTTTAGTCGCTATTGAAAAGAAAAAGGAGGAAGAAGATTTTGAAAGGTACATTACCAGCATGGTTGATAAAGCAGAGAAAATGGTACGAGATCATGAAATTGAAATGCGAAAGGCTATGAGAAAGGGTGAAATAATAGAAAACACACCCTATGAGGAGGTAATTGATATTTATAATATAATACGGGAAAAGGTTTATGCTAGGGGGTGGAGAGAACAAACAGACATATTTGCAAACCAGATCAAAATATATAGGGATAAAGTGGAAAAGCATAATAAATTACTGGAAGTAGAAGCCCAAAAAATCCAAAAACAGAAAGAGATTGAAGAAATTCAAAAAGTTAGTAGAGAAGATAAGCTTGATACGGAACATTTAGTCGCTATTGAAAAGAAAAAGGAGGAAGAAGATTTTGAAAGGTACATTACCAGCATGGTTGATAAAGCAGAGAAAATGGTACGAGATCATGAAATTGAAATGCGAAAGGCTATGAGAAAGGGTGAAATAATAGAAAACACACCCTATGAGGAGGTAATTGATATTTATAATATAATACGGGAAAAGGTTTATGCTAGGGGGTGGAGAGAACAAACAGACATATTTGCAAACCAGATCAAAATATATAGGGATAAAGTGGAAAAGCATAATAAATTACTGGAAGTAGAAGCCCAAAAAATCCAAAAACAGAAAGAGATTGAAGAAATTCAAAAAGTTAGTAGAGAAGATAAGCTTGATACGGAACATTTAGTCGCTATTGAAAAGAAAAAGGAGGAAGAAGATTTTGAAAGGTACATTACCAGCATGGTTGATAAAGCAGAGAAACTTGAAAGAGAATATGACTCAGCAATGAAAAAAGCTCTAAAGGAGGGAGAATTTATTGAAAAAACACCCTATCCAGAAATCATTGAAATTTATAGGGAAATTCAGAATAAATTATTGGAGAGAGGTTGGGTAGATCAATCTAAAATTTATTTCAATCAAATTAAAAAAATTAAAGAAAAATTAAAGAAAAGCGAAAAATTAAGAGAAGTTGAGGCGAAAAAAGCAAAAAGACAAAAGGAACTAGAGGATATGCATAAGGTAAAGGAAGAATTCAAGCCTGTCCGACCAGAGAAAATCAAAGAACTTGAAGGAGAAGAGACAGAAGAAGATAAAATAATTGATAGGGCTATGGAATTAATTGACGAAGCGGAACATTTAGTGAAAAATTATGAAATTAACATAAAAACTGATGTATTATTATATCAGAGCCCTTATGATAATGCTATTTCTAATTATAATGACGCTAAAAAATTATTTCAAGAAATAGGATGGAATGAAGAAGCAATACGCCTAATCGATACAATTAAATTTTATAAAGACAAAAAAGAAAAAGATGAAAAGTTAAGAGAAATTGAACAAAATAAGCTGAAAGAACCAGAAAAGAAGCTTATAGCTGCTAAAATTGATGCGGAAAAAGAGTTGTTAGCAAAAGAGAAAAGGATAATAGAATTTGAAGCAAGCAAGAAAGAAGAAGCAAAACTAGCTGAAAACGTTTTTGATGAAATCCATAATGCTGAAAGAATAGCACAAGAATATGAATTGAAAATAAAGGATGGAAATTTTGATACTGAACCTCCTTATGAAAAAATTCTTAAGATTTATCGCAATGCACGTAGTAAATTCGAGGAAATAGGGTGGATGGAAGAATCAATGAAACTATTAAACCCAATTCAGTTTTATAAGGATAGGTTAGAAAAGGATAAAAGATTAAGAACTTTAGAACTCGAGAAGGCTAAGAGACAAGAACAAGAGCTTTTAGCAAAAAGAAGACTCTTAGCTCAAGCTAAAGCCGAACAGGAACGGATTCTTAAAGAGAGAAAAGAATCTTTAACCCAAAGAGAAGTAGAGGAAAAATTGTTTGAATCCACTAAAGATAATGCTTTTCGGTTAATGGATCATGCAAAAAACGAATTGAAACAGAATAACTTCGAAAAAGCAATAGACCTATATAAAGCCAGTGAAGAAATCTTTATCCAGATAGAGTGGCAGGAAGGAATTAATATGGTTAGAGATTCTATTACTATGATCAAGAGAAAACAGAAATTCTTAGAATTAGAAAAACAAGCTATAGAAAAGAAAAGAATGGAAGAAACTAGAATTGAAGAACAATTAGAGGAAAAGATAGTCAAAGCTAAAGAATTAAGGAAACTCCAACAAGAACAAAAAAGAAAAGAATTGTTAAAAGTTCAAAATGAAAAACAGCGGGAAAGAGAAATATCGGAGGAAGCTTATGAGATCTTAAAACAGGGTACTAAATTACTCGATAAGAAAAAATTTGATGAAGCTTATGAAAAGTATATTGAAGCACGTAAACTTTTTGATAGAGTTTCATGGAAACGTGAAGTATCTCGAATTAATAATGATCTTTTATATAAACTTCAAAGAGAGAGGAAAGCATTTGAGGCTCTTGAAGATATAAAAAAGAAAAAAGTTGAAGAACAAAAAGCTTTAGAAGCTTTAAAAGAAGAAGCTGCAAAAGAACAACGTGAACTCGCTAAAAAGCAAAAGGAAGAAAAACGAAGGTTAGAGCGAGAGAAATTTGATCAAGAAATACTCAAAGAAGTGGAGAGAGCAGAGAAGCTTATTGAAACTTATAAATTCAATGAAGGTGTGAAAATCCTTAAAATCGAGAGTAATAAATTGGAGAGATCTGGAAAAAGTGATGAAATCAAAAGGATTGATGAGATAATTAAAAAAATTGAAGGAGAAACTCAAGTTCCAATTATTACGATAGATACATTAGAGAAGTATGGTCCCAATCTTAAATTAGAAACTGCTTATAAGGCATTAGATAAAGCTCAAAGTTCAATAATAAGCGAAAAATTCATGAAAGCAATTTCAGAACTGAAGGAGTCTAAGTTTAATCTGTTAGAACTCAAATTTGATGAGAGGTATATCAATAAAATTGATGACAAAATTCATGAACTACAGGAAAAACTAGGAAAAAGCACAAAACCAAAAAAAGGAGCGCCTGAAGATGAGAGAGATTTACTGAAGGATCGTATTGCTGCTAGAAGGGAAGAAAGAAGAAAAAAAGTTTTAGATTTATTAAAAAAATAAGTAAAAAGTAGTAAAGCTTATGTAAATAAATTTTCTTCCACTTTATTTGTGATTTCAGATTCAATTATCGAAGGCTGAACATTTCTTTCTATTGATTCCTCTATAAGATATTCTGTTTTAATTAAGTCTCGAATTGCAACTCGAATTGCCTCTGATCTATTAGGAAAACGTCCATCAGATACAAGAATCTCTAAAACTTTTAAATATGATTCAGGCAAGTTTACAGAAATTAATTTTATAAAAATCACCTTGACATTTTTAGTTTTAATTGATACAAATATATACGAGAGTGATATATTTAAAGATTTAGTGGAAATAAACCCCAAGAAATCCGACATAATGTCATTATATCTATATGAACCAATTGTGAAATATTTAATATTAGATCTTGATTAGTTGGCAGTAATCAAAAATCTTTAGAACCAGGTCAGAAACTGATTTATAGAAATATTTTTATGTATGGCTTATATGTAACATGTAACTCACTTAAAAAATATTAAATATTGTAAAATTAAAATATATGAAATTGTTGATGGTTCATGGCAGATATTCAAACACAGTTAAAAGAACATCTAAGTAGTGGAGACGATTGGGAAAAAATGGCTACTCCTGTTGAAGGAGTGAGTGTAGTTAAAGTCCCTGCTACAAAAACAAGGCCAGCGCTATTATTTCTTGAAATTAATCCTTTAAAAGAGGATGGGAAACCTTTAAAGAAGAAAGGTTTGTTTGTGGGATCTAAAGAGATGCTCATTAAATTCAGTGAAGCTCTAAATGACGATAAAACGTTCCAATTAATTAGTGAATTAGAAAAAGTGAATCCAAAAGTTACAGGTCGTAAAGGAAAAAAATTGGAAATGTAAGTATTATTTAAGATTTTATTTTTCTTCTCTTTTTGTTTTTATATTAATTTACTACTCTCTCTAGTTTTAAGTTGGTTCTATTCAATTCATTTAAGAAATAATAATTGAATATAATCTCCAATGACATTAAATGTTAGAGACATATAACGATTTTATGATATTTAAAGTCAAAGATAATGGGGAAGAATTTAGAGTTAATGCTTCAGAAGAATTATTCAGACAGAATAATGGAAATGAAATTTTGGACCCTTTACAAGTTGTAATAATTATTAAAGAAGCTCTTAGAAGAATCTATATTTGGAAAGGTGTTTCCTCTTCAGTAAGAAAAAAGTTTATCGCATCACGAATAGCCTCAGATATGCAAAGAAAATTGACGGAATCATCAAATTTTCACCGATGTAAAATTATCTCGGTGGATCAAGGAGATGAACCGGAAGAATTTCTGAATGCGTTTGGATTTAAAAAAACTCTAATTCCTCATAGTAAATTGAATTCAGATGATCTAACAAAAATGAATAATACCTTTGAAATATGTTCCAACGCTAAAATGTTGCAAGAAAAGGATAAAAATGTAAGCAAAAGGACTCTTAAGCCAAATTATTCCCCCTCTTATTCTGATTTAAAAAAAAATAAAAACTTTAGAAACGTGTTAGAAAGAGTTTTAAAAGAAAAAATTCCAGATAATTTCAGGAGGATAAATATTCTTATTGGAAATAATACTTTGTATGGTTTAATTACAAAAAAAACAGAAATTTTTAATGATTTTGTAGAAATCAAGGAGTGGGATCAAATTTCAAATCTTTCAAATCAAATCATTGAGCTTGAGGGTCAAAAACTCAGAATATACCTAAATCGAGAAAGAAAAATAGTTGAAGCTATAGAGATTTTAGAAAAAATACCTTCATATTTTGAGACTATGGAGGATGGCAAACAGGAGGATTATAATAAGTGGACGGTAAAACAATTGAAACAATTCTGCCATGAAAATAATATTAAAATTCTCTCTTCTTATAGAAAAGCTGACATTGTTCAAGCAGTTACAAACTATAATTCGTCGTGTTCTAATTAAAACTCATAACTGTGAAAAGATTTAAAAAAAAAAAAATGAAATTAGGATTTATTTGTTTTTTGATATGTACTACTACTATTCCTTATACCAATTCCAACAATCTAACATAGCCATAACATTATACCCGATTCCCTTTAAGTCATTTTGATGAACCTGTTGTATCAAGAAAACCCAACCAGGTATGTGAGTATATGAAGCAGGAGTCGTTCTGGTTATATCATAGATGTAGGATTGAATATCCATATAAACTTCTTGCCTAGCCGTTGGGTCGGTTAATGCTGAAGCTGTTTGTAACATTGTAATCAAATCAGGATCACTGATTCGAGAAAAGCATGAGCCCGACTGATTATTAAACAATGGATCAAGCATATTAAATGCATCAAGATAATCAGGGCACCAACCGATATATCCAACGTCCATCTCCCAAGGTGTGTGTTCACCAGTATCTAGATATTCTCCCCATGTTCTTATTGTTATAGAAATATCTATTCCGATTAAATCGAAGTTAGTTACCATTAATTGGTTCAATCGTTGATTAGTGCTATCTCCAAAATGTTGGTTTACTTCAAGTGTCATTAAGGATAAACTTGACCACCCAGATTCGGTAGTACCAGGATAATTTGGATCAAGACCAGAAGTATTTGTTGGATACAATGCCATCATCAATTCTCGAGCTTTTTTAATATTACTCTCATAATTACCACCAAAAGGATAATCACTTGCCATTTTTCCCTCTATTGAACTATTGTATCCCGGCATTGCTCGTGGAACAGCTGGACATCCAGGATATGCATATCCAAAGAGTATTTCATTTGTGATGTATGAATAGTTTATTGATAGAGCAAGAGCTTTTCTGAAATCTGCTGAAAGTTTTTGATTGACTTGCCCTCCGACAACGGGAGATTCCCCTTCAGGAGGACCGCAATATATTTCTAAATAGAAATAACAGAGATCTTCACCGACATCTTCTACATGTAAATCAGGATCTGATATAAAACTTGGAATAAATGATTTTGGTACTCCTCCTACATAATCATACTGTCCTGATAATCCCGCGGTCATCCTGGCAGTATCATCTTCAACTATTCGAAATACCAAAAACTCAGCCCAAGGTCCAGTAGCCCAATATCTTCCCCATCTTTCAAATCTTACATCAACATCATATTTGAATCGAAGAAATTCGAAGGGACCTGTACCTACAATCTTCTCTGTATTTAGATCTAAAAATCTATATTTTGGAGTAGAAGCAGGAGATAAGACATATGCGGCTGAAAATGTCATTAAGTCTAGGAATGCGCCAAATGGTTTGTTTAAAAATATAGTAAAATTATAATCACCAATAACTTCAGTTCTATTAATAATAGGAGTGCCATCAGAAAAGAAGTATAATGCTGATGGAAATGCTTCCCATGAGGTGTCATTTGCTACCAGATCCCCGGTCCAGTTAATAAAGTACATAAGTCTGTCAAAATTCCATTTTACATCATGGGCAGTAAGAAGATTCCCATCGTGAAAATACACATTTTGTCGTATGGTAAATGAAATTTCTTGTGGACCATTCCATATCCAATCTTCAGCGAGTTTTGGT
>JBHLLU010000164.1:0-3205 GCA_048938895.1 Promethearchaeota archaeon
CCATAATTACTAAATATTGAATCACTACAGTCTATTGTAAAATTATAATATCCTATTCCAAAAGGAATGATCGTAGTCGTATATTCTTGATATGAACTTGCTGATAATTCCTTTACATATACTTTTACCAGTCCTCCGTTAATTCCTTCATTTCTGCCAATATCCTTGAAGTATGCTGTAACGTTAAAAGTTTCATCAGAATTATAATATCCTATTGCAGGATCGGGATATTTTGTAACTTCGAGACTAGTTTCTCCAGTAATGTGTATGATGAATTCTATTGATTGATTGTAATAATAAGATTTTTCAATTTCTAGAGTTAAGTTAAAGTATCCATACTCCCAAGTATCAAAAACATCATCATCACAATTTATTGTAATGTTATAATTTCCATCAGCATAATCATTAATGGCAACGGGATTATAAAGAGTCTCGTTAATATATACTTCTATTGTTCCACCATCGATTCCAATATCTTTAACGGTATCATTATAGAATAATGAAACATCAAAAGTTTCAGTTGAGTTGAAAGAATATTTTGGAATTGAACCAGTTATATCAGTTTCACCTAATATTACAATTTGCTCTGTAATGCTTTGATTATGATAATAAATCTTACTGGCATTTATTTCGATTGAATTAAATCCATAAGCAGTGAAATCGGAATCACTACAGTCAATAGTTATACTATAGTTGCCATTTCCAAGAGGAGTGTCATCACTTCTTACTAGTCCACCATTAAGAGAATAAGTAATATCAGCTGTATCGATACCTGCATCTAAACCCGTATCATTATAAAATATATAGAGAGTAAAAATATCACTTGCATCAAATGGACCAGCGGGTAAACTAGGTATTAACTCAGTCTCTCCTAAAATTGTAATAATTTTCTCTATAAATCCAGCAGCAGTGTTGTTTTTCCAATAGACTTGAATTCGAAATTTTCCATATTGAGTTACATTATCCGAGATATCCCAATCTGTTAGGAATATTACTGAATCTGGACTAAAGGAATCAACTTTTATTGAATAATTCAACTCGTTATTAATTAATGCTGGGGAATAAACACTAAAATTTATTGAACCATCACCTATCACTTCCGAGAAGGTCGCATTACAATGCACCACATTTGTAAAATTAAAAGTAGTTGCGGGATTACTCCCAATATATGTATCTATTGAGGAGAGCAAGTTGGAAGAATCTGCTGTTAAATACCAATATGTTCCATTTCCAGCGTGTAAAATATTTACTTCCCTATATCCATTTCCCAATGAACGATTAATACAATCAGGTGTTTTTGGGGTAGATCCATTAAATACTTTTATACTGTTTTCATCCCAAGTATCTGGTATTGTCAAATTAATCTGATAATTATTGAAGTTTGAGTCAAAATAATTTAAACCACCGTTCCGAGTCACATTCCAATTTACTATCTGACCAGTTCCAGCAATATTAAATTCAGAGATTGCCCTTAAATCATGTTTTGTAAAATTAATTAAAACTTGGGATAATTGACATGTAACTTCAAACCAATCTGCATATATATTATACTGTAATTCTCCAGACACACTACTATTGACATCATAAGATTCCCAAAATCCACTACCCCAATCTAAATCTGAAACATAATAACTATCTATTTTAAGATTAACCTCCGATGGTTTGGGGGTATTATTTAAGGGAGCAAAATCCATTGTTAATGAAGGATCAGTGGCTTTTAAGGTCAATGAACCCAACTCATCTTTATATACAATAGAATCATCAAATGCACCATTATTTTCATTATGATACCTAGAACGAGCAACAGTAGTAGCAGTAGTCTGAATTAATCTAATGAAAAACGTGTTCTCATATGTTTGGGATACATCTAATGATATATGTTTGTTAATATAATTAAACCATACAGTACTCGTTCCATTTGGGATTGTATCTGTAATTGTCGATCCTGAAACAAGTGTATATGGTTCTATCCTGCTATTAAACCACCTAGATGTCATTATTTGAAGTTGAATATCACAATCACTACCATCACTACTATAATACTCATCAAAACATAGAGAAAAATTTTCTAAATAGGAATCTCCTTCTATTGTAAATGAAAAGTAGTTATCTCCCAACCAAATATTTTCAGTACCAGATGTTCCAGTTTCAATTACTATTGATTTATTAGGAGCATAAATACTTTCAAGATACATATATGTATAACTTGAATTGAAGTTAACATCTGTTGGACTAGGTATTATAAATTTATTGCTATTTGAATCAGAAGTATTTAATAAAGTATTATATGAATTATTTAAATAAGATTGGTGTAGGGTAATGTTCATATTCTCTCCGTTATTATTGAAACTAGGAGAATAATCTGAAATTTTTAATTCCCTCAAAAATTCAAGATCACCACGCGAATCCGAATCAATTAATGAATTATCTCTATTCCAAATGAATTGATTGATATTTAAGAAACTCATTGAAATGGTTATAAAAAGGAGAACTAAGATCCTTTTATTTTTTTTATTATTCGATGTAGACATAAGCTCTCAAAATTGTTTTGTAATTTATAAATTATTTTTTATATTTCTATTAGCAATTTATACTAATATTTTTGTAGGTAAAATTTGAAATAAATTTTTATAGATTATATCACGATTAAATCCTTTAAATCTATCTGATATAAAGCAAGTATGTTCCATCAAGGAGAGTCTATTAAAAAATTATTTAAAAATAATAAGAAAGAATTAATCCAATTTTTTGAAAGAAGATAAGGAAAAAATCACTATTCCTTTTTCTTTAATATAATCCGTGCATCTACACAAATTAATCCTTTTTCATAAATAAATACCGGATTAAGATCCATCTCATTTATTTCTTCATGTTCAGTTACCAGTTTAGAAATTTTCATGAGGACATCTACGATTGCTTTAAGGTCTGCTTTTGGTTTCCCTCTATAACCATCAAGTATCGGAAAACCTTTTATATCGTGAATCATTTCATTGGCATCATATTCCGTTATTGGGGCAATTCTGAAACTAACATCTTCAAGAAGCTCAACTAAGATTCCCCCAATTCCGAACATTAAAGCAGGACCAAACTGAGGATCAGTAGTCATACCAATAATAAGTTCAGTAATTGGTTCATCCGCCATTTTTTGAACAGATATCTTTTTTTCAGTTTGGGCGGGAATCTTCATAAGTTCATCATAAGCTTC
>JBHLLU010000165.1:0-3200 GCA_048938895.1 Promethearchaeota archaeon
AGGGAAGCTTTAGGTGAAAGTCTCCCAAAAGGAAGAGCGGGAAAAATATTTGAGTAAAAATAAGATAAAAATATAATATTTTTTTTAATTTTTCATTAGTATCTTTTGATATTATTTTAGTAATCTAATTCTTCTCCTAACGCCATTCTCGCTAAATCGCTTAATAAATACGATTTTAATCCTTTTCTCTGTACCTTAGATCCCATTGTTTCTTGACACATTGGACAAACAAATATGCATGCTTCAGCACCATGATCAATCATATCCTGAATATTTTTATCTTGAGTTGGTTTTCTTAAATCAGTTTTACCAAAGGTAGCAAATGGCGCTGTACAACATAAAGCGTTTTCTCTATCATAAGTCCTTTTAACTCTTTCCACACCGACAAGATCACATATATTATCAACAAATTTTTCGATTTCGGGAATAAACCTATTAGAGCAACTTCGCTGATACGCTATTTTCATATTCAATTTATTTATTTCTGATTTATGATCCTTGAGATATCCATAGATATATTCAAAGAGATGAATTGGTTTGAACCCCTCAGGTAGTTCTATGTTGTTTCGTGGGCAGTACGATTTGTAGAATCCGTAACACTCATCATGGAAGCAAATCATTTCCTTAATTCCTTGTTTTTTTATGTTATCTAAGATAATAGGAGCTCTTTCTTTAATAACAGAATCCTTTGCAACATGGTGATATAACAAATTACAAAAATATGAAAGTCCGCTTACATATTGTAAATCTTTAAATAACCGACCCTCCATATTCTTAGCATTGGTTCGTGGGAAAGCACATTTATTTAAGACAGGTTTTTCTGGGTCAATTTCCTTTAACCTCAATTCATCATGCGGTTTATATCTCATTACTGTAGCTTCTAACATTTGAGTAGGAATACTAAAAGTATTGAACTTCTCTTGTAATTCTGTTTTAAGATCAAAGGGATGTGAATTATGAGGGCAATACTCATCACATGCGAAACAGGTAACACATTCTTTTAAGATAAAAGAATCTTCGCCATTAATCATTTTCTCCATTTCTTTTCTTGCTGTTTCTTTATCAATATCTATCCATTGACATCTTGTTAGACATTCGACATTGCAATTAAAGCAATTAGATTTATCAAACATAATTTTATCCTTTTTGAGAATCTTATATAATTTAAGATTCAAATATACAGAAGATTTTTTTAATTTTATGAAAGTATGGTTAGGAAACCATTATTTTTAGATTCTTGGATTCATTTCTAGAATTTGACGCATCTTGACAATACTAAAAGGTAATTTCAAATTTCCGAGCTAGATCAAATTTTCGAGGTACATAAGAATTTATATTTAGGAGCATATTGGCCAAGATTAAATTTTGATATGCTTAAAAACATTGGCATAACTGCAATTGTAAATTTAATGGAAGAAAACCTTTACAATCCCGCTCATTTAGGTTATTATTATCTACATAAAGGTTTTCCTGATGATACATATCCCCCTCACGAATATCTGGGTGAAATTTTAGACTTCATTGATCTTCATTTAAATAATAATGGGAAAGTGTTGGTTCATTGTTCAATGGGCGTATCCAGAAGCGGGGGAATAACAGTCGCTTGGTTGTTAACGAAAAATCCAGATTGGAGTTGGGATGATGCTCTTTCTTATATAAAAAAAACCAAATTTATTGCACCTGCAGTGGAAATCAAACAATCTGTTCTTGATTATATAAAAAAATTATATAAGAACGAGTAAATACTGAAATCAGTTCTTTATTACCTAAACTCCTTTATTTTATTACTGTAATTGTTTTTCAATTGCTTAAATATATAAAACAAGACTTAGATTAGTTAATAAAAAATCATAATCAAATAAAAATAGGAGGAGATCTATTTTTGTCTGAATTTGAACAGAAAGTATTAAAATTACTCGAAGAAATAAATGGTAAACTTGATTCTTTGTTAAAGGGTGGTCCAATAATGGGTTCAGTTCCATCGACTTCAACTACAGAAGTAAGTCGTCCCAAACCTTCTGAGATTGTGGAAAAACAGGAAGAAGAAGCAAAAATGGAGGAAAAACCACCTGTGGAGGGCAGAAGAGTGTGTCCGGATTGCGGAGGAACCTCCTTTGCCACACATGAAGATAAAACTCAAGTCTTACATCAAATGGGTGGCGTGAAGATTTATGCGAAGAAATACGTCTGTAAGACTTGTGGTTATGAATATTAAATAGATTCAATATAGTGCAAATATTTTTCTTTCCTTTTTTAATTTTAAACTATTTTAAATCTATTAGAATCAAATTCATCGAAAATTAGTAGGCTATCTTGATGAAATCTTCAAAAATTGACAGAATCATAGTGAATAAAATAATTATAGGAGGATATATAAAAAAAAAAGAAAATTTATTTATTATAATTAGTTGAATAATTTAACACCCAAAAGAAAAAATTTGAAAAAAATGTTTCAATTAAAGTTAAGTGATTTTCCTCACAAATGTATTAAGTGTAAAAGGATGGATGTAGAATTGTTTCCATATCCAGTAATCCATAAACGAACTCACCATGGACGTTATATAACTACTACATATTCAACTAATAAGGGAAGTGTTCCAGTCTGCAGTGAATGTAATAAAGGTTTTAAGAATTTCGGATGGTTTGCTCTATTGACGGTAATAATCGGGTCAATATTTATGTTCGGATTTTTAGGTTCAATTGTGCTCTATATAATAGATGTATCAGGTGGCTTCTGGTCAATCCTAACAAGTCTTAGCAATTATGCTGCTTTGGTCCTTTTTGCACCCACCATTATCTTACTTGTTATTAATAAAGGGCATCCTTATAATCCCTCTAGATATATAAATGTAAAAGGATTTACTATAGATGAAATAATAATAGATCCTGACTACAAACAGGACATTATTGACTTTCAACGTGGTAGATAATCTCAAAGTTAAATAATCTCTCCAAACTAAAAATAAGATTATTAGATGCCTTCTTATCACAAATAGATTGATTTAATTAATCTTTTCCTATTCTTTTTAATTTTTTCTTATATTGAATCTAATAGTAGAATAAATCTATCAATTCAGTTAGGTTTTTATCTTGAATATACTTAACATTTTTAATGGAAATTTAGTATAGAAGTAATGGTGTAGCAATAGATTCCTCAATATCGTGTTAAAAAATGGATTCAGTATGTAAAGAACTTTTTT
>JBHLLU010000004.1:0-65838 GCA_048938895.1 Promethearchaeota archaeon
AACTCATAAGGATCCAAATATGATTTTAACATGGTTAATAATTCTTCTTGATTCTTCCTTGCTTCAGTAATATATTTCGCTCTTATGTTTGGAAAGCGATAACCAGAACTTTTTAATTGAGTTGAGAGTTCTTGTTCCCTCAATTCAACAAATCCGTTTCCGATGCTTTTTTGCACTTCTATACACTTCTCCGCGCTACAATTTGCGGTCATAATGCAAAAACACATTTCATTAAAAATATCAGTTAACGATTTGTCTTTAAATTCTCTAAATTCACTTATTCTCTTTTTTATATCTGAACTAATTTCACTATTAATTAGTTTGCTTAATGTATTCAATAAATCTTTCATTCTTTCTTAAAAATAACCCAAACCTTTTATTATAAATCATTAAATATAATAAGTCAATTCTTATTTTTTCACACTAAAATATTATCTGGGTATTATAAGGAAAAATAAAACAGCACAAAAATTCATTATCTAAATATTAACGAAATTTTACACACAAATTATATTCTATAAATTCATAGTTGTATGCCTTTTAAACTGGTATTTAATTAAGGATTGCATAAAATTGTGCGGATTATTATAACAAAAAATTCATAAAATAAACGGACTTAAAAGAGTGTTTTATGGTTAAATTAATAGGAAAGGATTGGTAACCCAACAAAAGATGAAAATTAACAATAATACAGAAGAATTTGAGTTAGATTATTATCTGAAGATTATCGATTATTTCCAGACTAAAAAAGTAAATCGGGAAGAAACTGAGATTTGGAAAGACCAATCCATTGTAGAATTAATGAAATTACTAGATAAAGCGAAGAATCGTGCTTTGGTAACTAATGCTCTTATTTTGCTGTTATCTCTTTTTGAAGATATCCCTCCTGATACTTATAATAATCGTGGTGTAAACATTAATCGCATTTCTATAAAAGATAGAAAATCTCTAATTGCTAATTTGCGAGAAGAATTTTTACCCAATTAAGCATAAAATCAGATCTCAGCAAGAATTTTTTTACACTTCTGAAAACGAATTCTCCTTACGTTAGCAAATTGAAAGCTCATTATAACATTTATTTAAATTTATGAAATTTCATTGTTATTATAAAAAAATATTTGTTAATTCTATTACTTTAAGGGATATACATGTATAAGAATAGAATAAATTTCAAACTTAGAAAGAAATTAAAGAATACATTAATTATTATATCAATACTCTGCCTGGTTGCGCTCATAGATTCAAATACTAAATTTAATCCGATAATTCACAATGAAGATTTTTCAAATTTTGAAAAAAATATACTTCAAAAAAATTTGAAAAATGCAAATGATGATTCTATTTTATTCCAAGGAATTGAGCAGTATATTAATATAACAGATACGGGAAATCTTTACAAGACAAATCAAGAGGTATCATTATCAAATCAAGAATCATTAAATCTCTCTTACTTCTTAGATTCTGAACATGACTGGCAGGTATCAAAAATTGAAACATCTGTTAATAATATTCAAGATACAAGAAACTGGCTAAATAATTCAGGATTTACTTCACCTACAACTTTCAGAAAATATCAAGTATCCGAAACTTCGCATAACTATACAGGACCTCATAATCCTAATATTGTTGTAGACACAATTACAGAAACAGGAGCGACATATATGCGAGCTCATTTTACACGTATAGGTTTTGAACGTTATTATGATTATTTCTATTTGAGAGATAGCGGCAATAATAACCATCTGATAACAGATACTTTCAATATTACTAATGTTTATAGTCCTTGGATCCCAGGGAATACACTAAAATTTACATACGAAGCTGATGGTAGTGTTAGTAATTATGGTTATCATATGGATTATTATGAATTTATGAATGGTAGTTCAGATTATGACATCAATTCTGATACATGGGGATTTAATTATGCAGAGAATGGTGTGAGTGGAACTAATACATACGGTGCGGGTGAACATAGAAATGCGACAGGAATGTATGTTGGATTATATGGAGAAGTTGACACCCTTCCTTATATATTCAGCTATTCTGAAGGTGCTTTTTCAGAAATTTATCAAAATATATCTATTCCACGAGGAAGGATAATAAATGCATATCTTAGTTTTGATTACAATGTTCCATTTGGATTGAAATCTAATGATAATTATATTTATTTTGAAATAAATAACCAAAGAGTATACTCAAGGGGAATGAGAGATATTATAGAAGCTGGTAAAGGAATATGGTATAATACTGGTAAGATTTATATGAATCTTTGGTCAAATACTTCTGAAATTTTTGATGGTATTCTGGATGGACAACAATTTAATATGTCAGTAGGTATAATGAGTGGGAGTGATGTTCAACTCTCCTATTTTGAAGAAGCTTATCAAAATATCGTGTGGTTTGATAATGTTTCACTTGTTTTAACAACAATAGCTAATTCTACTCAAACTGGTGTAGATTTAAAATTTGATGATACGGCTCTTAATGATGTTAATGAATGGGGGTCTTCGGTCTTAAATCTTACTGGCAATTGGGATATGAATCCTGTCACATTACAAATTGATACAACTTCACCACTTCTAAGCTTTAATTTGAATCTAACACTTTTTGGATATCATGATACAATTTCAAAAATTAATCAACAAAACGATAATGGAATTTCTTATGTAATATTAAAGAACGGTACAGTTTATTGGGAATTTTATCATAATTTTTACATGCCCTCCCAATATTCTGACTTTAAAATTACTATTTATAAACCTAAAAATTGGGAGATATTATCAGTTTTAGATCCTACATTTGTATCTCGTGAATTTGAAGGAGGTGAAATTGGAGATAATCATATTGTTATTAACCAAACATCCGCCCTTTATCCTGGTTGGTGGTTATTTACAGCAACCTCTCCAAATTATATAGAAATTTCGAATACTAAAATGCTTAAACAGGGACAATGGGGTCAAAATTCATTCAGTACTGGTGAAACTACTAAAATAAGAACTCAGATTAATAAAAGTAATGAGATACCACCAAACCTAGCACTAACAATGGCAAACTTAACCATTTATGATCCTAATGGATTAATTTGGTATGAAGAGAGTAGTAATCCTCTCCCAAATGGAACTGTTGTATTTTCTGACATCACATTTACTGCTTTGAACTCCATAGGAGGTCAATATAATTATACAATATTTTGGAGCAATGGGACCGCTGTAGGAGGTGTTGAATCGAACTTTATTGTTAATCATCATTGTTCACTGACTCTTTTAAAACCAGATGATGCGAAATTGGATTTAAGAACAGAAGGAACTGTAGGTGATTTAATTTATCTACAAGTTCTTTTAGAGGATTCTGAAAATAATTTAACGATCCCAGATTCTGAAATTTATTATAATTGGACTGATGGGACGCATCTATTCGGTGAATTAGGCTTTGGACTTTATGAAACGTTTCTTGATACAGGAGACTTAATGACTCTAGGTTTACATAACATTATTATAAAATCCAATAAAACTGGTTTTTATGAAACCAATATTACTTTAGAAATTAATTTAGGTGAAAATACCAATTTACAGGTTCTCGAATCTGATGAAAAAATTGAATTACATGCGAACAGTACAATCAGATTTAAATACACAAACTATGCAGAGAACGGAATTGAGGGAGCATTAGTAAATGTTAGTATAAGTAATAAATCTCTATATTCTATTGATGATGAAAGCGGAGGAGTCTACAGTATCGAATTTAGTACTCTCTTTATAGATGCAATTGGTACCTATGAATTAAGTATTAATTTTTCTGCAACAGGTTATGAACCTCAATATTACAAATATCAATTTGAAATCATTAAACAATCAGTTAATTTATCAGTTTATATCAATTCTGTTGAGAAAAGCGAAAATTCAGGAGTCGACGCAGCATTCAACGAACAACTTAATATCTCTGTAAGAGCTATTTCTAACATAGATGGAAAATATCTAACGGGGGGAGTAGTAATTTGCAAAAATATAGAGGGTAGTTATCAAAAGAACTTAACCATGTACCCAAATTACTGGTATAATACTACTATTATATGTTCTCCTGAAAATTTCTCATGGGGAGATCATGGTTATAAGCTTGAGTTTACTCACCCTAATTACAAAACAGCTACATTTGGATTTAATTTATTTATTGATCGTATAGAAATTGATGTAAACCCAATTGGATTTGAAGACACTATAGATGCCGAAGTAGGTAAAAAAGTAAATATTCAAATACAATTGCTCGATCCTTACAATGCTAATCCTATTGAGAATGCAATTATAACTTATATATGGCACGGTGGATTTGGTTATATTAATCAAACTTCTCCCGGTATTTATGAAGTAAATCTTGAATTACCTAAGGATTTGCGTGGAAACTATAGGGTTGATTTGGTAATTTCACCTAATAGTTCTATTTATAAGTCCACTCTGTATTCTTTTATTTTGGTAATTACCGATCCCACTCCTAGTAGAAATGAAGGCCTAGGGTTATTCTTATGGATAATTATAGGGATATTAATATCTGTCGCAAGTATTTTAGGAGTGCTAAGCTTAAGATCTTATGTGATAATGCCAAGAAAGAGAAAAAAGGAAGCAGAATTGCTTTCAAAGACTCAAAGATTTAAAGATCTTCGGAATATTCAAGCTATAGTAATAATACATAAAATGAGCGGCATCCCTCTTTATTCAAGGAGTTATTCGATTTTAGAACGGCATAAAAAAGAATTATTTTCAGGTTTCATTCAAGCTATAACTACTGTTGGGGAGGAATTCTCTGAAAAAGATCAAAAAGTTCCAGAATCAAAAGAATCTACGACTCAATATGGTGTTGAAAAGATACTTGAACTTGATTTTAAATATTTTTATTGTTTAATAGCAGATATTGGGGATGTAAGAGCAGTATTTATACTTAGAGAAAAAGCATCTGAAAGACTAAAAAGCCAAGTGTCTAATTTAGTGTTAGCCTTGAATCTGAAATTATCCCAAGAATTGGAAAACTGGGATGGATCATTAGATACTTTTGAACAAACTATCCCACCAATTATAAATGAATATTTTGAGTTATATTATAAGGGTTCATTTCAATTGTCCTCTAAGATTGATCTATTAAAAATGCGAAAAGAAAAAAGCTTAGAAAAATTAGAAATCCGAGTATTAAATGTAATTCAGTCTGTAGCAAAACGGAACAACAATATCGTTAGTCTAGAGAATATCATAGAGTTGGTACATGAAGAAAACAAGGATCTCATAATAGAAGCATTAGAGGTATTAATCGAAAAGAAATTAATTACACCTATTAATCCTTAGATAAATAACAATAAAATTCAAATTTTTATTTTCCTTTTTCTTTTTTTAATGGTAAAATTGGATAAATTAAGGTTTGTTTGTACTCGGTGTGGAAATTGTTGTACAGATAAAAATACCATAGTAAATGTAACCTATTTAGATATAATGAGAATAATTAAGAGATTAAAACTAAATTTCGCTGAATCTCTTGAATTATTCGGATTTTACGTTTATGAAAAAGCTTTGACCTCTCATATACTCGAAAAAATGGTCATTTCTCCAATAAAGACTGAGAAAGGATTCGCTTTTATAGGACTCATCAAAAATAATCAAGGAACTTGTTGTTTTTATGACCAAAGTAATAAGAAATGTTTGATCTATGATTTGCGCCCAATTTTTTGCAGATCATTTCCCTTTACGTTTAGTATATCTGAAATTAATGAAAATATTGTAAAACAGGAATTTGATATCCTTTATACTGAAAAAGCTAAAAACTATTGTGAAGGAATAGGTTCTGATTCTCCCCTTATAGATATTGATCAACAAGTTGAGTTAGGTCGAAATATAATTGAAGATTTAAAAAAAAATCACATTTTTAACGAGGATTGGAACAAAATAGTTTCTAATAAACAAATATCACCTTCAGCTAAGAATTTTCTTAAAAAGATATTTGATATGATTGATACAGAAGCTATTTAGTTTGATAATGATTATTTAACTAATTTATTAAAATTATAGATTGATAATATTACCTGGAGAATACTGAGAACAAGCTAATAATGTCCAATATAACATCTGTAATTCAATTTTATAAGCTAATTTATCAACTCGCCAGTTAAAGTCCTTTTCAAGATTTTCTAAAGTGAAAAATTCAGTAGAGTTCATTATATAATTAAGTAAGCGACTACATAATACAGATTCTTGTTCTTTTAAATTCAGCAAATCTATAATTAATAATGTTCTGGCAGAATCTGTTATTAAATCCCCAATCGAGCCTTTCGACGTTAACTGTTTTTTAAGCTCGTTTACATATAAGGTGTTAAATCTTGATAAATCTACTCTCTTATCTATTATCTTAAGGATGGAAAGTTGATTATATATATCTAATGCTGGATGAAATTCTTCTGATCGGGATAAATCTAAATTTATTATTTGCTTTATTAAGTTATCTTTTCTTGAGGAAATTATTTTGCTTTTTGCCAATAATTTTAAACTAAGGAGAGTGAAATAATTTATTTTTAGTCTCTCTGGTACGAATTCCTTTAAGTTTCGTGTTAGAAACTCCTCTGTGGAGGTAAGATTGATAATATTAGTTCGATGTATTAAATTTAATTCAGTAATAATTGATAAGCCATAAAAAATACTAATTGAATCAGGTATTATATTCTTTGAAGAACTAAAAGCCATTCTATTGGTATAATTTCTTAAAAAATCAATTATCTCATTTGAAGCAAAAGGAAAATCTATACCAGCCATTTTAAGAATGGATATGTAATAAAACATTACTTCTAAATCTAGAAAATCAGGATTAACCACCTTAGAATTTAATAGATTTTGAACATCAATTTTGATTCTACTCAGTAACTCTCTATGAACTGTTGGTAAATTTCCAAAAGAATTTAGAAAATCGGGTTTTTGTTCTTCGAGAGTCAACTCTCTATAGAGATATTGACTACTAGTACTATCATTTTGAGTAATTTCAGAAGATTCTGGTTCAGTTTTAATAATTTCAAGGTTCGGAGTTAACACTTCTTTTTTAGGTGTTTTAAGGGTTTCAATAAAATCTTTTTTAGCTTCTTGCAATTGAGCTAAAATATTTGATTCTCCTTTGTTTTTCTCCTCCTTGTTTTGTCCTTTCTCTTTATTCATATCAGGGATATTTATAGGGTTTTCGTTGATAGATTTTATATTAATAGATAAATCTGTTAAATTTAAATTTTCTTCAATCTCTGGAAAGTTAAAAAAAGTTTTTGACCTCGAATTAATATAGGTATCTTTAAAATTATTTAATTTATCAATAAAACCTTGATGTATTAATTTGAATAATTTTAAAGTCTCAATTTTTTTTATATCTAAATCTAAAAGATATTCAGTTAATATCTCGAAAAGAATCTTACTGATATAGTTGTTTAGATATAGTTCAAGAAAGGTTCCATAACTAAATGATTCAGTACTGTTTTCTTCAATCTCTTCTAAATACTGTTTTTGGGTTGCTGATAATCTATTTATAGGCACTCCAATAGTATTTAATCCCGTTTTAACAGCTTTTAACATTAATAATATATTTTTTTTGGTAATTTCTTTATTAGTGCTCCCTAGTTCTTCTCTTAAATCAATATTTTTATAGGAAACAAGATCTCTCAAATATAAATAGGATTTATTGTAATATTCTAAAATTTCATTCCTCAATAACTGTGAAAATTTAGTGAGAATAATAACGCGTTCTCCCATTTCTCTATCCCCTATAATGGTTATTAATATATATTGAAAATTTTATAGCCTTATTAACATTTATATGTTAAAAATAAAAATAAAACGTTTTCATTTCATGGAGGGTTATAACTACAACAAGATTGCTCAAGATTACCATTCAAAAAGAAGAAAACCTTGGCGTCCGCTTGAATTTTTTGTTTCCTATCTTAAAAAAAAAAAGTATAATTTTAGCGGAATTTGTTTGGATTTAGGATGTGCAAATGGTAGAAATTTCAAAATTTTAGGTAGTCCTCCAAAAAAATTGGTTGGAATTGATATCTCCATTGAATTTTTAAAAATTGCTCAAAAGGATTTAAAAGATTCACGTTCATACTCAAAAGAAGAAGCCGCTTTTATTCAAATAATATTAGCAGATATAAGATATCTTCCAATTCGTACTGAATCAATCGATAATATCTATTCCATCGCAACAATCCATCATGTTAAAAGAAGATCTGATAGAAAAAAGTTAATATCGCAATTAGAAAATATTCTAAAAAGAAAAGGTAATCTGATTATTACTGTATGGCGTAAATGGCAAAAAGAATATAAAAGTTATTTTTTTATTGATGGCTTTAAAAGAAGGTTTAGTTTAAATTATAAAGAACAGCAGAGAATGGCAGGGTTAAATGAGCATGGTGATAAAGTTGTTCCTTGGACACTTTCAAGAGAAAATAAAACATATAATCGTTTCTATCACTTCTTTTCTAAACATGAGATTAAAAAATTATTAGAAGTCTTTGATATCAAAGAATTTAAAATTATGGGTGGAGCAGGTAATAGTGATAACTTCTTTATATTTGCTCAGAAAAAATAGCACTTAATGACACTCTATTGAACTATAGGATTTTATGATATATGGCTTGAAATTTTCATACATGCTTTCTATAATTGAAGTATGTAAGTTAAATAATCGTTCAGTAACCTCACAATAAAAAATACCATGTATAACTTTTTCAACATAATATCGTTTCCTAATCATCTTCCTTCGATGACCAAACCATGAAGTATATTCATGGCTCATTAACCAATCTCTTTCTTTATTTGTAACAACTATGCCAATTGCATTATATGTTTCAATGCTATTCTCTACTTCTTTATAGTAAAATAAATCTGTCCGGTCTATTTTCTCCCATTTTATTTCAAATTTAGAATTAGAACCCCAAATTTCATCATAATCGTTTTGAGAATGCAATATTATGTAGCCATTATCTTCATTATCTTCACATTCCTCTTCTTTAAACCAAATCGGCATTTTATTAATAATTAAACTACACTCTGGTTTTTCATAAATGATATAATTATACTCCATGGAAATCCTTGATTTCTCTTAATTTAAAATTATCAGATAAACTTATTTCTAACATAAATTATGTATTTATAAAACTTCTGAAAATTGAAATTGTCCCTAGATTAAATTTCTGGTAAATAAATTAGGGAGCAGATGAAAAGTATTATTTTATTTAATCAATTCTTTAGCATCTTCTATCCAATTTTTGCATCTATCAACTGAAACTCCCTTAATTAAAGAAGCAAGTTCTTCAGGGTTCTCTTTACATAGATCTTCAACTGTATTGACACCTAATTCCATGAATTTTTTCGCTGTTGCAACTCCAAGTCCAGGTAATTCTGTTAAAGGCGTACCTATTTCTTCGATTTTAGCTTTTTCTATTTTAGCCAGTTTTGCTTTTTCTTTCTTTTTGGGTCTAACTTTTTCCTTAACGACAGGAGCCTTAGGAACCTTCTCAACAGGCTTTTTACGTATTACTTTGGCTGTCTCTTTCTTAGGTTTGAACTGAGTTCTTTTTTTCTCTCTTGGTACAAAAGGTTTTCTTTTCTCTATTTCTTTTTTATCAATTTTTAAAGATTTAAGAGCTTCAATATTCTCAGAATAGACTGATTTTCGAAAATAATCAATCTCAATATTCATTTCTTTTAATTGAATTAAACTTTTCCCCGATTGTTTAATTTCTTCTAAAGAAAATCCTTTAGCTCGTCTCCAACTTAAACTTTTGGAAGGGCTTTTAACTGTTGCAAATACTTTAGCGTTACTCTCCATAATAACCACTCAAGTTTAATGTAAGTTTGATAAATTATGAAAACTTTTATCTTTTTCTATTTCATGGTTATAAATTAAAAAAAACGTTGATTTTTATTCACAATCTCTTGAAAGAAAACAGAAATTTTTGTACTAGGTTTCAATTACATCTAATTTTTCTAATTTTTTAAGGGAATCAGATATCTCAGTTTTCTTCCTATTAAGCATTCTTGAAATTTTAAGTGGAGAATTCTTTCCTGTGCAAAGTAAAGCAATTTCCAAATCAATTTTTTCAATCATACCCATAAGTGATACTTTTTCTAATACATTTTTAGCAACAAGTAATTTTGGGAATACTTCCGCAATCTTTCCTCCTAATGTTATATTCTCGATGTCAGCATTTAAAGTTTGGAACCTTGCCTTTTCTGTTGTATTTCGGAATATCTTGAGGTCAGATCGATGCTTTTTCCAAAATCTCATTGCGATCTTATGAATTACTTCTTTTATTTTCTCAGTATCATCATCAGCATCAGAAATTGAACAAAATAAGATTCGAGATAAAGGATGATAATAGATAAAAATCGTTGAATCTTCAGATTCTACCACTCTATTCATTTCATTTACTCTTCTTCCTTTAGCCATAGATGCTTGTATTTTATCAATTGTTTTATTGATAACGTTAAAGAAATCTGTTAGAGTGATATCTTGAATCTTTTCTAATTTCTTAAATGTTGCCTCAAAAAGCGATATTCCATTATCTGCATCAATCAAATATGTCTTATAGATAATTAGATTCTCAACCTACCTTTTATTGTTCAAAAATTAAATAATAGAAAAATATTATCCTCATTAGAAACATAAAAATAAGCAATAATAAAAATATGTGAAATCGATCTAGAAATGGGAATTTCCCTATAATTACTAAAGAAATAAAATTATAAATGGTAAGTTTTATACATTGTATAAGAATAAAGTATACGCAATGAATATAAACATGAAAGCTAAAGTTAAGTATTTACTTCTCTATTTAGTGTTTTTCCCAGCTGGAATCTTTACATTTTCGTCAATACCCAATTCAAGCTTGTTTAATGGACCTAATCCTCTAACTTCTGATTATGGGGTCTCATGTTATAATATCACTCAGAGTGTTACTTATGACGTGGAGATTAATTTTACATTAACCCATCATTCGGGGGCAGGGAACTATTTCTTTAAATTTGCTCGAATAAATAACCGAGTGCCAAATTCAACTTTCACTCAATTTACACCCCCATATCAAAAAAGTATGCTACTTTATAACAATATTTCAGGTTACAATCCTACAGAAATCAAAATTGGTCATAATGACCGGTTCAACAACACATACGACTCATTCAACGCGTCATTGTTATCATCAGAAGCTGTCTCCTTGGATCAGAAATACCAAGTTGAGTTAAACGCAGTCAAATTTCAAAATATAGATGATACTGATATTGGAACCTATGATATGTCAAATGAGATTTTTGATTTATATTGCAATCATTCAGAATCCTATTATGAGAGAGATGATCCCTCTTTAATTTCTCTATCAAATAGTATAGTTAATCCAAGTGATAATCCAATAGAGAAAGCAAAGAAGATCTATGATTGGGTTTCAAATCATCTTTCTTATAATGGAAATTTACCCGCTCAAGAGAAAGGTGCTTTATGGGCATATCAAAATTTAGAGGGTGATTGTAGTGAATTTTCCAGTTTGATGATAACTCTATTACGGATACAAAATATACCTGCCCGAAAAGTCACAGGATTCTTAGTTTCCAATAATCCCTCATTAAGACCTTCCGTGGGTAAAACATGGAATTTCTATTCTTCTAACTTAGGAACAAATATGTTAGGGCATGCCTGGGTTGAATATTTTGTGCCAGAAATAGGTTGGATAGCTTGTGATCCTACATGGAATTCGGATTATTTCAATAAAATTGATTATTTGCGTTTTAACTTAAATGTGGGTGCGAATTTCTTCTTACCTCCTTCTTATATTGTAAGTGAATTTTCAAATCCAATGTTCGTTTATGGAGTAGGAGCTTCATTTGATTTTAACTACAATGTAAAAATAACGGTTATTGCATCGAATTTAGCACCTATAGGTAATTTCCCTATATTGTTCATTGTATTTATTGGAATAGGCGTTGCAGCAGTTTTCATTACTATAATAATTATTATAAAAAGAAGTCGGAAAAAAAAGATATCTTATAACTAAAATCAGTGATAATTCTCTTTTTTTTTTTTAAATATAAGTGTGTATTAGTTCTATTAGATTTTTAGAAAAATCAGGAAGAAACTTTTCAATCTTTTGAATTTGAAGAGATTTTTCTATAAATAGAAGGAGATATAAATTATATTTTTCTACCTGAATTTTCTTAAAGACAATCTTTTTTGATTCATCAGCAATTCCAGAAGATACTAGAAAATCCTTTTTTAAAATTTTGAATTCTTTAAAAGTGCGATATAATTCTTGGAAATGTGGTGCTGAGATTTCGAAAAATTTCTTAGATACTTCGTCCTTTGAATAATTTGATAAAATAATTCCATTCTCATTTAATAGCAAAATTGCATCCGAATTGGTTTTCTTAGCAAATTTCTTTAATTGCGTCCTGAATAATTCTCGATTAGGACTTAGTTGTGATAGCCCAAAAGAGTAGGCTGTTACAAGACTCCAATGATCAAAAATACTAGTCTGAAAGATTTTAATTAAAAATCTGTCAGAGTTCTTCTCAATTTCATCTGCTATTGTTTCTAAGCTCTGAAAAATTTCTTTTGAGCCCTTCAAGTCAGGATCAAATTTATTTAGGCATACAACAATTGGGGGGTACTCTTCTAAATCAATTAAGGAATTAACAATTCTTCTAAAGAGTCCTAAAGCTTCCTCTATCCTTTCAACATCTTGTATGTCAATAAAGAAAAATATTAGATCTACATTATATAAGTACAATTTGCTTTGTTCAAGGAATCTATCTCGGTATTGTTTTTGACCTGCAAGATCCCAAAGAGAGATCACTGAATTTTGTTCTTCAAATAAGTTTTCCTCAGTTCGCTCTACTCCTCTTGTAGGTAAAGCTTTAATGATCTCAGAATACCTTCGTCTAATTCCTAATAAGAAACTTGATTTACCTGCCTTATCTAATCCAGTTAATAATACTTTAATTTGTCTCCTTGCTGAGAATGGATCTTTTAAATCTTTTGTAAATTCAAATAACTCACTTCTAAGATCGGACATAAACCGATTTAAATCGTTGAATTCTTTATTGCTTTGTATTTGGCTAGCAGTTTTATCAATAATGATTCTTAAATATTTCATGTTTTCATAAAAAAAGACTCTATCATCCTCACTTATTAATACGGTAATTGTGGCAGCTAATGCTTGACCTCTTGCTTTTTCATCTGGAATAAGGAAGAAATAAGTTAATCCGTTCAATTTTAAATCAGGAAATGGTAAAATACCAAAATAGTTAACCCCTACGTCTGATCCTTGTGAATCTTGATAAACAGAATCACCCATTAGCAAACTAATTGTTTTCATTGCGATTAAAAGTCCAGCTTTCTCATCTAAATCATTTGGCCAAACAATCCTAGGTGTCGGACCTTTTTCATCAAAAATACTTAAAACGATTGCTTTAATGAGATTCGAATTATCAACGATATTTTTTTCTTCCTCTGCTTGTTTTATATTTGATTTAGAGTTGTTATCAGTCAATTAATCCCCAAATATTTAATTGTAAAGTAATAGTTTCTAAAGTTCCTTACTATCTTCTCAAAATTATATTGTAGTAAAATCTAGATATTACTCTAATATAGTCAAAATAATAATTATTATTAAATAATTACTTTTTCTTCACAAAAGGCTTTTAATTTTAGTATATAGTTTAAAAAAATTTCAATCTTGTAAGTTTTGAAGGTAAAAATATCCTCTTAATAAATTCCTCAACACCAAGATTAGATCTTTGAAGTTCGTCGAATGATAAGTACTCTGTTGCCCCATTTTTGATAAAAAATTGAAGTTTCTCCTGTTTTTTTATCCTCTCCGAAAGATCAATTTTCGCATCATTATTAAAATGATAAGAGCGAGTATAATAATATTTATCTCCTTTAAATTGAGGAATTGCGATTTTTGGAAAATGTTTCAAATCTAATTTAGCAAAACGAATTCCTGCTTTCTTAGTTATAGTTTCACTTAATAGAAATGAGATTTCATTTTCTTGAGAAAATCGTTCGCATATTGAATTCATCCTATCTAAAATTTTTATCCCAAAATTAATAGCAGAAGCATTTTCATGTAATTCAGAATTGATCAAAAATTTGACTGCTTCATTCAATCCTATAAAACTAATAGTTAATGATTGATTATCTAAATTATAAAGGTTACTATTGTGAATTTTACCACTACATAAAGGTAAATGGTTAGATTTTAAGTGGTTTTGAATTATATGAGATTTTTTTAATAATATCTGATATGTCATTATTAATGTTTCATTTAATAATTCTAGAAATCTTGTTTCTTCTTTAGCGATATAAGCTAGTCTTGGAAGGTTTAAACATACTTCTTGAAGAATTCCAGTGTTTATATAATCAGTAAGATTCTCAGATTTCGATTTTTTTCCATTCAGTACGATATTATCACTATTTGTTAGTATTAGTGACTTGAGAGTATTAATTTCACTAAAAAGATCTAGATATACTTCATTATATTCATTCAACCATGTTTCATTCAACAAAATCTCTAGTTGAGGAGATTTAAAATGGTTTTTATAATCATCTCCTTCTTTAAAAGCAGCCATTAGTGCAGTAAACAAATTTAAACATTCATTATAATATTCCCTATAGTGTGTTATAGTCGCTTCTAAATTCCCTGCAATAGTAAAATTCATAAAATCTTCTAATATAGAAGGACCTATTTGAATTGAGCTTGATGATATGGTACGTCCGGTCATATTTATTAAATGATTTAATTCGTAAAGCATTATTTTCATAGTTTGAACTAACTTTGGATAGGAAATTCCCTTGGCATATGGAGATAAAAACATTGCCAAATAACAATAACCTTGATTTCCGCAAAATTCATTTTGAGTAAAGGCTAACCATTTTACTAAATGATGAATAGCTTCTTTTAAATTATGAGCACGCTTTAATGTACAGCAAGAAATATTATTTTCTATTGGTGGTAAACCATTTTCTAAAATTACTCGAGGATCCCAGATTTGCGTTAGCGGTCGTAAATCAAAATATCTTAATTTATGAATGTGAATATCTCCATATAAATGAGCTTTAGACTCGTCATTAGTCAAAATTTTTAAATGAGCATATTCTTCAGATATTCTGTTAGCAGCCCAATGATGGATTTTTTCAGGATTTATTATTCTGTCAGGGTGCTCTATCAATCCATTCTCTAGGATTTTTTCATAATCCATTAAGGGCATACCAATCCGTGTATACAACTTACGTTCATTTTCAAAATGTTGCTCAGAAAGTATTGAACAAACTATTTCTCTAATATGTGGCCCGGAAAGAAATTTAATCCCAGAACTGATAATTCTTCTTACTACAAGCTCCGTAATGTTATTTGCATCAGATTCGCTCATCCCAGTTTCTTTTATAATACTTTCTAAAATTCTTGAAGAATCGAATTCTGCTAAATCTCCTTCAGTCCTAAAAACTTTTGGAAATAAGTCCATAATTAGTTTAAAAGAAGGTAATTATTTACTTTTTAAAAGTACTTTTTGAATTATATTATTCTAGAGATTTAAAAAACTAAATTATTAATGGATTAAATAGAAGAAAATTGCATGATTAAAAAGAATAGCATGGAAATAGTAAAATAATCTCATTTATTTCATTTCTAATTAATCTTTAAGATAAATAGATTCACTGAATCTTGATTTTATACTATATCTATACTCTCTAGGTCTTAATTTATAATATCTGAAATTTAAAACATATGCTAAAGCTATACACAGAATCTTCCATAAAACGCTTCTATACAGAAATTTATAACATCTTAAAAGATTCTGATTCCAAAATCACTGAAATATGGTGTGAAATTTCAGAGATCTCTTTTCTTAATGAGTTGGGAACAAATGAATTAAATAGGTTTCTGGAAAACTTTGATTATATCTCAATTAAAAGTGGAAATTATATTTCTTATGTAGTTATAGAGAAGATAATATTTATTATAGATTGTATAAAATATCTAAAATATGATATTTACCAATTATCTGAAATTTTAGATTATAATGGTTTTGAAGCATTAGTAAAAGAAATTTTATCAAGAAATAATTGTCATACAACATGTAATTTTAGATTTTCCGAGAGTTCAAAATTAACAGATAAATCTCAGAGCCGATATGAAATAGATGTAATTGGGATTTATAGGAAATATATCTTAATCATAGATGCAAAGCAATGGAAACATAAAGATTCATATAGCGCTATTAGTAAGGCTGCTAATCTACAACTTGAACGCGTCAAAGCATTAAAAAGAAATCCTGAATCTTTTTTCAAACTAGTAACATCAATATTGGGGAATAATGTAGAGATAAAAAAGTATTTACCTTACGTTCTTATTCCAATAGTCGTTACACTTGAAGAAAATAGTATTAAATTTAATGAAAATCACATTCCTCTTGTATCAATTTACGAATTCAATTCTTTTTTACAAGAATTTCAAAATAATTTACAATATTTTAAATCAATTCAGATAGATAAAATAGGATAATTTTTAAACAAAAAATTATTGTTCCAAACCCATATAATACTTTATTTGCTTCTTTATAACATTAATAGCAATAGAGATGATTCCACTTTTAACATTAGGATGAGAAAACAATATTAAAATCATATCCTTTAAACTCGGAGATTCTGTATCAATAGGAGCTAGATCTAGTACACCTTCAGTTCCTTTAACACTAATCGATTTTAGCGTCCCTGCGCTTAATCCATGAATTATATCCGACCCTATCATTGAAAGATTCATCCCAATAGTATTGAATAGAGCCTCTGAAATTCTACTTGAGATTGCAGAGGCAAGCATTGTTCCATCAGTTTTAATTATTGCTGAAGCTTCTATTCGAGAATCAAGTGTAATTAATTCATTCAATATTTCATTCATACTTGAAGGGGGTATTTTCTTTTCAGGTGCTTTCCTAAGAGGGGGTTCTGGAGTTTGTGAATCTAATTTTTTTACCGATATCTTTTTTGAAAGAAAACTTAAGACCTCCGTCATATCTTTTTCCAATCTTTTTTGCTTGGAAGACGTTTCTACAGATTCTGCAGATTTAGTGGGAATTGGTACTAACGATGGTTTTGAGTTTTTGTCCTCATCCTCAAGAATTGATTGTTTAAGTTCTGAAAACGCATCAGATATAGAATCCTTTTTTGAAGAAAGAATTGAACTTTGAAATGGTTTTGGTGTGATTTCTTGTAAAACCTGGCTTTCTTCTTCATTAACTTCTTCAAAATCATTTGTAATTGCAGTGAAAGAATTCTCTTCAATAGCTTTAGTACTGATTGTAGGTATTTTGTTAAGCTTTAAATCTTCTTCTTTTGGGATTTCTTGCAATTCAACATGTTGGCTGATTGGTTCTACATTGGTTTCTTGTTGAATTTTTTTTTTCGTCTTTTTATCTTTTTTTGATTTAGAGGAAATAGGGAGTAGCGCACCACACTTTCTACACGTACGGTTTACTGCTTCGTTGTTTGTTGTCCCACAATTTTGACAAATGATAATAGTATGTATTCTCCTCCATGAATTCTAATTACAAAAAATTGGTAAAACTAATAAAATTAATAAAATATTAAGATTCTTTTAATTTCTGTATAAATTATAAATACAAATTTAGTGTTATTAATATTTCCAACATTAAATTAACAGTATTTAATATTTCGTAAGTAATCTAAAAAGGGCTGTGAATTTTTTTATCTATATAAGATCTCTTTCAATATATTAGCAAATGTTTCAAAATCTTCTTTTTGAAAAACCGGGTCATCTTTGAGCAATAATAGATAATAAGGAGTCGAATCTTTTTTCAAGGTGATCTGTTTAAAAATGAAATTCTTTCCAAACCTTTGAAGAATCATTCTATCTTCATATCTACTTTCTTGTACACCTGTATATTGTAGAGAATCAGAAAGAGTAAGGAAATATGGAGTTGAAGCTGAAAGTAAATGTTTAGTTTCATCATTTTTATAATAGGACCCAATAACAAGGGAGTTATCATCAATAACAACTACACCTTCAGAATCTATTTTCTTGGCAAATTCCAGTATAGTCTTCTCAATCAATTCTGATTTGGGATAGAGACTAAGCATAATTTCCGACATTGCTCGTATGATGGAACTAAAATCATAAATCGAGGTTTCATAAAAGTAAAGTTCTTTATAATCGGTAGCTTTCTTTACCTGCTCTTTTAAATCTATACTAAGATCTCGCATTTCATTTGGGGCACCTCTTCTTAAAGCAGGATCAAATTTGTGAAGGAAAATATAGATAGGTGGTTCAATTTCTAATTCTCTGAACTGATCAATAACATCTTTAAAATAACTCATTGCTTCCGGGATTCGAGGCTTATTTTGAACATCGATAACATAGATAGCAATTTCAGTACCATCAAAAAACTTACCTGGATTCTTTAAATAAGATATTCTATAACTAATTTGTCCCCCTAGATCCCATTCTGCAATTTCTTTCCCTAGAAAATCAAAAACTCTCCTTTGGGCACCCCTAGTGGGTGAGAGCACTGCAATCTTCGAAAATTCTCTCTGAAGAGAAAGGATAATGCTAGTCTTTCCTGCATCGTCAAGTCCCGTGAATAAAAGCTTAGATGGCTCTGGTTTCTGTTCTTGTTCTTCCTTTTTCAGATACAATATTGATTGTTTTAGATCCTTCTCCAAAGTTAAATTTCACCTTTATAACTAAATGAAGAAATTAACTAATATATTCTTTTCCAAGATAAAAAATTATACCATTCTTTATTTAGATTACGCATTACATGGTAGTTTGGATAAATAATTTGAAATCTTCATATTTATTAATTTCTACAGGATTTGGATATTCATTCTTGTTTTGAATGATCTCTAGGGTTTTGGGTAACTTTGGTTTCAATTTAATTAATGAAATAATTTCTTCAGGAAATTTCGCTGGATCAGCAGTTTCATAAGTAATTGATTTAAGATTATCTTGATAAGGATTCTTAGTACGATATTTCTGAAGTGCAGCCCACCCGACAGCTCCATGTGGCTCGATAATTTTATCAAATTTGTTATAGAACTCTACTATTGTTTCTTTTGTTAATCCATTATTTATTGAATAGGAATCGATAATAGATCTTAACTCTTTCATATTAGGGAGTTTATGGATGTATCCTTTTTCATCAATCTGTCCTTCAAATAAATCAAATATACGGGCTAAATTACTGGGGTTACCAACGTTCATAGCAGATGATAAACAATTTTTGGAGGGATTGATTGGTTCATAAATCCCTGAATTTAGAAATTTTGGAAATTCATCATTTTCATTAACTGCAGAAATAAAGATTTCTACAGGTAAGCCCATCTTATATGCAATAATTCCTCCCGTAAGATTACCAAAGTTGCCTGAAGGTACTGAAAAAATAACCTTTTCATCTTGATTTTTAACAATACGAGAATAACTCCAAAAATAATAAATAATCTGTGGTAGTAATCGACCCAAATTAATAGAATTTGCAGATGATAGGTTAAGCTCTCTTAAATCTTCATCTGCAAAAGCTGTTTTTATTATTTTTTGACAATCATCGAACTTTCCATTAATTCCTATAGCAATCACATTTTTACCTAAGGTAGTCATCTGTTTTCTTTGAAGATCACTTATCTCATTTTTAGGATAGAGTACAATAACTTTAATTCGTGACATTTTATGCATTGCTTGAGCTACTGCACCTCCAGTGTCTCCAGATGTTGCGGTTAATATAATTATTTCTTTATCTTCGAGTGAAAGGAAATATTCCATAATCCTAGCTAAGACTCTCGCTCCAAAATCTTTAAAACTACAAGTTGGACCTTTACTTAGATAGCAAAGATAATCATTACTCTCAATGTTGTCTATTTCTATATCAAAGTTTAACGCCTTTTTAACAATCTCTTTTAAATCATCCTTTGGGATTTGTTGATTAAGGATTTTTTGGAGAATCTGTAAGGCAATTTCCTGCAAGCTTAGATTTTTAAAATTAAATATATCTTGAGTAGGAAATTTAGGGATTTTGTTTAACATATATAATCCTTTATCTAAAGCTTGTCCCTGTAAAACTGCAGTCTTAAAATCAACATCGGGAGTATTATAATTCGTCGAGTGAAATTTTATCATAGTATCTTTCCTACTGCTCTATTCTATTAACTCATTGATTTTGTTAATTACCTCTAATGGCGTTTTAACTCCATATATCATGTCATTTCTTCTATCATCTAATTTTTGATTTGCAATATTAGAAGACCAACCGGGAACACTAGATAAAGCGATTAATGGTTTATTATAAATCCATGCAAAACAGATCTCAGATAATGTTCCTGCCTTACCACTTATGGCTAAACATATATCTCCAGTAAGGACGACTACAATATTTCTTGCTTGAGAGAATGGACAAGGAACTATAATATCTACATATTTATTTGCTCTGCTTTTTTCAGTATAGGGAATTATACCAATAGTTAAACCTCCTTTCTCTTTTACACCCTTACATATTGCCTCCATCACTCCTGAAAGCCCCCCACAAGCCACTGCGTAATTATTTAATGCTAATAATCTCCCGATTTCTATTGTTTTTTCTTCTATTTTTTTATCAATATCACTTGCTCCAATTACAGAAACTATTGCCTTAATATCCTTTTTAAAATTGAAATTCATGATTATGGATCATATTTGGTTTATAATTCTACTTTTAAATGCTATATCCTCTCTTTATTGAAATATCAATCATGTCATTTAATATAGCTGATGCTGCCTCGAAACCACCAGCTCCTCTTCCCATTATTAGTAACGGGCCTGCATATTTTGTTTCTAATTCTACTGCATTCAAATTACCACTAATATTTAGCGAAGAATGTTTATCAATCAACCGGGGTTCGACAATAAGTTCGTCATTTTCTGCAATAGCGAGATGTTTAATAACGAAACCATCTGTATCTGCTAATTCAATAGCATGTGAGGTTACTTTTGAGATGCCCTCCACTCGTACATCACTAATTTTTTTAGACCATCCTAATAATTCGTTTGCTAATATTACCAACTTTCCAGCAGCATCGTAGCCTTCAATATCTAGGGTAGGATCTGTTTCGGCATATCCTAATTCCTGGGCTTCCTTTAAAGCTAATGAAAATTTAATCCCTTCTGAAGTCATTCTACTTAAAATGAAATTAGATGTGCCATTTAATATTGCTTTTATGCGAAGAATTTCATTTCCAACTAAGACTTCTTTGATCTTTAAAGCTGGAACACAACTTGCCACTGTCGCTTCAAACTTTATAAAACACTTGTTTTCCGCAGCTAACTTCATTATTTTTTCATATTCAAGATAAAATGGTCCTTTATTAGAGGAAACCACATCAATATGACTATTTAAAGCTTGTGTAATATGTGTTAATCCTGGTTCCCCCGTGTTTGGGTTTGTAGGAGTTGTTTCTACGCAAATATTTATATCTAGCCTAGAAATTGAAGGGAGCAAGCTAACCTTATTTTCCCAATAAGGTAAATTTCTAAAATTTTCATTAGCATCAATGACTTCTTTTAAGTCAATTCCTGATGGATTAATAAGAGCACCATCCTTTTCTAAAATTGAATTCACTATTAAATCTAAATTAAATTTTTGTTTCAAAAATTCTTTTTTTTCTAATAATAGTTGCAGTAGACTTGTCCCTACTAATCCTTTTCCAATTAGACAAACATTAACTTTCATTTTTTCAATTACATTTAATTTAATTATAGTAAAATCTTATACAGAAATATTGTCGGATGGATAGCATTCTACTGTTTTAATATGATTTTTACAATTTTTCTAACTAGTTATTAATAATAGGTTTTTTTCTTCACAAATGTTCCTAAGCTCCTTAATGAGCTCGCTTTTATTCATTTCTTCAGGGAATTCAATTTTTAATTTAACATTACTAACTTCTTCTAAATCTGTAAATTTGGCTTGTAATTCTAATACATTGATATCTCTAGATGCTAACCTTTTAATAGTATCCATAACATCAGTATCAAAAACATGCCCTGTTAAAAGAACGGTTATTAATTTCTTTTCAATACCATAGGTTATTTTCTCAATTTGAATATTTCTTTCTTTTAATTCCTTTTTGATTTTGTTTAAACTCACTTCTCGAATTGATTCACTTAACTCGAAGGATATATTAACAGGGATCATATTATATATTTTCCTATCATGAAAATGGAGTAT
Organism: Promethearchaeota archaeon; assembly: GCA_048938895.1. Classification (GTDB taxonomy): domain Archaea; phylum Asgardarchaeota; class Lokiarchaeia; order Sigyniarchaeales; family SOKP01; genus Loki-b32. The sequence goes on from JBHLLU010000004.1 coordinate 22,272, forward strand.
GCCATATATATTTCCACCATTTTTTGAAATAGGTTTTATTAGTTCAATTAAACTTCCAGGAGTGTCAGGGATTTTCACTTCTAGATTTATCATAATATTAAATTCTGTCTCTAATTTCTTTTTTTTTTAAGGTATTGCTATATCGTATTAAGAATCTAAGGATCTCGCATTTAACTATGAAAGTCATCCATTAAAACATTAAAATCTGAGAACTTCAATTGACTTTTCTGTACCATTATTTATTCTCAAAAGATTTGGATCTTTAATAATATTACCAATGATTTGAGCATTTAATCCATATTCTTGAAATATTACAGTAATCTCTTTATATTTTTTTTTAGATGCGGTAAGTAAAAAAGAGGTAGTTAAATACATTTTTATATACATTTCTAAATCATATCCTTTATCAATTAAATTTGGGGGTATTTTGATATTGGATATATTCACATCTGCGCCAATCCTCGAATAACTAATCAATTGAAGTAGCGTTCCAAAAATCCCTCCATTAGATATATCTTTTGATGCATTAACAATATGTTTAGATGCGATAATATTCATTGATCTTCTTTTCCTTAATACTTCTTCAGAAGATTTGTGCATTGTGGTGTCATAAAAGAATTTACTAGCTTTTCCAACTCTTCCATCAAAATCTACGACTAATATAATCTTGTCTCCTACTTGAGCATTTCCTGCTGAAATGTAATCTTGTTTATTGATTTCTCCTACCATTGTAGAACTCAATTCGTAACATTTTCCCTGAATATTTGTGTGCCCTCTTATGATGGGTACTTTAAATTTTTCTGAGGCATCGCATATCCCTTTTAAGATTTCTTCATAGATATTAGGATCTTTAAGAGAAATTATGATACTTGCTGCGAGAGGTGTTCCCCCACAAGCATAGATGTCATCAACACTAACTAAAATTGATGAATAACCCGCTCCATGAGGGAAATTTTCGATAAATGATGTTTTTATTCTATCTGTAGTGACTAATATATATTTATCTTTATCTTCTATTGCGGCAGAGTCTTCCCCAATATCCTTGATTATTCTTTTGCTTTTGTAAGATTGCTTATTAATAAATTGAACTATAGGATTTATTTTTCTTTTTTCAAGAATATATTCATTGTTCCTTATGCTGTTGGCTATTTTTTCAAGACTCATCTATTAATTTAATATAAAGTTATTAATAATTAAAGTTGCTTAATTATGATTATGGAAGAATTATTTAAATCTTCGATTATTAGAGGTTTAATTTTTAGTTCTTATGGTGATCTAGGGCCACAACCCATTTATGCATGGCCAAAATATTATACAGATAAGGAATTAGAAACTGTAAGAGAAAAAAGAGAAAAACAAAATCTTCTTACTCTATCAACTAGAGACGTGACACAAATTTCGATTAAAAATCTTAGTTTATTTATAAGTGATAGAGCTTTCATCCCTGATATAGACATTCAAAAACTTCAATATTTTGCAATCCTGCCTTATCCTGATTTTAATGTCACCTCTTTAACTTATTTTCACTATATTAGTACGAATTCTTCCAATTCTCAGGTACCAACAGCTTTTTCAGTATTAGTTAATGAAAACAGTAGAAGCTTCTTGTATAATAATATAAATAGAATTAAACCGATTATAATCGCTTTTTTTGAATCTTTTGATAAAGAACTCGTTGATGATTTTCCGGCTCAAGAGAGAATTTCACCGTTGTTTCACAATTTATTAAAAAATTTGATTGAGATCGAAAAAAATCCCTCAACACCAATTACAACTCACCGAAAGATGAAAATTTTATTTGCCGGGCTTGATGATAGTGGAAAAACTAGTTTTTTACTTTCGGTTGATCGAAAATTTAGTAAACTTATTGGATTAAAACCTACTACAGGAGCGAGTATTAAATCAATAGAAGCTTTGGGTGCTACAATCTTTCTTTGGGATTTAGGAGGGCAGTTAGCTTTTAGGAAGAAATACATCAGTAAAGCAGAAATTTATCTATATGAAGCTGATTTACTATTTTACTTTATTGATATTAGAAATAAAGTTAGATTTGAGGAAAGTATTGAATATCTTCTGAATTTAAAAAATATTTTACAGCAATTTAATCAAAGTACCCCAATCATCTATATCTTATCAAAAGGGGATCCAGATATTATTAATACAGGAGATATTATCGAAAACATTGAAAAAGTCAAGCTCAAGCTAAATGAAGTTTCTTCTGATGAACCTCTTGAAATTTATGTAACAAGTATTTTCCAAGTATTTACTATCCTTAGAGCTTTCTCATCTGGAATCTCAAAATTAAGCCCTAATAGAAATTTGATTAATCATAATCTTAAAAATTTTTCTATAAAGACTAACACATACTTAACACTATTATTAAGCGCAGATGGATTAGTTCTCGCTGATTTTTATTCACCAAAAGCAAAAAAACTTACAAAAATACCCAATTCCGAAGAGATTGTCAATATATTTGAAGTGACCGCTCCTCAATTTACGATGTTGTTTAAGATTTTTTCCAGATTTAAAGCTTTAAAGGAAGAAGAAGCTGTTTTTAAAGTTGCAGATTCAGTTATACTATTTAGAAAAGTAAAAATAGCAGATAATGATATGTTCATCTTATTTTTGCTTGATAATGAAAAAAAAAAAGAGAAAATAAATGTAATGTTATTAGAATTTCTAGATCAAACTCAAGATCTATTATTAAGATATATAGCTTAAAGATTTATTTTTAAACCTCTAGAAAATCACATTTAATGGCGTTTTTTCTGATATTTTTTTACGTAAAATTCTTTTCCGATAGTATGAATTTATTCCAGAAATTAATGAAAGAGCAGGAATAACACAGTTTGCGAATTTAACGGGTCCAAATAATATAAAATCACTAGGAGCACACGCACAATAAGTCATAATTGAGGCTATAGCCCCACATCTTGGAGCTTCCCCATACTTCTTTATATAATTCCATCCATAGATTGCGTTTGCGGGAGCAAATCCCGTAGGTAATCCTAATTCTCTTTTAACCAGTTGAGAAGTTTCAAAGTTAATTGGTATTGATGGTAAATCTAAGACTGCAGTATCAACAATTATATTTTCAATATTTGCCTTTTTTGCTTTAGGAATTAATGTCTCTTTTAGCAATTTCAGTTTTTGATGAGGAAAAATATATCTACTACCAAAAGTTAGTAGAACAGCATTTTTAACACCAATTTCCAACAATTTTTCAAGATTTTCCTCATTAGTAGCTTCATCAATGCTATTCAATATAGCTCGATCAATTAAACCAATTTCCTTTAAACTTTGCATTGCTGGGATGCGTGATGTGTCGTTTAACCCGTCAACTAGGAAAGGATAGTCAACTAGATCAGCTACAAACTCGCATTCTTTTATTAAAGCCTCAGGATATGCCCCAACTACATCTACTATTCCCTGCATATTAGCTTCTTCTATAAGTTCAGTATAATTATTAAGCTCTTTTTCTACTAAGGCTTTATCAATCTCACCAGTTTTCTCATCTATCAATGCTGCGTGATTAGTGTAAAAAACAGTTCCAATCATCACAATTGGATTTTCACCTGGTTGTCCACCTAATTTAACATTTCCGATATGAGATATTTTTTGTTCAGTTTCAAAACTAAGCATGATTTTATTCTTATAATTTTTCTTAAGTACTTTTTATCTATGATAATTTATCTATTTTGGCAAATTTAGGTCTTATCTTCTTTAAAAGGGTTTTCTTGCATCAGTAGTTCAATAAAATTAGAAACTTTTTCATCAGGTATAATCAGGTAATCTGCTTCTATTGTGTAACCATATCTCTCTGACCAGAGAACTATATCACGTATGTAAGATTTTTTATCCATTCTTAGGATTTTTCTCATTGTATTTAATTTAACTTTACTTGTCTCTTTTACAGTTTTCTTAACTTTTTCCTTTCTTTTTTGTTTTATTGGCTCACTTATTAAAGTACCTACATAAATTATACTTATTATGAATTCGGGAATCCATTTATGCATTAAAAGAACAATTATTGCTGCAATAAACGAGCTTGCAGCACTTATTGAAAAATGTATATCTCGCCATGCATAACCAATATTGTATAGCTCAATTTGTATTAGCATTCTGATTATATTGACAATATAAAATATGACTGATGAAATTATCAAAGCCTTGGTTTTCCTCCAGACAATATCTCTCTTTGTATCTCTATCCTGGCTATGTGGAGTAAAGATAATAACACCTGCGAATACGCATATCGCTTGAATCCCAGTACAAAACGTTTCGAAGGATATACTTGATTTACCAGGGATCTCGAAGTGCCAATAATATCTTCCTAATTGGGTATAAATGGCCTTCGCATCCATATTAAAAAAAAGATTAAGGAAATAAACAGTCTGCTTTACGACTAGCTCGTGCAACCAGTAGTTAATCTTGAGATCAAAGAATAGATAAATCAGATAAGCTGAAACTGGAGCACCTATTGCAAACAAAATTAAAGATCTAATTGAGAAAATATATTTTTTACCGTTATATTCTATGATTGGTTTTTTAATTAGCCCTAAGATTTCTTTAATTCTCCATCTCAACATCAGTCTTTTCCTCTTTTTTATTTTCTTTTCTTAAATAGAAATGAAATCTATCCAGTATTATGTAATTTAGAATAATTAATAATGGAATCATGACAAATCCAAACAAGTTCCTGTTCGGAGTTTCTAATTGTGGAATGCTTAAGCCAATAATATAGGAAAATAGTAAATTTATCGTCAGTAAAATCCATATATATATTTTCTTTCGATTGATTTGTTCCATGGCATTCAAGACCTTATATGCAATATAAAAATAACAAATTAACCATAAATAAAAAACATTTATTACTGTGTGAAAATGTTGTTTCTATTTATTTTTATGTCTTATCTAAATTCAGTAAAACATTCAGAATCTATTGAACATTCACATTTTTGATAGCCAAAGCGCGAAATAGTATAATTAAATAGAATGCTACCTTATTATGTTAATAAGGTTTTAAGGCTATTCGATACTTTGGAGTCCAATAATGGTTTTGGATCTTAAAAAAAGAGAAAATAAAAGTAGTTTAACATACACCATTCAAAATATCGTTGTTAAAACTTCTTTAAATACCAAAGAAGGATTAGATTTAGCGTTATTATCTGAAAAATTAGAAAACTCGAATTATGATAAAGAACGTTTTCCTGGACTTTTTACTAGGTTTAAAAACCCTAAAAGTGCATTTATAATCTTTAAAAATGGGAATCTTATATTAACTGGTTTAAAATCTTTCTTAGATATTGAACCAATAATCATGAGACTAATTACAAGTCTAAATCAAATAATCCCAACCAAAATTGCAAAAGAATATGTTGAAACACAGGTAGTCAACATAGTGGTAACCGCAGATTTTGGTAAAAAAATTAATTTAGACAGTGCATCTCTCAAATTAATAAATTCGATTTATGAACCAGAAGTTTTTCCAGGGTTAACCTATAATATTTCCACTCCTGTAAAATCAGTATTTTTAATATTTAGTACGGGAAAAGTAGTTTTAACAGGAATTAATCAAGAAAAATATATTGAACCTATTTTAGCCGATCTTGGAAGATTATTAAAAAAAAAGATGTTATTTAAGAATTAATGCAATTATATTTTTGATATCGTAATCATTATTAAAAATAAAATTTTTTTTCAAAGGAATATAGTATAATTTGATAAATCAAGATAAATAACTTTTTGGGGAAGAAGAAAATGTCAGAAAATAACCAAGAAAATAATGAATCAAAAACAGAAGAAAGTGTTGAAAAAGAGGAACCAGAAGCAAAAGAATCCGAAGAAATAGAAAAAGAAGTTAAAACCAAATTTACGTTCAAATGTACTCGTTGTGACGATTGTTGTTTAGGTAGAGGTCCCATCCCAATCACCTTTTGGGATTTAGAATTATGGGCAAGAAATGGTGTAGTCGCTAATTTCATGCCATATCTCGATATTTATCAAAAACCTGACGGTACAGCAGACCTTATATTAAAACCTTTAGCACCACCTAAAGAATCAGAAGCAGATAATGCTCCTCAAGACCCTTTTGAAACCACACCTATTGATGAATTACTTGAAGCTAAGTGTCCTTTATATAATAAGGAGGATAAAAAATGTCTTATTTATGACAATCGTCCCTTAAGCTGTAGAACTTATCCATTAGAATTCGATGGAAAAAACTTTATTGTTGTTGATGCTGACTGTCCTGGGATTGGTGAAGAGGGAATGACAAAAGAGGATCTAGTTGAAATGAGGGAAACTGCCAAAACTATGCACTATGAATTAACACGTATGAGAATAGCACTTCCTGTCCTCAATCAAATAATCTCGAGTAATTTCATGAAGATGTTGATGAAACAACAAATGGAAGCTATGAGTAAAATGTCTGATGAGGATAAGGAGAAGTTGGATGAGATTTTTAAGAAACAAGAACAAGATCTCGATCATGAACATAATCATGATCAATAAATCATTTTCTTTTTATCAAATTTTTATTATCTAATATTTCCTATATTATATTTGAATTAATAGATTAGATGTATTAATATGAAAGAAATAGAAATAAAAAATTCTAAAATCAAGCTTGTTCAAGGGGATATAACAGAGTTAGCAACAGATGCTATAGTGAATGCTGCAAATGCACAACTTATTCTAGGAGGAGGTGTAGCAGGAGCAATAAGAAGAAAAGGGGGTCCAAGAATTCAAGAGGAATGTAGTAAAATTGGTGGAACCTTTGTAGGAGGGGCTGTTATCACAACTGGAGGTAATTTAAAAGCTACACATGTAATTCACGCAGTAGGTCCCCGAATGGGAGAAGGAAATGAGGATAAAAAATTAGAAAATGCCACTTTTAATAGTTTAAAATTAATGGATGAAAAAAAGTTAAAGAGTATTGCATTTCCTGCCATCTCAACAGGTATATTTGGGTATCCGATTGAAAGATGTGCAAAAATCATGATTCATACTGCGAAAGAATATCTAAAGGGTGAAACTCAGATTCAAGAGGTTGTTTTTTGTCTTTACACTACTTCTGATTTTGATGTCTTCTTCAAAGAGTTAAAATAATTTATTTTTGATGTTACTTTTTTTATTAACGTTTAATTTATATTTAGAAGAATCATAAATATTGAGGAGAAAAACTAACCCCCAATTTAAGACCGAGGGAGTTTTCCTTGAAATGACCGATTATAGATATATAAAGTTTTTTGAAGATTTAAGAGTTAATGATGTTCCTCTTGTAGGGGGAAAAAATGCTTCTCTTGGTGAATTATTAAGCTTTGGTATTGCTGTTCCCCTAGGATTTGCAGTTACTTCCAATGCTTTTGATAATGTTTTAGATACTAACTATTATACTATTAAGGAGAAAGAGGTATCACTCCGAGAATTGATTTCCAGAGACATAAAAAAAATCTCAAATGAATTAAAATCAGAAGACATCAAGGCTGTAGAAATAGTCGATAAGATTTGCGCAAATATTCGATACGTAATCGAGCAATCAAAGATTCCAGATTCATTAGCAGATGAAATATTAGACGCATATAATAGATTAATTGAAAAAATTGGAGGAGAATCTACATTCGCAGTAAGAAGTTCAGCCACGGCGGAAGACTTACCTGATGCATCCTTTGCAGGACAGCAAGATACTCATCTTAACATATCAGGAGAAAAAGAGATCTTAGAATATATCTTAAAGGATATGGCTTCAGTTTTTACCACTCGTGCAACAATGTATCGAGAACGTGCAGGTTTCGATCATTTCTCTGTGAAATTGTCAGTCGGAGTTCAAGAAATGGCAGGAGGTTTAAATGGTGTAAAGGCTTCTGGTGTAATGTTCACTGAAGATCCTGACTCAGGAAATCCAAATGTTCTCGTCATTCGAGGAACATGGGGTTTAGGTGAATTAATTGTACAGGGTGTAGAAAAAGGCGATGAATTCATTGTCTTTAAACATGATCCGAATGGTCTTAGAATAATTCGTCGAGAACTGGTAAAAAAAGAAAAAATGATGATTTTTTCTGAAGGAGCTGAAAAAATCGGAACGGAAGTAGTCCCTGTACCTGAAGATCGACAATTAGAATATTGTCTAACAGAAAATCAAGTTTTAACTTTAGCAGATTATGCTCAAAAAATTAGAGCTCATTATGGAAGAAGAATGGATATTGAATGGGCTGTTGGGAACAATGGGAAAGTCTATATAGTACAAGCTCGTCCTGAAACTGTTCACAGTATAAAAGGTGATGTCGAGGAAATCTTTTATCTCTTGGAAGATCCAGAAGAATTATCCCGAAATAATTTGTTAATTGAAAACTCAGGAATAGCTATAGGAAGACGAATCGGTTATGGAAAAGTGAAGATCATAGAATCAATTAACAATGCTCATCTTTTAAAGGAGGGAGATATCCTTATTACTGAAGAAACTAATCCTGATTGGACTTCATACATGCAAAATTTAGGAGGTGTAATCACCGAACGCGGAGGTCCTACATGCCATGCAGCAATAGTATCTAGAGAACTAAACATCGCTTCAATAGTAGGTGCCGATGATATAGTACAGATTATGAAAGAAAAACACCGAGAAGGTATTGAGTATGTTACTATTGATTGTAGTGAAGGAGAACCCAGAATATGGTTAAAAGATGTCGAGTATGATTTTGATACAATTGAATTTGCTAAACTTCCTGAAACTAAGACTAAAGTACTAGTAAATTTAGGAATCCCCAAAGGAGCACTTTCTTCGGGAAAATATCCAGATGGAACGGGTTTAGCAAGATTAGAATTTATAATTAATGATGAGATTCAAATCCATCCAAATGCCTTAATAGATTTTGAAGCTTTAGTAATGAGGTATGATATCCTTCTAGATCAGAGAAATAAAATTGAAAATATTAAAAAAAGCGATTTATATCATAAAGATCCATTTAATCGGGAAATTTTTCAACTTAAACAAACCTTAGATAAGATAAAACAACTTACAGTCGGTTATGAGAATAAAGAGAACTTTTACGTAGAAAAATTGGCGGAAGGAATTGCGACTATTGCTGCAAGTGTATGGAAGAAATTACCTGATGGTAGTTTTGCTGAATGTGTGGTAAGACTTTCAGATTTTAAAACTAATGAATATGCAAATCTAATTGGTGGCTGGATTTATGAAGGAGAAGAAAATAATCCACTTTTAGGTTTTCGAGGTTGCTCACGATATACCCATGATGAGTTTCAAGAAGCTTTTCTTCTGGAATTGAGAGCAATTAAAAAAGCTAGAGATTGGGGTTTAAAAAACATAATACCTATGTTACCTTTCTGTCGTAGTTCTGATGAAGCAGCTCAGATAATAGAAATCATGGAGAGTGAAGGATTAATCCGGGGAAAAGATGGACTAAAAGTTTATGTTATGGCAGAAATTCCCTCAAATATTATTTGTGCAGATTTATTCTGTAAATATATAGACGGTTTTTCGATTGGTTCAAATGATCTAACGATGCTTACTTATGGTGTAGATAGAGACGAAGCTAAATTAATCCCAATAGCAAAGAGATTTCAATACACTACAAACAGTGAAGCACTTAGGAGATCATTGAGTCATCTCATCAAAACAGCTCATGAGCATGGAAAAAAAGTTGGTATTTGTGGTCAGGCTCCAAGTGATGACCCAGATTTCCTTCGTTTTCTAGTAAGAGAGGGGATTGATTCAATTTCCCTTAATTTTGATACATTTGCTCGAGGACGAATAAATTGCAATAGAACGGAAATTATTGAAGCTAAGCTCAGTGAAGAAAATAAAAAGAAGTCTTATGATTTCTTAAATGAATGTGATAATTTAATAGAAAAAATTAGAATACCACGAGGTAAGCTTAGGAATATGGTTCGAAAGCTTGCTAAAGAACAGAATCAAAAGTTATTAGATTCTACAAAAAATTTTGATGATATCTTTGAAAATCTTCAAGAATTATCGTATGATTTTGTAAGAGAAATAGACCAAAATAAAATTGACAAATTTGATAAGTGCTATGAGAAATATAATAATGAAATTCAAGGATTTAAGGAAAAAATTCCAGAATTGAGACGAGAAATTCGTGAATTTGGAATATATTAAAAATTAACTAAAATCCAAAAAATTATATTTTAAAAAATATTTCCTAATCTACATTTCTCACTATTTTTGGTGATCCTTCTCTATGACTAAGGAATTTAGTGATGATGTTAAAAAGGCTTTTGAGACAGTTGAAAATCTTCTAAATGGTCTAATAGGAGATCGAAGTGTGCCTCGAAATATCAAAAGAGTGGCTCAACGTAGTGTTGATGAATTACATAAAGAAGATGAGACTCAAGGAGTCATATCAAGTAATATTATGTATATGGTGGATGATCTAAGTCAAGATCCAAATATCCCCTTCGCGGCACGTACAACAATTTACCGAATCATCTCAATTTTGGAAAATATCAAAGATTAATCCATTATTAGAGATCTAGTGGCTGTTCATTTATTCCTGATCCAATCATTTATTAAACTGAAAGATCATATATAATGGTAAGAATGTACCTCATTCTCGGTTATCATTCATATTAGGATGGTGAATTCTACTTTTGGCTTTAAAATTTAATGGTTGGATTGATGGGATTACAGCCTCAGGAGTGGTATTGTTAGGGATTATCTTTGGTCTTTTTTTTATATACAGATCAAGGAAATCAGGAGCAAAGCTTCTTTCATATCTAGGTTTAGCAAATATGCTCGCAGGTTTAATGTTCTTAGGAGTGTTTATTGATTTTTTGTTAGTTTTAATTACAGAACATAATATAGATAATAACGGAATTGTAGCTATACTTTCTTATATTTGGTTTGCCCCCGTAATAATTACATCTATGTATATAGGTGCATTGCTTCTTACCCCAAAAATTAAACTTCATATAGTCATAATTTTTGTGATTATTTCAATAGCATTTGAAATCATAATCTTTATTGACCCTTTAACCTCATTTAATTTTATCCCTGAACCTCCTACATCCCCAGATAGATTATTAATCGACTATAATGTCAATTTACTCACATTAGCAGGAATATTGATGGGGGGATTATTATTGCCTGTTCTCATATTTCTCGGTTTTGGGTTTCTAATTAAAGGATTAAAAACTTCAGGTGTGATTCGCAAAAATTTCTTATATTTATCGGCAGGTTCTATATGTTTTTGCATATTTGGATTGCTAGAGGGGTTGACAGTTCCTGGATTTCTAGTTATAATAGTGAGGATTGGATACCTTAGTTCTTTTTGGCTTATGTATCTAGGTTTAAAAGATTAAATCTTTTTTTTTTTATACCGATTATTATTTATACTACAATTATTTATTATTAGTTAAATCCTCAAAAATAACTATTGTATTTGATTAATATTCGTTCAGTATTATGGAGAGACAAATAATTAAAGCTATTATATATAATAGTTTAGATGAAGAAGTAGGGCCTAATCCTAAGGCTTATTTCCCAGAAGATTTCTCTCAATTAGATTTACTTCATATTAGTGTTAAAACCTTTGCTGTTCTTACTGGTGAGAAGGGTTTTATCCCACAATCTGTTGTTATTTTGCCATTTCCATCCCTACAACTAAAAGGATTGATTAAATATATTCAATGGGAAGATCCAGATAAACGTGGGGGGATTGGACAAGCAAATATAACTTTATTATTTCAGGAAATGGATGATGTAATTTTTTATAAGTATGTAAAAGAGCTCTCAGCCCCTTTCGGAGATATAGCTCAAAATATATCCTTTTTAGAAAAATCAGGCGCACCTAAAGAACAATACATTACTGAATTACACAATCTTAAAAATGCAATTTTAGAACTTCTTGAAGTATATAGACAGAAAGAACTAGAAGCATCGAAAATTGAAGCTCTAACTGGGCAAATTACAGATCGAAGCATGATTGATTATCAATTTAAGATAATCGTAGTAGGGGATCCTACAGTGGGAAAAACAAGTTTAATTTTAAGATATACTGATAATGCCTTTAGAAGATCATATGTATCCACTTTAGGTGTTCATGTTTCGAACAAAATTTTTAAAACTGAAGATTCAACAATTATTCAACTCGTGCTTTGGGATGTAGGGGGACAAGAAAGGTTTAAACTCATGAGACAACAGTTTTACCAAGGATCTGATGCTATATTTCTAGTTTTTGATTTAACAAATCCGGAGTCTTTTGGTAATATTCCAATCTGGTATTCTGAAATTAAAAAATATATAAAAACTCCAGAAGAAGAACTAGAAGGTTTTATTATTGGGAATAAAAAAGATTTGGAAGAGAGAAAAATTACTAGTGAAAGTGCTCAAAAATTAGCTGAACAGTTTAATTTAAAGTATCTTGAGACATCTGCACTATCAGGAGAAAATGTTGATTATGCTTTTACTACCCTCGCTAAAAACCTCTTTGAATCGAGAGTATAAAATACATTTGCTAACTTAGATTTTTACAACAACAGGAGATCTTTTTTTTTCTAAAAATTCTTCATATCATATCTTTAGAGAGATCGTGAAAGCCTTGTTTCACGAACTTTCGAGCAAAGTTAATAGACAATTAAGGGCAAATAGTTTTTAAAATTTTAATAATTATTATTCAAAAAAGAACTCAAATTACTACTGTTAAACCATTAACTATTTGAGCCCATAAGCTGTCTTATGTCTGAAGAGATAATCAAAGCAATCGTGTACACTTCGCTTGATGAGTCAATTGGTCCTAATCCTCTTCTATGGATCCCACTTGATTTATCAGAAAAGATTCGAATGGGAGTAGGTATTAAAACCATTACCATGCTCACCACGGATCAAGGCATCGTACCTAATTCTTTAGTAATTGTACCCTTTCCGGCATTAAAATTAAAAGGTATTATCAAATATATTGAAAGAGAAGACTATTCTCGACGAGGAGGAGTTGCATTATCTTCTCTTGCACTACTTTTTGGTGAAGCCGATGATCTGATTTTTTATAAATATATGGAGTATCTTGAACCTGTTTTCTCAGAAACTTCGAAAAGAGTTGTTGAATTAGAAAATGAAAAAACAAAAAGTGATGAGATTTTTGTTGAATTAGATAAATTCCGTCAAAAACTAACAGAAATTTTAGATGATTTATACAAAAAAGAGAAGTCAAACTCAGAATTAGAAGCTTTTCCTGAAGAAGAGATTAAAGATGATTTATTAGAATCTAATTTCAAAATTATTGTATGCGGAGATCCTGGCGTAGGGAAGACAAGTACTGTTCTACGACTTACAAACAATGCTTTTATGCGTACTTATGTTCCTACATTAGGAGTAAGTATATCAGAACGGTTTATGATGTTAGGAGATAAGCCTATTAATCTAATTCTTTGGGATATTGCAGGTCAAAGTAAATTTGAGATAATGCGTCGTCACTTCTATAAAGGTACAGATGCGGTTATTCTTATCTTTGATCTTACTAGCCGAAAATCATTTGAAAGTGTTTCTAATTGGTTTAAGGATATAAGAAGATATGAAAATAACGTAATTGGTATTATTTTTGGAAATAAAGAAGATCTACAGGATAAGCGAATTATCTCTTTAGAAGAAGCCTTGGAGAAGGCAGAAAGTCTAAATCTAGAATATGTTGAAACCTCTGCTTTAACAGGTAAAAATATTGAAGATAGTTTCTATAAAGTGGCTGAAACTTTATTCAAACCAAGATAATTTCCTTAATTAAAAATATCAGAATCATTCCAGAAGAAGGCTTTTGATTTTAATTCGGCTTTTATCGGATATTTTATTTCTTGATATTTTTTATCTTCAACGGATAAATCTGTATTAGATACCCACCATTTTGACTTCTTAAGATCATTTCTACTGGGAATCCACTCCTTCCATATCTCAGGGAGCCATTGTTGTTCATAGAATACCATCAAATCTGTAAGATACTTTATTCTCTCCTCATCTTCAATCCATCTGCACATAGGATCGTGAAGCATCGCTTTATAAATAAGATCAATATCATTTCCTAGGGCTGCATCAACAGTTAGTCTTTGCTGTTTACAGTGTGGAAGTAATAATTCAGCGATGTGATTAGGGAGCTTGATTCCATCTAAGGGTGTAATCACCTTATTGTTAAAATAGGCGGGAATTTCAACAATGCAATCACTTGGAAGTTTATCTATAATCTTGTTTCCATTTATCTCATTTGGAATATTAACTGCATGCAAAGATTTGTCATTATCAAAAAAACTGAGAGTCATATCAATTACTCTTTCTAAACTAGGACCCCTTATGTAAAAATTTTTAGGATTATTCGTTTCCTTTATTTTTTCATAGAAAATTCTGCGTGCATTACCAATACTAGATACATTTCTCACTTGGGGAAATTTCCAATATGATGTTTGAATTTTATAGTTAAAATAATTATAATAGTCCGGTAAAAATTCTGCTATATGACGAGAACCAGGATAAGGATAATAATTATACTTTTCTAGTAGGTGAAAATTAAATCCACCTCTGTAATCATTTACTGGAGCATTAAGATTTTTTAAGACAAATTTATGAGGGTTGGATCTTAATTTATCATAAAGATCATTTTGAGACAACCCTATTTCAGTCAACCAAGCAAAATGGTTCACTCCCGCATACTTAATATCGATTTCATGTAAATTTTTAATTTTTATACTATGGAATTTATTAAAATATTTTAAAACAGGGTTTATACCAAAATAAAGTTCATGGCAAAGTCCAACAAATTGAATATCTTTTGAAATAGTATTTGCTGCCATTACAATTGTAGATTGGGGATTAGTATAATTAAGTATCGGAGCTTTAGGACATAATTCCTTCATATCCCTTACAATTCCCATAACTATCGGAATTACCCGTAATCCACGGAAGAGTCCTCCAGGACCTACAGTATCCCCCGTATTCTGGGGAATTCCGAGTTTTAGAGGTAGATATATATCATACCATTCTGATTCTTGGGTTCCCACAGAAATTGACTTATATACTATATCAGCATTCTCGAGTATATCACGATGATTAACTGAAGAGGTAATCTTAATATCACATTTAAATTTTTTATTAGCCTCAATTATTTTAATAAAATATTTTTTTATTAAATTCAATGATTTTGCATTTATATCGCATAGTCCAACTTCTAATGGCAATGAATTATTTGCAGACAATAGTATTAAATCATTGAAAAAAGCTGTGGAAAATCGAAATGAACCTGCTCCAATATATCCAATTTTAATCCGTTCCATGTCCTATATATCCCCAATCGAGATTTCGGAAACCCCTCAGTTTTATTTAACTCTAATTTAACCCTTAAAAGTTCGCGTTATTTTTAAATTGTGTGTTATTCCAAGAAAATTTAGGTAGAAAGAAAGTTTTTATAAAATCAAAAAAATAATTATTAATTCATAAAATAAAAATTGATACTAAAATGGATTTAGAAGAAATTATCTACAAAAGAAGAACAATAAGAAGATTTAAGCAAAACCCAGTTTCAATGGAAATATTAGAAAAGTTAATTGATTTTGCTCGAGTTGCTCCAGTAGCGAGAAATGTTCAAGCTCTTGAGTTTATCATTATTGAAGATGCTGAAATAAGAAAGAAAGTATTTCCCTTAGTAAGGTGGGCTGCCTCCTTACCTGAAAATCAAAGAACTCCGGAAGAAGGAAGAGAACCTACGGCCTATATTGTAGTTTTAGTAAATAAAGATCTTAAAAATGTGTATGTGGATTTTGATGTAGGCGCTGCTGTTGAAAATATATTATTGGGTGCAGTAAGTTATGGAATTGGAGCATGTTGGATGGGAGCAATAAACTTTAGGAAAATTAAAGCGCTTTTTGAGATCCCTGATAACTATGAAATAAAGCAGGTTATAAGTTTAGGGTATCCTGATGAAGAGTCAGTTATGGAACCTTTTAAGGATTCCTATACTTATTGGAAAGATTCAAACGGAAAGATGCATGTTCCTAAAAGGAGTTTAGATGATATTATCTTCAAGAAATATTAAATTAATGCTGCCATATCTTTGCAATGTTTCGTAATTTGTACCATTACTTTAATTTTCTCGATATCATTAGAATCTAAATTACCCATAAAAGTGTTTGCTTGATCCACTAGTAATTCTTTTTTTAACCATGAATTATGGGCTAATTCCAAATCTTTCTTAAGGTAAGCATTCATAACTTCATTAAAATATTGTTCAACCTCTTTGAAAAACTCCATGACATTTTCAGTGAGTCGTAAATCCCTTAAAATGACTCCAATGTCTTCTATTTTTTCACAAAACATACGTAAATCCATAGCTTCAAGTGGAGTAAAGTCAGTATCTTCTGTAACATAGATGCCTGTTCTAAGATAAGTTCTAATATGAATTACTAATATAAAATAAAATCTCTTAAGTTGTTGGAAGTTATCATTCAACTCTTCAAAGTTTTCCTCCACTAAATTTTCAAACATATCCACTATCAAATATAATTGTCGTTGGATTAACCTTTTCGTTGGAATTGTCTTATATCCAAAGTTTTGGATTACCATCCGTTGCCTTTGATCTTCAATGATTTCGGTATTAGGTAAACCTTTCACAAACCATTTAATTTCACTCTTTAAATCCTTATCAATCTCCCTGTCTGAAATAACGGTGATATTAGTTTGTCCCGATAAACTGTGTTTTACAATTTCTCTAGGAACATAAGGACTAATTTGAAGTATTAATTCATCTTTTTGGGATATGTCTTCTTGAATTATTTTGGGTGAAATTAATAATGACCCATCATCTCGTATATCTATTCGAACAGGAGATTTACTTTCTAAATTGAAATTTTCAATCCAATTCTTAGGGAGACTTACGAAAAACGATCCACTGATCTTTTGAAGCTTTCGAAAAACACTTGACATAAATAAAAAATGGTTGAGGTTTTATTTATATTTGTTTAATTTGTTTAATGTTTTTCATTCACCTTTAATATATTATACAGAACATTAATTAGTTCTTTAAACAATCTTAAAAATAATAAAAAAAAAATAAAAAAACAGTATGGAGGTAGATTTAAAATGGCTGTAGGCAAAAAGAAAATAACCTCTGTGTTACTAGATTTTCCTAAATACAAAATATTAGATGAGATTGAAGAAAGTGTTAAAAAAGAAGTAAGTTTTTTCGGTACATTAGAAACTGATTCAGATCCTGTACAAATGAAAAGAAATGAAAGAAATTGGAAGCAATCAATTGGTTATTATCTTTTACATCCTGAAAAGTTCAAATTTGGGTTAAAAGATCTTAAATAAATATTTATTTTTTTTCTCTTTTTAAATTTAAAATCAATCCATCAATTTTAAAAATAATTACCTTTTATTAACCTATAACGGAATCTATATAATATAATGTGAATGATTTAATGCTTTTTCTATCTGTTTTAAGCGGGATTATTGGTTTAACTACATTAATTGTCCTCATAGCATTTTGTATTTCAGGAATATTATTTTATTATGTCTCAAGGAAGACAAATATAAAGCTTCTCTCTGTTATGGGAATATTTTTATTCTTCGCAGGAATTTGTTATCTTGGTATTTGTGTAGATTTCTTGACAATTATTCTAACAGGTCATAATACAACTAGGCTTATATTAGCGTACTTAATTTGGCCATTTGTTCCTATAGTTTATACACTAGGAACTTATGTCACATTTGAAATCTTAATACCTAAAAGAAAAATATACGGTATGGCAATATATATTATAATAGCCATAGTTTTTGAATTAAGCATTTTTTTAGACCCATTTGGGAACATTACTTTTGTTGTTACTAGTGATGAATTAATTGATGATAGTCTTATCTCTGGATCTATAGCAGGAATGATAGGATCCTTTATGACTCTTTTTGGTATGTTTATTGCTATAATGGTGGTATATAAAGGTAAAAAAGCTTCTGGAGTAATTCGCAGAAAATATTATTTTTTGGCATTAGCATTTTTCATCGTCAATATATCCGCATTTTTAGATTTTATAGGAATAAGGGAGATTGTAAGTTTTATAAGATTAGGATCTTTGAGTAGTATTTGGTTTTATTATTTAGGTTTAAGAAAAGAACCAGAAAAACGTGAAAAAAAAGAAAAGAGAGAGGAAGTAAAGATTGAGGACTCGTTATTTAGACTTACTAGAAGACCAGACCATATAACCGAAGAAGAAGTTACTTATTATAGAGAACAAAAAATTTGTCTAGTATGCAAAGGAAACGTTGGGGGCTTTAACAATTATATATGCACTGCTTGTGATGCCTTATATTGTGAAAACTGTGCACGTGCCTTATCAAATGCTGAAAACGCTTGTTGGGTGTGTAATGAACCAATCGATAAATCTAAACCTTCAAAACCATTTAAAATTGCAGAAAAACCCAAAGAAATTGAAAAAGTTGGGAAAAAAAAATGAAAAATATGAAGAATTGAGTATTAATGAGAATATCAGTTGAGGATACAAGAACAGGGAAAGTAATAAAGCTTGACGTCAGAGAACATCACCTTATTGAACATATTATAGATATAGTTGTTAAGCATATGGGAATTATAACTGCGGAACAACGTTCCTATAATTTAGTACATAAACAACAAGAATTACCAAATTCAATAACTATTGAAGAAGCGATACACAAATATGGATTGCGAGAAGATGACAAATTATCTATGTGGGCTAGAGTCATAGGAGGTTTAGAATATAATTATTGAATAAATTATCGCGTACTTTGAATATACTGTCTCCTTTTTTTCTGTTCCTTCTCCCATTTCTTACGTTCTGAACGAAGCTTAAATATGTCAACATCTTTAAAAATTATATTTTCCTCTTTGGGAGGGATTAACCTTTCGATCCTTTCCTTCTCTGGAGTATATATTAGCGATTCACCAAATTCAGCTACATTCACAAAAAAGCAATATGCATAAATCGATCGTCTAGCATCAAAATGAGCTGCTTTAAAATCAGCGGTAACAGGAGTAAACGCAGGATTGATAATAAAATCAATTGGGGGTTCAAAATTTTTCAATTCTACTCGTAAATCCATATCAAGAAAATCCCTACAAATAATTATTGCTATTCGACCGTATTCTGTATTACACACTATAGTTTTTCTAGGTAATATATTAACCTTAATGGATTCTTCAATTCTTTTACCTTCTATATGGATAAGCGCAGGAATATGTTTTTCTTGTTCCCAAACAATTCCTTCGGGTCCAACTACCATACTAATATTTTGGTTTGTTTCAAGATTGTGAAATGACCCTGGAATAATATACATATCATATAACTTTGCCTGGTTAGAAATTTCTTCTAAGAATTGACCAAAATTTAGATCAACTGTCATCTCAGGGAATATAAGGATATTTGCTTCATTTTCATGAGCTACCTTGATCATATTTTTGACTTTTTCAAGAATGATAGGTACTTTTTCTTCTCTTAATCCTAATAAACCTGAAGCTTTTTCTTCATAAAATTCATTTATCAAATCTCCCGACTCTGATAGTCCGATTTGGGCAATTGCTACTTTTACGTCTCTCTTTTGGATTTTTGGATATATTTCTAATAAATCATTGTAGATGAGTTTATATTTCTTCTTTTTAGTTCCCTTTTTTTCATCTTTTTCTTGAGAAATTGATGGAGTTAAAATATCTGAAGAAATAGTTGGTTCGCGTATCGTATCAAGAGCCGAGATTAATATTTTTTCTTCTTTTTCAACTAAAAGTAAACTATCTAAAACCTCTTTTTCTTTATCGTTATATCCTGCTAATCTGAAAAGTTCAGCTGCAGATTTCATTAATTCTAAGCCCAATTCTAAAAGTTTTTTCTTCTCATCAAGATTTAATTCTTCATCTGCTCTTATGATAAACCATGTACTATCGAAATATGTAGTAGTAGCTAGTGCCCAATCTGCTTCACTTTCGAAACCACCTCTTCGATAAGAGTTTGCAGCATTTCTAAGCATTGCTTTAATTTTGGGATATAATTCTGCTTTTTCTTTTGGATCATCTGACTTATCGAATTCTGAACCTAATCTTAAAGCCTGACAAAATGCAGCATTTCCTAAAGTCAAGGACTTTAGTTTAAGATCTTTAAATTTTTCACCTGCATTATTAAAGAAATCCACAGCTTCCATGTATTTATCTGGATTTTCACCCTCCTCGGCAAATTCCATGCATTCCCAACCTTTGCAGAGATAAAATAATGCATTTAATTCTTTTCTATCCTTCTCATTCATTATATTTGAGCATAGATCCTTAAACTGAGTTGCTGCTTGAGAAAATTTTTCAGCTGCTAAAATACGGTTTCCTTGTTTCTCTAATAATCTAGCTTCATCTATCTGATCCCAAATTTTTGAATAATCTACTTTTACCTCAATTTGCTCTGGTGGTGATTCTATTTCAACAGGGGTAATAGATTCTAAAGGTTTTTTCTCTAAGATGGACATTTGAATAATTTCAGTTAAAATTTGAATTATATTATCTTTTGAATCCTCATTATTTGCTGAAAACCTATATGTTCTAGTATCAAACAGTTCCTCTATTTTTTCAGGTTCAAATGCCGATTCTATTAAATCCTGAAAGTTAGCGATAATAAAGAATTCTGCTTTCTCAAATCGAGGTTTTAATTGTGAAATTAGTTTATGAGTTCTCCCTAAATTACTTGCTGCTGAGTTAGTTATAACTAAAACAATATCTGTTGATTTTAATAGAGATTTATACAGGCTTGAGTTGTTAATTAATTCATTTAAATCAATTTCTCTCATAATGAATTGTTTTATCTCATAAAAATTAGGGAAATCAACAGGCTTCTGTATTGTCTCAACTAAATCATCATCTAATTCAATTATTGTCTCTCCTGAAAAGAGATCCATTATGGTAGTTTTCCCAACTCCTTTTTCGCCTACCAACAATATTTTGGGGGGAATAAAAATATTTTTCTCAACAAATTCATTAAAATCTTGAAAAATACTAATATTACCTGTCCAATTTTCTAAAAAGGGTTTATACCTTTTAATAAATTCGTTCTTCATTAATTCTAAATTAGGTCTAGCCTCTTCTTCCATATCATCTTTATCTATTACAACAACAAAAATACAGTCATATTCTAGTGAATATGAATAAATAAAATTATAATTTTTAAAAATAAGAGCTTTAATTTCTCCAACTTTAATTTCTTTGGCAAAGCTATCTATTGCTGTGAGAAATCCACTAATAATACTCTCGTCAATGTCAATTTGTTTAAAAAATTCCTTGGAATAACATAGAATACCACCTGGACCAATAATAAAAATTTTGTATATCAATAGTGATCTCCCACCGTACTTATTTGTAATTAATTCAACAACATATATTAAAATTAATTAAAATGGTGAAGTTATCTATTTAGAACCAGTTAATTCTTCATAAAGCGCTTTTGATTTATAATATAACTCATTAATTATGGCTAGAAAGCCATCATAAACTCTTTCTCCTGTTTTTGCTGAAGTTAAATAATACCCAATGAAGTTTTTTTTCTCTACTAATTTTTCAATTTTCTTGGTTTCTATTTGTTTTTTATCTACAAGATCGATTTTATTAGCAAATAATATAACAGGAATATCACCACAAAAATGCTTTAAGTCACTATACCAATGTGTAATGTTCTTGAAACTTTCTTTACCAAGAGAATTGTCTTCAAGAGAATATACAATTATTGCTGCACTACTATTTTTATAAAAAGAAGGACGTAGAAAGTGAAACTCGTCTTGACCAGCAATATCCCAGAATACTAATTCACATTGATCATTTTCAATATCTTGTTTGTAATTTGAAAATTGCGCTCCTATTGTTTTAATGTAATCCTTTTCAAAACTACCTTTTGTAAACTTCTTAATTAAACTAGTTTTCCCGACCATCCCATCTCCAATAACAGTAATCTTGTATTTATATTTGTCTTGACGCTTACTCACAGATTAATCCAACAAAAGATGAAATTCTTATAAATATTGATATTCTTTATACAATATAACAATCTGATTACTATGAAGGATTCTTTAAAAATACATATAGTATGATTATAATGGTTGCAAAAATCGAGCAAAAAATGGAAGTATTATTTGGTTTGTTTGGAGTTTTGTTTGCATCAATTCTTCTAATAATAGCTATTTTTTTTACTCCCGGATATAGCCCTTTGCTTAAACCTGTAAGTTCATTGGGGAGAGGTGAAGCAAAATCATTATTCAGTATAAGTTTTGTAGTCGCAGGTTCCTTAAGTATTCCATTTTTCATTTCTGTTGAAAGGGAATTAGTAAATATAAAAGAAAGTGTTCGGAGACTAGCAACTGGAGTTTCAATATTTTCTTCAGTATGTATCGCTCTAGTAGGAATAATTCCAGATGAAACTTACATCGAATTATTTTTGATGTTTCATGGTTTTGTGGCATGGGTTAGTTTTATTGGTACTTGCTTTTATATAGATCTCTATAGTGTTTTGATGTATCAAGGCCCTAAATCAAAATTATATAATGGCCCAGATTTTAAAAGATTTTTGTCATATTTTGGTTTTAGTATTACTTTTGTATTAATAGCTTTTTTGATCACACGTGAACCCTTGATCGAGTGGATTTTGACGACTTCTATTATAGTTTGGATTCTAATTACTGCTATTCAGATGATATCATTCAAATTCTTTAACATTCCTGGTGTTTACTATAAACGAGCACAATTTCCAGAAGCACTCAAAATGTTTGAAAATGCAATGCAGATTTTAGATCGTCTTGATTTGAATCAAGAACCCATAACTGAGACTATTCAGGAAAATATAGAATTTCTGAAAAAGCAATTAGAGAGAGAAAAATAAATTAATACTAAATCAAGTTAGATTACCGAATGCTTCTATGATAACTGGAACTATGATGCTCATTTGAATATCACAATTTCTAAATTGGGAAGAAAATAGCTTAAAACAGTCAAAGAAGGATTTTCCTCAAAGAAGGACAATGTGGAAAAAAACTATAAATATTTATGTCAATAAGTATAGATGAAATTGTGATTATATGAAGCTTGATATAAAGTTAAAATGGCCAATAAGTTGTTATACGGGAATACTTGTAATATTATTGTATTGTATTTTTACATTTACCTCCCTTGTATTATTTCCCCCTCCATTTAGTGCTTTTGATAATTGGCTGAGCGATTTAGGTAATTCGAGTTATAATCCAAATGGAGCAGTTTTATATAACCTTGGTTGCATCTTTACAGGCATAATGCTATTCCCCTTTTTTCTGGGATTAAATAAGTGGTACAAGGAAGATTTATGGCATAAAATTCTCTTGATAGTTATTCAAGGTATAGGATGCTTTTCAGGATTTGCCCTGATTATGATTGGCGTTTTCTCAGAAGATTTTGGGACCCCACATGTATTCTGGTCTGATGTTTTTTTCGAGTTAAATCTTTTGGTTTTAATTCTTGCGTCAATAGCATTATATTTCCACCCCGAATTTATTAAATGGATTTCTATTTATGGAATTGTTGTTGCTGTAATCAATTTACTTTTCGTTTTCTTCTTAGGCACACCAATTTTAGAGTGGTTTACTGTTTTTACTGCTCTTGGTTATGTTGGGTTAATAGTTTTTAATATGCATCAGAAATTTCGATGATCTCAATCTTTAAATTCCTGTTTTTTTATTTCTCTGATTATTCCAGTACTTTCCCATTTGGTGTTCTGATTTGAAATTATCATAGTTCTTTATTCTCTTATATAATGATAAGCGCCACATCTTAGACATTGATAGCGATTATTATCTAATTCCTTAAAATTATTTTTTTCTTTACAATTTGCACATATTTTATTTATAATTTCTTTTCCAGAAATATCTATTACTTTTGAGATTCTCATTAAAAATAATTTTTCAGGGATTTTGGTAGATTCATATTCATCTAAAAAATGAGTTTTTATTAATGTCTCTTCAATTGTATTTAAAACTGCTATTCTTCTGTAATAAAACTCTTTTTTTTTTTCTTTTTTGTTCTTAAAAGGAGTGATTCTAAAGCCTATTGCTTTTATTTCAAATTGATGTTCATAGTTGAGTTCTATAGAATAGGATATATTCGTTAATGATTTCTTAATAGAATAAGCCTTAATAATTGGGAAATTGTATTTGAATTTACCTAGTTCTTCATCAGAAAATGTTTCTCTCATTTCTCTGGTTATGGCCCATTTAATTGATTTTTCTTTTTCTTTTTCATCTAATGTAGCAAGAGCCATTAATGAAGCACCTAACAATCCTGCTATATTCCCTCCAAGGGAAATTGCAGCTGCATTCATTGGTATTCGCTTTATAGCACCTATCCCCCCAATTCTTAAATTTGTTAAAAGTAAATTTCCTTTAAATTCCTCCCCATATCTTTCTACCTTACCCTTAAAAGAGATTACTAGATTTTCTCTTTCATCTTGCATGATTATACAATTGATTTTAGAACATATTCTGTTGTTATTCTAAAATTCTTCCATTTGGTAATATCATATCATATTCAGCATAAAAACCACCTAAATCTTTAATTGCATCTTCTAAAACAACATTTGAAATATCATATTTAGATGGTTTACTTATTAGTTTATTAGTTGTAGCTCCATTTTGTATGTAAATTTCTTCAATTTTGATAAAAGTTTCTGTAAGTTGTCTAAGAGCTGGTTTTGTGTTATTTTCAATGTCTGGAATTAATTTTACGTTATAAAACGGAAGACTATCAAACATATCTCTTGGGCTTAGACCAGGTTCATCATTTGTGATTTCCCCACTAATATCAAATATTTTTATTCCTTTTCTAGTAACACTTCCGTTAATTCTATTTTTTTTAACTTTAGAAAGCTTTATTTCTGCGATTTTCTTAGGAATCCCCCAAATTTCTCTCCCTGCGGCTAAAGCAACATCATCATCAACATATATACTAAATACATACATTCCTGGTTTGTTTTTATAAGTACAACTTAAAAGAAGTAGAGCTTCATTATAACGCCCAATAGAAGTTTCCGGATATTCCAGAACAACGAGAGAATCAAGACTACTTTCGATAGATTCTAATTCTGGAGGTAAATAATTCTTCTTTAGATTAGGAGCGCATTGAAATATTAGTGCAAGAGCACGAGCTTTTTTGTAGATAATTGGTGGGGGTGGATATAATCCATGTTGTTGAGGCATTGAATATCCCACATTTTGATTCTTTTCTATCATAATTTTCATCTCATCTCCTCAAAAATAAATTATTTAAAGGGGTACGACAATATGCGTTTGTGTTCTGTCTACACCCTCAATTTTATGAATTTTAGCTAATATTGTTTTTGCAATAGTTTCGACATCTTTACCTTCGATTTTTGTTATTATGTCAATTCCTCCTGTTACAGAATAAGTTTCTTTTACTTCATCAATACTATTTAATTCTTCTACAACAGACTCTACAAAACCAGCTTTAACTTTCATTAAGACAAAGCATAATGTCAAATTTTGGACTCATCTCAATAAAATTATTTTGATCATTATGATGATTATCTGGGGAATTTATAAGTTTTACAGTTCATTAGAGATTTTAGATATGAAAGAAAAGATTCGGAATTTATTTAACAATTTCATTAATCATTATAAAGAAATAAATACCATTAAGACTAAATGGAGAGCACCACTCATAGCATTTGCGAATGCTAAGGATCCACTTTTCAATCAGTTAAAACAAGTAGTGGACAAAGATCATAAGCACCCCCGCGAATTACTTAAAAATGCTAACAGTGTAATAAGCTTTTTTATTCCATTTAACGAAGAAATTGTACTTAGCAATTCTAAAGGTGTTAATGCTTCAAAAAACTGGGCAATTGCTTACATTGAAACAAATAAACTATTAATTGAATTAACAAAGTATGTAGCTAACTATTTAGAAGAGGAAAGCTATGATTGCTTTCAAATAGCTCCAACTCATAATTTTGACGAAAAAAGATTAATAAGCTACTGGTCTCATCGACATATTGCTTATATTGCAGGATTGGGAAAGTTAGGTATACATAATATGCTTATAACTGAAAAAGGGTGTTGCGGAAGATTAGGAAGCTTAATAACATCAGCATCAATTGACGCTACAGAAAGAAGTGAAAAGGAGTATTGCCTTTTTTTTCAGGATGGAAGCTGTAAACAGTGTATTGATAAATGTTTAGTAGGTGCATTAAATTTAGATTCGTTTGATCGATATAAATGCTATGAGATTTGTAAAAGAAACGAGGGACTTTATTCACTTCACGGAGTATCAGATGTGTGTGGAAAATGCGCATGTGGGATTCCATGTTCGTTAAAAAACCCTTGTAAATAAGCAAAAATAAAAAAAATAAAAAAAAATGAAATTATTGGGGTTTTAATTCGGGATGTTCTTTTAATTCCATTCTCATTTTTTTTAAAGTATCACCATGTAATCCATAAGAATTGAAAAAAAGAATCGAACCCACAAGTGCTAGAGCGGGAAATACAAAAACTAGCAGCTTTATTCCAATCTCTCTTAAAACGGGGTTAGCAACAATTGGTGCATATTCACTCCAACCAGTTCCAGAAAATATTATGTAAATTGTTGTAATTCCAAGTATCATTGAAAATCGGTGTATGAAGGCATTTACTCCATAATAACTAGCAGCTCTTCTTACTCCAAATTTGAGGGCATCCTGATCAATGACGTCACCGTGAATTAAATCAATAAAAAATAGCACTGCAGACAGTCCAAATCCGATTGATGCAAAAACTACAAACGATAATATTCTGCTTATTTCATTATTTGATAAGAGTATCAAAGGGAACAGTGTGATTATCCAAACACCCATACCAATCATTAATCCTTTACGTGTACCAACTCTTTTTCGAATCCATGCTTGAAGAGGCATAAAAAAGGCAGCACATAGAAGGGCTAAAGCCAAAGTTACTCCAATTAATAAAGATCCTTGATCTCTGCCAAGTACATATACTGCATAAAGAGGAAAAACAGTTAATAACACATTAAAACAGTACCAAATTAACATATTTCCAAATGTAAATTTAATGAAAGTTCGATTAGAAAATGTTATTTTCAATGATTTAAAGAATCCTGGTCTTTTTTCAAAATCACTCAGTTGTTCTTCTTTTTCTTTTACACCAAAAAATATGAATAATATTGCCATAACTAATACAATAGCACCTAAAATTATGCCAGATATAATATATTGCAATTGAATTTTATCTACTTGATTATAATATCCTATTAGATCAATTTCAGGATCGATCGTTGGAACTAATGGAGTAATGATAATTGTAGGAATAAAAGATGCTAATATTACGGCAATCATTGTAAAGCTCTTGATAAATATATTTACATCTCCTCGTTGTTTTTCTGTAGGAAACATTTCGGGAAAAACTGCGTTTGTATTCACTGAAAACATTGTATAGAATAACTCGAACGTGAAGATTATTCCTAGGAAATACCAAAACTTAAAATCGAACATTTTTGTGCTTAATGGATTTCTCAAGCTTACGGTAAAAAGAAATATCATAATTAGTGATAACGGAATAAAGGCAATTATTAAATAAAATTTACGTTTTCCTAATCTACCCTTCTGTTTTGTTTTTTCGCTTAATGCACCTAAAAGAGGATCATTAAACATGTTCCAAATGCCCCATAAAACAAATCCGATCCACATTTCAAGCATACTAAGATGTACTACGGCAAAATAATATGTAAAAACATAGATAGTAAATGCTTGATACGTTAACTGATCAGGAAAAGCATTTGTGCCAAATAAGACTCTTTCTTTCAAAGATATTTTTCTTTCACTCATCTAATGTCACAAATTTGTGGTAAAATTTAAGATTTAAATGAAATTAGATTTTTAACCTTTTAAAACTATACTAATCTATTCAAAATATCAACCATCTTAATATTATTCATTTAAACAAAATCACTTAAGGAAAGACATTTTATTTTTATTAAAAAATAACTACAAATTTGATAAAAATGGCTGATTTAAAACTTGAAGTGGTATATTTTGAAACTGGAGGACCTAGTAATACAGAAAAGGCTTTAGAGATCGCTAAAAAATACGCTGAACAGTTCGATATTAAAGATATTATAATGGCTAGTACCACAGGTTCAACAGCTGAGAAATCTCTTGAACTTTTTGACGCTAATAATTATAATTTAGTAGTCATAACACATTCCTATTATTTTGTTGGAGCAAATGTTAGGCAAGAATTTCCTGAAGAAAAAATGGCAGATCTAAAGGATAAGGGCTTGAAATTCTTTATAGGTACTCATGCTTTTGCAGGTCCAGAAAGGAGTATGAGAATTTCCCTTAAAGAATGGGGTCCAGTTGAAATTATGGCTAAGTATTTGCGTACAAATTTTAGTCAAGGAATGAAAGTATGTATGGAAATTGCTACAATGGCTGTCGATGGGGGTTTAATAGAGGACATTGAAAAGGATATTATTTGCATTGGAGGAACTGGTCGTGGGGCAGACACAGTTTGCGTTATAAAACCTGCACCTACTAGTTTATTTGACAAATTACGAGTAAAAATGATACTATGCAAACCATTATAACTAATAGAAATAAATGAAATAAAAATATAGTCTAGATAATTTTTAATTTTTTTCCTACTTTTTCTATGGCACTTAAAGCCATATTTAAGTCTTCTTTTGTAAGGAGGGCATTCATCTGAACTCGAATTCGAGATAATTCACGTGCCACCATTGGAAAAACGATTGGAGTCCCATATATGCCCTCTTCTTCGAAAAGTACTCTTGCTAAGTCTTGGGCTTTACCCGGATCGCCAATGATTAATGGAATAATTGGAGTTTCAGAATTTCCTGTATTATACCCCATACTCTGAACTTCTTTTTTAAAGTAATTTGTATTATCCCACACTCTTTGTACGTGTTCCGGTTCACTCTCAACTACTTCAATAGAAGCAATATTAGCCGCAACTACACCAGGAGGATGAGCTGTACTAAGAAGGTAAGTCCTACTTTTATTAGCACAAAATTCAATTAAATCTTGTGAACCTGCAACAGTTCCACCAAAAACACCAAATCCTTTACTCATTGATCCTCCTTCTACATGAACTTTTCCTTGTAGATTAAAATGGGCTACTATTCCTCTTCCTTCTCCTAACACGCCTTCTCCATGACAATCGTCAACGAAAATCATAGCTCCGAAATCTTCTGCTACTTTTGCTATTCCAGGCAGTGGTGCCATATCACCATCCATTGAAAATACTCCATCAGTTATTATACAAATTCGTCGTGCTCCTTCTTTTTCAGCCTCCTTTAATTGTCTCTCTAGATCACCGACATTATTATGCTTATAAATTACTCTTTTTGCTCCAGAAAGACGTACACCATCGATAATTGATCCATGATTTAATTCATCAGAAACAACAATGTCAGGCTTTCCTACTAACATAGGAATTAATCCTGAATTGACTGCAAAACCAGTTTGACATAAAAGAGAAGCTTCTACTTCTTTAAAATTTGCAAATTTTTCTTGAAATTTTCTTGTTAAATCAAAACTCCCAGCTATAACGGGTACTGCTCCTGCTCCAGCACCGTATTTTTTGGTTGCATCGATTGTAGCTTGAATAATTTTAGGATGAGTCGCAAGACCGAGATAATTATTAGTATTGAGCATCAAAACCTCTTTCCCATCAACAGTAGAATGAGGTTTAGATCCATCTTCCAAATATCTAATAATCCATTCTAGGTTATTATTTCTTAATTCTGTCATATCCTCTTTAAGGAATGCAACAGGATCTCTGTTCATTATATCACCTTATTTTTTAACCAACTCTGTGAAATTATTAGTTATTGGTATTCTGAAAACTATATTAGTTTTTCCGATCGGAATTATAGAGGGCAGAATGTGGGAAAATTATGAATAAACCTTTTTTTAAGGAGTATATTATGAAGTATACTAATAATGTGAAATTTAAGAACTTGATAAAAATGAGAAGAATTCTTGTAATAGGTGCTGCTGGACAAATTGGAAGCGAGTTAGTACCATTTCTTAGGAAAAAATATGGAAATGACAATGTCATTGCTACTGGTAGAAAAACACCTCTTCCCGATGTAATTAAAAATTCTGGACCTGTAATATATTTAGATGCTTTAGAGAGAAATAGACTATCAGAAGTACTATATGAGTATGAAATTGATACTATCTTTCACATGGCTTCAATATTGTCAGCTACAGGAGAAAAAATTCCTCAAACAGCATGGGACATTAATATTAATGGACTGCTTAATGTTTTGGAGGTTGGTCGTTCTTACAATGTTGATAGAATCATATGGCCCAGTTCTATTGCGGCGTTTGGTCCTACAACACCTAGAGAAAATACACCAAATATTACTGTGCTACAACCAACAACTATGTATGGAATTACAAAAGTAGCTGGAGAGTTATTAGCAGAATATTATTATAAGAAATATAATCTTGATGTTCGTTCAATGAGATTGCCTGGTATCATAAGTAGTGAAACACTACCCGGTGGTGGAACTACAGATTATGCTGTTGAAATCTTTTATGAAGCTATTCAAAATAAAAGATATACTTGTTTTCTAAGAGAAGACACGGTACTTCCTATGATGTATCAACCAGACTGTCTTAAATGTATGGTTGATATATTAGAAGCCGATAATGCTAATTTAAGAAGACGTGTTTATAATATCACCGGTATGAGCTTTTCTACCGGAGAAATTGCAGCTGAAATTAAGAAGCACATTCCGGATTTTAAAATTGATTATAAACCAGACTTCAGGCAAGAAATTGCAGATTCTTGGCCCAAAACAATTGATGATTCTCTTGCTCGTGAAGAGTGGGGTTGGAATCCTTCCTATGGTCTAACCTCTATGACAAAGGATATGATAGAAATCTTAAGCAAACGGCTTAAATAAGTACAATTATAGTTCAACAGTTTAAAATATAAAAATCATTATTATTTTAAACTGATTAAAACTATTTTATTTTACAAATAAATGGATGATAATACAAATAATCTACCAATTGTAAGTTTAGATTACTGGTCAGATTTTGCCAAAGAATTGGTCAAATTTGCAAATTTAAAGCCTAATGGAAAGATCCTTGACGTTGGGACAGGCTCAGGAGCTTGTTTAATTGCTGCTACTGAAAAATTAGAATCGAATTGCTCTTTAGTAGGGATTGATCACAATGAAGCTAATCTCTCCAAAGCAAGAAACAACTTTAAAAAGATTGTTGTAGAAAGTGCTCAATTCAGAACTATGAAGGCATCCAATTTAAAATTCGATGAGAATCGTTTTGACAATATTTTATGTGGTTTTATAGGATTTAGTGATTCTTTTGATTTCCAAAATAACCAATTTATTGATAAGAATCCTAAAATGAAAGAGATTTTTAGAGTGTTAAAATCAGGAGGTGAAGCCGCGTTTAGTACTTGGGAATACCAACAAGATATTGAAGTCGCAAGAGGGTTGTTACAAAAATATCTCATTGATAAAAAAATGAAAAATATAGACGAAATTGAAAATTTATCTATCAGTTATAGCAAAGAAACAAAGGGTGGTTTTAAACTACTTATGGAAGATGCTGGTTTTAATAATATCAAAATAACTTCGAAAGATTTTCAAATACATTATAAAACAATTGATGAATGGTGGGAAAAAATGAAATTTGCTGCTTGGATAATGAGATACACACTAAATAATGATTTAAATAGACTTAATGATTTAAAGAAGCATGTCTTACCTCAAGGAATTGAATATTTTAAAGAAGAAGAGGTATTTAAATTTCAGAAATCAGTAATTTTTGCCTATGGTTCAAAATAATGCCTTTTAGTTGAATAAAGGGAATTTTTTTTAAAATTTCTGTGAATAAAGCAAATTTTATTTTTCAATTACTTTTATATTCACTTAGTATAAATGGAGTGATTTGTAATTGAAAATAGTATTTCAAGAAAAATATTACAACTCAGAATATGCAGGAGATCCCGCTGCTGCTCCAGGTAGATTGGAAGGCATTATTGAGCTCTTATCGAAAAATAAAGAATTTGAGTTTATAACACCAAATCCCGCAAAAAAAGAAGATATATTACGAGCTCATACCGAGCGTCATTATAGATATATTAAGAAAGATTCATTACTATTTGAATTGGCTTCTTTAGCAGCAGGAGGATCAATTTTGGCTGCTGAAGAAGGATTTAAGAGAAATCCTACTTTTGCTGTTATTCGTCCTCCAGGACATCATGCTTCAGCAGATTCGTGCTGGGGATTTTGTTATTTTAATAATATCAGTATTAGCCTGTTGAAATTATACTCAGAAGATAAAATTAAATCTGCTTTTGTGCTTGATTTTGACCTTCATACTGGTGATGGTAATATAAATATTTTGAAAGGTAGAAGTGATGGATTTCAGGTAAAGATTTTAAACCCAGGTTCAAGTGGACGCGTTAATTACATCAAAGAAGTCGAGGATTATATGCAAAATATAGAAAACATTGATATATTTGTTGCCAGTGCTGGATTTGATGAGGGTATTGAAGATTGGGGTAACAAATTATATCCTGAAGATTATTATGAATTAGGACGCTTTATGAAAGCATACTCAGAGAAATTGTGTGAAGGAAGGCGTTATGCTCTTCTAGAAGGGGGTTATAATCCTGCGGTACTACCAAAAAATATAGAATCATTTTGCGAAGGATTTAAATGAGGAAAATTACCTTAGATGAAAATCATTTGATTTCTTATTTCAATAAAAAATTTAATCAAGACCTGTGAATTCGAAAAAAAGGGTAAGAGATTAGGAGTTCCGTAATTTTCTACTGATAAAGATTACTACAGTGGATAGAATTCCAAGTAGAAAGTAAAGAGAATATCCAGGAATTAGTCTAGTATCTTCACCATAAGTACAAGAACCATTATCTTTAAATTTATTTCCTGCACAATCCATTTCTATGATACATTTCTCATTTCCTATTAATGTGTTTCCCGATATATCGTTATTATCACTAAACTGTAAGTTAATCCCGTATTTGCGATTGTTATTTGCATTATTTCCCGATATATCGTTATTATCACTATGCTCTACGTGTATCCCGTCATGGTCATTGTCGCTTGCGATATTTCCTGAGACAATGTTATTATCACTACTGTCTAAATATATCCCATGCCAACGATTGTGACATGCGTTATTTCCCGAAATAGTGTGATAACTTCCATCTACAAGTATCCCATAATCATTATTATTAGCAATATTTCCCGAAACAGTGTTATAACGTGCCTCTATAAGTATTCCATAACCATTATTGTTACTTACATTATTTCCCGAAATGGTGTTATTATGACAAAATTGTAAGTTTATCCCGTCCTGGTTATTGTAGTTTGCGATATTTCCTGAGATGATGTTGTTATCACTAATGTCCAAGTATATCCCATACCAATGATTATTACTTGCGAAGTTTCCCATAATAGTGTTGTTATAGCAAAAAAATAATAAAATTCCTATGGAACCGTAAGAAACGTTTAAATTTGATATTAATGATTCATTACAATTGACCAATATAACTTGCCCTGCATTTGTAAAATTATTGGGTTCTAAATTTAGTTCATTGGTGTAATAATAAAGAGGTTTTCCATTCACTAGATTTGTAGTATCTATATCATTTGAAGGCAGGGTTTCAAAATTTGAACCCACAATCATTCGCAATCCACATTCATTCATAAAATTTCCCTTTATACTGTTATTATGGCTATATGATAGGTATATCCCATAACCATCATTATTTGCAACATTTCCCGTTATGGTGTTATTATGACTTGAAGATAATTCTATCCCATAATCATTATTATTTGCAATATTTCCAGAAATAGTGTTATTTATACTGTTTTTCAAATATATCCCATAAAGCCAATTGTGACGTAAGGTATTTCCCGAAATATTGTTACTCTTACTAGTCTCTAAACTTATTCCTGCACCAATATTAGTACCTACATCATTTCCCGTTAAGGAGTTATGATTACTATAAATTAAACCTATCCCCCCCATGTTGTCAAATACAATGTTTCCTAAAATAACGCTATTATTACTTTTGCTTATACGTATGCCATACCATTCGTTACTTATTGCGGTGTTTCCTAAAAGAGTGTTATTGTTACTGTTTTGTAAATATATCCCATTAGCAATATTGTTTACTGTGTTCTCGATTACTGTTCCATTACCAACATTATATAAGCGGATCCCTGCATCAAACCATGCATTTCCAGAATTATAGAGTGTACAATTCACTATTCTAAAGAACACATCAGAATTTTCAATCCAAATGCAACTTCCCATCCCTCCACCATCAATTACCAAATCTTCTATGACATAAGGAACTGAATACGTACCATTCCCAGTACAGTTACCAGCACTTTTAAAATCCTTCCACCCTGAATTGTTGATAATATGAATTTTTTTGGAGATTTTAGAGAGTTTCAGGGCATCATTATCAAGGGTACTTTCACCATTATATTCCGAAATGTTGTTGCTAAGTCTTTTGGTAAATTTAAGATTAAGAGGAATTATAAGGAAAAAGGAGTAAAGGATTCCCACAATTAGTAATACTTGGATTTTTTGATTTGACTTCAACTGAATTTCATTTTACTTTTTTTTGCCCTTGAGAGAAATTAAGTTAATATACTATTTAAGCATATAGCCTGATTTCTATCAAAATTCAGTAATTCCATCGATCATAATTAGTATTTAGAAATATTTCATAATCTTGATATCTTTAATTAATATTTGATCCCTTCAAAAACCAAGTTCTTTAAGTTCTACGTTAGGAACAACTTCATTTACCAGACCAATCCGATATTCTTCTAGGCTAAAAATTATTTTAGCTCGTAGTATCATTATAAATAGAATTATCTTATCATAGATAATTTAGAATCTCAGGTTAAAAAAACCTCATATTAATTTATTAGAAAATATTTTAATGAGTATTATGGAAAAACATCGAGTAGCTATCGGTCGTTATAGAAAAAAGACTACATCTCTGAGAAGAGTTGTGGAGCTCTCTGGAGCATTTGACAATCTTAAAGGTGATGAAAAAGTCTTCCTAAAACCAAATATAGTTTTTTGGTCTCCAATTCCAGACTATCCACCCTATGGAGTTGTCACTACCTCACGTATAATGGAAGATACTATTATTTTACTTAAAGAACGTGGCATCAAGGACATAACTATTGGAGAAGGAACCGTAACAATGGATCCTAAAGACAATAAAACCGTTCAATATGCTTTTGAAGCTTTAGGATATAATAGATTCAAAAAAAAATATGGAATTAATTTAATCAATGTTTTAGAAAGACCATTTGAAAAATTAGATTTGGGTGATGGTATTGATTTAAATTTTAACACTGATGCATTAAATAGTGATTTAATTGTTTCTGTTGCAGTTCTAAAAACCCATAGTCAAGCAAAGGTTAGTTTAAGTTTGAAAAATTTAAAAGGTCTAATTGATGTCTCTTCACGGAAAAAATGTCATACTGCAGATGCTGAAAATGATTTAGATTTTTATTTATACCACTTACCAAAGAAATTACCTTCTGTTATCTCAATTATTGATGGGATCTACACAAATGAACTAGGTCCGGGATATGATGGGAACATAAGAAGAAGTAATATTTTAATAGCGTCTTCAGATATGCTTTCCGCTGATAAAGTTGGTGCTATGGTATTAGGATATAATCCCACTAATGTATCATATTTATCATATTATGCTCAAGAAAATAATCGTTCTATAGATCTTTCAGATGTTGAGGTTATTGGAAAAACTATTGATAGTGTGCGTGATCCTCATAGATATCAATTTCCATATACTGACGATCATACTCTTCCAATCGCGCTTTCTAAACAAGGTGTGAAAGGATTATCATATCGTCAATATGATAATACTACATGCACTTATTGTTCTCTACTTACAGGTTTGCTTCCAATTGCTATCACTTATGCGTGGAATAGTTCAGAAGGAGACCCCTGGGATGATGTTGAAGTAATTATGGGAAAAAGAATGATTCCAACACCGGGAAAGAAGAAAACCATACTACTCGGTCAATGTATGGTTAATAAGCATAGAAATAATCCAGATATAAATGAAATGATCCCGATAAAGGGTTGTCCTGTAAAGCCAGAAAATATTGCAAAAGCATTCCAACAAGCGGGAGTTTATCTACATCCAGATTTCTTTCCGAATCTTGACAATATCCCCAGATTTTTCGGGATACCATATAAACACCGTTTTAATGAATTTCAGATGTCACATTTTAATGATGAAATTATTGATGAAACAGTCCCAACTATTGACGAAATTGGAGTTAGCCAATTCTACTTTGATAATGGGATACCAGAAAAACAAACTAAATTTGATGTAAAATTTTTTGGTTTAGTTGGTGAAAAAAACACTAATGCTATAAGTAAAATAAGCGTGGAAGGCCCAAATGGTTATGATTTCCAGTTTAAGAACCAACCATATTCAGATAAAAACGGTAATGGCTTTATAGTTGATAATTATAATCGTCAAATGATCTACTATCGGGCATTTGATAGAAACGGGTTTTTGGAAGATGGTAAATATAAAATTACAGTTGATTATTGGAATGGTGCATCACGGTCTCAATCCCGTGTTCTTAAGTCTAATAACACTCTTTTAAAGAGTTATCTAAATGTAAAAGATAAAATCAAATATTCCTATGAAGAAAAACCGAAGTTCATGGGAGATCCCCGTATTTATGTAAATGTAAAGTGGACGACATTAAACCAGTTAGGAGAACTCGATGCTTATTATATTCCTTATGTATCCAAAGGAAGAACTGATTATATAGATCTCCATGATTTAACTCATTTAGATGATATATTTATGAATTCAATATTAATACCATCCTATGGTTTGAATAAAAGTTCAACTCTAATAAATACTCGATGGAGACCTTTAACACCCAATTCAGAATATTCATGGCAAGCCGAAATTTGTGATTCAAATTCATTTAAAGATATTAATATGACAATTCATCAACCAATTCAATATTTCAAAACGAACTGAATCTGGTGGTTCAATGTGGATAAGAAAGAAATGGTTAGGATAGGATATAATGAAGCTGCTGAGAAATTGAATAAAATCGTCGGTATAGATAGAAAAGAAGAAAAGGAACAAGTAAAACTCTTATTAGAATTCTCTTCTCGAATCCCTTCAAATGGTCGAATATTAGATGCGGGTTGTGGAAATGGTGCATACTCTCGTATTCTAAGTAAGAACTTCGAAGTGATTGGAATAGATATCTCAGAAAAGCAAATTGAGATAGCGAAACAAAATGCTCCAAAATCTAAATTTATATGTCAGGATATGACAAAACTTACATTTCCAGATGAACACTTTAATGGGATTTTATCCTACTATGCTGTTATTCATGTCCCTAGAGAAGAGCAGTATGAATTATTGAAAAATTTTTATCGTATGTTGAAAGTGGAAGGTGTAGTTCTAATATCTCTCCACCCTATGGATGATCCTGAATCTTATAATGAAGATTTTTTTGAAACTAGTTCAAGAATGTTTTGGAGCGGTTTTGATAAAGAAAGAAATCTGAAGATGATTCAAGATATAGGATTTAAGATTATCTGGTCAAAATTGGTGCAAGAATCTTCCAAATGGGGGGATAATTATCATCTATTTGTAATGGCAGAAAAATAATCAAAATAGTTTAAGACGATTTTATTAATTAATTCTAAGGTTTAGATAATATGAAAGAATTTAAGAATAAAGTGGCAGTAATCACTGGCGCAGCAAGTGGAATTGGTCTTGGCATTGCAAGAAGGGCAGCAAAAGAAGGTATGAAAATAGTAGTAGCTGATATTGAAAAGGATGCATTAAAAAAGACTGAAGAAGAATTTAGATCATTAGGAACAGACGTAATATCGGTATTGACTGATGTTTCAAAGGCTGAAAATGTTGAAAAATTAGCTCAGGAGACACTCGATGCATTTGGAGAAGTTCATTTACTTTGTAATAATGCAGGAGTAGCTGTTCCAGGATTTCTTTGGGAAACAATCTCCTCTGATTGGCATTGGGTTATAGGAGTAAATTTATGGGGAGTAATCCATGGAATTCGCAAGTTTATTCCAATAATGCATGAACAGAAAAATGAATGTCATATTGTCAATACTTCATCCATGGCTGGTATCCTATCTGGAGATCCCATAAATGGAATTTATAGTATTACAAAACAAGGAGTCGTTGCACTTTCAGAGAGTTTAAAAAGGGGTCTTACTCTAAGAGGTGCCAAAATAGGTGTTTCAGTGCTTTGTCCGGGAATTGTAAATACTAGAATTACCGATAGCGAAAGAAATCGTCCAGCTGAATATCGTGGCTCAGACTATATGCCAAGTTTTGATAGAATTGCAAAAAATCATCCAGAACTTGAACAAGCAATTAGAGAGGCTCCAAAATTATGGAAGGCAGGCACCCCAGCTGATCAATCTGGTGATATTGTATTCGAGGCAATCAAGAATGATGTATTCTATATTTTTACAGAAATCGGAGAAGCATGGGAAACAGGTATGAAAACGCGATTTGACGAAGTCTGGAAGGATTATGAGAAGATAAAAACTATAGTAAAAGAATTATAAAGGAATTGGTTTTTAAAAAAAATTAAAATTATATTGGTGTTAAGGGTTAATCCTTATTTTCAATGGCTTTTTCCCTCAGTTTTCTTCTAAATATTTTACCAACGGCTGTTCGAGGCAAAACATTTATAAATTCTACTTGGCGGGGGTATTTGTATCCAGCCATTCTTTCTTTTGCCCATTCTATAATTTCCTTTTCAGTTATCTTATCTTTATATTCTGAATTTATAACAACATAGGCTTTAATCGTTTCCCCTATATTTGGATCGGGTGCTGAGACCACCCCCGCTTCCATTATTGCTGGATGTTCTACTAATTTTTCTTCAACTTCTCTCGCCATTACTTTATAACCTTTATATTTTACCATATCCTTAGTACGTCCTTCAATATAGAAATACCCATTCTCATCCATTCTAGCCAAATCTCCTGTTCTTAACCATCCATTCACTATATCCTGGTTGGTGGCTTCAGGATTTTTCCAATAACCTTTCATTACGTTTGGACCTTTAACTAATAATTCACCTATTTCTCCAGGATTTAGTTCTTCCAAATTTTCTGGATTTACAATAATGACATCTGTATCGATATTAGGTACACCAATACTATTAGGTTTAATTTCTGGCATCCAAGATGCAGCAGAAGTTGCAAATGCAGATGATTCTGTCAACCCATAACCTTGACCTACTTTAAATCCAACAATCTCTTCCCATTTCTTATTGAATTCAGGTGCTAAAGCTGCTGATCCAGATCCTGCTGTTTCAAGACTTGAGAAATCTGTTTCTGTGAATTCAGGAGAATTTATTAACATTTGATACATCACTGGGACCCCCACAAATAGCTTAATACGATAATATTCTATTGCTTTTAATATATCTGAGGGATTAAATGGGAGCATCACTAGCATTGCGCCCAAATACAAAGCAATTATCAATATTCCAAAACCCATAGCGTGGCATAACGGTAGAATTGATAAATTAACACCATTTCCGAAATCATCTTCAATACTACTTCCTGATGCATAAGCTAGCGAGAGACAGCTATAAAGCAATCCATTATGCGTCCACATTACTCCCTTAGGTAATCCTGTGGTACCACCTGTATACATTAATGCCACTAAATCATTAAGAGGATCAATTTCTACTTCTGGAGGATTGGGGCTCACATCAGTTATAAAGTCATTAAAGGTAGTGGTATCGGGTTTTTCTTCATCAGTTCCAAGAAGTATTAAATTTTGAAGCTCAATATTTTTTCCAACTCTTTTTACCGTTCTAAAATTATTTTTATGTACAATAAAAGCCTTCACATTTCCAGCATCCCTAACTATATGTTCAACATCAGATTCTTTAAGTAAAGGATTAACGGGAATGACTATTGCTCCTGTTTCCATTATTCCTACACAACAAAAAATGAATTCTGCACAATTTTCAGACATAATAGCTACCGAATCTCCTTTTTTAATACCCAGGTTAAACAATGCATTTCCAACCTTGTCAGAATAATATATAAGTTCCCGATAGGTGTATTTTTTATCAGTAGGTTTATAATACACACATACATTATTAGGATATTGTTCAGCAATCCATCTAATAAATTCATGGAGGGGTATTGGATCAAACTTTATTGATTTTGGTACATCTGGTTCTCGAAATTTTAGCCAAGGTCTATTAGGTTTTACATATGATGACTCATTCTCAAAATCCAAATTTATTTTCCAGTCTGAATAATCTTTCATTGAATACACCTCAAAAAGTTGATTTTAAATTAAAATATCCAGACTTATAAATATTATGTAAAAGAAATAAAAAAAATACAAAGAAAAAAATTTTTAACTTATTTGAAAGAAAGATTCTTCAAATTCTGGTCTCCCTTTATACTTTGCCATCATGAGTCCTGCACCTGCTCTATTTGTGTTATCTAACATCCCAGCAGGGAGTTCGATTCCAATTTGACTAAAAGCATGTCTCACATCTTCCATCGAGGGAGGACATCCTTTAACTGGAATGACTTCTTTAATATCAGGATGTTCTTTGTTTTTATTAACCTGACATTGACCAATGAGGATAGTTTTATTCATTCCAGGAGTTGGTTCCTGAAGTTTGCCATTTAGAAATTCAACATTATCAAAAGGTTTTCCTTTTCTTGACTGCCATGCATTTTTAATGATTAATAATAACATTCCATTAATTCCTGAACAATAAGTACACAAACTACTGTCATATTTTCGATATTTCAACCCTTTTACTCCAATCCTCTGAAAAGGGAGCGGAAGATCACCAGCATCGTTATAGATGAAATCCCATTCATGATGAGATGCCAAATCCTCTATTTTTTCACCAACAACTTCAACATCAGAAAGATCCATAGGTCTGTTTCTATCTTTAGCTGCTTGCACTAAATGAGGTACATCAGAAGGTTCAATACCTAATAATTTAGATCCAACCATATCTGCTGATAGAATATCAGAAGAGGCAACAAGAATATTTTTCCTATGAGGTTTTCCATCGATTGCAGGTCCTCGTTCAAGAGTATAAATCCCATCGATGATTGTTAATACTTTTTTAAGTTTGTTGGGTAATTGAGCGACATTGTAATGTAAATTTTTTTCAGGATCCGCACTATGAAATTTCTTGCGAGATGTTCGGTGAATTAGACCCTTCAAATTCTTAAAACCTAAAGTTACCACGGCTTGACTATGAGTTTTAAGGACGGGAACCGATATTACAACATCAGCAGCTAACGCATCTGAACTGAATTTAGTTTTAAAGTCAGTCCCTAAGTCTATTTTTTCAAAAGGCCGTTGAAAAGTATTGATAGGTTTCACTCCATATCTTTCTTTGAGAAGATTATAACCTAATTTTTCAAATGCATCTGCTGCAGTTTCTGTATCTCTTATTTCGCCGGTTACAATTCCTTCCCCTATAGTTATATCATCAACTCCTCTTTCTTTAAGTAGAACAACTATATCTTCAATAATTCGAGAACTTGTAATAACGCCCCATTTTGGGAAATTAGTAAAGCGATTCCAGTATACTATATTAGGTTTGATAAATACTTTTGCATCTTTGGGTATCTCATCAAGCAGGTTTATCGATTCTACTAATTTTCTTACGGATTCAAGGGGTTTTTCATATTTTACAACAGAAACTTTTGATTTACTCATATCTTTACACCATTATGTTAATTAATATAAAAATTAATGTGAGATATTTTAAAAATTAATTTATTATGGAGATTAGCCAAGAAGAAAATAAAAGGTGAAAAATGATTAGTTAGAATCTTTAAATATAGGGATAATTTCTTCACTAATTATTTTAGTAACATCAAAATAAGTAAAAGGGGCATTTCTTCTTGATACTCCATTTTGAAGCTCCAAAATAAAATGTTCAGCACCTACATCAACGAAATTTTGAACTTTTTTGATAATGTCTTCTTTAGTACCGATCATACCACTTTCCTTGATTAACTTATCAGGAATATCCTCTGCTAAAGGTGCAAGTTTTCTGTAGTCGAACTTCCCAATATCATGTCTGTCATACACTAAAATGCTCATTTCTTCACTACTAAATCCAGTAGCCTCTTGAAATATTTCTTCATATTCCTCTTTCCAATAGCCCAATTTCTTTAAAGTCCTGGGTTGCATACTTAAACCCGATTTCATACCACTATAAAAAGATTTCAGCCGTTCCTCATCGTCATGCATGAAAATGCGTGTAAAGTATCCAAAAGTAAAATTATTTGGATCTCGTCCTTCTTTTTTCATAATGTCAAGAAGTGTATTTCGATTTTCTTTATAAACTTGAGGGAATGCACCAAGAGGCATCCAACCATCAGCGATTTCTGCGGTAAGTTTTAGAGTTTTAGGACCATTTCCCGCGATCCAAACGGGAATATCAGAAATAGGCTTAGGAAGTAGAAATGCACCATTCACTTGATAATATTTCCCTTTAAAAGAAACATTCTCTCCTTCTTTCCAGAATTTTTTCATTAACCTAATTGATTCATCCATCCTGGTTACAGCATGACTATAGTCAATATTAAAAGCCTTTAAATTCATCCCTTCTCCTGCACCCATTCCCAAAATAAATTTCCCTCCAGTCATATGGTTAAGGGTAGTTGACATTTGAGCTAGAGAAGCAGGATGTAATCTATATGGATCAGTTACAGCTGACCCTAAAGCTTTTCCTTTAGCTAATTCAGTAAAGGCTCCAAATAAAGGCCATAAGCAAAAAAAATCATCAATAGCACCACCAGGAATACCACTTAAATGATCTGGAAGCCAAATAGAATCCCATGCTTCTTGACTAGCAGTAATGATTTTTTTCTTAAGTAGTTCATACGCTTGGGAATAATACAAATTATTACCGAATTTAATGTCTTTCATTGTCTAAGTTTTCTTATAATTAGTTTAGTATATATTAATCAAGCTAAAGTTTAAGTTTTTTTATTATTGTTTATATCATTTTAACTCTATTTCCAAAAAATCATCTTTAGTATACTGATTTTCTTTTTTCAAAAGTTTAAATATGCTAATTATTTATATTTTTTTATAAAAAAAAGGAAAAATTTATAAAAAAAAGAATTTTTGGTGCAAAAAAAATGGCTTCTATAGAATTTAACAAAATTGAATTAGAAAAAGCAGAATCTGATTTTTCAAAAGCAAAATTGGATGGATTTCAGAGGAATATAATTGTTACTCAAGCTGAAATGATGTGCAAATTTATCAACATGT
Organism: Promethearchaeota archaeon; assembly: GCA_048938895.1. GTDB lineage: Archaea > Asgardarchaeota > Lokiarchaeia > Sigyniarchaeales > SOKP01 > Loki-b32. The sequence continues at coordinate 65,701 of JBHLLU010000004.1, forward strand.
CAGAGTTGGCAATGCGTGGATTTATATACCGTACTATAATGGATTGGCAGAAGGAAAACAGACATTATTTTTCTGATGCATCGAACATGACAACAGAGGATCGAATAAAAAAAATTGGATTTTTCATTGTAGAGAGAT
>JBHLLU010000004.1:65938-88121 GCA_048938895.1 Promethearchaeota archaeon
ACATTATTTTTCTGATGCATCGAACATGACAACAGAGGATCGAATAAAAAAAATTGGATTTTTCATTGTAGAGAGATTAGGTTTTTATCTCAAAAGGCTTGTAATGACTGAAGAGGAAAAACAAAACATTGATACTGCTTTGAAAGATGGTCTAGAATATTATAAAAACCATTTTTCTAAAAGGTAAAACATCTAGTAATAAACCTTTTTTTTACATTTTCAAAAGGTATCCTGGTTAGATCATAGTAATATGATACAAGAAGTTGTTTTAAAAGAGTTGTTTGGGGACGAATTTTCATAGTTAAAATTTAAGCTTTATTCAATTAGATTATCTATTTCCATTTAACCAGTCTTCATACAGAATGCTCATTAAAAATATATCGTGATATTTTCCATTCTTGAACTGTGCCTGTCTCAGCCTTCCTTCTTTGATGAATCCAACTTTTATATATGAATTGATAGCTCTTTCATTAAAATCAAACACACGTAAATAAATACGATTTAGGTTCACTTCTTCGAATCCATATTTAACTAATTGCACCATAGCTTCAGTACCATAACCCTTTCCATGGTATTCCTTTTCCCCAATCATTATTCCAACTTCACAACTTCGATTTTTCCAATCGATATCATGCAACCCACAATTTCCAATATGTTTTTCTTTCCCATTCTCATCGAAAATAGAGATCGCAAACAAGATTGTATCATCTCGATTCTTTAGGTTTTCAATCCAATCTTCTTCCTTCATACGAGTAAGTGGGATATATCTGGATATATAATGCATAATCTCTGGATCATTTAACCACTTGAGAAAAGAATCAATATACTCTCGTTTGATTGGACCAAGTATTATTCTTTCGCCTTTTAACATAAATGAAAAAATCGGTGTTTCTATAAAAAATTATTTAGGAAAAATCAAAAAATAAAAAGAAATAAAAAAATGATGTTTCAGAATGTAATTCCATAACTACGAGCAAAGTATTTTACGATTTCAAATGAAAAGATACAAATCAAGGAAATCATGAAGCATATTAACCAATCTAAACCTGTTAAATACATAAACATAAAATTAATTCCTGCTTCTGCCAGAGCAACTTGAACTCCAGGAATATACATCAACATAATAAAGAGTGCAAATAAGAGTCCGATTATAAGATACATTCTTTTATTACTATCTTCTATTAGACTTCTCACTAATGATTTATTTGGACGTCTTATCTGGAAAATTAAGAATGATTCGCAAAAAAATAATGTAACCATTAGCATAGTCAACGTTTTTGCTTCAGTTAGTCCTATTCCAAATGGATTTAAATTTGGATCGGAAAATGTATCTGATGTGTATAGATAGGAATTATTCCAACTCCCAAACTCTAAATTTTCTGTAAAAATAGGGTAAATACCACTATAAGTCAACCAATATACTAAAATCATACTTATTGCGAGTAATAATCCAAAGATGAAGAGCAGAATAATGATATTTTTTGATAGAATTTCCTCAGAATCTCTAGGCTTCTCCTTCATCACATCCTCTGATGTTGAGTCAAAGGTAAGGATTAAACCTGGAAACATATGTAATGTTATCGAAAGGAAAACCCATTGATAATAAAATGCTTCTCCTAAGAAATATGGTAAATCTAATATAATTGCTAATAAAAATTGAATAATTCCTTCAAATACATTAATACAGATATAGAAGAAGACCACTGCGCGTATCCGTGCAAATATACCTCGTCCATGATGAATCCCAGTTACAATTGAATTAAATGAATCATCTGAAATTACCATATCTGAAGCCTCTTTTGCCACATCTGTTCCAGTGATCCCCATTGCTATCCCCGCATCGGCCATATTTAGCGCTAATGCATCATTTACCCCGTCTCCGGTCATGGCAACCACTTTTTTCTGTTCTTGGTATTTTTCAACAATAGTCTCCTTATGTTCAGGAGACACTCGAGCAAATACTTTTATATTCGAAAAATCTTCATAAGTTTCTATGTTAGTAACATCCTTCCCTTCCGCTACAATATCACTATCTTTAGTCACAATGGATATTTGTGAAGCAATTGCTCTTGCAGTAGCGGGAGAATCTCCTGTAATCATAACTACATCTACTCCTGCTTCATGGCATTGCTCCACTGAATTCTTCACACCGTCTCGAGGAGGATCCAATATTGTAACAAAACCAATAAATACTAAATCTGATTCACTAATACTTCTTCCTTCCTCGCCTTCAGGAGGGATATCGTTCATTTCTTTATAACATAAACTTAATATTCGATATCCTTGCTTTGCATAAAGGTTTACTATTTCCATTACTTTATCCTTAATTTCAGGATTTAGCTCAATTTCTTTATCTTGATATATGATCTTTTTACATAAAGGTAATAATACCTCACTTGCACCCTTAGTAAAAGATAAATACACATGATCTCGCTTGTAGAGTTTTGTCATTCTTTTTACAGATGAATCAAAAGGATATTCCGTTATAGATTCATACTCATCAAGAAGATAATCACCCATTCCCTTTTGAAACAGTACCATCAATGCACCCTCTGTAGGTGATCCAATAACGTCCCAATTATAGTGTGTTTTTCCACTAATCTGAAGTTCATTTTTAACAAGAGCAGAATTATTATTTAGAAATCCAGAAGTCAATAATAATTTAAGGTAAGGATACTCATCAATATGTTTCACATAGGTTGGATTCTTAGGATCATCCATTAAAACGATGTCTCCTTCAGGAGAATAACCACTTCCAGTAATTCTAAAAATAGATCCATTTGTCCATACATGCTGGACTGACATTTGGTTTTTAGTTAATGTTCCTGTTTTATCAGAGCAAACAACACTTACTCGACCTAAACTGTCTACCGAAGCAAGATTTCTTATAATCACCCCATGATGAGCCATAGCGAGAACTCCGGTAATTAAAACAATAGTCACAAGTAATGGAATATTAATTGGCATTAAATCCAATGCAGAATTTAAACTGGCAACAATTTCAAGCCTTCTAAACCCACTCGCTATCCAAATTATCATTAAGGTAATAAACCAGAAGATAAACACGGCTAAGCCCAACCATTTACCAAAATTATTCATTTTTTTCCTGATTGGGATTTCGCTTGTTCCAGCTTCTTCCAAACCATGGGAAATTTTACCGATTTCAGTACCTCCTCCAGTTTTGACAACAATTGATTTTCCAGTACCCGTTGTAACATAAGTTCCATAGAATACCATATTAGTGCGTTCACCTATAGAAATATTTTTATTCTTTAATGCAATCCCTTTCTCTGCTTTTCTAACTGGTTCAGATTCTCCCGTCAAAGAAGCCTCATTAACCACAAGGTTAAAAGACTCAATTATTCTAGCATCTGCTGGAACCTTGTCCCCTTGTTCAAGAATTAATAAATCTCCATTCACAATTTCTTTTGTAGGAACTTCAGTCTTTTGTCCCTCTCTAATAATAGTCGAAGTTGGGGCAGTGAGTTCACGTAAAGCCTTTAGTTTTTTAGTAGCACGATATTGTTGAATAATTGCTACTAAGCAATTTATAAAAACAATTCCGAGTGTCAATGATATAAAAGTTAGATTGCCCTCACCACCAAAAAGCCAGGCTAAAAATAATATCATAGCACCAATAAGGTATATAACGATTAACCAATTAAACAATGGTGCTAGATATATTTTAATAAATCCTTTTGATACTTTAGGAATTTCATTTAAACCAAATTCCATCAAACGATTAGAAGCTTCCTTTTGACTTAAACCATTAACAGGATCAGTTTGAAGTTTCTTATAGATATGGTCTAATTCAAGGTTATAAAAATTTTCTTCTGTAGATTCCATAACGAGTCTACCAATGTTAATATTATATTTTAGAGATAATTAAATTCAAAATACATTCAATATAATAAATATCGTATAATAATCATGCCTTTTAATATTACTTTTTTTTGAAAAATAACCATTTATTCCCAATTTTGCTTAAGTTCTTTTTTGATAATTTTGGATACGTTATCAACTGAGAATAGGATGAAATTGCAGCATTTGGTTTCCAAAGCTTTTGTTTTAACATATTGCTTTAAATCAATATTTAAGTCGAACCCGTAGAGTTCATCACATATTACTGAACCTAATTTTTCTTCAAATTTTTTAGCGGTAATGATTGTAATTTTAGAATATTAAAAGAAAATATTCTTTTTCCGGGCTATGCTTTTATAAATTTCAATCCCAAATATACCAGGTAGGGCAAAGAATATACAGATTAACCAGTCTGTTCCGCTTAGAAAGATAAAATTTATTTGTAAATCCAAACCAAAAACATCATTTATATAATAATTCACAGAATAAGAAAAACAGATATAGAGGATATGCAAGCATAATGTAAACAGACAAATTACTAATAAAGTGATATTTAATTCTTCTTTCAAACTTTTATAAAGCGATGAATTTGGTCTTCTAAAGGTCCAAATAAAATTAGTTTCCATAATGTATAGGGTTGTTATGAACATTGTTCGTGCTTTTTGAGCAACCAATTCAGAATTGGAAGAGAGAGGATTTATATAGCTGATGTGTGGGTTAAAATTCCATTCATTCAACGGAGCTAAACCTCCTAATGTCAATTGCAAAACTAATACAAGTCCTAAACCCATAAGAAACGCTTGAATTAATAGCATTATCCACATATTTTTGTTTAATATTTGTTCTTCATCTCTAGGTGCTTCAAGCATAATATTTTTTGGATGGGAATCGATTACTAGTGCTAATGAGGGAAATGAGTGTACAATGCCAAAAACATAGATATGCTGCCATTCAGAGCTAACTAGATCAAATGCAGGTATAAATTCATAAGCGAAAAAAATTGTTGCTTCCATAATATTTAAACATATGAAGAAATAAATAATTGTTCTAATTTTGGCAAAAAGACCTCGACCAATACGCACTCCTCTCTCTATTGATGTAAAATTGTCATCTGAAATAACCATATCCGCTGTTTCTTTCGCTACATCTGTTCCTGTTATCCCCATAGCTATACCTGCATTGGCTAATTTGAGGGCAAGCGAATCATTAATCCCATCCCCGGTCATAGCAACAATGCGATCTTCTTGCTGGTAATTTCTAACAATTATCTCTTTATCAGATGGTTCTACTCGTGCAAATACAGATGCTTTTTTGAATTCTTCTTCATCAGTATCTTTTATTTCTTTGCCGTTGATAATGCTATCTCCTTCATTATAAATACCCATTTGAGAAGCAATGGTTTTTGCCGTAGCGGGATGGTCCCCAGTTATCATTATAACTTTTATACCACCTAATTGACATTCTTCTATTGCTTGCTTCACCCCGATCCGGGGAGGGTCCATGATTGATACAAAACCTAAAAATATCAAATTATTTTCAACTTCCTCTCGATTTAAATCGTCAATTTTGGAAAATTTTTTATATGCAATAGCTAACATCCTGTATCCTTGCCCTGCTTGCTCATTTACTTTTTCCATCAAATAGTTTTTAAGGTTGTCATCAAATTCCTTAACATTTCCATTGCTTTCAAGCATGATGGAAATATCCATTATTCTTTCAGGAGCACCTTTAGAAAAAATAAAGGCATTCTTATTCTCATTATTTTGCAGATAAACTGAGCTCATGCGCTTCAATTCAGAACTAAATGAATATTCTTTAACTAATTGGTATCCTCTCCGTACATCATAAGGAAGATATCCTGCTTTTTCAGATAATACTAATAATGCTGCTTCTGTGGGTGAGCCCAATGCTCGTCTTACTGCCATCTCTTTTTTTTGTCCTACTCTTACTTTAACATCTTCAAAGATTAACCGAGAGTTATTATTTAAAACCATTGATTCAATAAACATTCCAAAAGTTTCATTATCCTTCAGATCTACTAGTTTTCCATTCTTAGAGATCTTTCCTTCAGAATCATAACCAGAACCAGAAACATCAAACTCCTCATTATTGATCCAGAATTTTTCAACGGTCATTTCGTTTTTAGTAATTGTACCTGTTTTATCCGAACAAATTATAGAAACTCGTCCTAAAGATTCAATTGCAGATAAATTCTTTATAATTACTCCACTTTGGGCCATATTTAACACACCTGTGATTAAAACTAAGGTTGTTAACAGGGGTAAATTTATAGGTAGGATATTTGTAGCCCTTAAAATCGACCTTACTAAGGCACTACTTACCTCTGATGAAACAAAATTCCCCTCAGAAGCAAGAGTTACTAATTTATAGAAAATAAGCATGTATAAGTTGATAAGAACAATTGTCCCAAGTATATATCCTAACCGGTTAAGCTTTCGAGTTAAAGGTATATCTTCAATACTTCCCATCTCGTTTAACGTAGTGGATATCTCACCTATTTTAGTATCTATACCTGTTCCTGTTATTAAAACTTTAGATCTTCCTGTATTAACATATGTTCCCATAAAGACCATATTTGACTGTTTTTGAATAGGTACATCAAGTTCTTCTAATGTCTCATTTCTTTTTTCAACAGGTTCACTTTCTCCTGTTAAAGGTGCCTCGTCTACGGTAAAATTAATATCATTGATGATTCGACCATCAGCAGGGATTTTATCTCCTTGCTCTAATAAGATTATATCCCCTGGTACTAATTCTCGGTTTGGAATTTCCATTTGATTTCCATCTCTTACAACAGTAGCCTTTAAAGCCGAAATTTTCTTTAAAGATTCTAAAGCTTTTTGAGCTCTAAATTGTTGAATAATAACAGTCGCTGAATTTATTCCAAATACTGTGAAAGTAATGACTACTTCTCCAGGAGAGCCTAAAATAACAACTGCAATTCCGGTAATAAGAAGAATAACTATTAGAAAGTTAAAAACTGGAGCAAGATATATTTTCCAAATTGATTTTTTAATTTTCGGTAGTTCATTATAACCTGAAATTTGATATCTTTTTTCTAAATCGGATGATTTTATCCCTCGGTCTGGATCACTGTTAAATTGTCGTATTATATCGCTGATTGACTTGTTATAATAGATTTCACTTGAGTTTTTCTGGATTGACATATTAAATATGATAGGTTTGGCATTGATATTTTAAATAATAAATATAATAGAATCTGAAGTTTTTAATGGTTTATGTTTTCAGAGATGTTATTAACAATATTGAAAGAATTATAGTTTTAATTCTTGAGGATTTCCCAAGATATCTTTAAGTACATGATATTTCTTTCTAATAGTAGTACTTGAAAATTTACTATATTTTTCAATAAGATTTTGGGTAAAAATCTTTCTATTCTCCAAAGATTGTCCTATGTAATATATTAATCCCGCAGTAAAGGCCTTATAATTTAAATTTTGAATTTGAGAATAGGGTACTATTTGGAGAATTTTATCAGCTAATAGCTGCATCTCAATTTTAGTTTTTTCAAATTCTGATTTATTTGAAAAAAACTCTCTGATCTCTTCGAAGGGAATACTATTTATATCTTTTTGAAACACTATTTTAACTCTATTTTTGATATCTTTTTCTATGGCTGCAGCGTCTTTCCTTTTATCTAACATTTTTTCTGTTTTTTTAACTTTAACCATAGCGTTGGATAACATTTTTTTATTGATCTTATGACCTAATTCCTTAGAAACATCAATGAATTCTTCAATTCGTACATTTGTTGTATCTTTTATTTCTAACCAAATGATTGCAAGAAAAATTATTACCATATTTTGATAATTATGTCTATGGTATTTATTATAACGTAAATATCGGTTTTTAATTTCGCGATTTTTGACATTATCAATATTTAAACCAATACCATGTCCCTTTAGTAATTCTATCGTTTTCTTTTGTTCCGAAAAATCAGACTGGTAATCTCGAAACCATTTCTCAAGCGTTTGAATTCTCTCATATTTCTCACGAATAATAGGATCTTGCAAAGCTTTTGAATCACTAACACGAATGCGTCGTTCATAGTCTCTTTGCGAGTCTGAATAAAATTCACCATATGATTCTATATCATTAGAAGCTAATTTTTCTTCTAAGATTAAACCACAATCTTGACAAATTAATTCGCCCCCTTCTTTTTTTACATTTAAATGAGGACACGATGAGCTTTCCATATTTTGATCTTTATTACTTCTCAAAAAAATATTATTTAATATCTAGTATTTATAGCAAATTTTTATAAATTTCAAAAACAATAATAAGTAAAAATATAATTGCATAAAAAATTTGTTCTTACATTTATAGTAAAAACTGAGATGGTACATATGGAGCATAAAAAAGTTCTCGCATTTCTTAAAATTATTAGCTACATTATCATAATTATCTCATACCTCGAAATTTGTTTTTTCTTTGCATTTCATTTTATAGAGTTTAAATATTTAGAGATAAATCCAATTCTTTTATCAGATTTTATGTATGATTCCCCTTACATATCATTAACGGGAACAGTATTATGGATCTATTTAATAATTTCTATGCTTTGTTTTCTAGTATTGGGGTTTTTTATCTTTAAAACGGTTAGATCCAATAAAATAGGAAGCAAATCACTAGCAAAACTAATGGTTGTAATAGGAATGGTTGTTTTAATCGGAGCACTTGTGAAAATGAATTTCTTAGTGCTTCTTGGTAAAACAAAGATTTCTACTCTTTATGGTTCAATACCATTTCAGACATCTTTATATAATTTTGATATTACTGCTTTCACACCAGCAGTATTTTGGATTTATTTTATATCAGTTAATTGTGCTTTAATGATCTCAGGATTGGTGGTAACTGGTATAGGAATTAAGTTCTCACTGTTATTAGAAAATCCTGAACCAGAAAAATAAGAAAAATAAGAAAAAAATGTTATAAATCAAGTAAGCTTGCTTTTAATTTGTTTGGCTCGGCTCCTTAAAGTAACTTCGGTTATTTTGGCAATATCTGCCACTTTTGATTGTGTTTTCCGAATAGAACCATTTTTTGCGGCTATATAGATACACGCAGCAGCTAAGCCCTTTGGATCCTTTCCTGTTCTTTTTAATCCGTTTCTAGAAGCATCTTTAAGCATATTAATCGCTTCTTTCTGAATTTGAATTGGTAAGTCTAATTCATTTCCAAACCGGAATACAAGTGATTCAGCGGTAATTGGCTGGTATCTAAGGTTAAGTTCAGGTAAAACTTCCCTAATTATCATAGCAAGACTTCTATGGACTGTTCTTCTTGGAGTTAATGAAGCTTCGCAAACCTCATCAAGGAGGCGGGGAAAATCATGAACTCGTATTGCAGCATATAATGAACCTGCAATAAATCCATTAATGGATCTTCCCATGGTTAACTTTTTCTTAGCGACTATACTATATACTTTCCATGCAGTTTCAGCGATATATTCAGGAATATTTAGTTTAGATGTAAGCATTTTTAGTTTGGGTTTTGCTTCCCAAAAATTCCTTTCAATACTAGAAATAAGAGAGTTTTGAATTTTTGAGAGACGAGAAAAAAGAGCTTGTTCTTTCGCACCTATACTTTTACCCTTAGAATCAGTTTTTGTGTTTGGAAGCATAGTGCGGGGACCAAAATCCCTCCAACGTGGTTCTGTTCGACGACGATTCTGAATTTCTTCGACTGTATATGCCCTTCTTTCATTTCCAACAAATGTTCTTTCAAAAATTAACCCGCAATTTAAACACACTTTATTACCATCCCGAGCCTCAACAAATGGGTTATCACAACAATATGTATGAACTGGTACGTTTTCATCGACTTTATCATCAAAATAACGGTTACGATATTGTTCGTTCATATTATACTCACAAAATATTGAATTGAAAAAGAATACGGTAAATCTAATATCACCAGAGTGATATAATAAGGTGATAATAATGTGATGTAATATTCATACATCTAGTTGTATATTTAAATCTATGTCTATGTTGAAATTTTTTTTAACGATTTCATGAAAATTTCAAGGTTTTTTTGTTTATATTATAAGGATCTTTCTCATTTTTCTAATTATCTTACTATAAAATCCATTTTTTGTAAAATAATTTCAATTTTGAGATATGAAAGATTTAGGATTAAGACAATTTAAGATAATAATAATATAATTTCAATTATTATTGATTATAATGAAAATCGTAAGAATTAATGTTAACTCCGAAAAATTAATTTATGAAGATATTGCGAGAGATTCAAAATATTTCTTATTAGGTGGCCGCGGATTAAGCTCTTTTTTAATTAATGAAGAAGTTCCACCTTTGAGCGATCCTTTAGGTGAGGAGAATAAACTAATTTTAGCTAATGGCTTATTAACTGGCAGTCCATTTCCATGTTCTGCTCGTACTTCTGTTGGTGCTAAGAGTCCTTTAACTAATGGGATAAAAGAAGCAAATGTAGGAGGTCGCCCTTCTATAATGTTAGCTTTTCACGGGATTAGGGCAATAGTTTTAGAAAGAATATCATCAGAATTAAAGTTCATCATTTTTGATAGGGAAGGGATAAAATTCGAAAGAGCTGAGGTCTATAAAGGATTTGGTAATTACGATCTTCATAAACATTTATATCAAAAGTATGGTGATAAAATAGGCATATATTCTATTGGTCCTGCTGGAGAATATTTAATGAAATCAGCAACTGTAGCGACTAATGATTTAGAAGGATATCCAAGTCGTCATGCAGCAAGAGGTGGTTTGGGTGCTGTTATGGGGTCAAAAAGAATTAAAGCAATCATAATACTTCCATTAAAAAGTTCACAAGTTAAAGTATTTGATATTAAAGCCTTTCGTGAAGTATCAAAACCGTTTGCTAAAACTTTGGCTGAAACGAAAAAGAATTTCTCTATTTATGGAACCCCGAACATGGTTCAAGCTATGAGTGCATATGGTGGTTTACCTACGAAAAGTTTTAGGAGAGGTTCATATGAAAAAGCTGAAGACATTTCAGGAGAAAGACTTCATGAACTTGTTATAACTAGAAATGGAAGAAAACGTGTACCTTGTAGCCCTACATGTGTTATTAAATGTTCTAATATAGTTGTTGATGAGAAAGGTGAGCATATAACATCAAGTTTAGAATATGAAACCATCTTCGCAAATGGTTCAAATCTATTAATTAATAATCTTGATGATGTAGCGAGAATAGATCATCTCTGTGATGATACAGGAATTGACACAATTGAATTTGGAGTCACAATCGGTGTTGCAATGGATGCAGGAAAAGTTCAATGGGGTGATTCGAATAAAGTTTTTGAGATCATAGCAGAAATAAAATGTGGTTCCTCTATTGGTAAGCTTTATGGTAATGGTGCTTGCCATTTTGGAAAAGAAACTGGATTTGAAAGAGTTCCACACGTTAAAGGGCAAGGTATTTCAGGTTATGACCCACGAGTTTTTAAAGCTATGAGTATAACTTACGCAACCAGTCCTATGGGTGCGGATCATACTGCTGGTGCTGCTATTGCTGGAAGAACCGCAAATCAAGAAAAAGATTATGGAGAACTTACTGAGAATGAAGGAAAACTTGATTTATCATATGAACTGCAACTTTACACAGCAATCTTAGATTCATTAGGATGTTGTTATTTTATAGGTCCAAGTTATGAGAATATGGAAATAGTAAAAGGAGCATTAAATGCGATGTACAACTTAGAATTAACTCGAACTGATGTAATTAATATTGGTAAACAAATTTTAAAATCTGAAATAAAATTTAATGAAAAAGCGGGAATTCACCAAGATCTAAATAAATTACCTGAATTTTTTAAAACTGAAGCTTCTGAACCTTCTGGTCTAAAATTTACTTTCACACAAGAAGAATTAAAGAATTTCTGGAAAATATTAAGATAATAATGAAGTTTATTTTCCTTTCAATTTTATTAGATTTCAAGTCTAGATATTGATTTAAAAAAACCACAATAAGGAGAACTGAAGTGAGAATTGGGGCTCATATGAGTGTATCTGAAGGTAAAGATAAAGCTCTTGAAATAGGGAAAGAGTTAGGCTGTGAATCTATCCAAGTTTTTATTAGAAATGTTCGCAGTTGGTCTTCTAAACCATTGGAACAACAGGATATTAATGATTTTTTAAGGAAGAAAGAAGATTTGAAAGAGCATATATGGCCAATTATATCTCATAACAGCTATTTAGTAAATCTCGCAACTTTGGATAAAGAGAAATTAGAAAAATCTTATGATGCCATGTTAGATGAACTTACTAAAGCTGAACAATTATCGATCGAATATGAAAATATGCATCCCGGAGTCATTCCTACAAGTGATAAAAAAGATATTACAAAAAATGAAGCCTTAACTCAAATAGCTGCCCAATTAAATAAACTGATGGAAGTTACCGCCCCATCAGGTGTTATAATATTACTTGAAACTACTGCGGGACAAGGTAAAGGCTTAGGGAATAAATTTCATCACTTTAAAACTATAATAGGTAAAATTCAAAATAAAAACCGGATTGGAATTTGTTTTGATACCGCCCATTCTTTTGCAGCAGGATATGATTTTACCTCAAAACAAGGATATGAGGAGATGTGGAATGAATTTGATGATATTATCGGAATAAAGTATCTTTTTGCTTTCCATTTGAATGATACAGATAAGGATTGCGGTTCAAGAGTCGATAGACATACTCATATTGGACAAGGAAAAATCGGAAAAGAAACTTTTGGGTTCTTTATAAATGATGACCGTTTTAAGGATATGCCAGGAATATTAGAAACTCCAAAGGGGAAAGATATGAAAGAGGATATAATGAATTTAAAAATACTTAAATCATTGAGGAAAAAGTGAATTATTCAACTTTAAACCCTACTGGAGATTTATCGAATGGGTCTCCGTTATAATTAACAGTAATTTCCTCTCCTTTAGATATATTTCGTATTGCTGTGTATTTAATTGATTTATTTTTATAATTATAACTATATTCAACATTGGGTGTATAAGAATGATTTATGAACTGATTGACGCTTAGTGAAATTGCTGATTCATAATGACCTTTATATTTCGGATCATCCCATTCAAAGATATAGCGTGATAAAATAGTATCCTTGATTAAATCCCATTCCTTATTAGAAATAAGAATTATATGTGCTATCTCCACTGTTTTACCTTTTTCTATATCTTTTTTGGCAAAAACACCTTTTCCTTTTGTGTAGGAAATAAATTTTACTTCCGTTAGTTTATTCATTTCATATCTCAATATTTAAATTTAATATTTATTCAAAATACGGATATTATTCTACTTCAAACCACATTGGACTTTTGTCATCAACGAAACCATTATAATTCACTGTTAGTTCTTCTCCCTGAGATATATCTTTTATTGCAGAAAATTCTATAACATTATTGTCATAATCGTAAAGATATTTTAAATTAGGATCATAGGAATGGTTGATGAATTGACTTATACTCAGAGTGATAGCATTTTTAAATTCTGGCATATGCTTTGGGTCTTCCCAAATGTAACAGTAGTTATAAAGTATTGTTTTGCTAATCTTCTTGAATTCCTTATTAGGGATAGGAATTACATATGCAATGTCTATAATAGTTCCTTTTGTAATTGGTTTTTTTGCAAATGCTCCTTTCCCTTTCTTTTCAGAAGCTTTCTTAACTTTAATAAAGTCGTGTAATATTATCACCTTAAGATGGTTAATCCGTATTGAATCTATTCTACCGAGGCATGCCTTTTATCAATATCCTCTTCAGTCACTCCCAATTCATTCATTAAAACTCCACCCATTGAATCTAAAACTGCTAGGGCTGAGATATCAAATAAACTGGTATAGGGAGCTAAAGTTTTTAGAGAAAGCGCAAGGTCTTTACTTTTACCTTTTATGGTGATTATATAGTCAGATATCTTTCCAATCGAGCTATTTGGGTTATTACTTAATAAGATAATTTTTCCTCCAATTTGTTTTGCTTTTTTGCCTAGTGCAACAGTGGATGTAGTTTCACCACTTCCACTAATTAGAATTAATAGATCATTTTCTTTATATTGGTAAGTTACCGCATCTGAGATAAAACAAGATTTAATTCCTAAATGCATTAATCTTTGAGCAAAACACCTCCCAATAAATCCAGATCTACCCGCTCCATAGATAAAAATGATCCCATTGTTTTCATGAATTTGTTTTATTAATTTTATGGTATTTGCAACATCATTAAAATTTATATTGGCTGAATTTTTCTTTATTTGATTAGCAATCTCGAGCAATGTATCATTAAATCGTGTAGAGGCCTTATTATTTGTTTTCATCTTTTCACCAAAATTGTTTTCATTTTTTCAGTTACTCTCTATACTTTTCAGGGTTAACACACTTTCGCCATTCTAAAACTGTTTCTTTTGGACCTAAACCTATAAGGCGATCACCTTCTTGAAAAATAAAATCTGGAGCGAAGCGATAAATCCATTTGTTTTCTCTCTTTAAGGCAATAATATGAAAACCACGTTTATATCTTCTATCTTGCAGTTCGCTATATGATTTTTCCTTGAAAAATGAGTCTTCAGATAATGTTTCTCTTACTACGATTTCTGAAGTCTCTCTAATAGCTTGCTGGAGAATAGGGTGAGGTTCAAATCCTTTAATTATATTTTCTGCAATATGTGTTGCTGCATCTGCAATAAGTTCACATGAAAAGATAATTCGCATAATTCCTGTTAGATCTCGTGGTGTTTCTACGAGTTTGACAAAGTCGAGGAGGTCTTTTTCAAATGCTAAATTAAGCCCATCCATTAATTCTTCCATTTCTAAGATATCTTCGGCAAGTTCATCATTATTAAGGAAAATAGCAGCCAAAGCTAATTCAATCATAGTTTCTGAGATATCTGTAATTAAGACATAATTTTTTTGAAGTTCTTCAATTTTTTCACAAATATCGGAATTTTCAAAATCAAGCAATAGATCTGTCTTTTGCTCCCCAATTTCAAATGAAAAGGGTTCAAGATCATTACATTGGGCTTTTAGTTCTATTATCGGTTGTATTTCCCCCTTTACAATTAAGATATCCTTTAATAGAATTTTTTCAGTTTTTTCAAAAAGCCATTCATCGCCTCTCCGGATTGCGATTAAGTCAACACCATGTTTAGATCTAAAGTGAATATCAGCTCTAACCTGTCCAATAAAATTACAGTCTTTATTTACTATAATTTTTACAATGGGCTCAGGAACAAAACTTATATCACTAAATAATTGGATAAAGTATTGGATGTCATTATTGATATACACAACTCGAGCTATATCACTCAGAGCATCGGAAATTTTATCAATTGAATAGCCCATAACCACAATAGGTTCTAACTTTTTGGCACCCTCTTGACCTTGTGGGTGAGCTTGTATTATTTGAAAATTTAGTAAAAAGGTAAGTTCATGAATTCTTTGCTCAATTTTATAAACTTCGTCAGCTAATTCTTTGCTACCAAATTTTATAGCACTATAAGCCAAATCAATCATTAAATCTATATTCTGTTTCATCTCTCTTATGATTTCTTTAAGGGAGAGTGGCTTATATTTAAACTTTTTACTACGTTTGGGCATATTGTTGTATTCCTCATTGTTCATATTAATTTGATTTTATATAAATGTTTTTATAAAGATTATAATGAATAAAGGGGTAAGAAAATCTGACAATGATGTTATAAAGGGAATAAGAAAATTATTTGGATCAGTACCACGTTTAAAAAGGTAGATTGCACTTAAAAATAATGAAATGAACATGATAAAAAAGAGTATTAAGATTGTTAGAAGCATAATTAAAATCATTGCAATTGGATTTACCAATTCGACCCCAGTTATAATTCCAACAAAAATTGCGGTGATTATTAAAAAACCAAGACTTATTAAGAGGGTTAAAAGAAGTCCATAGAAATCGTCTTTAATTCTTTTAGATTTCCTGATTTTAGGTAAGATGGTCCCTATATACAGATGGGTAGTTAGTCTTGATACTAAAACTGTCGAGATATCCCCAATTAAAGAGTTTAATGCTGGTAATATTAAAAGGAAAATAGGGATAGAATAGAGAATTTCATCATTAAATGATAATAATGTTCCAGAAAATAAACCAAAAACAGAAGATAAGATTACAATAATAATCGATTCTTTGAAGATTTTTAAAAAGTAATTCATTAAGGCACCCCCAAGAGTATTAGTGTTAAGAAGAAGCAAAAAACCGTGAAAAAATCATCAACAGCAGTCATAACAGGATTTACAATATTATTGGGGTTCAATCCTTTTTTAAAAGCAATATAATTTAATCCCGTTGAGCAGGGAATTGAAATAGAAAGAGTGAGGATTATTGATATTAAAGGAATAGTAAAATATTCTGAAATTGTAAGAGCAATTAAATGTAAAATTACTATATTTAAAAAAAGTGAAAACAACCCAATAATAATTGCGGTTATAATTGCTAAAAGATATGTAGCAAAAATATTTTCTAGCCAAGACCTTTTAGAAAAAGTACCAATAATCAGATCACGAGAAGTTCTTGCAATAAAGGGACCACTTAGATTTCCTCTCAATGAAAGGAGTGCAGGAATAATTAAAATCAGGGCAATAAAGCTATCAAATGGTACAATTAAAAGAGATAAAATTATACCAGCTAAAATATCTCCAATAATAGAGACTGATTCTGATGGAAAGGTTTCCTTAATAATTTTACTCTTAGTATCTTGAATCTCCATATGCCTTCCTCATCAGAATTTTTTATTTCAAGAATTTGATTTACTATCATATGTTTTTAATATTTTTAGGGGATATTTCAATTTAAAACTTAGTTAATTATATTATTCATCTAAAATTTTTAAATATTTAGGTACCCCTAAATTTATCATAATAATCTTATAAGATTGGGATATAAATCATGCAAATTCTTATAATATTAACTTATTAAAGCATATTTAAATTTTATTTTATTAAGTTTTGATTTTTTGTTAACTAGATTTAGTTAAAAGCTAAAATAATAGCAAAATATTTCTATTGTATGATCTTATAAACAACTTTATTTAAAAAAAACTATTCCTTATCATTGTTTACATGAGTTTATGGAAAATCATTGCGAAGAATGAAATACGATTAAAAACATTTCGAGTTAGGAGAAATCGTAAATTATTCTTCATAATAATTTATACATTATTTCTCGTATGGGCTGCATATTTAGGTCCAGTTTTATTCGATGAGATCCTACCAGAACTTTTAAAATATTATTCAGAACAATTCGAAGTTCTGATTAGCTTAATCATAGAATATTCGTTTATGACGTTATTTATGATGTATATGATATATCCCTTATTTATTCTCAATAGAAGATCTGAAATTGGGATAAAGGACTCAATCATTGCTTCACCGATTAAATCAGGAGACATTTTTATTGGAGAATTCGTCGGACAATTACCCTTCTATTTTTTATTCATATTGGGAATAGGACCATTAGGCACAAGTCTTTTAAGACAAGTGAATTCTGAGATGACAATCATTCATTATTTGGTTTTTTATTTAGTTTTATTTATATTGTCTATTTTTGCGTTAATAATTGGAATGATATTTTCCAACTGGTTTGAGAATAAAATTTTTAAGAATAAAAAAGTAAGAGAACTGGATAATTGGATTTTAATTTTGCTGTCATTTCTTATTATCTCTATTTTTTATGCCTTCCATATTATTTTTGAGATTGTAACTATTTTTCCTAATCTTAAAATTTGGATGTTATTTTTTCCTTCTTTTTGGTATTCTAATATAGTGTTATATAGTATCAAACCTTCATTGGTTTCCTCCTATATTTTAAATTTAGGATTTAATATAGGTTTAGCTATTTTAATCCCTTTATTTCTTCTCATTATTTCTTATAAAAAAGCAGGAAAATTTTATACATTAGAAAGAACGATTAATAAGAGGTCGAAAAGAATCCATCAAGATCGAATTTTTTATCGGTTAATAGGGAAAATTTCTCCTCCTAAATGGAAAGGACTAATCATCACTCACTTTAAAGAATTTTTAAGAAAAAGAGAAAATTATGCAAAATTAATCTATAGCACTGTTTTTATTGGTTTTATTGGTTTCTTCTTATCTTTATCATTACAAGATTCAACACTTCTCTTAGAAGATAATCCATTAGGTATAACTTTACTATTAGAAATATTCCATCATCGTCTTTTACTAGTATTAATTATTGGATGGATTGGTAGCTTAATTTTTAGTATCTTAATTGGTATTTCTGTGCTTATAAGATCAAAAGAACTGTTATTTTTATATAAAAAATCTCCAAGGGGTTTAAATTCTCTGCTATTTTCTTATTTATACGTTATTTCCTATACTCTTATCTTTTTAGACATAATACTGACATCCTATTTTACTATTCTTTTTCAATTAAATATTTTACAGATAGTTATATTTTTTGCTATTTTTATGCTAAATAGTTTAATAATTCTCTTAGAAGCATTAGCAATTCAATGTGTTAAGCCTTTATTTGAAGAAAGAGGCAAAGATGTTTTTTTTAACATCTATCTTCTTATTATTTTCCAAATTACATCTTTATTAATTACATTATTTCTTGTTATGCCATTTTTTTCTCCTTTACTCAATGTTTCCATCGGAATTATTGTAATTTTGTTAGTTAACCTTATTGTATCTGGAGTAATTTCTGTTTTAGCTTTTTATCTTGGTATACTTAAAATAAACAAGATTGAATAATTAATTCAAATTTTTATTGGAATACGAAGATCTTTTAATTAGTTTTATCAAAAGATACAAAAAAAGAGGTGCGAAAATTAATAATAACCCTAAAGGATTTAACAAGATAAATTCAAGCGTTGAAATGGTAATTTTTAGAGGATCCTCTGCAAATAATAAAATTAAAAAATATAAAAATGCGGTGATTCCAAAGATAAGGAAAAAAAAATCCGCCTTAATGACCCATAGTAATATTAAAATAAAGAAAATGAAAAATACTGAATCATAGAATTCCATTTTAAATTTCGATTTGTTTTAGTAAAATAAAAAAAAAAGGGGTATAAAAAGATTATTTTTTCTTTTTAATATAGTAAATTATTCCAGCAGTACTTAAACCGACCACTCCAATAAGAGTTATAACATCAAATCCTGGAATTTCTTCACTTGAGGCTGCGTTCACAGTCATTACATTAGTACCTCCATACTTCAAACCACCTTGATCAAATACACCCTTACTATTCCAATGAGCCGTAAATAGCATTTGGTCCATAAGGGTCCCATTGATCATTTGCGAAGGTATTGTTATTTTGAATCCAGTTCCATCCTGTTCAATAGTTTCTCCTGTAGTTCCTCCTGTGAAGAAATCTATAAGACTACCAAGTCCATTTACAGCTGCTGCCCAATCCAAAGTTTGTGGTACAATCATGAAGGGTATGGCAAACCCGTAAGGTGGTGTCTCTGTCTCCATAGCATTCATAGTATCATTAAAATAATTAGATGTTTCGTTGTTCAAAACAATAACAGGTAAATATACTCCAGGGGGCATAGGTGATTGCCATCCATATCCAGGTACATTCATTAAGATTGACATATTGATTATTGTATAATCATAAACGATACCAGTGATTTCATCGCTAATATATTCTACTACACCCTTCATGCTAATTGAAGGCATTGTTTCAAACATTGAGATGTCTGGGGGTACAGTTTGTCCCATATCTGTTATCATAGCAGAATAACCATCAACATTAACTCTTAATGTCCATTTGTATTCTTCACCTACTTGAACACCAATATAAGCTGGTGGAGCTGCAGTGGAATAATTACTTAGGGGTATAAATAAAAACATCCCTAAAACTGAAATTAATAAGATTCTACTTTTCTTCATATATTCTTCTCAACCGTTTTTTTAGGTTAAAATTTTAATATAATAACCATATTTCAAGTATTTAAATATATCATTCATAAAAGTAGATTTATAAACTTATCACAACTTATTATTGAATATGTTCAATGACAACAAATACCAGTCTTATATATAAAATAAGGAGGCCTAAATAAGTATTATAACTATACTTCTCTTAACTATTATTTATGAATCCAATTAAATATGAATCCAGGTTTTTAGCAGGCGAAATGCTCACTAAATTTATAAAAGCTAAAAATGAGAAATTATATCATAAAATCGAGCAAAATTATAAAGATTTCTTTTGTTATGCAATCCCTAACGGAGGGGTACCAGTGGTGGAGGGATTTTGTTCTCAATTAAAAGTACAATATGATCTTTTAATAGTGAGAAAATTAAAAATTCCATATAACACAGAGGCGGGTTTCGGAGCAGTCACCACTGATGGTACAGTTTTTTTTAATCAGGTGTTGTTAAATCAGTTAAATCTGACCGAAGAACAAATTAATCAATCTGTTTCTATAACTAAAGATGAAATAAGGCAAAGAGTTGAAGTCTATAGAAAAAATTCAAAAAATTCCAAAATACAAGATGAGACCATTCGAAATAAGAATATATTCATGATTGACGATGGTTTGGCCTCAGGATTTACAATGTTAGCAGGGGTAAAGATGATAAGAAAATATAACCCAAAGAGTATCAATATTGCTGTACCTACTGCCCCTTTAAGAACCATAAAATCAATTGAAAAAGAAGTTAAAAATATTTTCTGTCCTAATATAAGAAATGTGAGGTGGTTTGCGGTCGCAGATTCATATAAGCATTGGTATGACGTACCAGACAGAGAAGTATTAGATATAATAAAAAATTCAAAGTGTTACAAATTAAATCAATAAAAAAATTTGAATGAAAACAATGATACAATTTAGCAAAGTCAATAAAAGACTTCTCATTGCATATTCAGCTGCGTTATCTCTTCAAATCCTATTCATTTTAGGATTTATTATTTTTAATTGGTCTTCTCAAATATCTCAAAATTCCTTACTATATAAATTTTTTAGAGATTCATTAGAACCATACCAGGATTACCAAATTTGGTATAAATCATTTGTTGATAATTTTGCCAATAAAGATTGGGTTCCATATTCATATTCCTTTCCTGATATTGAATTCTACACAGATTGGTTTTCTTACTTATTTGATCTATTTGTCGGTGTTCAACAGTATTATTACATTTATCCCCCCTTATTTCTTTATATCTTAAGCGTATTTGGCATATTTAATATAAATCTTATTTTTATTCCGTTATTAATCGCAACGAATTTATTACCAATTGTAATATACAAATTCCTATCACAATCCTTTAATAAAAAAGTAGCAGAATGGGGATTTCTGGCAACTCTATTTTGTCCATTGCTCATCTTTTATAACGGAGGTTTACTTCTAAATACTTCGTTGGTTTCCCTCTTTTTTACTCTAACCCTTTATTTAATTTCGACTAATAAATTTAAATCTGCTTGTGTATTTTTAGCAATTTCTTTTCTAATTAAACAAATTATCCTGTTTTTTATTTTGCCTGTACTTATCTATATCGTTCTTGAATCTTGCAGAAAAGACAAAGTTAAATTACCTTTAAATTATTTTAAGAGGTTATTATTATACTCTTCAATAATCCTTGGAATTTTATTTGTGGCGTCATTACCATGGATTATCATTAATCCATCTAGATACTTGAATTCAATATTACTTCCACAAAATATGAGAATCAATCCTGATTTTATAACACCACACCATAACTATCCTGTTCATTGGTTTAGTTTTCTTATAGATTTAGAATTTCCTTACTGGTTTCTATATATAATTGGTTTTTTAAACTTTACGGGTATTGGTGTTTTGTTAACAGAAATTTTCATAGTGGTATTGATGTTTTATTGGCA
This sequence comes from Promethearchaeota archaeon, assembly GCA_048938895.1. Taxonomy (GTDB): domain Archaea; phylum Asgardarchaeota; class Lokiarchaeia; order Sigyniarchaeales; family SOKP01; genus Loki-b32. The sequence continues at coordinate 87,692 of JBHLLU010000004.1, forward strand.
TTCTCACAATAAATTAAATTGGGTCAAATTTGTGGATGTAATCGTTTATACTGCTTTTTTATCGCATCTCTTTTTTCCCAGAGGTGTTTATAAATATTATTTTACCTTTCATGTACCTCTCATTGTTCTATGGATAGCTTGTCATTATTATGAAGTTTTAACCGATGATAAGAATAAAAATATGAGATTATTAGCGTATTTTATATCATTGTCTTTGTGTGTGATTTTAATCCCAAGATTTTATTATTTATTATTAATTTGGGCAATTTTGATAATAATTATTAGAAAATCATCAAAACTTTCAATAAACTTAGAAATTTGAAATTAAAGAAAAGTAAAAAAAAATAATTCCGCAGCGTTATGCGCTGATAAGTCTAAAAAGTATACTTGCGTGAGGAATATAGAACTCATCCTTACGTTTTATAACAAC
>JBHLLU010000004.1:88221-111783 GCA_048938895.1 Promethearchaeota archaeon
ATTTTAATCAACTCTTTTACGGTAATTCAATTCAGAAGATTTTTTTAAAGGATTGAATTAATTAATAATTTTTATGATATAATAATATTATTTGTTTTTTTAATAATTAACGTTTTTCTGGAATTGTTGTATGTTATGGATAATAGATGTGAATAAATATAAAAATACGAAAAATATAATTTAAGTATAAAAGATATTACTAGTAATAAAAAAATTATACTAATTTTCAATAATAACAGAGGAATTGAAAGAACTTGGTTTCAAAAGAGCAAAAAAAAATCGAACGCGTAATAAATTTTATGAAGAAGGGATTAACTTCTTTAGCTGATGATCTCGAAGAAACTGTTAAAGGTATTAATGATTTCATTAAATCTTTGGCTAAAGCTCAGAAAGATTTGAAGGAAGTGACTGTAGGTGAAGAAGTCCAAACTGTCAGTACTTCCTCTAAAAAGATCATAGCATCTTCATCTGGTGAGGCAAAAACAGCAGCAGCTAGTACTCTATTCAGTCTTTTGAGTGGTGGTGGTGCATCTCCCGCACCAGCAACTTCTGCAGCCCCACCATTGACAGCAGCTCCGACTCCTCCAAGTAGTGGTGGACCTCCAAAAGCACCTCCTTCTGGTGGACCTCCAAAAGCTCCTCCAAGTGGTGGTGGACCTCCAGCTGCACCTCCTTCTGGTGGAGGACCCCCTAAAAGACCTAATTTACCACCTGCACCAAAATTACCACCTGCAGCTCCTCCAAGTGGTGGTGGGCCTCCAGTTGCCCCACCTACTGGCGGACCTCCGAAGGCGCCTGCTTTTGCTAAAAGACCTGCCGCACCGAGTGCCCCACCTAGTGGTGGACCCCCTAAACCTCCTGGTGCCCCAGCAGCAGCCCCACAAGCTGGTGGTGGTTTAAGTTCTTTAAGAGATGAGATGTTAGACGAGTTAAACCGTTTGAAAAAAATCATGAGAGGAGAGTGAAGAAGCATTACCAGAATCCCAATCTGGTAAATCAGATCCGAGTTCCAAATAATCTGAACCGGGATATCGCTGGAAACAAAAACCAGAAAATTATTTATATATAATTATTACTATTTTTTGCTCTTTTACATTATAATTTTTTTAACAAAAAAAGTAGATTTCAAGAATTAATCCATATTTGAATGATATCAGTTTTAAAATAAATAAAAATGATATCTCTATTTGGAGAGACATACACTTAATAAACTTCTTTTATGGTACCTTATTGGAGATTTCTTTCATGAAACTATTTATCTTAAGAAAATTCTAACCAGTGAAATTGGGACTATTGTTCGCATAAGATTAATTAAAATATTTAAAATTATAATATAATAATTAAGTGTACATTATTAGAAATTTAATAGATTTATAGATTTTTTCGACGTTAAGTATGAGAAATCTTACTATTGTAATGGACATCGGGCAATTTTCTACCAAAATAGGTTTTGCTGGAGAGGATTCTCCAAATCAAGTCTTTTTAACAATGGTTGGCAAACCAAAATATCAGAGTGTGAGTATAGATTATGAACCCCGAAAATCCCAGAAAGATGAACTCTATGTTGGTGATGAGATTCAATCTATTGGACTATATAAAATATTTCACCCTATAGAAAAAGGGATCATAACCGATTGGAAACATTTTGAAAATATATTAGATTACATCTTCTACAATCTAAGAGTTGATCCTACTCTAGTTAATGTACTCTTTGCTGTTCATCCTTTATTTCCATATTCAGATTTAAAAAAAATTTTTGAGCTATTTTTGGAAAAGTATCAATGCATGGCGTTCTATCCTGTCTTAGATTCTATGCTTACGTTATATTCGGGAGGATTTCAAACGGGATTAATAATTGAAATTGGTGATAGTAACACCAGAATTGTTCCTATTTATGAAGGTTACAAAATAGAACATGCAGTTAAGATTATAGATATCGGAGGAAGGGTATTAACACATTACATGGAAAAAATTTTAGAATCAATAGGGTGGTCAGTTGATTCATCAATTCGCAGAGAATTAGTAAGAGTCCTAAAGGAAAAAGCATGTTTTGTTTCATTAGATTTTGCTGAAGACCTAAAAAGGAGTGAGCAATATAATAAAGAATATTCATTACCAGACGGTTCTACCATCTCATTGCATAATGAGAGATTTATGGTTCCTGAGTTATTATTTAACCCTTCCACTGAATTAGAAGTTGATTCCTTACCAGTTGCAATTATGGATGTAATTGAGGCATGTGACCTAGATATACGACCAGAATTGTTAAACAATATATTTTTATCGGGAGGTTCATCGATGTTTCCCAATCTAAAATCCAGAATGTATCAAGAATTAGAATTGGAGTTAGCAAGAAGAAAAAAGAAAAACCAAGTTGTAAGGATTATTGCACCAAGAGAGAGAACTTTTTCTGTATGGGTAGGAGGCTCTATTTTGGCTATGATTCCAGAATTTTCAGAAAATTGGATATCTAGAGCAAAATATTTCAATGAAGGTATTCCTCCTAATTTATTATAACTATTTTTAAGTGAAATTATGGTATTACTGCGATATTACATTTAAATATATTTTTCCACTCAATATTTACTCATAATATTAATTGTCTCTTGTTAGGGTCCTTGAGAGTATGGAAGAATTCGAAAAGAATAAGTTTTATAGACCAAATTACTCCATTCTATTTAATAAAATTAAAGATATTAAAGCTCCAATTAAGAATGAGATCCTTATGTCATTATTAGATGGTCAATGGCATTCTGAGCTTGAGTTGATTAGAAAAACTAAAAAGCAACATGGATATATTGGAGCAGTCACGTTAGGAACAATGATAAATTCATTGAACCATATGATTCAAAATAACTATTTAGAAAAGAAGGTTGTTAATAGTAAACTTTACTACAAAATTTCAGATAATTTTGTAGGTTTGACTAGAGCAGCATATCGATTTGATGCAAAAAAATTCTTTTAGAAAATTTTTTACTTTTTATTTGAGTTAGATGAATTGATTTCTTTTTTTATACATTTATCTTTAAAAATTCTGAAATCAACACAGTTAGAGCAGAAACCTTTCCCATTACGATCCCTAAGCCCCTCATTCCAACATTTCGGACATAAATAATAATTATAATTTTTCCCATTTTTTTTGAGAGAAATTCTGAATATATTGAAATAACAAATCGAACATCTTGATTCTAATAATTTTAGGCTTCCATTTTTGGGCAGTGATAAATAATTCTTACATGCATCATCTGAGCAAACTAAAAATCTCTTGTTTTTTAAATTAATAAACTTCATAGGTGCTTGATTACAAAATGGACAATTAGATGTTGTTAAGGAATTAGTATAACTTAATTTTATGTTTGTCGCTTTTTTTTCTATCGATATCTTAGTAGCAAGAAGTTTGTCAAATAAATTTAAAAATTCCTGCCTTATCTCATCCACAACTTCCTGCATTGTTCTTTTCTGTAATTGAATTTCCTCGAGCTTTTGTTCAACATGTTTTGTAAAATTTGGTTCTAGAAAAGGAAGCCATATTTTAATCAAATTCTCTATCAGAAAAACGCCTAAATCTGTTATTGAATATTGAGTTCTATCTCTACTTATTAACTTACGAGTTTGAAGTAACTTTATAATAACTGGTCGTGTGGATTTGGTACCCAAATGATTTTTTTCCATAAGCTTTAATAAAGAAGTATCAGAATACTGTGATGGGGGTTTTGTTTCTTTTTGAATTAGTAAAATTTCCTTTATTGGAACTTTATTACCAGTAACTTGGATATGTTCTTCATACTTAGGTTTTAAGAAGGGAGCAATATCTAAAAATCCTGCAGTAATTAATGAAACTCGTTGAGCTCTAAATGGCTCATCTTTGATTAATAAGTTTAATGTTTGAACAGATTCTATTGCCTCACTGCCAAATAATGCTAGATAATGACGCGCTAGTAAGTTATAGACCTTCTTCTGTAGATCACTTTCAAACCTCGAATCATATTCTTCTAAACTTTCGAGAGGTGTGATAGGGGGATGATCTCCAGCATCTTTTTTCCCTTTTGTAGGAACAATTCGCTGATTTCCAAGTATAGTGTTTACAAATTTTCCATATTGAGAATGTGAAGAACATTTGTTTAAGATACTTATATGATCAAAATCAGGTTTATAAACGTCACTGTCAGTTCTGGGATATGATATTATCTTATTCAGGTACAATGCGTTCATAGTGGTCAAAGCAACATTAGCAGAGATCTTTAAGTTCTTTGTAAGGAGCATTAACGCCTTTGAGGTATTTAATGGAGTAGGGGGGGACTTTGTTTTTAATTTTTGAGGTGAATCAACAATTTTTGCCATTTTTTCATCTTTAATTTTTTGAAATATTTGATTTGCTTTAGATTTCAAGGTATTTTTAAAGGGATTTAAGTTATGGTGCGCTTGAAAAGTCCCTTTATCGTGAAACAACACGGCATCTATTAAATAATATGGTTCTGGGACAAAATTCTTGATCTCCTGATCTCTTAAATACAATAAATAAAGAAGACTAGTTTGAACTCTTCCAATAGAAGTAAACTGAACCCCATATCTTACCAACAGAGGACGTAGTATATTAGTGACTTCTCTCGTGCTAGAAAAGCCTATAAATGCATCAATAATAGCTCTAGCTTCACCTGACTCACCCCAGCTGTATTTAGGACTGATAAGATTATTGAATTTATTAGTTATTTCATGCTTTTGTAAAGAACTCAGCCATAATTGGGAAACTTTTATATTTGGGTTTACTTGTTTAATAAATGGAAGTGCATCAATAAATCCAATATTACATCCCTCAATATCTGCATCTGTACCAATGATGCATTGATTTGAAAGTTTGGAATATTCTTTCAAAACTTTTATGAATGGTTGAGCATAAGATATCGGAAATTTCCTAATGGCATGAGGATTGGTAATAATCTCTCTTGCAGGGTGTTTAGTCCAACTTTTATATCTCTCAGTATTTCTATATTCGAGAATGTGACCACGTAAAGGAATTACATATAAGTTTTTTGAAGGAACAGAATATATACTCAAAGATTTTGTTTTTTTGATTGTTTTAACTGAACCAAGAGCATTTGCAATTGCTTCAGCTGCTTTTTTCTTCTCAGCTATTATTAATGTGGCCATTTTGACATTTTATCTAACAATAATTCTAAATCTCATTTCTTAAAACTTGAATAATAAATAACTACGGTTACATAAATTTCTGGTTGTTAATAAAAGAAAAATATACGCTATCTATTTAAAGTATTAAGGTTTCCACTAATCTGTGCAATTCAATAAATTTAAGTAGGTAAAGTAAATATAAAAGACGATCCTTTATTAACTCCTTCTGAAGTTGCGTATATTTTACCTCCATGGAGATTAACAATTCCTTTTGTGATATAGAGTCCTAGACCAGTCCCACTATCTTTTATTGTGACTCTACTATCATCAATCGGCTGTTTTATTCTTTCAAATTTCTTGAATAGCTTTTTTAATTCTTCTTGAGTAAGCCCAATTCCATTGTCCTTCACCTCAAAGATATAACCATCTTTATTTTTTTTTGCAGATATTTCAATCCAACCATATTCATGTGTAAATTTAATAGCATTTGAAATTAAATTAGTAAAAACAGTAAAAATGCGCGTAGCATCTACATTTAGGATTATTTCATGATTAATATTCAAGATAATCTCAAGGTTTTTTTCATTAATCAAATAACTCAATTCATCAAGGCAATCGTTTATAAGCTTACTCACATCCACGCGTTCTTTATGTAAATCTACTTTATCTTCATCTATTTTCATAACTTCTAGAAGTTGATCCATTAATAATTCTAATCTTTTAACATTCCGTTGCACAGTCTTTAAATCCTCAATAATCGCAGGGGTTAATTGATTTGTATATTTCATTAGAATATAATCAGTATATCCTGAAATTGAAATCAATGGTGTCTTCAGCTCATGAGCAGCCATAGTGATAAAATCATTTTTAATCTGGTCCAATTTCATCAGTTCTATGTTCTGTTCTCTTAACTTTCTTTCAGATTCCATTAATTCTTGTTCTAAAGTGAATTTTTCAGTGATATCGATGAATGTACCTTCAATTTCGATTGGTTCTTCCTCAGAATTATAAATTACATGAGCATTTATGCTCAATGTAATAATATTGCCATCAACATTCTTTACTTGTGCAATGAAATTTCTCAACACTCCATATTCTTCTAGTTGTTGATAATATTTTTTGTATGTTTCTGGATTGGCAAACATATTAGATGATGGGACTCCTATAAGGCTATCTTCTAGATTTAATCCTAAAATCCTTTTAGCAGCCTGATTATGGAAAAGTAATTTTCCTTGATATTCTCCCCAATAAAATCCTACATCTAAATTATTTACCATATTTCGATACTTTTTTTCTGATTCTTTAAGTTGATTTTCCATTTCCTGATTTTCTGTGATATCACGTATAATAGTAATCACCTGTTCTACTTTTCCCTCGTGAAAGATAGGGATTTTTCTAGTTTCTGTGATTACTTCCTGATCTTCGAGGTGGGTACTTTCTGTAGTTATTAGAGTTATCCCTCGCTCAAAGACATCATTATATTCACTATTAATCTTGGGGGGTAAGAAAGGAAATACATCTAATACTTCTTTCCCTTGAATATTTGTAGGCATATTTAGTCGCTCAAGCCAACCCTCAAACTCTTTATTAAAAAGAATTATTTTTAGATCCCTATCAACAACATGTAATGGATCTCCTAGCGAGTCAATTGTCGTACGATATTGATATACAGATTCCCTTAATCTCTCTTCAGCATTTTTTTTTTCTGTAACATCTTGAATAATGATTTGGATGATTGTCTCTTCCCCCAATTCAATCGTGGAAATTTCTGATTGAACCCATGCACTTGTACCATCTTTTTTGTAAATTTCTACTAATTTTGGTATGACTTTTGAATCTAAATCTCCTCGTTTTGATAACAATTCAGGTAGTTTTCTTAAAACATTTTTTGTATCAGATGGGTATACTCCAATTAAAGAAAAATAGTTATTTCCAATAAGATCTTTTTTATTGTACCCAAAAATCGCCGATGTAGTAGAATTTATATCTATTATCATGCCCCTTGAATTTAAGAGAACGATACCATAAGGTGAATTTTCATATAAATGTCGAAATTTTTCCTCAGATTCTCTTAATTCTTTCGTTCTTTCCATTACTATATGTTCTAACTTATCATTTAAATTTCTCAATTCCTCTTCAGATTCTTTCAAATCGGTAATATCTTGAATAATTGCCTGGGTGAGTGTTTTATCTCCTATTTTTACTAAAGAGCTAGTAATGGCTAGCCAGATGGTTTTTCCATCAAGTCTTGTTATCTGAACTTCTAGAGGACCGAGTCTCTCACCATTTAAGAACTGATCAAATCTGTCTTTCAAATATGAAATAATCTTTTCAGGACGTTGAAGGAATTTTAAAACATCTACAAATTTCTTTCCGATAATATCTTCTATTTTCAAAACCGAAAGCAACCGATTAATAGTCGAATTACAGTCTATAATAATCCCGTCTTCATCCAATAACCAGATAGCATAAGGAGATTTTTCAAACAAATGGTAATATTTTTGTTCAGATTCCTTAAGTTTTTGTTCTAGTAAATACTTTTCAGTGATATCTCGTGCTACCCCACTAAAACCGATTTTATTTCCGTTAGAATCATAATTTAAGTATATAGAAGATTCACAAGTGACCACACTCCCATTCTTGTTAGAAAATTGAAATTGAAAAGTTAAATTTGGTATTTCTGTTTCTAAAACTTGAGTGTAAGCGTCTATTAGTTTTGCTTTATTTTGTTCATCAACAAATTTCTGAAAATTTACCCCCATTAATTCTTCTCTTTGATAGCCAATGAGTTCCATGAAAGCATCGTTGAAAAAGGTAAAATTTCCCCGTAAATCCACTTCAAAAAAAGTTTCTTTAACATTCTCAAGAATACCTCTGTATTTTTCTTCAGATTCTTTTAGTTTTTGATCAGCGATTTTCCTCTCAGTGATATCTTCATATGTAACAAGAATTCCCACTACATTATGTTTAAAATCAAGTAAAGGAATCCGGTTGATTTCAAACCAAACCAGGGTTCCGTCTGAATTAGTCATAGATTCAATTCTATTAAATTCAGGTTTATTATTTTTTATTACTAGTCGTTCACATTCCTCAATGTAATTTTTTTTGTCTAAAATCCAATTTAGTTCATTCCCTGTTTTCCCTATAATAGATACTGAGCTTTCTAAAGCATTTATTCTGGAAAAATTCGAATTGCACCCTAAAAAGACCAAATCTTTGTCTTTCCAATATATTAATTGAGGGATATTGTTGATTACTAGCTCCAACATTTCTCTTGATTTTTGAACAGCATTTATTCCCTCTTTTGACTGAATTAACTTCCAATATTTAATTTCTGGTAGAGAATCTGCTAATTGAGAGTATCTAGCCTGACTCTGCTTGAATTCATTCTCAAAATATTTATATCTTGCGATGTCATGGCATAGTAGAATTACCCTTGTTGTATTATCCTCAACAAATCGTTTTCCATTTAATTCATACCATCTAAATTGGTCAGATAATGTTCTAATTCTTAATTCTGATGTGCTCTTTCCTAATTTAAATGTACTTTTTATAAACCTGCTGGCATTTTTAGAATCCTCAGGATGTATAAAATCATTTATATGTGGTTTTTGCTTGAAATCTTTGAAATTTGCGTATTCAATGAAAAACCTTTCATTTAGAATAAAGATTGGATCATCAATATTTTCTGAGATAATGGTATTAATTTTGCTTATATTATTTATTGTACTGGTCATATTGGAAATACCTCTCTAATGAGAGTATTAAATTCTTTACATTAAGTAAAATTAGAGATGATAAAAATATAATTTTTGCTAGTGTCGTTCTTTTTTTTACACTTTGAACAGAATAAGAATTTGATATAACCTAACCTAAGCTACCTGCCCAGCCTCTTACTTCTTTTCTCATCTTTTCTTGTTTAGTAACTATCTCGGAATATTGAGTTTCTGTTTTTCCTTTCAGATCTACTAATTCTGGGACAAAATTATGTTTAATAAATAATTCCTTTGTCGCACTTGAAATCAAACCCTCTGTAATTTTTTCGGGATTATTTCTAAAATTTTCAAATTGTGACTCCCAGGTGGATAAAAATTCTTCTAAGTCACTCTTAAAGTTAAAAATGGGTAATACCCCTAAACTATTTACAGTAGTCACAGCAATATTTGCACGTTTTAGACTAAACCTATTTCCATTGAATGATATAGCAATTCCTTCTTCCTCACTTAACCTCTGGAGCATGTTTATATCCGTAATTGAATCTCCTAAAGCTACCATCTGTGAAATTGAGGTGTTGGTCCTTCGAGATATATCTTCGACTGCATACTCCTTTCTTTTTCCTCCTCTAACTTTTACTAAGTTCATAGCCCAAGTGTAATCTGTTTCCTGCCCTTTCCAGAAAAAATCATTCAAATCCTCAATAACGCTATTAAGATGTTTACTATTTATTAGATATTTTTGAAAAATAGTATTTAATAATGTTTCCACATCCTTTTCAATATTGTGTAATCCCTTTTTCATTTTTTTAATATTGAAATCTGTACAGTAAACGTGATCTTTTGGAATACCTAAAGAAGCGGTTACAGTATAAGCGAAATGAGAATAACTAGTTGAGATAACGAATATATCCCAATTCTTATTTAATATATTCATTAGTTCTCTACATCCTGGTAATAATCCCAGGTCTTCTTTTGCTAAGTTTATCAATTCTTTATCTGTATAACATGCTAAATATAGGGGTGCCATTAACCTGAGTGTGTCTCCTGGTTGATAATCAGGGATATTCAGTTTTTCTTTTACACCAGGTTCGTCAATTATATAATCATCATAGTTGGAAATCATTCTGAAGAAATCACTCATATTATACTTCCTTAAATTTAGTTCAGATTTCTCCCCCAATAATTTCCCGATCTCTGCTGCAAAATCAATAATACTGATAGGTCCCTCTAAATCCCAGCAACATACCCCCTTATTTGGCATAAAAATATGCTCTCCAATAATTTAATATCTAAATTAATGCTCTGATTATAAATAATTCTCTTATTAAGAGTTTATTATAGCAAGATATACTCAAAAAATTAAGACAGATATTTTCAATTTTATTATCTAGCTTTAAATATATCCTGAATTGACTTTTCTTTTCTTTCACTTTGTACTATCCGCTTCCAGTTAGGCTCTATTGAATCAAAAGCATCTTGGGCAAGATTTTTAATTTCTTCATCAGAAGAATCAAGAAATGGTCCAATATATTCTAAAGCTCTTTTATCTTTTATTTTTGTTAAAGCTACCAGAATATAAATTATCCTAAATCTATCTGGTTCAGAAGAATTGAGTTCTTCATTGAGTTTTTCAATTATCCTAAGAGTAGCTCGCCCATCGCCTATTCTTCCTAATGATTCTATAACTCTATTAATAACAAGATGATCTTTTTCTGATCTCAAGGCACGACAAAGTAAATTAACCGATCTCCCTTCCTTCATAATTCCGAGTTCCCTTGCAGCATTTGCTCTTTTTTGCCAATCTGAATCATGAAAGAGCTGTTTTATGAGTAAATTGAATTTAAGGTTTTGTTCGTGCCAATTCATACTTCAATTAAAGCTTACTTTTGAAATAATTATAAGTTGATGATTATAAAATATAAAATAATTGATATAGAGTGGTAATTAATTAGCTAAGAGAGAATTCATATGATCTATTCGCTTTTGTAATAATCTTCTAGTTCCTACATCTTTTCTATGAAATAATTTTCCCTTAATACACCCTACTCCTATTTCCGCAATTTGTTCTGCTTTTTCAAGTGTATCGGAAATTCCTAATATGCCCATAGCTCTAGATGTTGTAGTAAAGATATTATCCCCCTCTCTATACACTGAAGCGTAATAATAACGCGCATTTACTTTTTCTAATCTCTTTTTATCTATAATGATTAATTCATCTTTTTTAGGGTTTACTGGATACCCTTCAGGAGCAAGATATTTGCACACCGTTGCTTTCTTTTCAAATTCATAACTTTTAGAAAGAGTACCGTTAATAATAGCCCAACAAACGTCAATAAAATTATCTTCTAAAAGGGGGAGGACATTCATTGCTTCTGGATCACCCCATCGAGAATTAAACTCGATTAATTTTATGTCAGAAGCAGTTTTCATATATTGTCCATATAAAAAACCCTTGTATTCTACACCCGTTTCAGCCTTAACTGCTGCCACTGTTTTTTTCATATCGTCAAGAGCTTGATTAACATCTTCTTTGTTGATAAAGGGCATGAGATGATTTTCCATGCTATATGAACCCATTCCTCCTGTATTTGGACCTTTATCATCTTCATAGGCTCTTTTGTGGTCTTGAACTAAAGGTGAACCAATGACATTTGTTCCGTCTACAAATGTTTGAAGTGTAAACTCCTCCCCGTTGCATTTTTCTTCTAATAAAAATCTACTTTTTCTCGATATTAATTCTTGACAATATTCTAAAATGTCTTTTTTCGAAAAAAGGTGATCACCATATACTTTTACCCCTTTTCCTCCTGTTAATCCCTCAGGTTTTACTACAAGGTTTTCCTCTCCAAGATCCTTTAAATAGCTTTCAACACCTTCCATAGAATCAAACATCTTGCTTTCAACATTTGACTTGATTTTATACTTATTAAGTAGACTTCTCATGAAAATTTTTGATCCTTCCAATTGAGCAGCTTCAATTTTTGGTCCTACGCAAGGGATCCCTCCCTTTTCCAAAGCATCAACTATTCCAACTACTAATGGGGCTTCTGGTCCAATTACAGCAAAATCAATTTTATGTTTTTTACAAAATTCAAGCATCTCTTGAAAATCGGTTTCAGAGTGTATTTTAATACTAGTACTTAGGTCCTCTAATCCTGCATTTTTAAAACTCATGAAAGAAAATAATTTCGCTCCTCCTCTAACAAGAGTTTCACCTATAACGTGTTCTCTTGCTCCATGACCCACAATTAAACAATTTACCATAATTTATCAAAACAAGAAGTGTATAAATTCTAATTAATTATATTATCTAAGTAATCATTCACTTAATTTTAACATTAACTATTAACCATGTAATTACTCAGACTAAAACATAGACTTTACTATCAATAACGTGAGGTATAAAATGATAAATTTAACTTTCTTTTTGGTAAAAACTACAATGAAATTATTTCTGAGATTGACTAAAAATTGATAAATTTTTACTAAATTTAAATTCAAGAATCACATAGTAATAATTATATATAGACATGGGAAATAACTATGACAGAAACTTGTGTAGAGTTTTCTAATGTTTCTAAAAATTACAAAGATCTCCTCGCCTTAGATGATATATCTTTTCAAATTGAGAAGGGAGACATATTTGGATATATTGGTCCGAATGGAGCTGGTAAGACGACTACAATTAAAATATTAGTCGGACTAATTCAAGAATTCAGAGGAGAAGTCTTGGTGTTCGGAAGAAGCATATCCAAGAATAGAAGGGGGCTATATAATACAATTGGATATCATCCTCAAGAGGCGGGTTTTCAAGAATGGAGAACTGTTGACCATGCTTATAAAACCTTTGGTCGTCTTTCTGGGTTTAGTTCAGATCTGCTTGAGAATCGAATAAGAGAGGTATTAGAATTAATTAATCTTTCTGATAAGCGATTTGAAAAAATTTCTCATTTGTCAGGTGGAATGTTTCAAAAATTGAGGCTTGGACAGGCTCTTCTCCATAATCCTGAAATATTAGTATTAGATGAACCGTTAGCAGGGTTGGATCCGGCTAGTAGATATCAGTTTAAGAAAATTATTAAAAATCTTGCGAAAGAAGGAAAAACCATCCTTTTTTCTTCACATATTCTAAGTGATGTTCAAGATATTGTTAATAAGATTGGAATATTAAATAGAGGAAATATTATGCGAATTGGTACCCCCGAAGAACTGCAAGATAGTTTTCAAATTGGAAATTTAGTTGAAATAAAAGTAGCTAAAAATTCGCCAGACTGTAAAAATTTAGATCAATTAGATGATATAGAATATGTTGAAAATATTAAGGAAAATAAACAATTGGTTCATTTAAAGCCTGATGTAGAGGTTGATTCAGCCATCTCTTTAATTTTAATGGAATTAAATGAGCAAAAATGTAAAATAAGAAGTTTTAGTCTTGTTGAACCAAGCTTAGAGGAAGTATATCTTAAATTAGTTGGTGGTGAAAAAGAATGAGTTTAAAACTACTTTTTTTTGATGAATTGATAGGTTATGCAAAGTCAAAGGTTATGATTGTCTTATGGGTTGGATTGCCATTATTAGCTTTTCTCATCCAATTTATTAATCCTAATAATTTAGAAGGAATGCCTGTTTCATTTTTAGTATCTCTTGTTGTGTCTAGTATAGGGGGTACACTTTCTTCAATTATGCTAAGTACTACAATTGTTAGTGAAAAAAATCGTCATGTGTACGAATTATTTCTAATGAGACCCTTAAGACGCAGTAGTTTGATTTTAGCAAAGTATTTAGCAGTTTATCTATGTTTGGTCATAGCAGTTTCAATTTCGCTAGGTGTTGGTTTAATAATAGATTCAATTAGTGGTGATTTATCAGAAAACTTTCTTGATTTAACTTTTGAATCTTTAATTATTGGAATTTCTTCGATGTCAATTACTTGTTCTATTGGAATTTTCTTTGGAGTCTTAGTTTCTTCAGTCCCTGTAGCTGCAATTTTGTCTGTCTATTTAGGGAGTCAACTCTCTTCGATTATTATTTTACCAACATTCTTCATTCAATCCTTAAATCCTATATATCTTGCTTTATCATTAGGAATAATAATAACTGGTGTTGTTATGTCAATAAATATAGTTTTATTCAGTCGTCAACAGTTTTAAAGGCTCGGTTTGATAAATGGTCAAAAGCAAATCTTATTCTTTGAATTGCTGTGAAGTTAGTTCCTACTGCTAAAGCCATCATTGTCCACCAAATAGCTGTGGAAAACCAAATTTGAAAAATTGAACCTATAAATAAAATGGGTACTCTGTCTGTTCGTTCTATTAGACCTACACCATAAAGATTGTCTATTCCTAGTGCCTCTATTTTTGCACGAGTATATGAGGTTAAGAAGGCACCAATTAAGACTAGTAATCCAATTGGAATTATTGTATACCCTCCAAGTATCACACCAGAAAAGATAAAAAAATCCCCTATTCTATCTAAAGTCGAGTCTAAAAAAGATCCCAATTTTGTTGGACCTTGAAGACGAGCTACAACTCCATCTAATTGATCAAAAAATTCTGTAATGAATAAAAAGATGATAATTAATAGCAAAAAGTTAAGAAGAAAAGCAAAGAATGTTAAAATAGCAAAGATCAATCCAAGAGAAGTAATAACATTTGCAGGAACCCTCTTGATCTTCCGTGCTAACGGCAATAATAATTTTCCTGAAAATTTTTTCACTTGTAGTAACATATTAACTAGCTTCTTTTCATGAGATATACAATAAAAATAGTAATAAAGAAAAAAAAAATTATTTATAATCTATAAATTGGAGTATATTTATTCTTTATGTATTCTAAAAAGTAGTCTGAATTCAATGCTTCTCCTGTTACTCTTTTAATTAAATCATCAGCTAAGTAAATACTCCCATGTTGGTGAATGTTTTCTTTTAGATAAGAGAGTAAATTAGAGAAAATACCTTTTTTATAATCTTCAGGTAAACTTGGCAATTTTTCCAAAGCTTTATTATATATCTGTGCTGCATAAAGATTTCCTAAGAAATAACTCGGGAAATATCCAATACTACCCATACTCCAATGAACATCTTGTAAAACTCCTTTAGCATCATTCGGAGGAACTATTCCCAATAATTCTTCAAATTTTGAATTCCAAATTTCGGGAAGCTCATTCACTTGTATTTTTCCTTCGATCAGATCTTTTTCAATTTCAAATCTTAAAATAATGTGTAATCCATAAGTCACTTCATCAGCATTTACTCGAATAAACGAGGGTTGAACCTTGTTGATCGCTCTATGAAATTCTTCTAATGGGAATTTTTTAAGATTCTCAGGGAAATATTTTTTGAATGTAGGATACCAGTATATCCAGAATTCTTTACTACGACCAACAATATTCTCCCACATTCTTGATTGAGATTCATGAATTCCCATTGATGCACCATTACAAAGAATCGTATCATGAAGTTCTTTTCTAATTCCCATTTCATAAATTGCATGACCATACTCATGGATTGTACTAGTTATACAATCTGGAAATGGTTCAGTTGTCCTGGTTGTTATTCTTACATCTAAAGATGCCAAAGATGTAGTAAACGGATGAGTCACCTTATCTTGACGTCCATAACCAAAATCAAAGTCTAACTTCTTAATGACCTCACGACTTAATTCAAATTGTTTGCTTTCATCAAAATGCTTTTTAAATAGTGAATCATCAGGTTGATTGGGAGAAGAATTTAACTTTTTAACAAATTCAATTAATTTGGGTCTAAGTGGATTGAATATATTAGCAATCCACTCATATGTAGCTCCTGGTTCATACAAATCTATCAATGTGGAATATAAATCAGGGTGAGTTCCTAATTTTTCTGCTTTTTCTCTTTGCAATTCTACTGTCTTTTCTAATAATTCTTGGAAAATTGAAAAATCACTTTTTGCTCTAGCTTGTCTCCATTCTTTTGCAGCCAAAATGCTGGTTTCTGCAATTTCAGTTACTAATTTCTCAGGCAATTTGGTAGCAAGATTATATTCCCGAGTAATTTCACGTAACATTGCACTTTCAATATCATCAAGCTCAAGCTTTTCAGCTTCCTTTATCAACCTCCCTACTTTTTCATCTGTCACTCGTTTGTGCATTAGTTTTTCTATTAAAGAAACCTGTTTAGATCTCCCCCCTAAATCTTTATACTCCATCATGTTCACTTCCTGATCCCAGCCTAAAAGAGCCTGAATATAGTGTAATCTCATTATTTCCTCAAAATGTTCTCGAAGTTCTTGTATAGCACTCATTTTCAAAACCATTAGTTTATAATTAAAAAAAAAAGTCGTACTTTTGCAATAAAGTTTTTCTAATAATAATGACAATCCTTAATCATTTTAAAAGAAGTAAGGTATGAACTATTGTTGAACTAAATTTTGTATAGTTTAAATTGATTGTTCCTGCTTTACAAAAAAATCTGCTGCTAACTCAACATCCTCCATGGTTAAGGGTCTTCCTAGAGATTGCTCTAAATCGTTAACCAAGAGTTCACATAATTTTAAACTAAGTGTACTACCTTTTTCCGAAATTATTTTTTGTACTTTTTTAGCATAATCAGATATTTTCGGTTTTTTAACGTCTTTAGCAATGTCTTCATGTGGTGAAAATAATTCTATTGGCATTTTTAATTCAGATTTTTTTGGTTTGGTTTCACTACTTTCCTCAAATATAACTGGTTTGGCAAGTTTAACAGATTTAGAGGGAATTTCTGAGGGTTTTATAAGTTTTAATCCAGAGGGTTCAGTCTCAAGCTTTTGAAATGATACCATTTTACTAGGTTTTTCTTCAGGTGAGGGTTCTGGCACTTCTTCAGTCAACTTTTGAGGAATGGATTCAGTTGAAGATCCTGATGCAGGAAGGGGCTGCACTGTTATTTTTGTTTTGAATTTTAATTCTTTTGGGATTTCAAATTCAATTTCTTTTGTAGATTCTTTTCTCATTTCTTTTAGTTCTTTTAACTTATTATTTAAGTCTTGTACCTTCTTCTGAAAGATGGTACTTCGCTCAAAATCCTTGTAGGTAGTCGTAATTTGAACTAATTCTCTATATTTTGCTAATGCTTGAATTATATTCCCTACAATTACTAAATTTTCAGCCTCATTTACCATATCTTCAAAATCTTCCGGTAATTCTTCTTTTAATCCTAAAGATTGTTTTATTAATGCGTGAATCTCTAATTTAGCATCAGCAGAGTTTAAAGATATTTCCTCAAATTCAGTAATATTGATTTCATTTTTAATCCGTCTTAGATCTTCATCTTCTATTAAATCTCTTTTATTCCCAATTGTTAATAACTTAGAATGTCTGCCTTCTAGGTTCTTTATATCCAGAAAATGATTTAGTATTTTCAAATGGTAATTTGCCAAATTGAATATGAGTATGATTAAATCAGATCCACTAACAAATTTGGACCATAATAAAGAGAAATTATCTTTGAGTTGAAAATCCCAAATTTCGAAGGTTAATTCATCAATTTCAAAAGTAGAGGATTTTGCAAAGTCCATCATTGTTTCTTCTTCATTTCTAAGGATGTTATAAAGTGTTGTTTTACCCGCATTAGTAGGACCTATGATAGTTATTTTCGAATGCATATCTTTTTGAATTTGATTTAAGAATTCTAAAAATTCTTCGAATAATTCTTCTGATTCTTTAATTCTCATGGGATCAGGAAATAATTCCTGAAATTTCTTGATAATCTTTATCATGATCGTTTCTATATCTTGAGGAGTATCAATAAGGTCAGTTACTAATAAAAAGTACAATCCTTTTGTACCTCTATGAAAAATTTGAAAATTAGAAATTTTCCTATTCATTGTTTTTCCGGGTATCGGCATATCCATATATTTTTTAATAGTCTCAAGAACATTATGCAATTCTTCATTTCCAAAAGCTATAGCATAATCCTTCAGAAAAATATGTTCTTTTTCATTAAAAATATGAAGCTGGCGCAACATAGCTGTCTTAACATAATCTAATAATTTCGATATTAAAAAAAAAGAAATACTAATTAATAATTCTTTATAATTCATTCACATTTAGATTAAGCAATTTGCATGAGAAGAGAAAAATAATAAAAAATATTAGATTTCAATAATTTTATCTCCATAGACCAAGTATAATTTTATTTGAACTTCCTAAAATGCCACTAACTGCTGATGAGATTCTTAAATTTTTAGACAACGAATCAGAAGCTAAATTTAAAACGGAATTACTGGATTTATTGCGAAAGAGAATTGATAATCTCTGCTTTGAAGATTGTGAACGTGATAGGATACAGTGTACTCTAACTCCACTATGTAGTCGTAGATTTTTACTTAAATTGCGAATTAAAAATGGTCTGAAATATGAAGATTTACCAAAATTTTGTTATAGTGTCCATAAAGGAGTAATTGAGAGGTTTTTTAGAAACAAAACAGTTGTATATAGACCCTATGATGCTTATTTATATTTGATTGACTTCTTAGACGTTTTTTTCCATGGAGATTATCGAAAACTCAATAAGTATCTTTCTTTTAAAAATTGGGAAGATAGTTTTAAAATTTTTGACGATAGAATTAACAATAGGAATGAGAAATTTGATTATCTTTTGACAGATAACTATTTAATCTTTAAATTTGAAGATACTATACATGTTATTTTTTTGAAAGAACAATATGTTTTATGCAACGCTAATCGTGAAAATATCCCTAATTTGGAGTTGCTTGAAGGTGTTTGTAGATTATATTCTGGGATCTATTTTCCAGAAATTAATTTAAAACAAAGACAATCTAAACATGTAGAAATTACAGTTAAAGTTCCTTATGATGTCTTAAATGAAGTATCAGCTGAGCCCTCTAAAGAAAAAGATTCAAAAGTAGATCAATATTTTTGGAACACATTTTGGGAAGACCTTAATGCGTTGAGTCAATATTGTGATGAGATACATCTACAAATGGATTTAAACCAAAATCTAGAGATAATATTATATCTTAGTACTGAAACCAGTATAATTGATGAGGATGAAAATCCTGTACCCCTAAGATTTAGGGATTTACGATTAATATTAAATTTCATTAATCGAATTTATCAAGATTATTATATAGTATGGGTGGAATAATAAAAATTCAATTTAGTGTTAATTATGAATGAAGAAGAAAAACAAATTACAGAAATCAAAACAATCAAAGATTTTGTAAGAGATGGAAGATTTGATGATGCTGTAAACATAATCGCTCTATACATTAGTGATTCTACCGAAGAGGATTATATTGATAGGTTAGAAAATGTAATTGAAACTTTATTAGCTCTTCATGGAGGTAGAACTGTTCTAAGATTTCTTCTTGAAAATCTAATAATTGATATTCCTTCCTTGTTAGAGAACCTTTCCAAAAAGGATTCCGTATTAAGATATACCTTTTTATTACTTATAAAAACGATTTGTGAAAATGAATCAGACCTCTTTTTACCTTACAGTGAAGATTTATTAAAATCTGATGATCCAAATGTCCGAGAAGCAGATTTACAACTTATAATATATATGGCAGATGCCGTTGCGAATATGGAAGATCAATCTTTAATAAGGGCGATTGTTGAAAAACTAAATGATGAAAAGGATTTTGTAGTTGAAAAAACGATACAAGCTCTTATCGCTATAGGAAGGATATCCCCAAGTATCATAACAAAAATTCTGACTGATTTTGCTAAAGAAACTTTAGAAGTTTCCGAAAATGAAAAAGTAAAACATTCTATTGACACAATTATGAAATCTATTGTAACTGTAGAAAAAATAGAGGAAATTGTTGAGGAAGAGAAATCTAAATTGGAAAAACCTTCTGAAGTTACAGTTTCTGATGGTACACTTAGTTTAGAAAAGGAAGAATCCGAGATTTTGGATAAAGAATTTGAATTGAAAAAGAAAGAGTTAGAGATAAAGAAAAAGAAACTAGAATTAGAAGAAAAGGAAAAGGAAATTGAAGAAAAAGTAATTCAGAAAAAGGAAGAAGTCCTAAAATTAAAAGAAGAAATATTGATTAAGGAAGGAGAAATAAGTGAAGAGCCTGATACTAAAGAAAAACTTGGGAAGATCAAAATTCCCAAAAAACTAAAAAAGGAAGAATCGGAAATTATTGACAAAGAAATTGAACTAAAGAAAAAAGATTTAGAAATCAAGAAGAAAAAACTAGAAATTGAAGAAAAAGAAAAAGAATTAGAAGAAAAAGAAATTAAAGAGAGAGAAAAGGCCCTGAAGTTAAAAGAAGAATTAATTGAGAAGGAAAAGGAGTTATCTCAGGTTGAATTGGAATTAAAACAAAAATCTATTGAACAGAAAGAACAGAATATTAAAGAAGAAGAAATGAAACGAGTAGCAGATGAGATTAAAAAAATACAACGAGAAGTTGAAGAAGATGATGATAACTAATCTTTTGCTTCTTCATCAGTTTCTTCTAATTCATAATCTAAACTTGAATGAGGCTTATTCTCAGAAATCGGAGTCTTATGCAATCTCCTGACTAATTTTCTTACATCCTCTACTTTAATACTATCAGGAGGCAAACTGACCTGTATCTTTTTTGCTAAATCATAGGCAAGTTCGATATACTTTAAATCTTCCAAAAATTCAACTATCTGAATCTTATAATCGCTATCCTCAAGTATTTCATTCCCATATTCCATTAACTTTTCTTTCAACAAAATATCTATCTTATCTGTCCGTTCAAGATATTTTATCTTATTTACAAGCTGTTTAAATGAATTCATGATATTATACATCTCATGCTTTGCATATTCATCAATATTTTTTAGAACATAAAAGATATATAGTTCTGCTTTCTCCCATCTTCTAAACTGGAGACTTGTTCCAACTAGTTCTAATAAAGCTTGTTCATAGAGGAATTTACTCTCAATATTAGGTACAATTTTTTCAAAAATCCAATCAAGTAAATTAGCTTGATCAAACTTCTCGATAATATCAATTAGAAATTTTTCAACTGAATAATATAATTTTGCATTTTCTGTTTTTGTTGAAGAAAGAAATGATACTAGAGCATACTTTACTCTACCCATCGCATCCTCTAAATTTACTGGGGTTTCCGCAAATTTGTAGAAAGCAGATTCTAAAATTGGCTTTATTTTATCTTTAGCCTCAAAATCATATACAAAATATTCTCCCCAAGCAGGACTAAGTTGGGAAGGCTTTTTTGGCTTTTTTGCTTTTGTATCAATTATTTCTCTTTCTGCTTTAGGCTTCTTCTTTTTTATTTCTTCAGTTATTTCTTTTGCATGGGCTTCATCAACAAATTCTAAAATGATTTTATTCTTTTCTTTAGGAACGGTTAATTTGAAAAAGATTTCTGCGTCTTCTTCGAATAATGAATCTCTTAGGTCTTTTGGAAATGTGATTCCGGTTTTGGTTTTCTTTACAATTTCCTCAAAAAAAGGTTCATCATTCGATTTCTGATCTTCTGCCATAATTATCTAAAGGTTTAAAGATTTAATAATTATTTCTAATATTATTTAGGGATGAATATAATTGGATTCTTTAAGTAATATGGCTATTATTCCTACCCTTTAACCTGTAATATTCACAAGTTCTACGCCACGATGATGAAAATTCTGATCTATAAAACATAATATTGCATGCCCTTCATGAACATACACAATCGGTACGGGATAGGAATCTGCATTTTCGATCATACTTATTTTTACAAACAAAGGAAGAACAGCATTGCAAACTCTACATTCTACTTGAATTCTCTTAACTAACCCTAATTCTGCAAAATTGACTATAATATCTTCTAGAATTTTTTTAAATCCTTGGAACATCGCGGGATTAAAATCCCCATATGACATTATAACTTCTACATCATACATCTCATGAAACTTAAAACTTATATGTTCAAGAAGAGCTTCTAAAAGTTGAAATTGTACTTTAATGCTAGCTCCTACAGTGTAGACACAACCTTCTTTTCTAATATGTACAATTTTCATGTTTCCCTTATCATTATGGAAAAATATATCACTTATCTGATTTCTTTTAACAATATTTAGGTCTAAATCAAATCTTCTATAAGATTTTCCAGGTTTCCATTCAAATAACGTAGAACCTTCCTTACTAATATTGATAAATTCAAGGAATTCTCCAATATTTCTATAAACGGGCATAAATGAGACTCAATCTATTTTAATTTAACTACTTAATAACACTAAAGTTATTTATATTTATCAATAACTATAAATGCTTTATTTATCCTTTTTTCTCTGAATCAGATAAAATTTTATATTGTTCGCATACTGTATTAAAATAATAGAAATAAAGGTGTATATGGAATTTGATCTATTTAGAAGAAACACTAAATCTTACTCCTGCTAGCCCTGATACACGGGATGGTTTTATTAAAATTGCTCAGGATTTACTAGTTCCTGCTTGTGAGCGTTTGGGAGCACGACTCGTATGTGCATGGAGTGGTAATTTTGAATGGGTTATGCAAACAATTCAAATTTTTGAGTTTGATGATATTGAGGCATTAAAATTATTTCGGATTAATTCAAGTCAAGACAAGGATTGGGGTGAATATCTTGCACAACTAGAAGTATTTGCTCCAGAACGACGCACTCGATTATTAGAACCAATAGGTGCGGTTCCACCAGAAGTACTACATAAAGCAATAGAAGAGTCTCAAGAATCACCACTTAAAGCATATAGTATGGCGATTCTAGAAGTAAATCCAGGTAAAATGGAGAACATGGTCGCAGGATTAACAGTAGGTTATAAGGTAATGCCAATTATCGCTAGTTGGCGCCCGATTTCTGGAACTGGAAGTCCTAATCAAGTAATTGATTTATGGAAGGGGGACGTGCTATTTAGTGCTGAGGCTATGGCTTACCGTCCTTTTTCTAAAGAACAACAATGGGTTCGTGACCTTCGGGAAAATGCTCCCAAAGAAAAAATAGTCGCGTTATATTCCTTGCCATATTCTCCATTGAAGTAAACTTTTTAAGAATGCCTAATTATTTTCTTTTTGTTTTGTTTAAATTGAGTTAAATTTCAATACTATGAAATGGGGCAAATTAGGTTGAATAAGAAAAAACTTAAAAGAGATTTAAGTTCATATAAAGGGATTGACATTGCAGAAGAATATAAACTTCTATCATTTACCGTAGTGCTAGTAAAACCTGAACATGCTGGAAATATAGGCGCGATAGCTCGGGTAATGAAGAATTTTAATTTTGAGAAGTTAATTATTTTTAATCCAATAGAAAGTAAGAAGAATATCTATAGTTATGAAACTCAAGGATTTGCTATGCATGGAAAAGATATTTTGATGAATGCTATTCTTAAAGAAGTAATTAATCAAGATAATCATTTGTCCGAATTTAAAAAATTACTTGCTCAATTTGATCTAATCATTGCAACTACAGCTAGAGGAAAAAGAAATTCTAACATAAAGAGATTAGCAATATTCCCTATGGATTTATCATTACCAATCTCAAGTAAACCCTTAAATATCGCGATCTTATTCGGGAGGGAATCTCGAGGATTAACCAATGAAGAGATTAGTCTTGCAGATATTATATTAAGGATACCTACTGGAACAGGTTATCCTGCTTTAAATATTTCACATGCTTCTGCAGTAATTTTATACGAATTATTTAAAAAATTATATGTATTAAATATTGGCAGGGGAAGTCACCCTGTTTTGATAGCTGATAG
>JBHLLU010000004.1:111883-129420 GCA_048938895.1 Promethearchaeota archaeon
CATTATAATCCATAAATTCCTTCTCTACATAAGTAAAAACAATTTCGTATAATTGTCTGAATAACTCCTCCGGAAAAGCTTTTTGTTCGAAAACCACTTCATGAACTAATTCTTCAGAAAGAATTTGGGAGTTAATAGATTGGTGACAGATTAAGAAACTCATCATTGCCTTCTCAACTTTAGATTTAATTAGTTTTTTAATTACGTTCAATGCAATATCTCTTTTTGGATCCACAAAGTATGGAAACTTTAAGTCATCTAAGATCTTGACATAGTTCAAAGAATCTGTCATTTTCTCAACACAATATTCCAATGAACTTACATTAAGCCCAAATTTCTCACAAAATTCGGCTTTAGTCTCATGAGCAGGAAATGCAAAGGGATGCCTTGATATAATATAGTATGCCGCAATAAAAAATTTATACAGATTATGAGGAATTTTCCCGTTATTTCTTAAATATTTATATACTAATGTAGTAGTGTCCAATAATAGATCGGTATCTATGTCGAACTGCTCTAAAAAATCTTGACCATCTTTGAGTAAATCAATCGTTATGCGTTCTTTAGTGTTGATCGTTTCATATTCAGGGGTATAAAGTTCTAACATTTTATACACACGACAGTATAATATTTGTATGACATATCGATCATACCTCTTCTTGTCATATTTTAAAATGCTCCGACTAATTTACGCAGTCTTTTAAAAGTATGTAATATCGATATGTTGTTTTGATAATATTCATATGTTATTTTTCATATTTAAATGTGATGCATCATAATTGTTGCACTTTAGGATCTAATTTGCAAATATTTATATACCCAAATGATCTTCTTTAGATCAGCAACATGATTTTGTCGGAGTAACCCAAATAATGTCGCTCGATTCGGATAACCAAGAGGAAAAACAGAAAAGAATAACCGTTAAACTAGACGAATTTGATAAGATAGTTGTTAGTAGGATGGCAGCTAATAGAAATATCTCTTTATCACATACAATGCGAAACATAGTTCATCAATGGATTGAAGAGAATCCCAACGTATTAAAAACCAATTATGGGATTGATGTTGAAGAAATTTCAGAACGCCTTGCTTTAGAAACTGCGAGTGTCTTACTAGATAAAACAATGAAACCATATGAAAAAGCAATCATAGAAGAACTGCCTCAATTTTTTGAAATGGTTGAAGATGTCAGTTTAGAAGATATGGCAGAGAGATTTGATGTTAATGCTAAGGCAATAAAAAATATAATTTTCACTCATGGTAAAGAAATAAAACAACTTGGACTAACTCTGAAATATAAAGAAAATCGAATTTATAGAGAATAGAGAGGTGATTTATTATAGGTTTAGCAAAATTGGAGCGGATTTATCAAGAGATTATAAATGAATCTTATGAAAGATCCCATCAAAATAAACCTAAAAATGATATCAATTATTCAGAATTAGTAATTCCTTTTTCTCAAATATGTAAATCAGATAAATCCAGAGATATTTATGCTGGAAACGAAAAAATCCCGTTTAAAGAGAGGGATTATGAGTTTAGGATGATTTTAAAACATGAATTTTCTAAGCTACTAAAGATATAGATTTGTTAGCTAATTTATCAATTATTTGTTTTTGAAAGATTTACATTTTATACAATTTTGTGAGGGTTGTATTAATTCTTTTATACTAGAGTAATGTAATTCTTATTATGAAATCTAAACAATTTTTGCTCAAAACTCTATTAATTTTTAGTCTTTTTCCATTAATAATCAACCCCGTTAATTTAAATCCTACAGAAGCAAGATCACCTAATATTGCAGCAAATTCTGAGTGGGTTTCAATTTGGAGCATATTTGATAACAAAAATGAAGTGAGTATAGATGTAGATGTTGATAGTAATGATGATGTAATAATGGGGGGATATGTCATTAATTCCTCAGTGGATTATTTTGTAACCAAATATGATGAAAATGGAGTTCAACTTTGGAATGATACTCGTGATGGTGGTAGTCAAGATTGGTTCAGAGCTCTCACAGTTAGTGGGACAGATATCTATGTAGGAATTGATTTTTATAATCAAACAAGATATGAATGCTTTCTGGGAAAATTTGATGTTTCTGGAAATCATTTATGGAATATTTCATGGTTTAAAACAGGAGCGAGTGGTTGCTATACTCGAGATTTGGCTCTAAGTCAAGCAGGTGATTTTTATTTTACTGGGGAGATGGCATATGGGTTTTCACCGTCCTATACATATCAGTATTTTATTGTAAAGCTTAATTTTGCTGGGAATGAAGTATGGAATATGACTTTCGGTGTAAAAAATGAAACTAGGAAAACAATACACGGAATTGCTACATTTAATGATATAATTTATTTGGTTGGCCAAGAACGTAATTATACTCGAAGTGAAAATGATCCCCTAATAATATGCGTAAATGCAACTAATGGATATCAGCTTTGGAATAAATCTTGGACGGTGCAGGATTATAATGAAGGAAGAGCTACAGATGTTATTGTAGATTCTTCTGGAAATTTCTATGTTTCTGGTTATTATGGCGCAATGTTTAATACTGAGGTTTTCCTAAGGAAATACAATCCCTCAAGTGATCTTATTTGGGAGGAAACATATAAAGATATCTCTTCAAAAGCTCAAGGGATTGCACTAGAAGATAATTCTAATATTTATATTTCAGGAAGTACTGAAGAAGATTTCTCAGGAAGCTCTGCCTTGTTATTAAAATACGCATCAAATGGATCTTTGCTCGGAGAAGGATCATGGAAGAGAGATACCACAAGTGGTCAGAATTATGGACATAATGTTGAGGTAGACTCCTCTGGAAATGTTTATATGGTTGGGGTAACTCCCGGAATAATTGGGACTGATGCATTTATAATTAAGAATTTGGAATTATTAAAACCAAGAAGTGGTGGAAAAGATAATGTGATTCCAAGTTTTAATAGTTGGATTATAATGGCAATTCTAGGATGTTCAATTCTTTTGGTAATGAAAAAAAATCATTTAAAGAATAAACAAACCTAATTCTTATTTCTTTTTTTTATTTAATGGGGACAATGGCCACTGGTCTTACCCAAGCTGCACTTGCTTTAAGAATTTTGATAGGAAAACAGCTCACCTTAAAACCATAAGGAGGCAGTTGATCTAAGTTAGCTAATTTTTCCATTTGATAATACTCTCTTTCAATCCCGGCAAAATGACCCTCCCAAATAAAATTTCTATCTCCTGTCTCGCGAAATTCCTTAGCTTGAAATTGAAAAGGACGATCCCAACCTGCTGCGTCAGTTCCTACTACTTTTATTCCTTGATCTACCAACCAGATTGTTCCTTCTCTTCCTACTCCGGAATAATCAGTCCAGTATTGCATAGTATCCCATAATTTATCCGCATCTGTCCGAATAAGGACAATATCTAAGGGTTTCAGCGTATATTTTATTTTTTGAAGAGCGTCTTGTATATCCTGCGAACTTATCAAGTCTCCAGGTTTTTTATGAGTCATATCAAGAACTACCCCATCACTAAAGCAATATTCTATCGGAATCTCGTCAATAGTTTTTGACTTTTTTCCTTCACTTGTAGGATGATAATGCCATGGAGCATCCATATGTGTACCCATATGAACTCCAATTGTTAAATAATCATCAGCCCACGCTAAACCATCGGGAAGATCATCAGCAGAAATTCCAGGAAAGGAATTTAACATTACTGAAACATTATCTTTATGATCAGCATGTCTGATCTTAGCAGATAATCCTGCTTCAAGGTATTTAAATTCTTCTGGTATATCCCCTAAACCTTCTTTAATTTCCAAACTCAAATCCACAAATTTTAATTTTTTTGACATTATATTTTGATCTTCAATTATTGGTAATAAAGACATATTTGGGTAGAGAGAATATTACCTTAAATATATATTAAAGACAAGAATAGTTATTATTACTTTCTTCTATCAAATTTTTTAGTTTCCTTTTCAAATGTGCCTGAAGTAATGATCTCAATTTCAGAAAAATTAAGCTTTAGAAAATTTGTATCATTATCTGATAAAAAGTCCTTTATATCCATTATTTTCGATTCATATTTCATTATCTCATCAGCGATCATTCTATGACAAACTATAGCTCCCGAATATATTGCTTGAGCGGTAAACCGAAAAACCGTCCAACCATTGTCGATTAAAAACTTGGTTTTTCTTAAATCACTTTTTCTTTCGTCAGGTGCTTTATAATCTAATAGGATATTATCACATTCGATGGCAATTTTATATTTTTCAACGGCAAAATCAACTGTAGTTTGTCCTATAGTTAAATGTGCTTCATATAAATCTAATAATTTACTCGGAGCAGAATCTATAAAAAATTCTTCATATTTTGATTTGCAGGATTGTTTTAAATATTCTCTTCTTGAATTTGTCAAAACTAATTTCACCTATATTCCTATTATTGTAAATGAGATTTATGAGAATCATTGATTATTACGATTTTGAGTTTATTATATATATTCTAAGAGTAATAAAAATTATTCATCATAGAATAGTCTTGGACTTTTTTGTCCAAAGTGACATAAAATATATATGAAAATGGAAGATATCCCTTTATTCATAACTTAAATCTAATATAAGTGATTCAATTGTCATCAGACGTAGAAGAAGTAGAATTCGAAACTGAGACGTCATGGCGTAATGTTTTCTATTGGGCAATGTATGATCTGGCAAACACGATTTACTCCATGGTAATCGTAAGCTTGATTATTGGCAAGTACGTACTTGTCATTGGACAATTAGAAGATGGAATGTCATACGGTGAAGCAAGTTTTCTTTTTGGAATAGTTAGTACACTCATGCAAGTCGTAGTAGCTATTTGTGTTCCCATTTTAGGAGCATTGAGTGATAATGTTGGAAAGCGTAAACCGTTTGTAATAAGTTTAACAGGTATCATCCTTCTTTTCGCGAGCTTGCTTGGATTCTTTCACGATATAACCACGGTTTTAGTTTTATATGTAATTGCTAACGTTGCTTATCAATTTAGTCTTACTTTCTATGATGCTATGCTCCCTTTTATCGCAAAGCGAGAGGATATTGGAAAAGTTGCAGGATTCGGAGTTGCTTGGGGTTATTTAGGTACAATTCTTGCATTAATAGTTATGTTTCCCTTTATATTTATTATAGGTGATTTAGTATCAAGTCCACCAAAAGAGATAGGAGATCCAGCAATAGGTTATGGTTTTGCCGGAAATTGGGTTTCATTTGCGTTGCCTATGTACCTATTTTTGCTTTGCACGATCCCGTTTTTATATGTTCGTGAAAAACAGAAGAAAAGGAAAAGGCCACCTATAGGTAAATTAATCAAAAATACTTTCAGTCAACTAAGAAGTACTTTTAAGGACATTAGAAAACACAAATCAATGTTTATCTTTATTATAGGGTATTTCTTTGTTGCCGATATCGCCAATGTAATAGTTCTCTATATGACACTTATAGTTACTGATGGACTAATTATAGCAGAGGGATCAAATATATTTGCTATCCTTTTTATTATACTTGCCACGATATCTGCAGTTGTGTTTACATATTTTGTTGGGAAATTTGGTGAAAAGCACGGTGCCAAAAATACATTTTTTCTAGTAGGCTCACTGTGGGGTATTTCATTACTAATTGGTATACTTCTAATATTTCTAACTCCATCCATTGATGTGGGTTTAAATCTCCCTTTTTTGCTTAGCCTTATTATGGGCGTGGTAGCCGGTCCTGCTCTAGGAGGAACTTGGACAGCACAACGGATAATGGTTGTAGAACTTGCTCCTAAAGAAAAATTCGGAGAATTTTTTGGATTTTCAAAGTTAAGTGGGAAATTTTCCTCAGCATTAGGTCCATTTCTTTTTGGTACTATTTTAATATCTTACGATGCTATAGGTAAAGCAGCGTACGGCTGGGCAATGATATCTGTTGGTATAGTAATGGCTATTGGAATATTTATTATTTCCTTAGTTAAATCTAACCAATCCTAAAATCAATTTTTTTTTTTTTAATTTAATTACAATTACTTAACTACAATTTAGAATGTGTTCATGATTTTATATTTCGATTACTATTCTTACTCTAACTATAGTTCAGTTCTTTAATCTATAAAAAAAAGGGAAATTTATATTAGAATATTATGATTTCAAGGTGAAAATGGAAATGAGAAAAATCAAAATAACTGTTGTTAAACAATTTGGGCCAAAAGATGTGCTAGGACATGAGTTTATAAGACCAGATGGAAGACCAATCACTAAATGTGGTATGAAAGAAGGTATGGAATTTTTTGTAGATGAAAATGGAAACATGCCAGATGACTTTTGTCATCATGCTTGGTATGGGTTATATAAAAACATCAATATTTTACAATGTGGTGGGGGATTTGCTGGTTGGACTGGAGAAGATATGATCTATACTGCATGTCCTGATGGCATACGACCTGTATGCTTCAAATTAGAAAGAATTAAAGACTAAAATTATCTTTTTTTTTTTTCCTAATTTCCTCAATAATCGCAATCAGTTTTTATAAAGATTTTTAATTTATTTAAAATTAAGATTCAAAATATTGAAGATTTAATAGAATAGAAGGAGAAAACTTTTGGAGATTCGAAAATTAACTGGAAAGGATCGTGAAACTTGTCAAAAACTTATGCGCTATGCTTTTACAACCTCAATGAATTCATATGAAGATCTTGAGTATCCTAATGAAAAGATACCGATGGATTGGTATCATGGTGCATTTGAAAAGAATTTATTAATTGCCTGTGCGGGGTCTATTCCTTTTGATATTCGATTACGTTCTAGCGATTTTAAAATGGGAGGTGTAATGGGGGTTGCTACTAAACCAGAATACCGAAATCGAGGAATAATTAGAAAAATAATAGTGAAAATGTTTAAAGATATGTATGATAGCAATATTCCAATTTCAGTTTTATATCCATTCAAAGTAGCCTTTTATGAAATGTTAGGTTATAAGCTTGTTGATGAAATAATTTACTATCAATTCAAAATCTCAGATATCATAACGAAAAAAACAAGTTATTCTATGCAAGAAGTAGAACAAATAAATGATGACATAAGAAAAGTGTATGATAAGGCTATATTAAATTTTGATTATATAGCTAAAAGACCTTCTATCAATTCGTGGTGGACTCACTTCAAAGGAAACTATAAATTTATCTGTTATAATGGTGATGAGCCAGTAGGTTATATTCTAATTAGCTTTCCAACCATAAATTTATTAACAGGTAGGTTGTTAACAGGTAGGTTAGCAAGCCCAGAAAGAACAATTATAATTAATGAGACTTTCTGGCTTAATCAAACCGCTAAACAAACAATTTTTAATTTTCTGTGGAGCCATCGTGATCAACGAAAATACGTAGTTGGGGGGTTTTCTGAAAGTGAGATAATAATTGATCTATTAAAAACACCACGAGTTAAAGTACGTCAAACCACTGCTAACTCATTGTTAAGAATCATTGATATAAAGACTGTTTTAAAGAATATAGAATATCCTATTGATAACTTTACCATATCACTTCACATCCATGATGAGTATTGCCCATGGAATGATGGAATTTTTATTTTAAAATCAGAAGGGAAGAGTATTGAGGTCGAATACATGAAATCATCCATGACAGCAGATATAGAATTAGACATCGGTCATCTCGCTCAACTTATAGGGGGGTTTAGAACTGTATATGATTTACTTAAATTTAATTTCATATCGATCAAGAAGGATAAATTTGAGCTTTTAGAGGCTTTATTTCCAAAAAAAAATAATTTTATGTGTGATCACTTCTGATCTAATAGAATCTACCCTTGAGTTCATATTCTATTGATAATTCGATAAAAATGCGGGAAACTCCATTGTTTTTTATATAAAAACCTTTGTTTTTATTTACGCTTAAATAAAATCATTTTATTAAGAAAATAACAAATAAAAATGATATAATTTCAATACGTCTAAGCAATTAAAATTATGCTCACTGAAGATGTTATCAAAATTTATCAACAAAGTATTGAACGTTTGGATGAAATAGTAATTCCAAATATCTCAGGTGCTGTCATGTCATTTCATAATTCTGATAAATTTGAAGAAAAATACATTTATACGGGAGAGGAGAAAATTCCTTTCAATGAAAGAGACTCTGAATATCAACAGATTTTTAAGGATGAATTTCTCTAAGGTAAGTTTATGCTTTAAAAATAAAGTAAAAAATATTTTTAGATAATCTCACCAAAAACCTGTTTCTTTATATACATATAATTAAAAAAATCGTAAAAGAATATAGTTTTACGATGTCTGTCAGATCAAATTCTATAGAAAAACAAGTTGAAGAATTTTTAGAAAATTCATATTGCTCTGAAGATACAGTATTTAATGAGGAAATTCAAAAAAAACGATTTTCTTTGCTTTCAAGACTAGTAGATGATTTATTCAATTGTAATAATTCAATAATATGCTTCCATAATATCTCAAATCTTATAATATTAATATTAAATATATATAATGAGAAATTTCCAATTGATGTTTACTCAAATGGTAAGAAAAGCTTAGTCCAAAAGCCGGATCCCGAATTAAAGCGTATTCTTAAAGAAAATTTTCTTTGAAGGTGATCCAAAAAAATTAAACTTATGGATTTCACTAAATTTGTCGGGAGCTTTCTCTTAAATAAACTCAATCCTATGAAGAAATTAAATAAAAGGAGTAAAGTACATAACATGAGTTTAAAAATAACAGAGAAAAAAATACAGGATCTAGAACCTGAAACAGAAATTATCGAAAATTTCCCAGATATATCAAAGTTGATAATCCCTTTCTCTGTCGCGTTTAGAAGTTTTGGTCCATCAGATATATATACTGGAGAAGAATTAATTCCTTTTAAAGAAAAAGAAATTGAATTTAAAGAAATATTAATTCACGAATTTCTTGCTAAATAAAAACTCTCGAGCATTTCATTGGCTTTCATTGTAATTATTCAATTCTCTTCCTTCTTTTTAGAATTTTATATAATTATATATATACTGAACCCAATATAATTCAAAAATCAAAATCTATGATTTATAATTGATAAATTATGGCAGTATTAAATAAAATGTTTGACAAAGTTCTTTAATTCCTAATTTTATTATTATTTTCTATTTTCAATTGATATTGTTTCTGGCATTAGGAATGTATTTAAACATAAAGGACAAGAATTGTAATCTAATAACCAATTAGTAATACATTTTCTGTGAAATTGACTTCCACAATAAGGACATTTAATATTCCTATTTTGTTGCGAGTTAACTTTTTCATGACATATAACACAACTTATTTTCTTGATAGAAGAGAAATTAACCTTACCTAAACTTTTCCCACATGATGGGCAGAAGTTAATGTGAACTGTATTAGGCTTTGAAAATCTCCTTCCACAATAAGGACAAAATCTAAAATTATGATTAGTCATATTAATCCCATATTTCATGATTTATATTCTAATCTAATCTAAATCTAGAGGATTAAAAAATGATTTCTAGACCAATTTCTATAAATTGAAAAATAAGAATTTTGAAAGAAATTCATTATTTATGTTTTTGAAGATAGAAATAAACAAAAACTTCTAAAAGTCAGATTACTTAAATTTATTGATAAATTCCCTCAATGGAGTGATATATTCATGTTCATAAGAAAAAATATTATTATGTCCCGCACCTTCAATCATCACCAGTTGTTTTTCTATTACTTCAGGCAAATTTTCATAAATTAGTTTTCCTTGATAGGAAGGAATAATCCAATCTAGAGTTCCGTGGATTACTAATGTAGGTTTGACAAATTTTCTAATCCTCGTATCATTCGAATACTCACTAAGAAATTCTGGGGTTATCTCTTCACCACTAATTCTAAACAATCTTGACATCATATCATAAAGACTTGCGAATCCACTTTCAAATATTATTCCGTGTGTACTCTCTGGATTATGTGCTCCAATTTCAGAAGCACAAACGCTTCCTAAAGATCGACCTAGAACAAAAAGAGAATCATTATAGCCCTTTTTCACTACCCATTTATGAAATTCATCATAAATGGGGAGGGCGTCAGTAATTAGACTTGTATAGAACGGATTACCTGAACTAAACCCATACCCCCGAAAGTCAACTACAGCTAAATTAACACCACATTGAAAGAAAAAACTTAGGAAATACTGATATTCTGATGCAAGCTCTCCATTTCCATGAAATAACAAAATAGTAGGATAGTTAGGGTTATTTAGATAAAAAAAACCTCCGATAAGAATCTCTTTGTTAATTCTTAATTCTAACGTCTTTGTTTTTGGATCTAAACCTTCAGGTTTCCTAATCTTCCGAGGATAGAAAACCACATTTGAAACCACAGGATTGTCAATCAATAATTTTTTTGTCATACTTTATTGTGCCTTTCCTTGATTTTCAACCGCTTTAATTGCTTCTTCTAACTTCTCAGTATCTCCGAGATAATAATGATTTATTGGTTTCATATCTTCATCTAATTCATAAATTAATGGTATTCCAGTAGGAATGTTCAATTCCACAATCTCGTCTTCAGGAACATTATCAAGGTATTTTACAAGGGCGCGAAGGCTGTTACCGTGAGCAGAAATTAATATCCTTTGTCCTGATTTAATAGTTGGGACAATGGTATCATGCCAATAAGGTAAAACTCTCTCAACTGTATCCTTTAAACATTCTGTTAAGGGAATTTCTTCAGCTGTTAATCCTTTATATCTTCTATCATTTCCAGGATATCTTGGATCGCTCGTTTTTAATGCAGGAGGTGGTACATCGTAACTTCTCCTCCAGATAAGAACCTGTTCTTCCCCGACTTCTACTGCCATTTTTGACTTAAAAAATCCCTGGAGTGCACCATAATGTCTTTCATTCAACCTCCAAGATCGGTGAACAGGAATCCACATTAAATCCATTTTATCTAAGACAATCCATAACGTCCTGATCCCTCTTTTTAACACAGAGGTAAATGCGATGTCAAAAGTAAAACCTTCTTCAATTAATACCTTTGCTGCTTCATTAGCCTCTTCAATTCCTTTTTCTGAAAGATCAACATCAGTCCAGCCTGTAAATCTATTTTCTTTATTCCAAGTACTTTCCCCATGTCGTAATAAGACTATCTTATACATTTTATTTCATTGTTTACGATAATAATTCTCACATTACTTGAATATTTTAAAACTTCATATATATCTCTTTACTTTTTAATAGAGGTTAAGAATTAAATACATGAAGAGTCTAATTATTATCTAACACAAATTTAACTGGAATCCAAGAAAAAAAACATACACAAGTGTCTAATATGAAAAAAATAACAACAATGACTCTATTGTTATTTTGTTCTTTCTTATTACTTTTTCCTTTTGTATCTAATGTCGTAGGAATTACTACGCAAGGAGATACTACATTTGGGGTAGATAAGGGTCAAGAGTTAATTTGGAAAGTTACTGGGGGTGTACCTGAATATAAAGGTTTTAAATATAATTTAACAATCGAAGATATTTATAATGGCTCCTATATGACGGTTGATTCTTTTATAATTGATGCTACTTTTAGAATGTATAATAAGACATCAGATTCATGGATGACGTTGATAAATAATGCTTTTTATGTTGCCGCTAATGAAACTCAAAATTTCATTGCGTATGAAGCCAACATATCTGCGGGAGGATTATATCTTATTATTCCCACCCCTATAAATTTAACTATGATTGGTGAATATGCTTTAGATACAGGATACTATGGAAGCTATTTAATTGATGGAAGTACAATCACCATTGAGAGTATATTTTTAGGTACATACCATTTAACATATAATCCTGAGGGAATTGTAAAAAAAATGAAAGCAGAAATATTTGGTGCAACGTTTCTGGTAATGACTCTAGAAGGTGAAGGCGGAGGAGGAGGTATTCCCTTTGGTTATTCCTTCTTAATTTTTACTATCATAGCAATAATAGGATTAGTATACCTCAAAAAGAGAAATATTAAATAACTTTTTTTTTAATTTCTTTATTCCATTTTGAAGTCTTTAATTATACTTACATTTTTATTAAGATCAATAGTAATAGCAAGGAGTTTGGGCTCATCTTCTTCTTCAAATTCAGGATCAAACATTACAAAATAGAATCGCTTTTCTTCACTCTCAAATCCAACTTCCATTTCGCCGCAATCTTCAGGTAAAATCTTTTTAATATCATCTGAGGCATTAGATCTTAGGATTTCGTATATTGAATCCTCAGATTTCTTCTGTTTGGCTCTGATTTCTTTTATTTTTGCGAAATCGAATTCCCCAAGGAATTTTTGAGCGTTTGTGTTTAATTCATTCCATTCATTAAACAAATTTTCGATATTAGGTTGTGAAGTCATAAGAATTCATTGAATTTGACTAAATTAAAACTTCTTATTATTAAGGAAATAAATATTAATTGAAAAATTTCTTTAAAAAATCATAAATTTTTCCTAATCAATTACGGTAATAATTAATCGTGGCCAACTATTTTTTCCGTCAAAAGCATATGAGTCGAGCATTGGTTGAGTATTATTATAAATATCAGTTGCTTTAGAATAAAAATTATAGCTACCCGAAGTGTTAAAAGTTACTAAGACGTTCCAAAATACCCACACATGATCAGCATCAATAGATTTAATTATTTTTGCCTGTTGCCAACTCATTCCCTCATCAATAGTAAAATCCACTTTAGATATTCTTGTACCACCATATGCAGCTCCACCTATTTCAAGTGTAACACCTACTTGAACTTTAACATAATCTTGAGGAAAGAATATTGTAGAATCAACATCCATCGGTGGTGAAGTGTCCCAGCCTTGATCGTCCCAAAAATCTTCTAGGGGCCTGTCTATAACTTCTATTTCTGTTACCCATGCGGGTTGTTTTGCTCCAAAGGATCCAGGATTTACTATTCTAAGAGGAAATCCTTGAACAAGAGGCAAAATTTTACCATTCATATAAAGCGCTCCAAGAGTTCCGTTATTTTTTAGTTGAGCTAAAGTATGAGAAGCATAATAGCCATCTGCAGCCTTATATTTCACACCAGTAGCATTCGCTTTTAAGCCAAGAGACTCCAAAAAATTATACAATAAGAATCCACGCCAGACAGCAGTGGATAAAAGTGGACCTCTAGTTGGATTACCAATACATTCTGTTGTTAATGTCCGGTCAATTAAATTTAAATTTCGGAGCTCAGTAAGTGTAAAATTTTTTGGGTTATCAATTTGACCCCAAACATTTAACTTATAAGTACTCGAATCAATATTAGGAACTGATCCTATCCTAGTTATAAAATAATTTTCATTTTTTGTTATAAAATCTGGATATTTATTATTTTTTGAATTATCTAAATTTAAGAAGTTAGTTCCAAGGATAAGACAAACTCCGATTATGCCTACTACAATAACAATAATAATAGCAATCTTCTTTTTATGCAACAAATCAAAACGTTTCAAATTAGTATATAATTATATTATTTTGATTTTAAGGCTGTTTGCTAATTTTTTAAAATATATCATTTATAAAACGATTTGCTCGATAACAACAATTTAAAAAAAAAAATAACAATGAAAATAAACGTTATAAGCTCAATATATTTAATAATTTGATAATTAGAAATGATTTATTTTAGCAAATTAAAATCTTCTTTGAGAAACATATTCCTGTTTTTCAATAGAAAATAACATAACCTTAAAACTTAGATAAGAATGCATATAATGTCCCAGATATTTCATTCCAATTCTTTCTGCAACTTTCCAACCTTTTGAGTTATCTGGGTGTAAAAAAACGATAATCTTAGGAATATTAAGTATATTAAACGAAAATTCAAATAATTTCAACATAGCCTCAATCGTATAGCCATTACCTTGATGAAAGGGAAGCAATGTGTAGAAACATTCTATTGCTTCATTCATATTTGATTTCATTAGTCCACAAGCTCCAATGTACTCATTCGTTTCTTTTTTTAGGATTTTTAATATGAGATGAGCGTTAGGAGTATTATATGACCCAATAATTGAAGAAAATAGAGTTTTTGCTTTTTCAAGAACTGAACCTTCTGATGTTCTATTGATATAATTCATGCAGTATTTGTTATTTATGGTGTCGAAGAAATTTTTGAAATTATCCTCCATAAAGGGGCAAAGTTTAAGTCTTCTTGTCTCTAATTTCTCGATACCTATCATATTATTTAGAATAATGTTCAAATTATTGATAAAAACTTATTAAGATCCTAATTTAAAGAAAAATTAATAGTTATTCTAATAAATTGTAAAGATGAATTTTAGGATTTTCTTTGTAATTAGAAAATACAACCAATTAATCTTATAAGAATGTTAAATTACAATAAAAGAATTAAAGCAAAACTTCATAATATAGTTTCCAGCAATATAATAATACTATTATTCTTTCTTTTTTGGTTTATATATTCAACCTATAATGTATTTATTAATATTATTTTTATTTCTTCATATTATCTTACTGTAATTGGTTTTATTCTCAGCGTTAAATATATAATTGAAACAGATCTAAAAGTATCGGTATCAGTATATTTAATGCTGTTTATAATTCCTTTAATATTTCTTTTAGATTTACTATACTTTTCTCTTCCTAATATTGATCCTTTTATCTTTTCTTTCTATGACTTAATTGGATTAAACCACAGATTTGAAATTTATATCTTTCTTCCATTATTAACAATAATCATACTAAAGATTTTAGGCATTTATGTATATTTTAAAAGTAGAGCGGGAATTTTTGAAATGGGAAAAGGGGATGAAATTTTTTATTATCTTACTCATGATTTAAATCCTCAAAAAATAGCTTCTATTGGATTAATGTTTTCCCTAAGTGCATTTATAGAGGAATTAATATACCGAAGTTTAGTTTTAAGTGTACTTATTTATTACTTTAATTTTAACATGGTCATGGGTATTATGTTTGGATCGATTCTTTTCGTAATTGTACATACCATAAGTTTAAGCGATTCAGGAAGAATGCTCTCTTTGATGATTTCTTCAATTATATACTTCATTACATTAATATTTTTGGGCATCTTGTATACTTGGCTCTTTCATTTAATGACAAATTTATTTGTAATGGTATTTTATTTACAAAGAAAGAAGAATGAATCGAAATATGAAAATTGATTTCAAAGAAGCTAAGAATATAATAACAAAAAGCAATATTCCCTCAATTGATTATGTCATAAATCCTTATACAGGATGTCAACATGGATGTATCTACTGTTATGCGGAATTCATGATAAGATTTACCAATCATAAGGGGGATAAATGGGGACAGTTTTTAGACATCAAAACATTTGATTTGGATAAGATTAAGCCTGAAAGATATAATGGAAAGAGGATTCTCCTCAGTTCAGTTACAGATCCTTATTTGCCCTTAGAAAAGAAATACCAAAATACTCGAAAAATATTGGAAAAATTAATTAGTACCAAAGCTTCAGTTTCCATTCTTACGAAATCTAAATTAGTATTAAGAGATATCGATTTATTTAAAAAATTTGAGAATATAAGCGTGGGAATTTCAATTAGTACATTGGATGAACAATTTGCCAGAATAATTGAAAGGGCAGCCTCCAAACCCTTAGAAAGGTTAGAAGCGATTAAACAAATTTCTCAAGAGGGTATTGAGACATATACCTTTATCTCACCATATTTTCCAGAAATTACTGACTATAAAGGAATCATTGAAAACGTAAAAGATTTTTCAAATCGTTTTCTTTTTGAAAATCTCAATTTTAGACCTCACAATATTCCCAGAATAATGAAGGTGATAAATGAGAAATATCCTAATTTAATGCATATTTATAAGGATCTACAAAAAGATCGCGGATATTGGGATGTCCTTGAAGATGAGATCATGAATTTCTGTGAGGAAAAGAAATTAAATTACTCAATTGAATTCCATCATGGGGGATTTTCAAAAAGTTAATACGTCATTAACAATTTAAAAATCAAAAATAGCAAATTGTAAATAAATGCCTAGCAGTATATTTTCCCATCAAGCACCAGGATTATTGTTAAAAATGAAATACCCTAAGATGTTTGATGGAACTGCCCTTTGTATAAGTACTATAATTCCTGATATTGATATACTATTTGGTCCTTTTCTACCATTCGAATTTAGGAACCTAACTCACAGCCTATTAGGCATAATAATTCTCACTATCCCATTATCTATAATTTTAACTATTATATTTAGCAAGAATATCGGCCCATTTTTGGCAGAAAGAGTAAAGAAGAGAAAGATTTTTCATAGACCCATGAGATATTTTGGGATTGAGAAATTTGATGTTTTGAAGTACAAGAAAATAAATAAAAGATTTTTTATAGTTAGTTTTTATTCAGCATTTATCGGAGGATTATTACATCTTTTACTTGATCTCCCATCTCATGAGAAGATTGAATTTTTTTTTCCGATCATCTTGCAAACCCCTGAAATATTATTATATTCAATTGTCAATTATGGTACCTTTCATTTTGGGGGCATAGTACTTGATGGCAATATCAGAGTTTACGATCTTATCTGGCTTATTGAAACGCTGGCATTTCTAATTTTATCTCTATACCTTCTTAGATTGATTAAGAAACGTGATTTAATTCATAAATGGTATGAAACAATATGAATTACGATAAAGTATCTGCTGAAAAGATGACACAGAAGAAAGAAGTTATCGCTTATCTATTATTAATCTTGACTATGGTAATATGGGGTGGAACTTGGCCTTTAGGGCGATGGTTAGTTTCTAAAGAGGTAGGAGGGGCGACAATCCCACCATTAATGATTGCGGTGATTCGTTACTTTCTTGCAATACTTTGTTTCTTTCCGATCTTAAAAATTAAGGAAGGAACCTTAAATTGGCAATTTGCAAAAGAACATTGGAAAGTTCTGATGCTAATGGGTTTTTTATCAGTAACAGTTTACCAAGTAGGATATCTTTTAGGGGAAATCTTTACAGCCGCGAGTGATGCTAGTATAATGGTGGCTACAAATGCGATTTGGGTGGTTATTCTATCTAGTATATTTTTAAAAACAGAATATTTTACTTGGAAAAAAGTACTTGGGACTGTTTTAGCCTTCATAGCAGTTATTATTGTTGTAGGATTTTCTCCTAATGTGGATGTCTTAAATCGAATTTTAGGCGATATTTTGATTTTAGGGGCTGCATTTGCCTATGCAATTTATACAGTAACTTCAAGGTCTTTCATAAATAAAACTCAGATGAATACTCAATCTCACCAACCTTCTTCTCTGTGGATAATTACATGGGTATCTTTCTTTGGATTTTTAATTACTATACCTTTTGGTATTGTTGTAAGTCCCCAATATCTTAACCCTCTCGAATTTCTTAATGTCCCTCTACGAGTCTGGATCGGAATTTCATATCTAGCTTTTATTTCTACTATTGGAGCATATACATTCTATTTAGAAGGTGTTAAACGTCTAAATGCAAGCAGAGCGGCA
>JBHLLU010000095.1:0-11091 GCA_048938895.1 Promethearchaeota archaeon
AAAAGAAATAAATAAAAAAAATTTGTATTCTAATTACTCAGTTCTGGTAAATCTTTCGTAAAGATTCTCCGAATTACTGAAGTTTGCTTTTAATTTGTTTGGATCGACTTCTCAAGGTAACTTCTGTGACTTTTGCCACTTCTGAGACCTCTGCCTGTGTTTTACGATGGTTTCCAGCTTTTGCAGCCATATAAATTACGCTTGCAGCTAATCCTTTTGGATCCTTGCCAGTTCGAAGCAAACCATTTTTAGATGCTTCCACTAGCATGTTTATCGCTTTTTTCTGGGTTTCCATTGGTAAGCCAAGGTCGTTCCCGAACCGGAATACTAATTGTTCTGCGGTAATCGGCTTGTATTTAAGTCCAAGCTCAGGTAACACTTCTTTCACCACCATCCCTAAGGAACGATGCACTGTCCGTCTTGGTGTCATGGAAGCTTCGCACACTTCTTCAAGTAATCGTGGGAACTCGTGGACTCGGATTGCGGCGTATAAGGATGCAGCAATGAATCCGTCTATGCTTCTA
Source organism: Promethearchaeota archaeon (assembly GCA_048938895.1). Taxonomy (GTDB): domain Archaea; phylum Asgardarchaeota; class Lokiarchaeia; order Sigyniarchaeales; family SOKP01; genus Loki-b32. The sequence goes on from JBHLLU010000095.1 coordinate 525, forward strand.
CCCATAGTTAATTTTTTCTTTGCTACTACTGAATAAATTTTCCAAGCCGTTTCTTTTATATATTCAGGGATATTCATTTTACTGGTGAGCATTTTAAGCTTAGGCTTAGCTTCCCAGAAATTTCTTTCGATACTTGAGATTAATGAATTCTGAATCTTTGATAATCGTGAAAATAAGGTTTTGCCACGAGCATTAATCAAGCGCCCTTTAGAATCAATTTTACTATTGGGAAGCATCGTACGGGGTCCAAATTCACGCCATCGAGGTTCAGTACGTCTCCGTTTGTTAACCTCCTCGACTGTGTATGCTCTACGTTCATTTCCAACAAGATTGCGACCGAGAATCATTCCGCAATTTGTACATACCGCATCACCATCTTGTGGTTCGATACAAGGATTATCGCAACATTGAGCATCTGAACTGCAGCTTTCCTCTTCCGATCCTACCTTGGTTGAGCGAAGTCTGTCTTTATAATAACTCATTTTTCTTCACCTGGGTGTATATCTTTTCGACTGAAATTATTTTTTTTTTTCGTATCTAAGTCATGTAATGTAGAAATTATTACATTTTCTTATGATCTTTGATCTTAATGATCGGTTAAGTATTTAATTTTAACAATTTTAAATTATAACAATTTCTAATTCCCAAAACTAAATACTAATGGTTAAGATCTTTTAAGGCGATCGTATATATATAAGTTTTATTATACAAAAATGTTATCTGTTATCGTACGTACGAAAAACTCCCATTTTAATGGGAATCAAGAAATTTATAGATTATAATATGTGTTCCGTTTTCTTTTTCTCGATACTAATTTTCTCTAAGATGATGTTTTTGAAATACTGAAAAATTTCACTATAATATCCAGAAATTGGTTCCTTAAGAGAAATATACATGACCAAATTATGAAATGTGAACAAGAATTGTTAATTCATTATCGACAAAAAGAACAAAAATAATAATGTAAATCCAAGACCGATCCCAATTATACAATCGAGAATATCGGCCTTATTAATTAAATCATAAACTCCTATAGTAATAGAAATGCAAGCTAATAGTAGAGTAATAAATTTGTACAGACTAGATAAAAACTCTAATGAGTGAGGTAATAGTCCTAAAATATACCATAATAAGAGACCAGCAAGACCACTATACATTGAATATGATCTATTTTTTTTAGTTGATGATTTCTGATTATTATTCTCCAAAATGAAATCACTATTTGATACTAATTTGTCAAATATAAAAATATTATGAAAGAAGATTCAGTATATTATTAGGTTTAATTTTCAATGAACAAAGACAAATTAGTTTCAATGGTATAGAAACAAAAATCTTTCCATAAAATACAAGAATATTTGATTGTAATTTCCAGAAAAGTAAAAATCAGCCGCATGACCAGCCATTGGGAGCCAAAGAATTGCACATTCATCATTTCCCTTACTTCTGTAAGTATCTCTTATATTTTCAGATATGCTAAAATAGTTTAAAATATCATGAGTACCTTGAAATATTAAGCATGGAGGGCTATTTTCATCAATTAACTTTTCAGGATGTTTAAATTCTTCACTACCGCTTATCCCAAAAAATACCATCTGACCATTCGCAGGATAAAATGGTATCAATCCTCTAATTGTTAGGTTATCACCAAATATATCAGTGTAGTTACCACTCGTTATTGCTAAGGCTACTGCACTTGCAAGGTGTCCTCCTGCTGATCCTCCGCTTATAAATACCGAATCTAAATTTGCCCCATATTCATTCGAATGTAGAGAAAGATATTTCGTAAATTCTCCAATATGGCGCATCATATCATCAATGTTAAAATCCCCTTTTTGGTAATCAGGAGTAAGTGGATCTAGTTCAAACAGAGGATTTTTATCCAGACCATATTGAATATCAAACACTACATAGCCTTGAGCGGCAAAATATTTATTCATTTGCATCATATTCATCATTCCTTTATCTCCAGAAACCCAACTCCCCCCATGAATTCTAATTATAGTTGAATTTTCTCCTGGGAGATCTTTTTTACAATTACATGGAGTATATGCATCAAAATATAGTTTTATTCCTTCTTCATCATAAAATAAAGTATTTTTTTCAATAGTGCAGTCTTTTGGTTGCGCACCTAGAAAATAACTTGTAAGAGAAAATGGAGTTGTTAAAAAATAGTTATTTGTAGTCGAGGGAATCTGATTTTGCCAATCATCTCCAAAAGCACTGGTAAATGATCTTCTAGCATTAATAACTGTAAAATTAGTCATTAAAACAGGCATTAATAGACATCCAGAAACAAAAAAACCTAAAATTGCTGTTTTATAATATTTTTTAGTGATTCTTTTACGCCCCTTTAATGTCAAGAGTAAAATAGTATTAGCTAAAAAGATTATTGAAAAAAACGTCCCAAATTGACCAGAAACCATAGCAACAAAAGTTGTCATAACTTCAAAAGATCCAAAAATAATTACCACAGCAAAGATGATTCCTATAACGAATATAATTCTGGAAATAATAGTAGCAATTTTCCTCGTGACCTTCTTTGTTCTTATATATTTCCGAGTATTTGGAATGACAAAAGAATAATTTAGAAATAGAAAATCAATATTTATTAGCTTTATTAAGTTAAATAAAGCAAAAGATATCCCATATATTAATATACCAAAATAACCAGAATATGTTAGCATATAAGCCCCAAATGTATCGATTAGTTCATTTGAATAAATGGACGATAACAATAAATTTCCTAGCATCATACAAGGAATAGCGAAAATTATGAAAATTAAAAATCCGTAGCTTAGTAGTCGCGTTTTAACTCTTAAAATATTCTTTTTATGAAGATTAAAATAGACATAGAGCAAATTTTCAAATATAGTTAAAGTCAAAATGACCCCAAAAATTTCCCATAATAGGGAAGATGTAGAATTCAAGATGTACAATATTCCAAATACTATGCAAAATAAATTTAGGCTAATTGTTAAGTAACTCGTGATAGTTATGTTCCTTAGTTTTCCTGAATTTTTTAGATCCTTCATTTCTTCCGCTTTATCACAACAATCTAGCCTTAATGAAACTGATACATATTAAGGATATTTGGCGACTGATTATATTCTTATTTATGTTGAATCGAATTCGATTCAAGGTTAAAAGCTTTATAAAATAATAAAAATCTTCATATAAAAAATTAACAAAAAAATCAATATTTTTAGCAAAAGCAAAGAACATTAAAAATTTTTTAAAAATTTAAAATTCAGATATAAACCTTTTTTTCACCTTTAAATGGATTACTTTAATTTTTCAATAAGGGAAGTATTTGAGGACCATTAGGTAAGATTAATATTGAAGCATCATCACCATATTTTTTTAGAGATAGATCTATAACTTGTTCGACTGTTCTTGCATGTTTTAGTCCGATATTTCCTAATTCGCTTTCTTTTAGTTTAGAAACTACGAAAATCTCTGCTTTCATCAACACACGTGTTAGAACTTGAATCTCCCATTGATCAGGGACTACAATTTTTTTATTTAAGATTTTATTATAAATTTTATTTGGATCCATTCCTGAAAATAATAACTCTTTAAATTTCTCTTGACCGATCCCAATACCCTCTGAACATTCATTTACAGAAATTATAGTTCCCCCCGTTTTTACCGCAATTTCTCCAATAGCCATACTTTTTACAGCTTGATACAAATTTAGATCTAATGGATATCCCCCATTTCCACATATAACTATATCATATGGCTCAGTTATCTTTTTAAATATGTGTTTTATTTGGTAATTAACCAATTCTTCATGAATTTCTTCAAAATTACCCGCTCTTACTTTAACAATTTCATGATTTTTATTTATACAAACATTTATCGCAAAATCTACTCCTATTAATTTGGATGCCTCAGTTGCACTTTTATGCATTAAATTTTTTTTATACACCCCAAAACGAGAATATTCAGAAGCAATATTCTTAGCAGAATGGTTTGCTTGAATTGTATCATCACCAGTAATACCTGGGAGGACTGCTTTCCTCCCCCCACTAAAACCAAAAAAGAAATGAGGTTCGACATATCCAGTTATGATTTTAAGATCACTTTCATAATATAATTTATTAATATAAAGTGGAATATTATCTGATGTCTTTCCCAAATACTGAAGAGAGTTCTTATCAGTTGCTACGTGACTAATGATTTTTATTCTATCCGCTAAATGATTCCCTAAAATTTTATTATGTTCATCATTCCGAGAAGGTCTGTGCAGACCAGTTGCTATCAATACTAAAATTTGATGATCTTTAATTCCATATTCATTTAGTTTTCCTACTAAAGCCTCAAGGATATAATGGGAGGGGACAGGTCTAGTTGAATCTGACACCACTACACATACTCTATTTAGATTATTCCTCTGCCGTACAATTTGCCTTAATGATTTGCTGCCTAAAGGATTTTTAATAGCTTCCCTTATTTTCCTTACTGGATCTATAAATGGCTTTTGTTCTTCTGGGTGTAGAATAGTTACATTCCACTTTGGGTCAAGAGACAATTCTAATCCGTTTTTACCGTAATCAAGCTTCATTTTTCTCCTTTTTTTTTATGAATAATTTCTCGAGCTTTTTCAAAAATTTCGGATGTCTTTATTCCTGCAGGACAAACAGAATCACATGAGCCACATAGCGTACAAGTTTGGAGGATCTCCGCTATAAAATCATTTAATTCAAGTTCTCCATGAACTAAACCATTAAGGATACTGAGTCTCCCTCTTGGACTATATGGTTCGATTAGATGATAGATCCTTGATGGACATTTAGTTAGGCAAAATCCACATCTCATACATTTAAGACTTAATAAAGCATCTTTATTCTTAAGATTACGATTATAAATTGATTTTTTCAATGTTTTGTTATCTCCTTTTCCTATTCCAGGATTTAGGATCCTATTTGGGTCAAAAAAATCCTTAATATCAGTCATTAAATTAACAACATCGATACCATGTTCAAATTTAAGATAAGAAGTCTTTATTTTACCAATTCCATGTTCTCCGGTCACGGTACCACCCACAGGAATAATTATTTCTTTGTATAGATAATCAACTGCTTTCTCAAAATCCATGATGTCTTCTTCATCATTTTCGTTAAATAAAAATGTTGGGTGTAAATTTCCTTCCATATGACATATTGTCGCCACTAATAGATTCTTTGCATTGATATCTTCAGGAATCTTTTCAATTTTTTTTATTATTTCTGCAAAATCTGAAAGTTGAATTGTACAATCTTCAACGCAGGTATTTGGTCGTATTCTTGAGAGAGCAGGAAGATTTGATTTTCTTGCTAAGATTAACCTCTCCCTTTCTTCTTCTGTTTTAGCAATTTTATGGAAGATGGGATTATGTCGGATAATAATATCAAACATTTTTGAGAAATGTTCATCAACTTCTTTAGAAGAATTTCCATCTACTTCAGCTAATAGCATATATCCATCAGGAAAATCAAAAAATTCTCCTCCTAGGAATTCCTTTACAGCTTTTAACAAAATTTTATCCATAAATTCTAAAAGATTAGGTACTATCCCCCTTTTCCTTAATTCAATTACGGCATCTCTTAAATATTCAACATTCTCAAAGATATATAAACCAAGTTTTCTTGTTTTAGGTAATGGGCGAATTCTCAAACCGATTTTCGTAATAATTCCTAATGTCCCTTCGGAACCTATGAAAAGATCTTTTAAATTATATGATGAAACAGATTTAAGGACTTTAGTTCCTAGATTTAAAATTTTTCCATTAGGTAATACTACTTCTAAATATAAAACATAATTTTTGGTAACCCCATATTTAAAAGCTTGTATCCCCCCGGCATTGGTTGCAACCATGCCTCCAATAGTACAAACTGAACTTGATCCCGGATCTGGGGGAAAAAGATATCCCATTGGTTTTAATATTTCATTTAAATCATCACAAACTACCCCAGGCTCAACCTCGACCAAATTATTAACAATATCAATATTAAGGATTTTTTTCATTTGACTTAAGTCTAATATAATCCCGCCATATGGGGTCATTGAGCCAGAAGATAAACTTGTCCCACTTCCACGAGGTGTGACAGCAATTTTTTTTTTATTCGCTAATTTTAAAATTTCAGAGACTTGTTGAGATTTCTGTGGCATTAAAATCAAATCAGGAATCCAGTCCTTAATAAATAAGGAACCCCCAAATGCGTAAGTCCACCGGATTTCGAATTGATCAAAAATGAAATGTGATCCAACAATGGTTTTGAATTGTTCGAGCAGTGGTTTAGTGATTTTGTTGTATTTCATTTCACAATTGATAAAAACCTAATTAAATCTTTACTATACTATATTTTTTTAATCATTTCAAATTATATTTTATTATTTCAAAAAATAATTATAATACAAATCAATTTTTACCTTAATAAGAATAAAAAGTTTTTCGACTCAAAACAAATCAACATAAGGGGAAATTTATGGTAAAAGTATTAAGAGATTTATGGATTTTAACTGTAAGTGGTACAACAGTTTATAGCCGTGTTATTGACCCTAGAGTAAATCCTCAACTATTTGGAGCACTTATGAGTGCATTAAATACCTTTGCTCAAAAACTTACAGACGAAGGGATGTCTAATTTTGAGTTAAGCAGTATTAGATTTTCAATTGTAAAAAGAAATAAATTTCTATTTGTTGCTAGTTCTTCAAATAAAATAAAATCAAAAAAAATATTTAAAGAATTAAGAGATATTTCAGATAAGTTTTTTGAGTTATATCCTGAAGAAACATTGAAGAAGTGGGATTCTGATGTAGGTCTTTTTGATACTTTCGAAGCTGCAATTCAGGATTCTTTAGAGGATAAATCAAAATAAATTATCCTTCCAAAACATATCTTATTTATTGTTTCCAAATTTTTCTTAATATTGATTTTATAAGCATAAAGGATTTAAGAAAGAGAAGATATGGTAATAATGAAAAAACTATGAATGAAGAAGAAAATAAGAATAACCATATTCAAAATGAACAATCAAGAGATCTTAGTTCACTCAATAAAAGTAATTTCATTCCTTCAAACAATCTCGATTTTCTCATTAATCAATTATCAAATCCAGGATTTTTAGGCTCAATTCATTTGAAAAAGGAAATGAATCCGAATTACCAGCAATTAGAGAATATGTTGGGTAGTGAACATGAATCAAAACTAACACGATCAATAAAAAATACAATCTTCAATCCCTTAACAAAAATTTTGATAATTTCAGCGATTATTTTTAACATATTCTGGTTCCTCTCAATATATTTGTTGTGAAAGGAACAAAAATAAAGATCTATAAAAACTTTGTAAATATTTTAATAAATTTAAAAGATATTTATATTTTTCAAGATTAGACTTTGTAACTTATATAGGTCATTCATAAAGAGAATTTATATGAAAAGGTAATATAAGCTTGATTTACGACGTCATAATTATAGGTGCAGGAGTAACTGGATGTTCTATAGCACGCACGCTTTCAAAATATAATTTAAAAATAGCTGTATTGGAAAAAGAGGCAGAAATCGCATCAGGAACATCTAAAGCTAATTCAGGTGTAGTCCATGCAGGTTATGCTGCACAAAGGGAATACACCAAAAGATATTTGAGTATAAAAGGGAATAAATTATATTCTCAAGCAGCAAAAGAATTGAATTTTCCATTTAAAAGAATCGGTTCGTTTGTAGTTGCCTTAGAGGATAGTCAGATAAAAGAATTAGAGGAAGAGAGAAAGAAAGGAATAGAAGATGGCATACCGGGTTTAGAATTAATATTAGACAAAAATAAAATAAAAGAAATGGAACCAACTCTAACTGATGATGTTGTAGGTGTTTTACATGCTTCTAGCGCAGGTCTTGTTAGTCCATATGAATTAACTTTCGCTTTAGCGGATAATGCAACAATAAATGGTGTAAAATTTTTCAGAAATCATGAAGTTGTTAAAATTAGGCATCAAGACTATACTTTTACTGTAAGAACATATCAAGGAGAATTTAAAACAAGAAATCTCATTAATGCAGCAGGACTTTATGCTGCAAAAATATCCAGCATGTTAGGGCTTGATTATTTTAGCTTAATACCACGAAAGGGAGAATATATTTTATTCGACAGAAACGCAATCCACCTGAATAAAATTCTCTTTCCAATACCCACTAAAATTTCTAAAGGTATTTTAGTCTGCCCTACTTTGCACGGTAACACTTTTGCTGGGCCCAATGCACAAAATATTACTGATCCTGAAGATGTTTCCACTACAACGGCGGGATTAAAAGAAATCCTAGAAGGTGGGAGAAAATTAGTTCCAAGCCTTCCTTTAAGAAGTTCAATTCGAAATTTTGCAGGATTAAGAGCAGTTCCGGAGACCTATGACTTTATCATAGATAATACTGATGTTTACGGATTTATAAATGTCGCAGGGATTTTATCACCAGGATTAACGGCAACATTTGCGATTGCTGAAAAGGTTGTTGAATTTCTTGAATTATTAGGCGTCAAATTATCTATTAAAGAAGATTATAATCCCTATCGTCCCAAACCTGAACGATTTAAAGATTTTACAAAGGAACAATTGGATAGTAAGGTCAAGGAAGATCCAAGATGGGGAAGAATTATCTGCCGATGTGAGACAATACCAGAAATGGAAATTATAAATGCGATCCATGCCCCAGTTGGGGCAAGAACGGTTGATGGTGTGAAATTTCGTTGTAGGCCTGGAATGGGCAGGTGTCAGGGGGGCTTCTGTCGCCCACGAGTAATAGAAATACTTTCAAGAGAATTGAAGGTTCCTTATGAACAGGTTACTAAAAGGGGAGAAGATACCAATATTTTAGTGGGGAGAACAAAGGATATAGTTTTAAAAAATATATCTGGAGGTGCGAGTAAAGAGTGAATAAGTATGTGGTAGATGTAGCAGTGATTGGTGGAGGATCAGCAGGTTTAGCAGCAGCAATAGTTGTTAAAAAAGCAGATTTGAATGTGTTAATTCTGGAAAGAGATAAGGAATTAGGAGGAATCACACTCCAGTGCATTCATAATGGATTTGGTCTACACGAGTTTAAGGAAGAATTAACCGGACCTGAATATGTTCAAAGGTTTATCAATCAAGCTTTACAATTAGATGTTGATTTTAAGTTAGATACAATGGTAATTGAAATTACTCCCGAGAAATTAATATATGCTGTCAATAATAAAGAGGGATTGATCGAAATAAAAGCTAAGGCAATTATTCTAGCAATGGGATGCCGTGAAAGAACAAGAGGTGCAATCAACATACCTGGTTTTCGGCCAGCGGGAATTTATACAGCTGGACAAGCACAAAGATTTGTTAATGTCGAAGGGTATTTACCTGGTAGGACTTATGTTATTTTGGGAAGTGGAGATATAGGTATGATTATGGCCCGTCGCTTAACATGGGAAGGATGCCAAGTTCAAGCTGTTGTTGAAATCCAACCCTACGTTAGCGGATTGATCAGAAATCAAGTTCAATGTTTAGAAGATTATGGAATTCCACTTATAACAAGTTATACTGTCACTAAAATTCATGGGAAAGACAGAGTTCAAGGTGTTACAATTTCAAAGGTTGATAGAAATTTTGATAGGGTAATAGGTTCTGAGAAATTTATTGAATGCGACACTTTATTATTATCTGTAGGATTAATTCCGGAAAATGAATTAACAAGAGAAGCGGGAGCGGAAATTGCTGAAATGGGTGGACCTATTATTGATAATAACTTAGAATCAACATTAGAAGGAGTATTTGCTTGTGGTAATGTATTACAAGTACACGATTTAGTAGATCTAGTAACCGCAGAGGCAAAAAGAGCTGGATTGAACGCTATTGAGTATATTAAAAACAGATATGGTAAAGAGATTAAGAAGGAAGAAAAAATAAAGTGTATTCCTGGCGAAAATGTTAATTATGTAAAGCCAGATTTGATAAATCGATCAAATTTAAATAAAGATGTTATATTTACATTTAGAGTAAAAAGTCCTGACAGAAGATTGCTAATTCAATTTAAGGATGACAAAAACAGAATCTTATATAAAAAGAAAAGAAGATATGTTATCCCAAGTGAAATGATTGAAATTAACCTTAATTTAAACAATATTAATATTGATCCCACTACAAAATATATTGAAATAGAAGTAATTCCTCGCCCAGAGGTTTTAATTGAGGAGAAATAAAATGTCAGTATCGAAAATTCCAGAAGGAAGTAAAGATATACGATGTATTGTATGCCCTACAGGATGCCTTGTGCATGTTGAGAATGTTTCCGGAGAACTTGTAATTGAAGGGCATTCTTGCAAAAGGGGAGAAGAATATGCAAGAGAAGAATTTATTGCCCCTAAACGAATTCTTACTACAACTATTAGAGTAGAAGATGGATTTCTCCCATTAGTACCAGTAAGGTCAGATTCACCTATTCCTAAAGAAAAACTTCAAGATGCATTAAAAGAAATAGCTAAAACTGTAGTTAAGGCTCCAATAAAAATGGGGGATATTTTATTAAAAAACGTAATTGGGTTAGATATTAATATAGT
>JBHLLU010000034.1:0-42094 GCA_048938895.1 Promethearchaeota archaeon
GCCCAAGCCAAGATATCCACCAAATAGCGGAGGCGTATTGGCGTCTAATTGAGGAAAGATTCAGATTGCTTGCCTAAGGGTTTGCGTATTCTGAATTGGTAAAAAATTCTTAAATCGAGACGATTAATAAAGTAGACTTTAATAATATAGGGAGTATGTTCTTATGAGCACGATTTTTCATGCTTGGCTCTGGTAAGCTTAAACAAACCAATGTGGTGGTCAGTTTAAGTACCCACGTCCTGTGGCACCAATTACTTGACCGAAGTCTTTTGATGGTGTACTTCAGTGGGACCTAAGCCAGCTATTGGCTCTACATCATCATATAAGATGAGGTATTTTTCTAACCAATAACTTGTCGATGGATGAAATAATACTCCTCTTGTTCTATTATAAACATCAACGACGAAATATAAGAGTAAATATTTGGTTAAAAATTTTACGGTCAGAATACATAAACTTTAAAAACCAAATTTAGGAGTCTGATATAAAATAATTAAAGAGTTAATAATAATCTGAATAAGAAAATACATTAATAAAATTAGAAAATTACCTCAATTTTAAAGTTTAAATAGGAATAAAGTTATTTATTAGCAATAGGGAATGTCGATTCGTAATGACTCTTATTTAAAGAATCAATAATGACACAAAAGATTTTGATTGGCACTTCTGGATGGGGTTATGATGAATGGATCGGGCCATTCTATCCAAAGAGCCTAAAAAAGGAAGATTTTCTACTATACTATTCTGAGATTTTCTTTACTAATGAGATAAATACTACGTTTTATAATACTCCTTCAAGGTGGGTGGTACAGAATTGGGTAAATAAAACGCCTAAAAACTTCTTGTTTTCAGCAAAAATCCCTCAGACTATTACACATGAGAACTTCTTAGACATTGATTTATGTTTGAGAGATTTAAATTATTTTTTAGATTCGATGGAGCCATTAGTGAAATCTAAAAAGTTGTTATCCTTTTTGATCCAATTACCTCCGACGTTTAAAAAAAATAAGCATTTTGGAAACTTAAAAGAATTTTTTGATAATTGGCCTGGTAATTATGACAAGAATGGATATAAATTAGTAGTGGAGTTTAGACATAAATCATGGATGGATGATGAGGTATTTAACTATCTAAAGGATGAATCAATTACATATTGTGCTGTTATTGAGCCTTTACTACCTCCTAGAATGGATATAACTACTTCGGAATTGCTATACATTCGATTTCATGGTTATGGGGAGAAAATATGGTTTGATTATTTTTTCAAAGAGGAAGAAATAAAGAAATGGGCGCAATCAATAGGAGAAATAGCTCCAAAAGTAGAAAAGATTGGGATATATTTTAATAACCATTTTTCCGGTTATGCTGCGAAGAACTCAATTATGCTGATGAAAGAATTGGGAGTTCATCCAAGGAATCCTCCCAATAAGGTCAATATTTTAGAGATTAAAAAGAAAACAGGAGAATATTCTAAGGGGCAAACAGACTTGGATAAATTTTTAAAATAATGCTGTAATCTTAGTTATAATTATCAGGTTTAATTGACGGAAGTTGAACAAAAGAACAATAAGAATTGGTATTATTGGTGCTGGATCTATAGGAAGTTTATTTGGTGGGTATTTAGCAAATATTAAATCTGATATTTATGAATTTCAAATAATCTTCTTTTGTATGAAAGACCATGCTGATGCTATTGGCAAGGATGGATTAAAGATCTATAAGGATCAAGATGTAAAGGAAATATATGGTATAAAAGCGTATGAAAACGAGAATGCTCTAAAAGATATGTCTAGAAGGGATTCGGAATTTAGATTTAATTATATGTTTTTAACTACAAAAACGTATGATTTAGAAAGGGCTGTTTTACAATATAAAGATCTTATTGATATTAGTAATTGGTTAGTTATTTTACAGAATGGAATTGGAAATGAGGATATTGTTAGTAATTACATATCAAAATCGAAAATAATAAGGATTGTGACTTCACATGGTGCATTTTTAGAATCCCCCGGAAATTTAATTCATACTGGAGTGGGATTTACGAAAATTGGTTTCCCATATCTTGAAATATTCAATAAAAATTCTTCTAAGTTGGAAAACGCGAAGAAAAATTTGATGCTTATAAATGATCTTCTTGAATTAGCGGGATTTGAAACTCAGATTGTTGAGGATATTAATAAAGAATCTTGGGAAAAAGTGTTTGTAAATGTAGGAATAAATGCGTTTGGGGCTTTAACAAATCTAAAAAATGGTCAGTTATTAGAATCTGAAGGCTTAAAGCATTTGATGGCCGAAGCTGTTGAAGAAGCCGTCCAAGTTGCAAAAAAGAAGGAAATCCAGCTTTCAAATAAAGACTTTGTTGCTGAAACTTATGATGTTGCGAGAAAGACTTCAAACAACAGGAACTCGATGCTACAGGACATTTTGAATGGGACTCCAACTGAAATTGATTTTATTAACGGGAGAGTGTTGAAATATGCTCAAGAATTAGGAATTAAAACCCCAGTTAATAAATTATTAACTCATTTGATTAAGGGATTAGAATCTTCGTTAATCTAACTCTTTTTTGTTTTTCGGGTCATAAAATAAGCGTTTTCCCCATCTCGATAATAATTCTTTTTGATATTCGCGATTACAAATTTGAATTGTTCGTACAGTCTAATTGCATTATGATTGGACACTCTTACTTCTAATACATATTCATGAATCTTATGTCTCTTTATTGCTTGCATGCTATTAGTTAAAAGACTTTTAGCAATTCCCCTCTTTCGGTATTCTTGAGAAACAGCAATTGAAACAAGGTGTCCTTTATTGATATATCGTAGGCTATCGAAGGATGGACTCTTTTCTACCCTCCACATTATATAGCCAACAATATCTCCTTGGCTGTTTTGAGCAATAAGAAATGATTCTGGATAATTATCAAGAATACTTTTATAAAAGAAGTAAGGGTAATCTTCTGGAAGTTCTTCTTCATTTACTTTTATTACGCCATCTAAATCGTCTAAACTACATCTTTTTATAGTAATTCTTTCGTTGCTGGAGGCGTTAAATGGATCGACTTTTAAGTCTTTATTAGTTGTCATTGTAATACATGCTTAAAAGATTAACAAAAGAACAGCATTATTAATATATAAGTTATAATATTTGAAACTTTTAAGTTTTTACGTCTCAAAATTTTCATTTCCCGAGGATTTTGAAAGCATCCTTTTTTTGTTGTTCAATATAATGAATGATTAGATCGAGGGTATCTTGAATATTTTTTTTATTATCAAATTCATCGATAATCTTGTTTAATGAACTGCGATTTAATTTTTTTAGTTCGTTTGTTACTTTTATCATTTCGGGTATTACTCTGATTATGTTATCAATTATGGTTATATCTGCCCATAATGCAGTTCTACTTAAAGGATTTAAATCCACGGCTATAACTTTCTTGTTTAGTTTTTTCAAGGCTTCTGTACGATCTCCATCTTCTAACGGAACCATTACAACATCAGCTTTTCCAATGAAGTCTACTTTTCTCCTATTACTTTCAAGTCCTTCAAGCTCAACCATAGCATCTTCATTTATTCCTTTGATATCAGTAGCTCCAGCTTTGGTTAAAACATTCTTGATAGCTTCAATTCGACCTTCTTTTGGATAAAACAAATTAATTTCAAGTGGTATACCCAATAATTTTGAGAGAGTTACAAGTTCTTCGGGTACTAGAGCAGCAACATTTCCATTTACGCTAATTACAGGTTTTTTCGCTATTAATAACATAGCCACAGCGACTTTGATTGCATTTTTCGCGGATTGAGACGTTTTTTCACCTAAAATATAATCAAAACATTCACCTCTACCATGGGCTATTAATCCTGCTTCTGCAACCACTAAACTTTTCATACCTTCGATAATTCTGTGCCTAAATTTAAGGCTTTGATATCGAGGATGGGATATAGGAACATTATTGTTTTCATTTTCATTCAAAGCCATTTAATTTCACTTCTGTTAAATAAAGATCTTTATATAGATTGGTATAAAGAAAAAATATTAATTTTTTGTATAATTTTAATCTATATTGATGAATATGTGTGCAGCAGTAAAAAAAAAAGCTAATGATTTAAGCATTTATAGAACTAAACAAAAATTAGATGACCTTAGGCAAAAAAAAGGATTTCATACAGAATTAATTTCATTATATATTCCTCACGATAGAAAGATTTCAGATGTAACTAATTATTTAAAGAACGAAATTAGTGAAAGCCAAAATATTAAATCGAAATTAACCAGAAAAAATGTATTAGATAGTATTAATAGTTTGTTAGGACAGTTAAGAAATATAAATGAAGTACCTGACAATGGGTTAGTCATGTTTTCAGGAGCAATCCCTCAAAATAACACTCCAGGTACTGAAAGAAATGAATTGACAATTGTAGAACCCCCTGACAGAATTACAACGTTTAGATATCATTGTGCAAACGAATTTTTATTATGGCCCTTAGAAGAGATGCTGATTCCTAGCGAAACATATGGATTATTGGTAATTGGACGAAAAGAGGCAGCAGTAGGCTATATAAAAGGGAGTACTGTCGAAGTTATAAAGGAATTTACTTCTGGAATTCATTCAAAACATAGAGCTGGGGGTCAGTCACAGAGGAGATTTGAAAGATTAAATGAAGAAGCAGAAATTGCTTTCTATCGACGAATTTCTGAAACTGTAAATGAGGCATTTTTAGAATTTGAAGATTTACAGGGTATTTTTGTTGGAGGACCCGGACCTTCAAAAGAGAAATTTGTGAAAGATGATAGTCTAGATTATAGATTACGGGACAAAATTCTTGATGTTGTAGATATTGGCTATGGTGGTTTTGAAGGAATAAGGGCTTTAATAGAAAAAGTAAAAGAACAAATGGAAAACATTAAATATATTCGTGAAAAAGAAGCTATGCAAAGTTTTATGAAAGAAATTTCTAGTGAAACAGGTTTGGCGACTTATGGTTTAGAAGAGATACGAAGAGCGTTAAATTTTGGGGCTGTGGACACGCTACTATTATCTGAAAAGTTGGATACTCACAATGTCAAACTAAAATGCTCAAACTGTGATTATAGTGAAAGTAAAATAGTAAAGGAAAGTGACTTAGAGAACTTTAAAGGGTTAGTTCAAGAAGATATTTGTCCTAAGTGTAGTTCAAACTCATTCAAGATTAATGAAATTGATTCTATAATTGAGGAACTTGGAGAAATAGCCGAATCAACAGGCTCGAATATTGAAATTTTAAGTACTGAAACAGAAGAGGGTGAAATGTTATATAGTACTTTTGGGGGAATTGCTGCGATTCTTCGTTATAAAATTGATTATTAATTTCAGAAGAAATAGATTGTAAAGTTTTTTAATTCTTAAAGTAATACAAAAGGAGCAATTTCAAAGATGGAATTGAAGGATCTTTTATTAAACTTAAAAATGATTATGTTTGGAGGAAAGGGAGGTGTAGGTAAAACCAGTTGTGCTGCGAGTTCAGCAATTTGGGCCGCAGAACATGGTCGTAATACATTGATAATAAGTACAGATCCCGCTCATTCGTTAGGAGATAGTTTGGGTGTTGAATTACAACCTGGAATCCCTACTCCCATTGAAGGAATAGGTAATTTAACTGCGTTAGAAATTAACCCAAAAACAAATATGGCAGAGCTTCAGGGATTAACTAATATAAATCCAATGGAAGAAATGGGTATGTCTGGATTAATGGATAATTTTCCTCTATTTGGGGATATGGAAGAATTAACTTCGATGACCCCTCCAGGGATAGATGAAGCTTTAGCTTTTGGGAAAATCTTAGAATTTGTCGAGACTGAACATGATTATGATTTAATAATATTTGATACAGCTCCTACGGGACATACTCTAAGGTTTTTAAGCTTACCAGAAACACTATCAGGATGGATTGGAAAGCTTATAAAAATGAGAGTTAAAATCGGGAATATGTTTGGGGCTTTTAAGCGATTATTTACAAGGGAAGAAAGAAAAGAGGATAATACATTAGAAGTATTAGAGCGATTGAATGATTCAATCATAAATGCCAGAGAAGATCTTACTAATCCCGTTAGGAACTCCTTTATTATTGTGATGATACCTGAAGAAATGGCTATAACAGAAACTGGAAGATTGTTAAATGAATTGATTAAGAATAATATTCCTGTGTCCAATATTGTTGTGAATCAATTGTATCAAGATTCAACTGAACTGTGTGATTTCTGTAAAGCTAGGAGACAGATGCAAAATAGAAATTTGTTAAAGATAAGAGAAATTTTTGGAGAGAATTTACATAAGAATTTAATTGAAGTGCCATTGTTTAAAGAAGAAGTAAGAGAATACGACAGATTAAAAGAAATGGGACACTATTTAATTGAGGAATCTTAATTTTTAAACTCTTTTACATAATTACAATAAGAACAGAATTGATCATTTGTAGTTGGATAACCACAAGATTGACAGGTGTAATAATTTGTTTTTTCAATATTATTATAAAGTAGATGGGATAATTCAAGAAATCCATTGAGGAGATTGAATTCGATTTCTGCGCTGGATTTTTTACAATTTTGAATAAATTCTAATACCCTTTTTCTCAATATAGGGTCAACTTCTCTATAAGGACAGTGTGAAGGGTAATAATTGAACTTCTTGATGTTTACATAAAGGAAGATTTCTTCTTCTGGGATTCTCATTAAAGGCGTAATTTTCTTAATAAAGAATTTACTTAATTTTGGATCCCGTTCCTTAAATATGTATTGATTGGCTATTAAATGAAACCTTTTGTAGAGAATATTCATAAGAAATGTCTCTGCTATGTCTGTGAGATTATGTCCCATGGCTAAGATAGTTCCCCCTAATCTTTTTGCCTCATCATTCAAAAGTCTTCTTCTTATAATAGCACAATAATTACATGCATATTTATAATCTGGAAGTTTCTTTCTGATTTCAATGATCTCATCCAAAGTATGGCCAACTTGCTCTTTAAAAGAGATTATATGATGTTCGACGTTTAACTCTTCACAAAAGTCAATTGCATTTTTGATACTATTCTCTCTATAATCTTTTATACCTTCATCTATTGTTAAAGCTATTATTTCTCTAGGATGGTATAGCTTTTTTTGAATTAGTGCTAGATTATACAGAAGAGTAAATGAATCTTTTCCACCAGAAAGAGCAACAAGAATCTTATCATCAGGTTGTAGCATCTTATATTTTGAAATAGTGTTAGAAATAGATTTTTCAATGTTCGTTTCAAAGCAATTTGGACATAAATTTTCACCCGAATACTTTCTTTGAATTACAATTGAGTTATTGCAATACGAGCATTTCCCTGTTTTTAAGAAAATATTATAGTTAGTCATTTATATCATTTGAGAGACGAAAATCTATAATTAAATCCAAAAGAGTAAGCCACCAAACTTAATAAAAGATAGGACAAAATTACCAATGAGGATAAATAAAGTTATAGCTCGTAATGAATTGAGAAGAGTTCTCTTTATTTTAGCCTTTTCATCATAATAATGATTATATGTGATTTCAATTACAGTATCTTCAGTTAATTGAGTCTGTTCAGGAAGGTTTAATACAACGGTGTCTTTATATCCATCTCTAATCTTATCAATTAGTTCATACTTATCTTCTGAAAGTTCAATGGTACTTGATTCATTTAATCTTGATTTATCTTTCATTACTATTTTTATTGAATTTATACTTTCAACTCGATATTCTGATAACGCATAAAATTTCTCTTTTTTATTGAAATAAAATTTTTCTTTTTTCTTTTTTGGTGATGATGAGTAGTTTTCACCAAATCCCCAATTAATTAATTCCTTGACAACCCTATCTCCATCAAATACTGGCAGAGGTAACATATTAAAGAGAGTAATACTAAAGGCTATTAAAAAGAGCCAAGATATCTCCCTTAAGACAAATTCTGGAAAAAAACTTGTGAAGAATTTCCCAACATCATTTTTATACATAAAGTAGGAACTACTAAGAATTCCAATATAAACCCCTACCGTTTCCACATCTAAAGTCCAATTCATTGATTGCCGACTTAAAGTTAAATTGGTTAACTTATAAGTCGTTAACACTCTCTCAAGAGTATCCCCATTTGAAACGTTGATAGAAATTCCGTTTATTTGGTGGATAATTAAACCTACAGTTAAATTTTTATCATAATTATTCCCTCCTTCATCTTCAGAAAAAATTCTTGTTATTTCCAGTCCACTTCCATTTGAAAGATATTCATAATTAATGCCTATATTATAGCGAGGGCCTAAAGTGATATTTTTTACTAAAAACTTATCTGATGAGGGTTTATATGTTTTTAGCGTTAGATTGTCTCCTACAGAGCATATTAAGGAGGTTTTATTATTTAAAACCTTAGTTAGTGAAATCCCTTTAAATCCATCAAGTTTTATATAATCCGAATCGGGAGTTCCTTCTTTTTTAATAGCAATGATTACGTCTCCTCTTGAGATGCTTCCATAGTTAAAACCCCCTTGTTCTTCAGTTAACACTAGATTTATTTGGGGAACTTGTCTATAATATGGTGAAGTCATTAGGGGAAAACATAGAATTAAGATAAAAGCGACTCCTGCGGTAATACCATTAACATAGGTTCCAGCAGCAGCAATCCGTAATCTTGTATATCTACTGACTTTGATTGAATTTGCTTCTCTCTCATCTATTTCAACAAAAGCACCAAAACCGATGATATAAAAGAGGCCTGCACCGAGAACTCCTGTAGATTTAATATCTAGCCCATCTGAATTTGCTGCAATTCCATGTGCAAATTCATGAGTGGTGATTATAAATAAGAGAGGAAGAATCAAGTAGACAAATACTGGGAGATCTATCGTTACTCCAGGAATGAGGGGTAGAACAGCTTGTTCTATTCTTGGTCTAAAAATGAGATTGATGAAATTTGTAAAAAAGAAATAAAAAGCATAAATAACAATTCCAAATGAAATAAAAATACCTATTGTCCAGAATATTCTCCAAAATTTTGGAGCTTTCCTTGATAACTTTTTAATGAAATTATTCAATTTTTTTGTTTTAAACATTGCTAATAATGGAAAAAAAAGATACGCTGCGCCTTCTTTCTTTCGCAGGAAATAAACTAATACTAACACTATTAACCAAAAGATTAAAGATAAAAGAAACCAAGGATTGAGGAAAAAATCAATCAATGCGGAGTTCAATAAAGTCATAAAGCTTAGGTTATATTTATTGCAGTTTTATAGGGTAATTTAAATTTGAAGTTAAAGTTTATGATGAAAAATTCATCATTACTATAATCTAGACTTTTTAATTGTAACGAGTTCTATTTCCGTAATAGGTAATTTATAAAAAGTAAAAGATTTAATTATGGGGTTTCTATTGCAATATATATAACTACTATATATCAAACAAAAAATACGCAAGAGATGCATTTAAAGCGGGGTGGGCTAGCCTGGTTTATGCCGCAGGGCTCATAAATGGTATTTCCACTCCATAGAGAAACCCTGAGATCGTTCGTTCAAATCGAACCCCCGCTACCATTTTTTATTACATTACCGTTTAAAATTCTGAAAGACTTAGATAAAAAAATAGAAAAAAGAAGGATTTTAATATTATTCCTTTAATAAATATCCCTAAATTATATGTGATGAATTTGTTTGTTATCACAATTAGGTAATGATTCATCATGAGTGAAAGACCAAGTTTTAAAAGACATCCCGCGATACATTGCTGGATAAAACATATAGAAGAGGGTAATTATGACGAAACTGAGAATAACATTCATACTATCTTTGGAAAAGTCAAAAGAATTCGACTAATTGCAACAATTATAGAAAAGAATGAAAAATTGATAGAGACTGACGAATTTGAAATGGGTTTGGAGGATGTTTCAGATGCAAATGTGAGATTAATTTTACATCTAGATGATTCTACAGGTTTGATAAGAGCATATAAAGATAAAGTTAATCCCGAAGATTATATTGATTATAAGGTTGGTGACATTATTGATGTCATAGGCCGTGTAAGTAAAAAGGGAGGATATATGTCGCTTTGGATAGAAATTATTAATAAAGTAAAAGAACCTAATCTAATTCTTTTGAGAAATGCAGAAATTATAAAAAGGATCAGCATAGGAGATATTGAGGATGTTCCCTCGGTTAGTGATGTGAATAATTTATTTGAAGAGGAATTTATTTTTAGTGAAGAGGATGATTTGAAAGAAAAAATCTTTTCAATAATCAATTCACATTCAACCAATGGGAGGGGAATAAATTTTGATAAGTTGAGAAAAGAGATAAAAATCCCTGATATCGAACTTAGGTCTTATCTAAATGATTTAATTTTAGAATCTCGTATTTATGAGTCAGATAAGGATATTTTTGAGGCATACTAGTTTTTGTTAAAATTATAACCTTTATTTTAAATAAGGGAAAAATATTTTTCTGAGGGATTATATAATTATTATAAAAGAGATAAATAGATGATTAAATCATGGATTTGAATAATTATGAGGATTTGTTAGAAAATGCGTATGAAAAAATACCAGAAAATGTAAAAAAATCGTCTAGATTCGAGACACCCAGAGTAGAAATTAGAATAGAGAGTAGAAATACATTTATTACAAATTTTAATAAGATAATCAGTACCCTTAATAGGGATAGAAAGCATTTTCTTGGGATTTTCTTAAAGAGTGCAGGAACTATGGGTGAAGTCAGAGGACAGCAATTATTTTTAAAAGGTCAATATAAAGAACAAGTTCTAAATAAATTAATTGAAAACTACACGAAAACATACGTATTATGTAATATTTGTAATAAACCCGATACTCAAATTCAAAGGGAAGGTAAAAAGTATTATTTAAAATGCACTGCCTGCGGAGCTAGAGAAGAAATAAAAGAAAAATAAGAAAATATAAACTGAATTCCTATGAAAGTATATCTTAAAATTCACGATAGAGATGATTGTGAGACTATTGCATGTTGTGATGAAGAACTTCTTAATCAGGTTTTTAAAGAAGGAAATTTAAGAATTGAGATTTCAAACCACTTTTATGGGGGAGAATTAATTAATATAGAAAATGCAATAGTTATTTTAAAACAAGCTTCTTTTTTTAATATAGTTGGAGAAAAAATAATTCAAAAGGCTATTGATTGCCAATTAGTGCCGAAAGAAGGAGTGAGATTTATAAACGGAATTCCAATGGCCTTAAAGATGATGTTTTAATGCCAAACCGATTTTGTGCAATTTGTGGAAAAAGTATAAATGAAGAATCTCCGCATTTTGGGATGTGTCTTAAGTGCTATTTAGAAGAAAATCCCTTATTTGAATTACCAGAGTCCTTTTTAGTAAATATTTGTATTGATTGTGGAAGCTATTCGAAAAAAGATGCTTGGTATGAACCTAATTATGATGATTTAGAATCTATCATACAGGAGATAATTCAGAAATTTATTTTAAAAACTCAAATTAAAAACGAACAAATTGAATTTTCAATTGAAATTAATAATGAAAGTATCGTGTATTCATCCAAAGATTTAATAAAATCGATTGAAGTATTAGTTAAGGGGAGATTAAAGGATTCTAAGGAAATTTGTCATCAACAAACAATAAAATTAAATTTTAATCATATATTGTGTAGGAATTGTTCTAACCTACGAGGTGGTACGTATTTTGTATCAATTCTTCAATTACGAGTTAAAGATGAGACTCAATTTGAGTTGATAGAACAAATTCTAAATGAAATAGAGAAATATATTAAGACCTTATATGATAAGGATCATCGACATTTTATTTCCAAAATTGAAGATCAACGATATGGAGTAGATTTATACCTGAGTACAAACGAGGTAATGAACCATATCATAAAATTTCTAAAAACAAATCATCATTTTCTATTAAAAAGATCAAAAAAGCTTGTAGGAAGGGATAATCAGAGAGGTAAAAATCTTTACAGATTAAAGGCTTCAATAAAATTTTTACCTATAACTTATAATGATAAAATTGTCATAGAGAGTGAAGAATATACTATAGAAAATATTACTGGAAACAAAATTATTCTTAAGGGAGAGAATAATAAAAAGTTGATTAAGGATTATTCTTACTTTTTTAATGAGAATATTATTATGAAAAATAAAGAGGAAAATTAATTGAACGAACGCGAAGAAGAATTATATGAGGATGAACTCTTAGATAACGCCTCCGAAAAAAAGTTCAATAACGATATTGACGAACTTGAGAAAAAAAAGATTGATTATAGACGAATAAAAGACATAGATCAGTCGAAAAAAAGAGCGGCTATTGAGTCTGTATTTGATGAGCGTACGATTTTTCAACTGAATAAAATATTGGTAAATGGTCCATTGAAAAGGGTTGAAGGTGTAATTTCTGCTGGTAAAGAAGCAAATGTTTATTTAGCGTATAATACTGAAGAAAAGGAGGTGGCTATTAAAATTTACAAAATTGATAGTAACACTTCAAGATGGATGAGAAAATATATCATTGGAGATCCAAGATTTAAGAAGATTCCTAATAATATCTCAAAAATTATTTTTCTTTGGGCAAGTAAAGAATTCAAAAACCTGAAGAGAGCATACAAAGTAGGTTTGAGAGTACCTGAACCTTTATTCATAAAGAATAATATTCTAATTATGGAATATATAGGATTTGAATCAATTCCAGCACCAGTATTAAAAGATATCAAAAAACCAAAAGACCCCATAAGTTTATTTAATGAAATCTTAGATTTTATTAAGCTATTATATCAAAAAGCTAAATTAGTCCATGGAGATTTAAGTGAGTTTAATATTTTATATCATAACCAAAGCCCTGTGGTTATAGATATCTCTCAGGCAGTATCTATTCAACATCCTAAAGCAGAAGAATATTTAGTAAGAGATATTAAAAACATTTTCCAGTTTTTTGAGAAATTAGGAGTAGAAACCCCAGATCCAACAGATTTTTATTATGATGTTATCAATAAAAATCATTAAAAATATAGAACCCGCATTAAAACTAATATGAAATAGTGACGATACCATGAAAATAGGAAAAAATCGAATCGCAGTTCTTATAGGAACTGAAGGTAGAATTAAGAAAGATATTGAACACGAGTTGGGAGTAACAATAAATTTAGATAGTAAAACAGGAGATTGTGAAGTATTACCAAATTTAGATCACCCAAATTATAAACCTCTTAATGTTTATACTGCTCAAAAAGTAGTAATTGCAATTAATAGAGGATTTAATCCTGTTAAAGCCATGAAAGTAATTGAGGATGATTATGACCTGGAGGTTTTTAATCTTATATCTCTTTTAGGGAAATCAGAAAAACGAATAAAGAGGATAAAAGGTCGATTAATCGGTAGAAATGGAGAGATGAGAAAATCTCTTGAGAGGTATGCAGAATGCTATCTCTCAGTTTATGGAAAAACTGTTTCTGTAATAGCTGTATATGAGAACCTGCAAATTGCCAGAAAAGCAATAAATATGCTAATAAAAGGGTTGCCCCATCATATGGTTTTAAAATTTTTAGAGAATAAATATAATGAGAAAAAGAAAGAAGAATTTAGACAATTTTATAAACCAGAATTCTAAAATCTATTTTGAAAAGGTTTCATTATAAGCATGTAGTGCCTGATTTCCTAAATCTTTTCCGTAAATGATATCTTTTAGTTGCTTTATCGCATCATTATGGTTTTTAATATTCTCGATTGAATAGATCTCTTGGTATTTTTCTTTCTTATAGTTTTGAAGATATATAGCATAACTTTTAATAGAGTAGTGGTTTTTCTTATAAGATTTGAAAATAACAATACAACGAGGATATAGATTTTTTTCTTTTAAAAAGATTGCCCATCCATCATAATAATATTCAAGTGTGATAGTAAATAGATTCTTCCAAAATTGAGCATTTTCAAGAATTATATCAATTTCTTTCTGAATATCTAGAGAAAACTTTTTACTCATACATTTAATTTTAAAAATAAATATAAAAAGAACTAGTCAAATGTAACTTCACTAATGTTGAAAATATCATCTGAGAGTCTTAATTTTGAAGATTTTGGCTTAGCTTGGTAGATCGACCTATTCAATGAATACCCACTACCAAAGATTTGTGGAGATTTAATTCCTGTTATCAATAACATAACTCTTATAAAACCATCATACTCATCTGAAACTCTAGCACCCCAAATCACCATCGAATCATTCACATCCATTTTCTCAGAAATCTTTTTCGCTACTGAATTTGCTTCTGAAAGAGTCATATCATTTCCACCACAAATATGAATAAGAGCTCCTTTTGCACCTTCAATACTCACGTCTAATAAAGGTGTGTTTAAAGCATCATTAATAGCATCGTCTACTCTACCATCTTTCTTGTTCGATTCTCCAACACCCACAATCGCTACTCCACCAGTACTTAAAATAGTTCTTACATCTGCAAAATCTAAATTAATTAATGAGGGTAATGAGATTGTTTCAGTAATACCTTTAACCATGGTTGCTAACACCTCATCTGCAACACTAAATGCTTCAATTATGGGTAGATTTGGAGCAATTTCTAATAATCGGTTGTTATCAATTACAACCAGGGTATCAACATAGCGTTTCAATTGATTTAAACCCATTTTCGCTTTATCAATGCGACCAATTTCAGTATCGAATGGGAGAGTTACCACTCCTACTACTATAGCACCTTCAAGTTTTGCGATTTCAGCCACTATAGGAGCACTACCTGTTCCTGTTCCGCCTCCTTCACCACAGGTAATAAACACTAAATTAGACTCTCTTAATACTCGTGTTAGGTCCTCTCTTGATTCTTCAGCAGCAGCCCGTCCAATCTCAGGATTTCCTCCTGCACCTAAACCCTTTGTTAAGTTTTTCCCAATCAGGATCTTAACATGTGATTCGACACTATCTAGATGCTGACAATCTGTGTTGACAGCTACACAAGTAGCACCCCTTATTCCAATTTTCATTAATCTATCGACAGTATTATTTCCCGCACCACCACATCCGATAATTTTTATGTTAGCATAACCAAAACTTTCTACTTTAGGTCTAATTAT
Organism: Promethearchaeota archaeon; assembly: GCA_048938895.1. Taxonomy (GTDB): domain Archaea; phylum Asgardarchaeota; class Lokiarchaeia; order Sigyniarchaeales; family SOKP01; genus Loki-b32. The sequence goes on from JBHLLU010000034.1 coordinate 15,091, forward strand.
TTCTCTTTTGCGTGCCTTTTCGATAAATGATTCCATAATTAATCAAATAACCCATTATTACTACCAAAAAAATATAATAAAAAAATTAGAATTCATGTATTATTAGGGTATTACAAATTTTTTATCACTTCTCAGTTTAATTCAATGAAAAATCATTGTTCACATTAGGATCAAATATTTTTTTAACCAAATTCCCTTTAACAAGAATTATTGAGGGTAAAGTATAAGGAAAACGATTCGAAAATGTTAGACAGTAAGCTCCTACGTTAGTAATTATAATATTATCTTCTTCTCTTAAATTTTCAGTAAAAAAATAATCCTTTACTAAAACATCTTGATCAGTGGGAACTATTCCTGCAATTGAGGTTTTATATTTATGAGGTTTATCAATCTGACTTGCATTATAGAATCTTAAAGAACATCGTGCAAATTTAGGACAGATATGGTTTCCGATATCTAAAAAGATCCATCTATTTTCTCTAACTCTTATTATTCTTGATAAGAATATACCAGAATCCCCAACAAAATATCTCCCTGGTTCAAAACTTATTTTTGGAGGTTTTAAACTAAACTTTTTGAAATATTTCATGAGTAATTCTGCTATCTTTATCAATTGCTCCTTTTTCATAACAGCAGCCTCAGGAAATCCTCCTCCTAAATTAATACTCTCGATCTTTATATTATTTTCCAATAACATTTTCAATATAAATACCACATTTTTAATGTTTTTTTCAAATTGTTCGATACTATTCATTTGAGATCCAAAATGTGATAGTATAGATGTCAATTTAATGTTTTTATTGAGAATTAATGATTCTTTAAGAGATATGATTTTATTTTTATCAAATTCAATCCCTAATTTACTTTGGTACTTCTGAGAATTGGCCCTAATGCAAATATTTTGAATAATATCATATTTCTGGGCTATAGTATTCACTCTTCTTATATCATTTATGTCATAGACAATAATTTCTTTAACTTTGTTCTTGATACTTAATTCAATAAGTTCATTAGGTAAATAAGGTCCACCTACAATTATTTTATTGGGGGAGAATCCAATGTTTAATGCTAACTTAAGTTCTGGTAAACTTACAGCGGCTACTCCAATTCCTTCCGAATAAATGATTTTGCAAATATCAAATAAGTAATTTGCTTTTAGTGAATAATAACAGTAAAACTCCTCAAATTCGTCATTGAGAAATTTAAGGAAGGATCTAATATTCTCTCGAATTCTTTCTTCAATAAATATGAGTAAAGGTGTCTCATATTCCTTGATAATATCGTCTAAGGGAACCGAATCAATCAAAATTTTGTCATTCTTTTTTATTATGTATGGATTTCCTGAAATCTTTTTCATAATTTACTCAACTATTCTTATTTAATAATTTTTGATAAGCAATATGTGTTTTTTCAGTCACAATGTCCCATGTATAATCTTGGGAAACTCTTAATTGTCCTGCTAAACCAAGTTTCTTTCTTAATTTGTTATTTTTAAGCAGTTTTATAACCTTTTGGGCAATATCAAAAGGGTTATCAAATTCAACTAAAAGTCCATCAACTTTTTCTCGGATGACTTCAGGTGTTGCTCCTATTTTTGCTCCTATAACGGGAATTCCTGCAGCCCATGCTTCTAAAAAGGCTATACCAAAAGCATCACTTCTACTCGGCATTAAATAAATATCAGCTTCTTTGAAAGCTGCTAATTTTTTATTATCTAAATAACCAGTTAAATTATCTGGAGTTAAATTGATAATCCTTGCGTTTTTAAGTTTAGATAATTCACGATTAAAAGCGATAGTTGATGGACCTATAAACACAAAATAAACTTTTTTAACTTTTCTTAAAATAAATGGGATTGACTTCAAAATACTTAATGAACCTTTTTCATGATTTTTATACCCACAGAATAAAATTAGGTGGTACTTTTTTTCTCTTTTATTGAAAAACTTCTCTTTGAAGTTATAAGAACTCGATTTACTGAATCTTTCATAATCAACACCCATAGGGATTACTATGACCTTTTCAGGATTTACATTGCAATTTAAGGATAGGAATTTCTTTTCGAGATTAGTGCATGCGATAAGTAAATCAAATTTTTCTAACACAGCTGTAAGATCCGGATCTAGATATCGTGGATTTGAAAAATGGAAAAAAGGAGTGCAAATAACTGGCTTATTCAATATTTTACCTATAATTAGACTTATAATACAATTGAAATAAGGAAAAAACGTAGTATGAATTAAATCAAAATTTAAATCTGGTTTGTTCAATAAGAAATCTAACAAATCTCCAAGATAAGGACCATTTTTAACAAATTTTTCTAACTGGTTTTTGCTTAGATTTAATTCCTTTAAAGCGTGAATAGTGCTTAGTTTTTTAAGAATCTCTGTTAGAGTGATATCATAATTGACTGGATATCTATTTATATTAAGATTATTTACATTATAAAAGTGCTTATCCTCTGAGGATATTATTCTACCTTTAGAATTTCTTAAGGCTTTAAAGTCAATTGCGTTTGAAGTATAAATATCGACTCTATAGTCATATTTTGAGTTCAAATTCTCTGCAAGACGTTGAAAATAAAATTCAGCCCCAGAAATCGAAGGAAAATATCTAGTTGGGAGGAATAAAATCTTTTTCAATGACTTATTGACCCTATTTTATTATAATATATTCTATTTTATATTAAAGAAAAAATTTTTTAATCCCTAATTAAGTCGAAAAATCACTAATCGTATTTTTAAGGAATTTCAACCATGGAATTGGATGATTTTGGGAAATTTTAATTTGAATAGCATTTTTAATTTAAAAAGAAAGAATTTAAGCTTCGAAATTTTAATATTAAATTGATGTCAAAAGAAATCTTATTGAGACTTTTTGAAATTTCCAAACAAAAAAAAATTATTGATGAAGACCTTATAACATTCATAGAAAAGATATTCCCCGATAAATCTATTGATGTACTAGAATCTTTGAAAAGAGGAGTCACAAAATATACCTATGAACCTTCAAATAGAATCGCATGGACGGTTATGGGTACAAACCAAGAGCATTTAATTTATCCCAAATCGTATTGTTCTTGCCAAGATTTCTATAAAAGTGTTGTAATAAATAAAAAAAGAAATTACTGTAAGCATATTTTAGCCCAAATCATTAGTGAAGGATTGAATAATTACAAAGAAGTCACTTTAGAAGAAAGTAAATTCAAAGAACTGGTAAAGGATTTGAAATTGATGATATAAGTTTATGAATTTTAAATGTATTTCTTAGATGGAGTATGAATATAACTTATTTTACAGTTATTTCCTTACGTTCCCATTGTTTTAAGTATGTACTAAATTCTTCTATACTTATTTCCTGTGGGATTTTAATTTGATTAGTTACCTCTAATTCTCTTATCTTAAACATGAGTTTTTTATTTTTTCGATAGAAGGTTTCTGCTTTAGGATATTCTTCCTTGAAAATAGTTTTTAGTCCTTCTAAATCTGCTATCTTTAAAAGATCATAATTCTTTATAACAAAATTACATAAGGGATCAATTGATATGGCAAAATTAAAAGCATCTTCACGTTTCAGTGCTAAAGGATAAGCTTGGCATGCCATGGGTTTAACATCCTGGATTGTACAACCTTTTGACTTATTATAAAAGGGACATCCTTTTGATTCATTATCTAACCTTATTCGATATGTGAGAACTAAAATTTTCTCATTAATAATATCTGGAAAAACTAAATCTTCAATTATCTTAAAATCAACATCTCTTTCCTTCGCTATCTCAATTAATCTATCTGCTTCATCTGGATATATAGGAATCCTTTTCACATAGTCTCCAGGAACTTCGTGGCAACATGTACCGCACAATTGACACTTATATTCTAATTTTATCATTTAATTTCTTCTTTCTTCAGATGATATTTATTTTCATATTATTATAATAAGTTACAACCAAAAATTAACTTTCGGATAATATGAAAATATTACTTTTACACTAATTCTTGTGTCTATGAGGATAATATATCCATTTTAAACTGATAAAAATACCCTATTATTAGACACATTTTAGTGAAAAGAAGGTTTAATTTATGGAAGGAATAAGGATTATTCAGCATGATTATCTTTCTAAAGAAAAATTTATAAAACCCTTATGTATTTTAGGAATGCCAGGAATAGCTGATGTTGGTAAATTTGCTTTAGATTCCTTAATAGGGCAACTTGATGCCAAAAATTTAATGGATATTATATTTGACGATTATCCAGCTGGAGCTATTGTTGATGATAGCATTTTATCGGCTCCAAAAGCAGAAATATTGTATTGGAAAGATCCCAATGAGTTAAGAGATATAATTTTAATAACTGCTGATGCTCAAAGTCTGACTCCTAAGGGTATATATCGGATCTCAAACTTTTTGACAGAAATTATTCACCAATATGGAATTAGATTGATTGTGGCGTTGGGTGCTTATCCTGTAAGTAGCCGCAAACTTAATTCCAAAATTCCGAATATTTTTGTTAGTTCTACCAATCGGGAAATTTTAGATAATTATCTTCTTGTAACTAATTGTCAAAAGATACAGAAGGGTGTAATAATAGGTGCAAATGGATTGATTCCAACTTTAGCAAAAGCAAGATATAATATTGATGGATTGGTTTTTCTTGCAGAAACTGATAATATGGCTATGGTTAATGAAGATATAACTGATTTAAGAGCATCAATTACGCTTTTAGAAATGCTAAAAAAATCGTTTACCTTGCCCATTAAAAAGAAATATTCATTAGAAAATATTGAAGATATAACAAAGAACCTTCAACTCAAAAAAGATCAGCTAGAAAAAGATCTCGATACGTTCCAAGTTGTAGACACTGAGGATAAAAGAAAATCGCTTTACATTTAATAAATTTAATTCTCTTTCTTTCCCATTAAGCATCCCTTATTTTACAATCCTTTAGCACAAAATATTTTAATCATGAAATATTTAAATATAATATGAAATATGTGTGTGCTAGAAAGAGTTGCGGGAAAGAAGTAAGTAAAAAAGAACTAAGCGCACTTCCAGGCATAAAATGTTCTCACTGTGGATTTCGGATTTTATATAAAAAAAGACCAGATGTAATAAAAAGGATCAAAGTTCGATAATTTTTTTTTAAATTAGAAATTTTACCTAATTTAAATTCCAATTGCTTTAACTGTTCAAATGTTTAAATCAAACTTTAAATGGTTGACTAATTCCTTATATCTATTTCGTATAGTTGCTTCTGTTACTCCCGCCGCAATTGAAATTTCTTTTTGGGTTCTTCTTTCTCCTTCTTGAATTGCCGCAACATATAATGCCGCACCTGCTAAACCCGTTGGTGCTTTTCCTGCTGTAATACGATGCATTTTAGCAAGTTCTAGAATAGAAGCCGCTCTATTTTGAGTTCTTCCCGATAATTTTAAATCTGCGCAAAAACGCGGAATAAAATTAATTGGAGATGATACATGGATATTTAATTTAAGTTCATTTAATATTAATCGATAACACCTAGCAATTTTTTTCTTATCAACAGAAGCAAATTCAATAAAATCATCTAGGGTTTTAGGTACATTGTTCAATCTACAAGATAGATAAATTGAGGCAATTAGCATAGCTTCGATGGATCTTCCTCTGATTAAATTCTTGTTTGCCATTTTTCTATATATATGAGCTGCGGATTCTTTTATATCTTTAGAGAGATTTAATTGTGAGGCAAAACGATCTAATTCATTCATGGCATATGCTAGATTTCTATCTATAGATTTGTTGGTTCTAGTTCGAACATGCCATTTCCTTAAACGGTAGACTTCTGCCTTCATTTTTGGACTAATTGCTTTTCCAAAAGCATCTTTATTCTTCCATCCAATCATAGTACTTAGTCCTTTATCATGGAGTGTTAAAGTAGTGGGTGCTCCAACTCTCACTTTTCTGTTCGCCTCTTCAGAAGTGAATGCTCTCCATTCAGGACCAGAGTCTATGACTCTTTGATCGAGTACTAAACCACAGTCATTACAAACGATCTCCCCACGTGTGTCGTCGCAGATCAAACTTTTGTTACCACATTCTGGGCAAGAATTTAAATTTTTTTGAGGTATTGAAAGATCCGTCAAATCCAACCCTTTAAAAAATCTCTTCTTTAATTCTCATAATTAATGTTGTACATATAAATATTTGCGTTTTGAGGATTTGTCCATTAATAATTATCTCATATTTTTTTTTTGTATTTTATCTTAGATCGTAACATTTTAATAAGTTTGTTCTTTCTTCTAATATAATGCGACATTTTTATAAATCACACGGAAAACATTGTTATCTCCGATCTTTTCAAACAAAATGCAGAAAGTGTGGTGCAGATGTATTATATTGGGAGTGCAGGCATGGAAGTAAGATTTTTTTTGACTACCCCCCCTATGGAAAATTAATAAGACATATTTGTCGGCAGCCCACCACAAATTTACAGAGAAAGAAATTATTTCCGGTTATTGTTAAAACTCCTAAAGGCCTTTTAGAAAAAGAGTCCCCAACTTGTCCGATGTGTGGTAAATTATTTAAAACATTAGAAAGCCTTAATGATCACCTAAATAATCTGAAAAATCAAGATTCTTTACATGAAAGTTTTAATAATAATAATATGGATATTGACTTTGGATACCAAGGAAAAAATCGAAAAAACATTGATAAATATAATGTATATTATGGCTCAAAATTTGGTAAAATAAATGTCAAAAAAAAGAAATAAAAGCTATGTTAATGTTATAGATAAATTTTTAAAAAATAAGTTTATACTTATTTTATAATAAAATGTAATTTCGCTATTTTTTTAAAAAGACTATTATATAATATCAAAATAAAGGAAAAAAAGATGCCAGTAGATCCTGCGACTGCCGTATATAATTTAATGCAAGCAGATCCTAATATTATTGCCGCAGCAGTAGTAAGAGGGAGAGATCTTGTTTATACCACAGACAATTGGGATATTAGTGGAGATATTAGTAGAATAATATCAAGTTGGACAGGTCAAAATGCTCAATTCATCATGGTATCCGGAGTAAAATATTCAATTTTACAGATGGAATCCGAACGTTTGGTTGCTATATCATTGAAAGGTGAAGGAAGTATATGTGCAGCAAAAGATGATGAGCACAAATTAATATGCTATCTTCAACCAGATGGTGATGCTCGTGGGGCTATTATGGACGTTCAAAGAGCTGTTGGATCTATGAGGTCACAGGGACCATATTTGGATGATGGAGCCCAATTGGGTCAAAAATCCGCTCAAATGGTGGGTGCATCATCAGTAGGAGGCTCAGTTTCGACAAGTGGGACAAATATTGATCCACAATTAATGGGGGAAGTTAAAACCTTTTTAGACTGGATTAAAGATAGTGAAGGCTTAGCAGGATACATAAGTTATTATCTTCAACAAAATAATACTCAAATTATTTCTGAATTATCCAAGATATATGCTGAATTAAGGCAAATTTTTGGTGTTTGAATTAGATTTCCTTCAGAAACTTTATAGATTCTAAAGATCTAAATAAATTTTTATTTAAAATTTTTTATCATTCTATATATCATATTATCTTGTTAATTAAAAATGGTCAAAGTTTTAGAACCTAAAAACAATTCATATAGTAAAGAGAATATATAATTTAAGAAAATTAAAAATAACATCATGATCCTCAGTGATAAGAGGTTATGCACGTGAAAGATGATAAGAGAGAAAAAAAACTTGCGAAGCTAAAACAAATTATTGAAGAAAAAAGTTACTCTACAAAAGAACACGAGGATCTTGATATCCCTACTGTTCCCGAACCCCCAAAGAAAAAGAATGCATTGACAATTGATTCTCCAGATTTAGCCCCTGATGTTCTTGAACGTATTAAAAAAGCGGAGTCTCCCAATATAAAGGTGGTTTTGGTTAATTGTGAAAGATGTAAAGCAGTTATTCCCATCCCGGTCCCTAAAAAAGTTGTAATTGAATCTAAAATACCAATTGTTCCCGTAAGTTATGTTCATAAAAATTTGGAGAATAAAGATCAGCACTGTATCACGATTCATCTAGATCACGATTTTGATATTCGAAGGCAAAGACTTTCTGATGTAGTTATTGCTTCTGATTGAATTAATTATATAACGATTATCCCTGTATTTTATTATCAAAACAAAAGAAATTTGGTAATAGTAATGAAAGTAATAGTTGAAAAAAGTTTTTCGATAGATGATTATGTTCTTTATATTAAACTTTTCAAGCTTCATAATAGTTTTTTGATGATGGTCTCTGATCAAGAGGATTTGGGAATTGGAAACGTTGCCTTAGGGACACCTCCATTAATTGATGGGATTAAAACACCCACGGCTTCTTATAATTTATTTGGTATAAATGATAAGTTAATAAGCACAATAATTGTTGAAAAAGTCTCCAAAAAATTAAATGCTCCAGTTTTACTTCTCTTATTTTTGAAAAACAGAAAGGATGAGGAAGTTGTTATTAAACCTTTAGTTCATTTCATCAATATTATATTAGATGGCCTATCTGAAAAAGAATAAGAATAGTTGAGGTAGTATTTTAACTAAAAAGAAAATATTTATAACTTTCATGACATTATTATTTCAAAATGCAGAGATAACCAAGCCCGGTCAAAGTTTGTAATATTACAAACGATTTTCGGTGATGGACTCAAGATCCATTGGCATAGGCCTACGGGGGTTCAAATAAGGTGGTTTTAACTCAGCTCTTCGCTCCTTTTGAAAATCCCTCTCTCTGCATTTCCTTTAAATAAATCCTTTCATTTTAGAATAATAGATAAATTTTCTAAGGGCTTACTAATTCAGTATAGATTTTTTCTATCTACCAAAATTAGAAATGAGATTTTATTATTATTGACCGAAAAGAGGTAATACAAACATAAATATCATCATAGCTGCCATCATAACTATAAGAAATATGCATTGAAGCCTTCCTTTTTTTTTCTGCTTTCTTTCATGGTCAATCATATTATCTTTACAAGTTTGGCTACAGAATTTCTTATCAGTAGGCATTGCTTTCCCACAGACAGGACAGTGACTATGAGGCCCCCATTTTTTTTTAATCTGGTCTTTCCATGAAGATTGAGACATTTTATTTTTTACTCATTTATCCTAATCTTTAATTAATAAGTATAAAGTTTATTGGTTAAAATATTTTATGATTTCTTTATTCCTTTGAGATTTCAGTTCCAATAATGCCTTTTTCTCCATCCCAAAACCTATTAAAATTGTTTAAATCTGTTCCAGACATTATCATCACATTTATATCACTACGTTTCAGTATTTGTAAAGATACTATATCGAAAATTCGATACTCTCCAGCAGCAGCTTGGGTTTTTTCTTTTACATTTAAAAGGATCTCCTGTAATTGGTCATAGTTAACTCTTTTTAATAATTTTGCGTCATTAAATTTCTTAGGATCCATATTATAAATTCCATCCACATCTGTAAGGATAATTAATCTTTCTGCATGAATAAACTCTGCAACTTCTAGTGCAACAGAAGTTGTTGATTGACCTGGTTGTAGTCCACCCATTACAATTATTTTATTAAACAGTAAGGCTATAGAAAGTTCTTCAACTGATTTTGGGACTTGAGGATAGGCACACTCTTGAAAACAAGCTATAAGTAATTTAGCGTTCATGCGAGAGATTTCTATGCCAAAAATGTCACACAAGGCCTCTGATCCATTAAAAAACCTGATAACATCAATGAAATCTCTTGCAAGTAATCCTCCTCCGCAAACTATAATGATCCTGCCTTCTTCTTTCTTAGCTCCACAAATTTTACAAAATTTAGCAATTTTATTTCTATCAATTTCATTTTTCTCGTTAAAAAGTAATGATCCACCGATCTTTATAACTGTATTTCCTTTCATAACATTTTCATTCAAAATTTCTATTTAATAATATATAGATGATTTAATAAATTAAGTTACCTACGATTTATGGAGTCTTTCAAAAGAGAAGTTACTGTTGTTGTTCCTCATAGGATCTCTGGTTTTTTTGAAATTGTCGATGAATTAAATGGAAAAAAAATTGTTGATCCAGTAAAGATTGGTTCGAGAGGGGCTGGTTTTAACTTGAGTGCTGTGGGAAGAACAAGAATAAGAGTGGAAGAATTAGATAAAGATAGCGACCAAGAAATATGTATATCTATAAATGATGAAAGGGTCAATCAAAATGCGGAAACAACATATTTTATCTATAATTATGTCAAAAAATTTTTTGAAAAGCCTCTAAAAATCAACATTTATCACGATTTTGATCTTCCTGTGGGATGTGGTTACGGTGCTAGTGGTTCTGGAGCTTTAGGAACAATATACGGCCTTACTAGTGTATTGGATTTGGGTTTATCAAATGCTGAAAGGGGAAAAATTGCTCATATTGCAGAAGTTAAGAATCATACGGGATTAGGGACGGTTTGTGGGCAACTACGCGGTGGATTGTGCATTTTGAAAGAACCAGGTTATCCTTGTGTTTCTGAAAGCATTGAATTTCCCAGGAATATAAAAATTATTGCAGGTTCCTTTGGAATAATACACACTAAATCAATTTTGACGGATCCTGTTCTAAATTTGAAGATTAAAAAAGCAGGAAAAAGGGCTCAAGTCAAATTACTACAAAAACCAAATATAAAATCATTTATAAATGCTTCGATTGAATTTGTGAAAGAAACTGATATACTTAGCATTCTCAAATTACATAAAATCGAAAATTTAATAGAAAATTTAAATAAATTAAAGATTTTGGGGGCCAGTATGAACCAATTGGGAAGATCTGTATATACTATTTGTAAGGAGCAGCAAGTAAAAGAAGTTATAGAGATTTTAAATACATATAAACCAGAAATAGCTATATATGATTTGTCTATAAATAAAAATGGACCGAGAATAATAGATAATTAAAGTATTTAATCCTTCTCATTCATGGATTTTGATTTTAACGTAGCAGCCTCTACAGCTCGAATAAGTGTTGCTCTGAGTTTTGCTGATTCAAGTTCATGTATTGCTGTTATAGTTGTACCTCCTGGTGTTGCAACCATATCTTTTAGCTCTCCAGGATGTTTATTAGTTTCTAATACCAATTTTGCTGATCCTAATACCATCTGAGCCGCTAATCTTAATGCTATTTCTCTTGGGAGTCCCATTTTAACACCACCATCTGCTAAAGCTTCCATGATAATGAAAAGATAAGCAGGTCCACTTCCTGATAACCCTGTTACCGCATCTAAATGTTTTTCTTCTAATTCTACAACTAAACCGAGTTCATTGAAAATGTTTTTTACAAATTCTAATTCAGGTTGTTTTATATATTCATTAACTGAGATTGCAGAAGCTGCTGCTTTTACCATTGCGGGAGTATTTGTCATAATTCTGACAATCCCAATCTTCTTATCAACATATTTACTAACATGAGAAATTGAAATTCCGGCGGCAATTGTTATGATTACATGTGTAGCCGTTATTAATGAGCTAATTTCTTCTAAGACTTTATCTATTACTTGTGGTAAAACTGCGATTAAAATGAACTTTGCTTCTTGTACAACATGTTTATTATTATCAGCAACATCTACGTTGAATTCTTTTTTTCTTGCCAAACGGATATCTTCACTGATATCGTAAATAATAATCTTCTCTTTCTTCAAAATACCAGAATTAATCAAAACCCTTAAAAGCGTCGAACCAATTTTTCCAACACCAATAATCCCTAATTCTTTCTTAAACATATATAATCATTTATCTCTATTCATAAAAATTCAAACAATTCTTAGATATATACTAATTAAAGTTCATTTTTAAAGTCATAACAGATGGTTTATTAAAAAGAGATAAGGGAAAATTGTTAAATTATTATGACAAAATCATGATTAAAGAGGAAACAAACCCCTTTCATCCATTTGCTAAGTATACAAATTGGATTTCAAGTCTTCGATAAGATCCGATCTTATAATGCCATTATTTCTATCAAACCCATCACATACCATACTTCGTACACCGATTATATCTGGATTTATTTTTCGAATATTAGGTAAGTCATTTTTCCTAATATTACCTGCTAAGGCGATTTTTAAATCTAATTGATGAGATTTTTCTTTAAATTCGATTAACTGTTTGACACTTAAAAAATCAAATATTCCCTGGTTATCTTTGATATATGTATCTAGCATAGCTATATCAGCACCAGACTCTGCAGTAATTATAGGAATGGATAAAAAATCTAAACAAGAATCTACTCTTATAAAGTCGGCATACCCCGCAGTTACTACTTTTGCTGTACTTTTATAATTTTTTACTGCTTTCACTACAGCTTTCATTAATTTGATACCTTCCTTAATATTTTTTGGTCCTTTTAATCCGACTTTTATTATATCAGCCCCAGATACTACAGCACCTAGTGCAGCTAAAGAAGCAGAACCGGGTAAATTAGGAAAATCCCCAATTGTAGCACTTAATAATTGGGAACCATATTTAGGTAGTAAATTCTTCATTTCTTTGATAATCCAAGGAAAATTAGCCCCAAGAGAACCTTCCTCTGGATTCTTACAGTCTATAAAATCAACATTAGCGGTAACGACAATTTTAGCCTCTTCAATTGTTTTAGGGCTAACCAAAAGTTTAGTATTATTCCGCATGACTTAATATATATAATTTAGAGATATTAAAAAATCTATTTACAACTTTAGTTAGGATTCCAGATTAATATCCATGACTTAAGATGTAATATAACTAACATTTTAAACTATCACTTAAATTGCGATTAATCCATACTAAAATGAAGTGATCTTTAATCTGAGATTCTATATAATTTTAATATTTAAAAAACCATTGAGATTTCTAAATTAGAACAGCAGAAAAATAAAATCAAAACCTTTAAAAAAATGTGTTGGTACAACTATATATAAAAATTTAAATTAAAGCATTTTTATTAAATATAAAAAAAAGAATTATAGGTTATTATGTCTCCTAAAGAAATTACTAAATTAGAAATTACTGAGGAAGTATTTAAAGAGCCAAAAGAAGTGATAGATAAACTATCTTCAAATATGGACCTTAAGTATACAAAAGTAATTCAAACTTATGTCATGGAAGATCGTAGATTAAACCTTGCTTTAGAACATGAAGGTTCGAGCTATTTTAAGGGAAAAGTCGTCTGGATTGGGAATAAAAAAGATGATACTGATGGATCAATATTTTGCGTCGATACTCGAGACGAATTAAAACAAATTAGCCCAACTGCCGAAAACACTGAAAGTGTAGTATTTGATGTAAAAAAGGATCTAATTAAAGTATCTACTGCTTCAAAAACTAAATGTTCTGTATGTGGTAAAAATATTGAAATTTTTGATGAGGTTACTGGATGTCCAATATGTGAAGCAAAAGCACATAAAGACCATTTAACAGACTGGGTTAGAATGAAACATACATGTCCTGTTTGTAAGAAATCGCTAAATGTTTCCAGCACCGGGGTAATTTTTATTGACTGATACCTTTTAACCATCAATTTCTTTTACTTTTTCGATATCTATTGTGCCATCATACATTGCTGTAGCAATTAATATCCCTGCAAAGTTTTCTTGTTTATATTTTAAAATATCAGTAAAATCTTTAATTCCACCGCCTACATAAGTTTTACCATTGAAAGAGTTTCGTATATCTAAATATGTTTGTGGAATACCTCCTATTTTTTGACCCACTCTAAATAAATCTAATAATATTACTTCATCTATACCAATTCTACGAATTTTATTTACTATTTCTTTAGGAGTAAGATTTTTGATATCTTTAGCTTGTGCTAATAACTTTTCTCTATACATATCAATGCTAACAATAATTTTATTTTTTCCTATTATAGATAAAGCATTTTTCACCTCTTTCAAGCGTTTAATTGTTTCTAATCCTATTACTAACTTTTTAATTTTAAATTTGGTATATTGATAGATATCGTCAGAAACGACTATTCCAGGATCTATTATGAGATGAATTTCAGTTTCTGTTAATATTTTGTTTAGGAGTACTAAATTTGGTTTTTTTTTAATGATTGCGTCTAGATCTGCAATATATATTTCAGTGAATTGAAAATTATAAGCAAGAATTTTCAAGATTTCTAATGGATCAGAGGAATTGAATAGTTTTGATTTTAAGGGTTTATATTTATTCCTTTCGCCTTTAACGGCATGGACTGCTTCCGAATTTAAAATATCTAATACAGGAATAACATTAAATTTTTTCATAATTATCTAAAATAGACTAATTTGTTTTAATAAAAATTCTCGAATAATTTATGATTAGACTTTTTTTATGAAAATCACGAATGGAAAAATTACCTTTGTGTAATACTCTCTGATTTTAAAAGATTATAATTTAATTAACATCTAAATAATTTTTTTTTTAAATAATAATTGATAAAGTAATTTTAAAAAATTAGGTAAATTTTTGCATTATGAGAGAAATGAAGGCAGAGGCATATATTAATAAAATTATCGAAGGAACAGGTTTAACAAGAAAAGAAATCCAAAATATGGTTGAAGAGAAGAAAAAAGAATTAAAAGGGTTGATATCAGAAGAAGGTGCTTTATTTGTTATAGCTAGAGAATTAGGGGTTGATGTCAAAGAAGAAAATAAAGATTTGCTTAAAGATATTGATCTCAATATATCAGACATCACAGAAAATATGAAAAATATTAGTATTACGGGGAGGATAAAAGAAATTTATAATGTAAATAAGTTTAACAAAGCTGATGGCGGTACTGGGTATGTTGGGTCTTTCTTATTGCATGATAAAACAGGAGATATTCGGATTGTATTATGGGATGATAGTGTTAGCATATTTAACGAGGATAATTTTGAACCAAATGAAATAGTCAAAATTATAAATGGAATTGCTCGAAAAGGAAGATTTCAAGATAAAGAAATTCATATTGGTAGGTATGGGAAAATTATTTTGTCCCCAGATGATGTGGACTATAAAAAGTATCCTAAAGTTAAATTTGAATTAGTAAATATAAATAATATTAATTTAAATCTTAAATCATTATCTTTAGAAGGAAAAATAATCCAAATATCGTCTATCAAAGAATTTAACAGAAAAAATGGAGAGATTGGAAAAGTGGGTTCTTTAACACTACTAGACTCCACAGGTTCTATTAGAATAACATTTTGGAATGAGGACACTGAAAAATTAAAAAATTTACAAATTAATGATTTTATAGCCATTTCAAACTTAAATCCAAGATTAAGTTCGTTAGATTCTAAAACTATTGATATGTATGCGAGTAAGAATACGACTATAAAAAAAGTTCAAAAGACAATGGAAATTGAGGTAGAATTAGTCCAAAATATCAACACGGTTCAAGAAAATAACGGAGTCGTCTCGTTTAAAGGTAAAATTACTTCGCTTGATGATTTAAAAGAAATTACTACAAAATCAGGTGAAATTCTTTCTTTATTAGGATTTATTATAAGTGATAATACTGATTGGATTAGAGTCACGCTCTGGAGAGAAATGGCAGAAGAATTTTCTAAAAAGCTTTCTGTTGGCCAAGGATTGATTTTAAGAAATGTAATGCTTAGGTTTAATAATTTTTCCCAAAGAAACGAAATAACTACAATAAATGATTCTTCAATTGAATTAATTGATTTAGATATAAAAAACCTAAAGACTTATGAATTTACCAAGGGAAGTAGAGATTCAATTTTTTCTCGTAATTATGTAAAAATTGATACTATTAGTAGTCCTGGTGTTGTAGAAATTAAGGGATATATTGCTAGAGATCTCAATAATATAACTATCTATGAAGCCTGTACAAAATGTATGAAAAAAATAGACAATTGTAATTGTGATGTAGGAGAAGACACAGAATTTAGGATGATCATTAATCTAACTATTGATGATGGGAATGGTTCCATTAGAACATCCTTTATGGGAGAAAAGGCAGAAAAACTCATAGGTGTGGAAACAGAAAAACTTGTCCAAATAAAGGAAACACCCGATTTTGAGAAATTCTTGGAGAATAAATCTTCTGAATTATTAGGAAAGGATATAATTATAAAAGGAAAAGCTAAGTTTAGTGATTATTCGAGTTCATTTGAGATTTCAGTTTATGATTTCAAATATCTAGATATAGATGACGAATTAGAAAGGGTTATGAAAACAATTGAGACTTAAATATCATAAATCTTATTTTAAAATATAACGATTTAGTAAAATTTCATAATTTATCTTGTTCTAGTTATGAAAAAGGTAGATATCATAGGGATAGGTGAAGTAGTTGTTGATTGGGTTTCAAGAATTCCAAGATTTCCCAAACCAGACGAAAAAATAGATGCTCTTAGTGAAGATTATTTTTCAGGCGGTGTTACAGCAAATTATTTAGTTGCTGTTTCTCGTTTAGGTACTAAAAGTGGTTTTATTGGTGCTGTTGGAGAGGATTATTATGGTAAGTTTTTGATAGAAGATTTTAAAAAAGAAAGAGTAGATACTTCATTTACTTTGGAGAAATCAGAATTTAAAACTCCTGTTAATTTTATTTTTATATGCAATGGGGAAAAAACAATAATTCAATCTCCTCATATGCAAATTACTAAGATTTCTGTATCTGATTTACCAGAATCTTACATAGTTAATTCTAAGCTTTTGCATACTACAATTATTCATCAGAAAATCACAGAAAGAGCCATTTCTATTGCTAATGAACATGATGTTAAAATCAGTATTGATTTAGAATCTCAGATAGCCCAAAGAGGATGGAAAAATTTAAAGCATTTACTTTTGAATGCTGATGTTTTGATACCAAACAAGGAAGGAGCAAAAACAATAACAGGCTGTAAAACACCTGAAGACTGTGCTAATGAATTAATAAATAGAGGCATTCCCATAGTAATTATTACACTTGGATGTGATGGTGCTTTACTTACAACCCCCAAGGTGCAAAAAATAATACCGAGTTTTAATATCAAAAATGTCGTTGATACTACGGGCGCAGGTGATACTTTTAACGGGGCATTTTCAGTAGCTTACTGGATTAACAACTGGGATTTAGAAAAGTCTATTAAATATGCGAACGCAGCAGCTTCCTTGAAAATACAGAAATTAGGTGCTAGAACTGGAATGCCATATAAAAATGAATTAAAATCATATATTTTAGAAAGTAGCACTAACTTTATATTTTAATTCATTATTGGGAGATTACACAAATCTTACTATAATTCTCTGGATTGTTTAAAAGATCCTCATATTTATCACGAACATTCTCAGGAGTTAAACCAGAAACTTGATAGTTAAACGGCCAAATACCTAATATAATATCACCAAGATTTTTAACATTTCCTATTAAATATCCTTGTTTTTCACCAGTAGAATTTAGAGTAAATAACAAGACTAAGTAATAATTATAATCGATATCAGATATTATATTTCCAACAGTTATGACCTCTTCAATGTTTTGAAAATAAATTATCTTTTCTGATTTATCACTTCTATCTTTTAATTTCAGTATTAGTTCAGAAGGGATAGTTAAAGGTTTTTCAAAATTTAAATCTCTGAAATTTAAAGTTAAGTTTTTATTTTCAAATTGTTGAAGCGCTTTAAATATTACTTTATATACTATCGAATCCATATAATTGATTAAATTAAATTTCTTTGAAGATATATAAAAAATTTACAAAAGTATCAACCCAAAACATTTTTTCATGCTGTTAATAAGGTATTAACTATTTACTTTGAATAAGGATATTTTCTTCAGGGAATCCTAAATCAATTAATAATTTTTTCATTTTAAATCGGTGGTCTCCTTGGAGTTCAACCCCGTTATCTCTAACAGTTCCTCCAGAGGCGCATTTTTTTTTGGCTTTTGTCAGAATATTTTTCAGATTTACATCAAAATTTCCAACAAAAGTAATTACAGTAACGATTCTGCCCCATTTCCGCGTATCATTAGAGATGACAATTTGTTGTTCATCAGCACTTAAGCTATCGCAAATACAAAGTTCTTTTGGGAAGCTACATAATGGACAAATGTCGTCGTCTTTAATACTCTCTTTTCACAACCTTTCTTATTTAAAACTATTTAAAATTCAGTACTAAAAAATAATAGAATAAAATCTTATAAAAATCTTTTTTATTTTACTTTATGGTTATTAAAAAGGATTATCAAATAAATTAAAAAAAAGTCCATCTTACAGGGACTTAAAATTGCTTTCGAAAAAATATATAAAGCTAAATTTTTATTATTTATCAATAAGCTTATTCTTTATTCTGTAATATTTATGTGATAAACAATAATGCAGAGTTCTTGGATATTTAAAGTTATTGTGGCGGGAGCTGGAGGGGTTGGAAAAACGGCAATGATAACACGTTATTGCACCGGTAAGTTTGAAGAAGGTTATAAAATGACCATAGGCGCGGGTTTTCACACTAAATCAGAAGTTCTTGATACCCAAGAAATAGTCAAAATGCAATTATGGGATTTTGCCGGCGAAAAACGTTTCCGTGAACTATTGCCTGATTATTGTAAAGGTGCAAGTGGTGCTTTTATTTGTTTTGATATAAGTGATTATGATACTTTTAGAGAAATTCCAGAATGGCTTAAGATCATCCGTCAGAAAGCAGGATTTATACCAATAATTCTGATGGGAATGAAATGGGATTTAGAAGATCATGAAGTTGAGTTTGATGTAGCTAATGATTATGCTAAAAGAGCAAAATGTAACCAATGTGTATTCTGTTCCTCAAAAGAAGATATAAATATAAATGAATCTTTTCAAGCGATGGCAAAATGGTTAATTTATTACGCAACTCAAGGAGAATAAGATTAATCTCATTACCACTTATTTTGATAAAATACAATATTTTCGATATAGAAAAAGCTAAATATCATATTAAATAAAATTATATATTAAGTAAATTTACTATTGGAGCCTCTGTAGCTCAGTTAGGTAGAGCGCTCGGCTGTTAACCGAGTGGTCGCATGTTCGATTTCATTGTTCAATCTCTGAACAAGAAGAAAACCATGCCGGGGGCGCCATTATTTTTTTAAATCTTTTCATTTTGGAAAGAATAATTTCGGATTCTCAAAGATCAAAACTATCTATTTTAGAATAGGAAAATAGGATGTTAATATCTCTGGAGAATTCCTCAAGATATATTATATAGATGGTACGACAGGACCTCCATACATGATAATTATTTTTTTGCTAAGAATAAGTAGTGCTCCTACCGGGATTTGAACCCGGGTCACCAGGGTGAAAGCCTAGCATTCAAGTATTTATTCAAGGAATAATTATTGCTTGGCCGGACTACACTATAGGAGCTTAATAAATTCATATATAGTATTAATGATAAATCATGAGTGCATTAAAATTTTTTCTTTTCTTCCTTTAAAGGGAACTAATATTGTTCTTCTCAGTATTTTAAATAAATCATTCTAAAAGGTTAAATGCGGGAAGGGAGATTTGAACTCCCGAACTCCTACGAGAATGGATTCTAAGTCCACCGCCTTTGACCAGACTTGGCAATTCCCGCTCTTAAAAATAAAATTCTACTAATTATTATTTAAAACGATATAGAATTAAAAAATTTTTTAGAGAAAAATTCAATTTATATACGATTGAAATAAATGATAAAAATTAATTATATTATATAAGGAAAAATTAATATTATGATTAACCTAAAAAAAATCGGTCTTCTTAATGAGTGTTAGAGATTCTTTAATAAAACATTTAACATCGATTTTACGTGCATCAGAAGGTACCGTTCTTGTGCTTCTTTGTGACCAAAATGGACTTTCAATTGCAAAAATCGGGAGAAAAAGCGATATAGATTTAAATCCAAATCAAATTACAAGTTTAGCATCAGCAGCTTTTACTGCGAGTGAGGAGAATTGGGAGGATCTCAATATTAAAGATCAAGTTATTTCATTTACATATTTTGATAAAGTATGTTTAATAACTATTAGGATTAATGAAACGCTCCTAACAATTGTTCATGATTACCATAAAGAGTGGCCTTTAGATGCTGATAATTTAGCTACTTCAATGTATTACTTAAAAAAGAAGTTAGGAGAATTTTTTGGAAGTGGAGATGAACCTGAATCTGAGATAGAAGATTTTTGTGATAAAGTACGAAGTGCAATGTATCTTTTTGGAATGGGTTCTGAAGTACCTTTTGTATCTTATACACCTGAAAATCGTAAACAGAATAATTTGCTTCCTACAATTAGTACTGTTTTAGACTCTCTTCAAAATCCAATATTTATAAGATATGGGTTAGTAAGCCCATCTGGACTGACGGTTGATGCTAGGGAGGTTAGTGGTCAAAATCTTCCGATTAGTATTGAAGCTTTTTCTGCTAATGCTCATGTTGCCTTTCAAAAGATGAAGGAAGAATCTGAAGGTAGTTCACTTGGAGATTTATTATGTTATGTTGCTATTTCAGGCGAGAATGCTGAAAAATTCTATGGACTAATCGCTTGTCCCTCAGGTAAAATGAAATATTCAGACGATGAAGATTCATCAAACATTGACGAAATATCTTTTATCGGTTTGTTTTCATTAACATATGGAGGTATTCCTGTAATTTGTGAGTCGAGAAATATTATTTATTCAATAATGCAGATCCTGGGGGGTGAAAAAATTACTGAAAACTTCATTAAATCTGTTAATGTCCTTACTAGCTTCAAATATGAATAATTTATGTAAACAATTTATCACCTGTCTCCAGTAAAATAAATATAAAATTTCATTTTAGATATGAAGGGACCAAATTTATTCTGTCTTCATTATAAGGAATGCGATCCAAAAAAATGCACGGCTCTTAAATTGAAAAGATTTAATCTTCTTAAAATAATTAATTATGCTCATGGGAGTTTAAAAAACGCTATTATTCTAAACCCCTTTGCTCGAGAAACAGTTTCAATAAAAGATAGAGAATTAATTTTAAAATATGGATTAATTGTAATTGATTGTTCTTGGAAAAAATTAATTAAGTTGTCTGACATAAGTCATGGGAATTATAGGAAATTACCATCACTAATAGCAGCTAATCCCGTAAATTATGGAAAATGGGAAAAACTAAGTTCTGCTGAAGCTTTAGCAGCAGCATTGTTTATTACTAATTTTGAAGATATTGGAAATTTAATTCTCTCAAAATTTTCTTGGGGTAACCAATTTAGAGATTTAAATAAATTTTAATAAAAATAAGAAAAAATAATAAAGGATGTGGTTAGTCTTCACCACCTTTAGATAAGGTTGAGGCAGCAATAACATCATCAATTTTAAGTATCATTGAAGAAACTTCTGTTGCAGATTGTATAGCTTGAGTTAAAACTGATAATGGTTCAAGAACACCTTGTTTTACCATATCATCAGGTTTCCCAGTATCGATATTTATACCATTTGATTTACCGTCCTCATTTTCGTGCTTTGATCTCAACTCAACAATCAAATCAACAGGATTGTAACCAGCATTCTCAACGAGAGTCTTAGGGATTATTTCAAGAGCATTTGCATAAATTTCTATAGCTAATTGTTCTCTTCCCCCTATAGATCTAGCATAAGCCCTTAATTGCTTTGCTAGCTCTATTTCAGATGCCCCACCGCCAGGTAGGATATAGGGAAGTTCAATTGCTGCTTTAACAACTGATAAAGCATCGTTTAACATCCTTTCTGCTTCATCCACAACATGCTCTATTCCAGCTCTAATTAGGATACTCACTGCTTTTGGATCAGCGCATTCTGATACAATAATCATATTATCATCTCCTATTTTCTTTTCTTCAACTTTCCCTGCTCTACCTACATCCTCAGGTGATACCTCAAAGATATTATTAATTATTTTAGCATTAGTCGCTCTTGCTAGCTTTTCCATATCAGATCTTTTTACTCTGCGTACTGTAATTATATTTTCTTTTGCTAGAAAATTTTGTGCTTTATCATCAATACCTTTCTGGCAAAATACTACATTTGCACCAATATCTTTTAATTTGATTACTTTATTTTTTAGCATATTTGCCTCCTCTTCTAGAAATTTGTTAATTTGATCAGGAGTTTGTACTCTTATCTCTGCATCAAATTCTGTTTTTTCAACTTCTAATGAAGAATTAATTAAGGCAATTTTTGCATTTTTCACTAGTTTTGGCATCATAGGATGTACGATTTCTTTATCAACAATAATTCCGTCAATGATATTAGTATCTAAAAGACTTTTACCTTCTTTTTTAATAATTTGTATCTGATTAAGATCAATCATTACATTTTCTCCACGTTCTTCTTTAATTTGGCTAACAGCTCTTACAGCTAAGTCTGCAAAGTGACTCTTTACTCCAGTAATAAGTTTGCTATTCATTGATGTTTCTGCAACTTTCATTAGAGTCTCCTTATCATTAGGATCGATTTTTGTTGCTAAAGAGTGCAGAAGTTCTTTGCTTTTGAGAAGAGCTTTTCTGTATCCTCGCCATATTATTGTTGGATGTACTGATTGTTCCATTAACTCCTCAGCTAGATTTAATAGTTCCCCTGAGATGATAACACTAGTCGTTGTTCCATCCCCTACTTTATCATCTTGTGTTTTAGCAACTTCAACTATCATTTTAGCTGCGGGGTGTTCAACATCAATAGTATCGAGTATAGTTGCTCCATCATTTGTTATGGTTACATCTCCTAAAGAATCAACAAGCATCTTATCCATCCCTTTTGGACCTAATGTAGTACGAACAGCTTCAGCAACTGCTTTTGCGGCAGCTATATTGTTTTTTTGAGCGTCTTTTCCTTGTTTTCTTTCCGTCCCTTCTTTCAATATGAGAATTGGGACACCAGATAATTGTGCCATTTTCTTTTCACTTTTTGTTTCTTAAGTTAAAACTTTTATTTATATAGATCTCTAAGTCATAAAATTAAAAAACTTTACGAAATATCCTTAGTATTAATTTCTTATACTCTAAGTTGTTTTAAAAGGTGTTATGAAATTCATATCCAATCTCTAAATTTTTAAGAAAATAATGTTGTTTTTAAAATTACCTTCAAAAGAAGATATAAATCATCATGTTAACATTTTTGATATTTTTTATTCTAAGTCTTTTTAACTTTGGGATTAATATTATCTTCTATTTTCGCAAAGAAAACGGTTATTCACCAATAATTAATAAATTACTCCTATTCATTATATTTTCAACTTCAACTATTTTTCTTATTATAAACTTACCCTATTTTGTTATTAATGATTCTTATCTATTTTTGGAAGTAAATAATCGTGTAATTATTCCTACTGTACTATACAATATATCATTTCTCCTTTACATTACTTCAATATTACTAATTTTGTTATTTATTTTCCAAATTGAAGAAAGTGTAGTATTTCTAGAAGCACCTTCAAGAATAGGGTCTAAAAAAGGAAAAATCTACATAGGAAAAGTGTTAAGGGGTAGATTTAAAAAGCAAAAGTTTAATTTGTCATTGAAAGACCTTGAGAAGCATATGTTTGTATGTGGAGCAACAGGAACAGGAAAAAGTAATTTTCTTCAGAATTTTTTAATAAATTTCACAAAAATACATAAAATTCCTTTCTTTCTTGTAGAATTTAAGGGGGAATATCATTTCCTTCAAAATAAGATTGAAAATCTCCTTATTTTTTGGCCTGGTGAGAATTTTTCTATTAATATTTTCAATCCTGGAAAAACCAACCCAATTATTCATGCTGAGAGGATTTTTGATATATTGAAAAGTGGAAAGTTATTAGATGAAAATACTGATTTCAGTCCCCAAATGGAGGCAGTACTGATTGAAATTCTAACAAAAACTTGTAAAGATGCAAATTATCGTAGTTGGCAGGGATTTGAGCACTATTGCGAACAATACCTTAAAAAAAACAAAACTAATATCCCTATGTTAAACCAAACACTTATAAGTATAAAAAATCGAATTAGAAGATTTGCTAAAGGCCCTTTAAAAGTACTATTTGAAGAGAATAATAGAGTCGGAATCGAAGAGTTGTTTAAAAACAGAGTTTTGCTTGATCTAAGTTCTATTATTCGGCTAGGAGGTGAAAAAGAAGATGCTTTATTCTTTTTAAACATGATCCTTAAATACTTATGGGATAAAAATCTAACAACTGGTGCTTCTAATTTTAATGGAATTAAACATTTAACCATTATAGAAGATGCTCAATATTTTGCACCCCAAGATTTGGCAAGAAAGAACAAATTAACTACTTACATAGAAGATATTGCTTTATTACAGAGAGGAACAGGAGAATGTTTAATCACATTAGCCACGAGACCAGACATAAGTAAAGAAATCCTTGCTAATAATGGGATTGTATTGACGTTTAAAAATCATTTAGAAAAAGATATTATGTGTGATCTATTAAATCTTAGTACTGAAAACAGACAATATTTATCAATCTTAGAAGAAGGGCAATGTATAATAAGAATAAATTCAATTAAAGAGCCATTTTTATTAAAAGTACCTTTCATCAAACATGAATCTATATCATCTAAACAAATATTCCATAACAACAAGTTGATTTTAGATAGAGTTTCTGGAAAGGTCAATTCTATTGAAAATATTAAGGAAAAACATTCTCATAAGTTTAGAAAATTGATAAATATGTTAAAAATGATTTTCCCGATACACATTCTAAAAGGAAAGGAAAAGCCGAAAAAAAATAATAATAAAATTCTAAATACTGAAAATTTGACAAAAAACAATTTAGAAGATGAAGGCTTTGAGTCATTAAAGAATTATGTAAATGAGCTATATAAACTACAAATTAAAAAGGATAATAAGATATAAATTCTAATTTCCCGAAAATTAAGATAGGAACACCAAAAATATCATTTAAAGGTTAGTTTTTAGTTATTTAATTTCTGTAGTTATTATTATAATAGAAATAATCAAATTCACCAGTAATATCACCAAATTTCTCTACTATATGGCGTTTAAAAGCACATCTAAAGTAAAAAGTTATAAAATGTTCATTATCTTCAGCATATAAATGAAGATAATCCCAATTGCTTGAATCCTTTATTTGTTCATGACAAATTTTACATATGAGAGATTTATCGTAATTATTGAGATAAAATGCAAAATGAAAAGGAATAAATAGTAAGCAATAGAAATTCAATATGTATATGACCTTTAATATCGGAATTATAGGTAAACCTAGTAGTGGCAAGACCACATTTTTAAATGCAGCTTGTTTAACAAATGCGAAGGTAAGCGAATTACCATTTACTACTATTGATCCTAATAAGGGAATTGCTTATATAAAAACTGAATGTGTATGCAAAGAATTAAATGTTGATGATAATCCAAAAAACTCCACATGTATAGAAGGCTTTCGATTTGTCCCTATTAGCATGCTCGATGTTGCAGGTTTAGTTCCTGATGCTCATAAAGGTAAAGGTTTAGGAAATAAGTTCTTAAATGACTTAATACAAGCAGATGTGCTATTACATATTGTTGATATTTCAGGATCACTTGATAAATCTGGAAATCTTGTTTCAACCGGAGTTAATGACCCTTATGACGATATCTTATTCCTAGAAGATGAAATAAATCTCTGGTTCAAAAATATTATTGAAAGAGAAGATTGGAGTAAATTTACTAAGACAATTAAAACCGAAAAAAGAAAGGTACTAGAATCATTGTATGAACGACTCTCTGGGATGAAAATAAACAAACTACAAATAATGCAATCCTTAAAAGATACTAATTTAGAGACTAAAAATCCTTCCGAATGGACCGATCTTGAGATCTTAGAATTTGCCAAAACTTTAAGAAAAATTTCAAAACCAATAGTAATTGTAGCAAATAAGATTGATAAAGAAATAAGTGTTGAGAAGCTTAAAGAATTAAAAAATAAGTATAGTGGTCCTATTATCCCTTGTAGTGCATTAGCAGAATATATGTTGAGAAAATATCATGAGGATAAAATGATTAATTATATTCCTGGATCTGATGATTTTGAAATACTCGAAGAACAAAGTTTATCAACATCTCAATTAGAAACATTAGATAAAATCAAGCATAAAATTTTAATACCGTATAATGGAACTGGTATTCAAAATGTTCTAAATTTTGCTACTTTTAATATTGCTAATCAATTATGCGTTTATCCTGTTTCAGATGTTAATACTCTTTCAGATAATAAGGGAAATATATTGCCTGATGCGTTCCTTGTAAAAAAAGGAACTCATTTAAGAGATTTTATAAGAGACAAAATCCACAGTGAGCTTGCAGATAACTTTATGTTTGGAATTGATGCTAGGACGAAAAAAAGGTTAGGAGAAGGATATGAACTCCAGGACAGGGATATTATTAAAATAGTAACTTCAAGTGGTAAATAATATTATAGCTTATTTTTCTTGTTTTGATGTTAGGAGAATATATACTAATATTATAATTAATAGAATGATACCTAAGAAAACTACTACAAAATTAAAAAATTCCAATTCATCTGTATTTTGAAACAGAAATAGAAATAACAATAATAGTAAAAAATAAAATTTCATATTAAGGTTGAATATTCAGTACAAAATTAAAAAATTTCTTTTTTTAAGACAATTTTTTTTACTTTATAATTATTTTCTGGAAAAATGGTCTAATCAGGTATTTGAAATTTTGTAATAGTGGACCTGACGGGAATTGAACCCGTGACCTCTTGAGTGCAAGTCAAGCGTAAGATTAAAATGTTATATGCATTTTAAGGATCTTCCACTGATCTACAGGCCCACATTTAAAAGAAAAGAGAAGAAAGTTTAAGAAGAACTTTCCTATAAGAAATTCCTTTTTTAAAAATTAAAAAATAGGAGGTGATCCAGCCGCAGGTTCCCCTACGGCTACCTTGTTACGACTTCTCCCTCCTCGCATACTAGAAACTCGATATGACCAAACTGACCAGACCTCATTTTTAGCACACTCGGATGGAGCGACGGGCGGTGTGTGCAAGGAGCAGAGACGTATTCACCGT
>JBHLLU010000166.1:0-3127 GCA_048938895.1 Promethearchaeota archaeon
CGAAATATTGGTTTTCAAAAGCACCAATTCCAGATTTAATTGGATTATTCACGAGCAGTTTTGGTACTATGGGCATTATTACAAAAGTATCTGTAAAACTATATCCAAAACCAAGTGAACGGGATATAGTCTTTGGATTAAGTCAAGATTTTAATGAACTCCCTAATCTAATGTCTAAAATAACCTTTACGGAATTTGCAGAAGATGTTATGATTGGACATTCGCATACGCCACCCAATATGCAAAAATTTTGCTCAATTATGGTATATATAACTGGAAACTCAAAGGAAGAAATGGATCTAAAAAGAACAACCATTCTAAATATATTTAAAGAAAATAACGTTCAAACAGCTCCAGTAATGGGTCAAACAAGAACTTATTTAATGGATCATCCACAATATACAGCTGCATTTGCTGCTGACTGGAGAAAAGGTGGTGGTTTCGAATACGTAGGGTCATTTATTCCCTTGGAAAAAATACCTGAAGCAATTGAAAAAGGGGTAATAATCTCAAAAAAATATGACTTAGTCCCATCACTACTATGTAGAATAATTGGAAGCGGGCATGCGGTTATGTTTTCTGTTACCTTTCCATTTAATCGGGCAGATCCCGATGATATGAAAAATGCTCGAGATGGGCTAGAAGAAACTAATAAAATGGTTTTAGAAATAGGCGGTGTTCCATGGAAAACTGAATTAACAGGTCAAAAACTGACCATGGAAAAAGCTGATCTGCAGTATAGAGACTTATTTAAACGAATACGAAATTTAGTAGATCCAAATGGTATAATGAATCCTGGAAATTGGGAGGTGTAAAATATGATATCAAATCAAAAGAGAGAAGAATTGGGATTAGAATATTATAAGGATATATTACACAGATGCTTTAGATGTGGTTACTGCAAGTTCACAGGGGATTTCATAGATATCAACTGTCCAAGCTATAAAAAGTTTAGATTCGAATCTTTCAGTACAGGTGGACGTCTATGGTTAATTTACGGTTTACTGTCTAAAGAGCTTAAATGGAGTGATTATTTGAGTAAAATTTTATATACTTGTACAACTTGTGGAAACTGTGGTGAGAATTGTAAACTTCTTACTCGAAAATTAGGGTCTGAGTTTGCTGTAGATATAATTGAATTCGCTCGAGCTGAAGCATTTAAAAATGGATTTTGCTCAGAAAAAACTATTAATTTTGGAAGTCATACTGCTAAAGAACATAACCCATACCTCGAAAAACACAATGATAGGTTATCTTGGCTACCTGATGATTTCAAGAATCCAGAAGATCCAGAAATTGGATATTTTGTAGGTTGTACATCATCTTATCGAGAAAAAGAATTAGCTAAAAATACATTTGAAGTTCTCAAGAAAATAGGAGTCAAATTTGCTGTTTTTCGGGAAGAATGGTGCTGTGGGTCACCACTTCTTAGAACAGGACAAAGAGAAATCGCAATAGAACAGGCTAAACATAATATTGAATTGTTTAAAAAGAAGAATATCAAAACTATTGTCACCTCATGTGCGGGTTGTTATCGAACCATCAAAGAAGATTACTCAAGGATTTTTTACAATGAAATTTCTGAGGATAAGTTACCATTTGAAGTTCTCCATATTTCAGAATATATCAAAAGACTCTTAGATGAAAATAAAATTGAATTTAAAAAGAAAATAGAGGGAAAAAGAATAGTTACGTATCATGATCCATGCCACCTCGGTCGACATGTTGGATTGTATGATGATCCAAGAGAAATTATTAAACAAATTCCTGGAATAGAATTAAAAGAAATGCGTAAAATTAAAGGAGATGCAACCTGTTGCGGTGCAGGGGGAGGAGTTAAAGCTGGTTTTTCTGAATGGGCTTTGGAAATGGCAAGTAATCGCATTGAAGAAGCATTGGAAACAAAGGCAGACATACTTATGACCACATGCCCGTTTTGTGAGTATAATTTCGCAGATGCTATAAAAGAACATAATTATGATATTCAAGTCCTAGATTTAGTGAATTTATTGAATGAAATATTATAGAAATTGAAATTAATAAAAATTAAAAGAATTAGAAAGAGGAAGAGAAATATGTTTTTGGAAGAAAAATGTATGAGGGATACATGTGGAATAGCTTGTTTAACGAAATGTTATTATATGGATTATTCAGAGGAAAAAGCGAGGGAAGAATTTGAAAAATTAATAAAAGGCGAACCCTCCCCTGTCACTTCAGAATGTATTACCTGTTTTGCTTGTACCCAGTATTGTCCCTATGAAGCAGATCCCTTTGATCTCATTAGTAGGAGAATGGAAGAAACAGGAACCTTTATCGGTGGTGAACGAGCTGCTATGCAGATGAGAGGAGCTAATGCTATGCCCTCGTCAGTAAAAGAAGGAGATCCTGATAAACCCATAATGAATCTTTGTACTGTTAATATGATCGCAGGGGCGATTGAAGGGCAATTATTTGAAGGATTAACCCTTCTTCAAGGAGGAGAATATTTCTGTCAAATTGGTGGATATCACGCAGGCATACCTAGTATGGTTAGAGAGAATGGTCAGAAATTTGTTGACAATCTCGCGAAAGTAGTTCCTGATAACAACTATCTGGTTTGTTTCCACGATGACTGTTTTCAGTTTTTAAACCAATTTTCAAAAGATTTTGGAATAGAAGTTCCGTTTAAATACATCCATATAATCGAATATCTTAGGGATTATGTGAAGGATAATCTCGATAAAATAAAGAAGCTAAACATTAAAGTCGCATACCAACAGCCATGTGCCTCTCGAATAAATTTAGATGCCTTTAAGAAAAAAGATAAAATGCTCGATGAGTTATTCGAATTGTTAGGCGTTGAAAGAGTAGACAGAAAATACGACCGTGATGGAACGCTTTGCTGTACTGCAGTTATTTCTCCAAATGATAAATATTGGAAAATGAATATTGCTGACGCTAAGGATACTGGAGCAGAAGCAATGGTGTTCCTCTGCCCCGTCTGTTGTCTATACTTAAGGAGCAAGGCTCAAGCAGAAGGTCTCGAACCCTATTTTTTAAGTAATCTAGTAAGGGAAGCTTTAGGTGAAAGTCTCCCAAAAGGAAGAGCGGGAAAAATATTTGAGTAAAAATAAGATAAAAATATAAT
>JBHLLU010000096.1:0-11019 GCA_048938895.1 Promethearchaeota archaeon
GGAATTACTCCTGGTGTAAAAGATAGCCATTCTTTTTTTATCTCCCAACTATAATGGCGTTTAAACCATCCTAAAACGGATTCATAATAATCAAAATGATAATCCGAATAACCAAAAATGCCATGTTTTGCACGATCAATAATTGCATTAATGATAGGCTCTGGAGATTTGAAGTCCATGTCTGCTACCCAGAGCGGTAAAATATCTTTCTTATAGGTTTCCCATTTAGCGGATTGAGTCCCAAAACGGTCAACTACTTTATCAAAAGACCAATTTTGTTTTTTCATAACTTCAGATCCTTACTTATTAAAGTTAAGTATTAGAAAAACACCAAATAGATAAGTATTGCTTTTTAGAAAGTAGGTAAAATAAAGAAAAAAAATAATTTATATTTTCTATTGTTTTTGTTGTTGAATATAGAAATACAAGAATAAAACGAAAAATATTATCAATAATGCGAAGTTAAACCATCCTGCCCAGCCTGTTTCATCTACAAATGTCCCAATTAACTGAATAATTGCTCCTAGTATGCATATTAATAGATCTAATATAACAAATATTTCAACGTTATCCCATTCTGATTCTCTATAAACAAGAAATTCCACAAAAGCAAAACTTAGAAACATAACTCCAATAAATCTACCTGCTGTAGGATCTAAATCAGGCCAGCTGAATAATTCTGTATATTGTTCAATGAAAAATGTGAAGAAAACTCCAAATATTAGAAAAACAAAAAGTTGCACCAGAAATAAATACTTCAATTCCTTTAATATTGCCGGACTCATTTTATTGTTCCCTCTTATAACAATTTTTTCAAAAAATTACAAAAAAGTTATGTAGCTTAGAATATAAATCTTATTGCATTTATGTCTTTTAGAGTATTAGGTTAAGATTAATGATAATAAATTTTTATCCTCCCTCACTTTATAATTTTCTATGGTATATAAGGTCCAATTCCATAGGTAATAGAATTTTGGATTGTGGTGCGGGAGGTTCTGATCCTAAGCTTGCTTTTTTTAAAGAAAATGGATTCGAAGTATACGGAATTGATATTTCAGAAGATCAAATTAAGGGAGCTATTGAATATTCTGAAAGAAACAATGTTAAACTAAATATAATTAAAGGAGACATGAGAAAAATACCATATAATTCAGATTTTTTTGATTACATCTATTCTTATAACTCAATATTTCATTTAAGCAAAAAAGATAGTGGAATTGCTGTAATTGAAATGCATCGTGTACTTAAAAAAAATGGATTATGTTATCTAAATTTTCTCTCTGTTGATGATAAATGGTCAAAAGAAGGAGATGAAATCAATCCTGGAGAACTTATTACCAAAGAAGGTGATAAAGAGTATTTTCACAGCTATTATGATGATGATGAACCTGATATCTATTTTAAGGAAAATTTTGAAATTATCTATAAGGAGAAAACACAGATAAAAATTGGTAGATATTTCAATACTGGTCGTAGCTGCATTCTTGAATATATTGCAAGAAAGAAATAAGAACAAGCCAATTTTAAAAATTCTACAAGCTAAAAATCATCTTCTTTTTTTTTTACATAATTGTCATTTAAAATAACAAGTTATTAATTTAACAAAAGAATTTGATTAAATAATATAAATTTCTTTATTTCGAATTGATTTAAGAAAAAAGAGTATGAAATAAATGGTAAATGGAATTTTTGGCAAGATATTATGGGTTGATCTTTCAGATGGAACTTATAAAGAAGAAACACTTCCAGAAGAGATATATCGGCAATATCTTGGGGGATATGGATTAGCTGCCAAGTTAATATATGAAAATATGCCTGCAAAAGCAGATCCATTAGGATCTGAAGCAATTATAGGCGTTTTTCCTGGATTATTGACAGGTACAGTAGCCCCTTTCAGTGGACGATATATGCTTGCTGGTAAATCACCATTGACGGGTACATGGGGTGATGCTAACAGTGGTGGTTTTTTTGGACCAGAAATTAAAAAATGTGGTTTTGATGGAATTTTGATAAAAGGTAGTTCTCCTACACCAAAGTATATCACAATCATCGATGATGAAATCAAAATCTCAGATGCCTCTGAAATTTGGGGAAAGGACGCGGTAGAAACCGAAGAAATTCTAAAAGATAAGCATAATAATGCTCAAGTGGCTTGTATTGGGCAAGCTGGTGAGAACCTTTCATTGATATCTGGTATTGTTAACGATAAAGGAAGAATAGCGGCCAGAAGTGGATTTGGAGCCGTTTGGGGCTCAAAAAAGTTGAAAGCTATTGTACTTAAGGGTAATAAGAAGATTCCACATGCAGATCGGGATTCCTTATTAAGTCATTCAAAAGAATATAACAATAAAATAGCAGAAGCAAAAGGTGGTATGGCTACGATATTCAAGAACTACGGTACATCTGCAGGTAATGTGTTTTCGGGAAGTAATGGAGATACACCTGTTAAAAATTGGGGCGGAAACTCCCGAGATGATTTTCCAACTGATAGGTTAAACAAGATATCAGCTGGAGAAATAGATAAATATAAACAGAAAAATTATGGCTGTTTTTCATGTCCACTACGATGCGGTGCTATAATGAAAGTCCCTGAATTAAACATTGAGGAAACTCACAGACCTGAATATGAAACTTGTGCATCGTTTGGTCCCTTGATACTTAATGATGACCTAATGTCGATTTTTACATTGAATGAGCTATGTAATCGAGCCTGTTTAGATACAATCTCAGCTGGGGGAACTGTTGCTTTTGCAATAGAATGTTATGAAAACGGGTTAATTAACAATGAGGATACCGATGGTCTTGAATTAAATTGGGGTAATTCAAGTGCTGTGATTGCACTAGTTAAGAAGATGACCACCCGTGAAGGATTTGGAGATATATTAGCTGATGGGTGTAAGAAAGCTTCTGAAAAAATTGGTAAAGGAAGTGAAAAATATGCGATAACATCGTTGGGTCAAGAACTTGGTATGCATGATTCTAAGTTTATGAGTTCTCTAGGTATGGCGTTTGCTTTTGATCCCACTCCTGGTAAACACACCAATTCAAATATTGATATGATTGCAATGGGTCCTATTGGGAGGAATCAGTATGTTGATGGATTTACTATACCAAAAATCTCTCAAGAATTGGGAGATGAAAGATATGAAGCTCTTATGTTAGTAAATGCCCTTGCTCAATTTTCAAATTGCCTTGGACTATGTATGTTTGCTAGCATGTTACAGAAATATCCTATGCGAGAATTAACAATAAGTTTGACAGGCTGGGATATAACGATAGAAGAATTAATTAACATAGGCCGAAGAATACAGACAATACGTCAAGCTTTCACAATTCGAGAGGGTATAATTCTAGCAGAAAATACATTACCGGGAAGGGCGTATGGTGATCCGCCTTTTGAGAGTGGACCTCATAAAGGAAAAATAATAGATTATAAAGGAGATTATAAAGGTTTTTGCGAAAAGATAGGATGGGATCCTAAAAACGGGTACCCCTTAAAAGAAACATTAACGGAATTAAACTTAGATTTCATCATAAAGGATCTCTATTAATTTCTTATCAGAAAGAAGTAAGTAAAATATTAAAACCAGAATAAAAAATTAGAAATAAAATTTAAAAAAAAAATCTATCTATTAAATAATCGAGGATTGTATCCTTCATTAAAAACCTTCAATTCGGCTTTTTCCCTTACGGATAAGGCTTTATTTTTTCTCATTTTTTTTTTACCTTTTTTTTGTTGTTTTTATTATATTTAATTTAGATAAACTATTATATTTAGTTTCATTCTATAAACTTCAGGCGAAGTTCGAATACTTAAGAAAGCAAAGTAAGAAAGAATGTATTAAAGGTATGAGGGTATTTATGATGTAAAAATAGGAAAAACTTTGTAGTTTAAATAGTTCTGATAAAAGTTGTGTTTAATCTACTGATATTATACCCCTAATTAAAGAAGGTAATCTTTTCATTAGTATAGTCTGCTTTAGAATCAACAAATTTTAATAAGGTTGCACCTGTCAACACTCGCAAATATACGAAAATCACTTTCCAAGAGACAAAAATCCAGGGTGCTTGACAGGGGCAGAACCTACTTTTTGTATAGAGGAGAGTTTAAAAAGTACTTTTTATTTTCGAGTCTTCAAATTAAAATTTTAAATTAATTAAAGTAAGTAACTGGCATGAATCCCAAAAAGGAGAATAAAACTAATTTTTTCCCCTAATTAATTCAATGTGTATTCATGATTTTTTCAGAGATTAGGCTGCTCTAATAACATGAATACGTAAAAATATCCCCTTATTGAGTTATCATGCTCAATTACTTGAGTGGTTACACAAAAATAAGGTTTAAAATAACGTTAGGGATTGAAGGTTTTGTAATTTTATTCATTTTGGAAAAGATTCTAACGACTAATTCATAAGGTTACAGTTATTAATTCAAATTAATCTAAAATAAAAATAATACCTAATTAAATTAAGAATGGTCTTTTAAATAGGATAAAATGAGTGAATAATGAATGATTATAACAAGTATTCAATTAATCTAGAAATCCAATTCCAACCTTTAGAAATTATCGACATTGCAAAAAAAATTGATGAATCTACTAAAAATTGGCAGAACGTCTCTCTATGTATGGTTAATGATTCAGTAGTTAGATTAGCTGTTATTGAAGGAGAGTTTCATTGGCACAAACATGAAAATGAGGATGAATTCTTCTATGTTATCGAAGGATCTCTATTAATTGATTTAGAAGAAAGAACAATTGAATTGAAACCTATTCAAGGATTTACTATCCCAAAAGGGGTAATCCATAGAACAAGGGCTCCAACTCGCACTTCAGTTTTATTAGTAGAAAAAAATACAGTAATCCCTACTGGAGATTAAATTTTTTAAAAAATTTTATATGAAGAGTAGCATGAGTTTGTTTTCATTGAAATTAAGATACACCAAAAATTGGTCATTTCCTCTTTATAACTTTTATTAAAATTGGAATAAATAATGCAACTACCGTGATGATGACGGCTGCTGAGATAATTAAGACAAGATTACCAGGGTTATCTTTAGATTTGATTATAGTTAAGCTTGATATTATCTCATTATTATGCTTTATTACTTCATTAACTAATATCCCTTTTTTATTATACGTGAGGATGGCTTGATCGTTTCCAATATCTATTATAATAGTATTGTCACTCACATTTGCAGACCATAGAGTATAACTTTCAATGAACACTTTAACTATATTTATATCCACAGGATCATCTGGGATAATAAAATATCCTCCATAACCATGTAATAATAGATTATTCATGCTGTCATCGAATTTAAAGAATTGATCAGTCTTATTATAAAGCAAACATAGCTGATTTTGGAATTCTAAATTATCAACATTCATTACTACATAGGTACTCGTGTTGACATTATACTTGCTGACGGATACATTAGCACCTAATGCTCGGATTATTTCTTCATATTGATATAATTTTACGAATTCTACTTTAATTTTATATGATTGAGGCGCGAAGTTATCTTCCCAATCATATTCTATGAATCCTTCTTCATCTATCGGGAGTGAGCAACCACCAAGTTTAAAACCAGCAAATACTATGTTAATACAACTAGCAAAAGCTAAAAGAAATATTAAGATATTCTTGAGTATATGGAATTTTTCTTTCATTAAAAGTAAATGGTTGACAATCAAATTAAAGCTTTTCTGATATTAACTTAATTTTTATCGCGATTTTCCTTTTTTTCCTTTTACTTAATTGAAATATCTTTTATTTCATGTGAGAAAACGGTATAATTGAAAGATTTATAAGTTTAAATCACCATTAAATCCTTAGAGAAAAGGTATTTAGGAAAAAAGAATTTCAAAAACTAAAAGTTAATCGTTGATATGAGATTTAATTTAAGATTATTTAGAGATTGGAAAAGAAGATTCTCCCTAAAGAAAAAAAGAATAGTTTTTAAACCTCCTTTTAACTATGATTACACATTTAAGGTATTATTATTTGGAGAAACTGGAGCAGGTAAGACGGGATTAGCACAAAGGTATTGTTATGATATTTTTGATCCGTCAGAAAAGTTAACAATAGGCGTAGATTTTTACGTTAAAGCGATAGAAAAGAATGGAAAAAAGGTTAAGTTACAAATTTGGGATATTTCTGGTGAGGATCAATTCCGATTTCTTTTTCCGAGTTATTGTCTTGGAGCTAATGCTGCTATACTCATTTTTGATATTACTAAATCCAAGACTCTACACATTATGTCCCAATGGATTGAAATAATAAGAGAAAATGCGGGTGATATCCCAATAATCTTAATTGGAACGAAATTAGATCTTGAAGAATTTCGTGAATTGAACAGAGATGAAATATTTGAAATAACGAAAAAATTTAAATTATCAAGTTATAATGAAATTTCAACTAAAACAGGTGAAAACGTAGTAAGTACATTCGATGTGCTTACTGATTTATTAATTAACAATCTGTAGAGATTTCTATAAAAAAGGAATAATTAAGTAAAACTTATTTATACTTAATTAACATAAAGAAAATTAAATAACACTATTATAGATGAAATTTGTGAAAAAATCATCTTATTGTTTCATTCTACTGTCTTATATTGTTATCTTAAATTTATTTCTATTTTCAATACCCACGATGGCGTTAAAGGAGAAACACTCGATTATAACCATCGAAGATTCTACAATTGATGCAAATAATCCTACTACTAATTATGGGGGTACAGATGATCTCGAAGTGGGGTATATTAGCAATTGGTTGGAAGCTTATATAAAATTTACTTTATCTGGTGCGCCCAGCAGTTTTGCTGAAGTACATCTACGATTAGATTTTCTCCAAGTCTCAGCTACAACACGTATTTATATTTATGAAACATCCACTGCTTGGGATGAATACACGATTACATGGAATAATGCTCCTTCATATGGGACTCCTGTAGATTCGGTTATAGTAACTCAAAATACCGCCTATGAAATAGATATTACAGAGAGTATTCGATCCGAATCAGGATTTTGGTCTATCTGTCTTACATCTCTTGAAACGAATTGGCTGAGATTGGCATCAAGGCAATACCCAAGCATATATGAACCTCCTACAATTATTTATTATGCTAAGGAAAGTGATGCTTCAATATATATGGGCATAATCATAGCCATAACTGTAATAGCAGTTGCTATAATAGGGTTCTTAGGCTTCATCTTTTATAGGAGAAATAGATTTCCAAAAGAAATTATTAAACCTATTATACCAAAAGAGACTTCTAGTCAGGTAATTCCTCAAACAAGAACAGGAATGAAATATTGTGTTCACTGTGGTCAAGAAAATCGTGAAGATTATAGCTTTTGTGTTGCATGTGGGAAGGAAATTTAATCGAAGCTTTTTTTAAAAATACTAAATATCGAAGATTAATTCTAGTATCAATTTAAAAACAAAATTCAATAATAAATTATAGTCATTAGAATTAAATAGGAAAATAATAACTTCTAGTTATGATTCCTGTCTATCACCCTGGATTTTTGTCTTTTGGTAGTGTTAGCAATAACACTCTTGAAACTAACCCTAAACTATTTTAGCTTCTTTTTTGAAGCCGATTGACGGGAATCATTCTATATCCTAAACAAAATTATATTATAATAATTAGATTTAGATGGAGGTTTATACACTATTTAATACATCTAAACCTCACCAAAGTAGGAATATAAGACAAAAATTATCAAAGTAATAACAGAGATAAAAAAAATCCATAAACAAAGTAATGTAAAGAATTCATAAAACAGATTGATTGTTAAAATTGGCTCTCTTAATACTAAAATAACTATTAGAGAACATATAGCGGCTATCACGACCTGAGTTACCAGAGCTTTTAAGATCTTGGTTCTATCCTCAACTTTCTTGTCTTCTATAACATCTCTTAGAGTAATATAGATTGAAAGCGTAGGAAAAAACATCAACGCATAAGGAATAAAAGAAAGAAGATTTGAGAAGTAGATAACCGCAATAAATTCAATATTTTGATTGACTATAGCTGTAATTAATGATATTAATCCAGAAATAACAAAAATAATCCATATAAATAAGAGAATAGGAACAGCGATATGTTGTACATATTCTTTTGATGAAACATCGAGAGCCATCGTCTATCTAGAATAAAAAAGTTTGATATAAATAAATATCGAAATTTTCCGTGCTTAGATATTTTATTCTTAGTGAATTCTATCAATTTATAATAGATCAAGAATTTGATTATTTTATTTGTAATCTTGAATTAGCGATAGTTGAAGGAGGGGATATTTACAATAAGTATTGAGGATATAAGAATCGAAAAGCTGAAACAGAAGATTAAAAGATTCAATGGTTTAATGCATGAAATCTCTCAAGAATTCACTTTAATTTATCATGAAGGGAAAGAGGAAGTGTTTCAAGATATGGTTCTAGATATGATCCAATCGTTAGAAAAGGCTAAGGAAATGGTAAAGAGAGTTAATAATTTAGTCTTAGGTAAAAATTAGAAGTAATTGATGAATATTTTTTGAAACTAATAGTGCCTTTATAGATTTTAGTCGGTATAATTCAATAATTGCATTGTCTATTTTCTCATTTTTCATAGGAATAAAATGAAAATCATCACGATCTTCTGTCAGATTATCTTTTCAATTCTGTCCCATGAATAAAAAGACAAAATTGAGCCCAAATTTCACAAAGATTTAAAAATGCATATTTATCGTTGCATTATGATAATAAGATACATAATTGTCAGATCATGAAAAAGAGTCTAACAGGGTTAATAATAATTATTATTGGTATAACTGCAGTAGCAACTCCGTTATCTTTAATTCCGAGAGAAACTACACAAGATAAATTATCAAATCCTAATGATTTACCCAATAAGGAGGATCCAAATAATAATAATAAGGATAAAGATATTTTAGAAGCATGCGTTGATATTAATCCAAATACCTTAAATTTTAAAAGTAATGGGAAATGGATAACTATTTTTATACATTTCTCAAATGAAAAAGATATCAATACCGTTCAATTTGAATCAATTAAAGTCAATGATAGTATATTTGCAGACAAAGCTATTATAGAAATTGGAGAAGGAAATGAATTTGATAAGTTAATTGTCAAATTTGACCGAAAGTCAGTGATTAATTTTCTTGAACCTGCTGAGGTTGTTGAAATAACCATATCGGGGAAATTTAATGATGGAGTCAAATTTAAAGGGGAAGACTCTATCAACCTAATTAATTACTAACTTCTTTTTTTTTAATAATCACGGGGTTTATTTTAGATATTATTCATTAAGTCGATGTTTTGGAGGATTGGGGATTTTAACCTTTCTAATTATTAGAAATCCAAGGAGGAGAAAAACTAGATCAAATCCAATATCTTTCACATACATAATAGATCCCGTAAACCCAATAGATATGCGAAACACTAAGGCACTGACACTATATGAAATTGAAATTATCCCAAAACTAAATAAAATTATCCCAAAAAAATAAGTTAAATCCGTTTTTTTCTTCATGTATTCCACTCATGTCCATAATTATGTCTTTAGTTATTAGTATGAATTTTTAGTATTTAATAGATCTCCTCTCATTATGTGAAACATGATGATAATCCGAATATTAATTAGACTAATCATAAATATTCTCAAGCAATGGGTCTTAATTTGGTTTAAGGAAAGAATTATAGCAAATGATTAAATAACTTAAAATCGTGCAAGTCCTTTGTCTTGATACCGATGAAAATACCCCGTTAATTAAAATACGTAATTTTCCCTTTTTTCGCTAAGATTTTACCATCCTTAATAACATAAAGGAAATTTGTAGGATCCTTAAGAATAGAGAGATCTTCAATGGGGTTTCTATTACATATTACCAAATCTGCAAGTTTTCCTGCTTCTATCGATCCTATATTATTATCCATTTTAATCGCTTTTGAAGCCTGGAATGTTGCTGCTTGAAGTGCTTGGGTGGGAGTCATACTTATGTCTTCCACCATATTAATAATTTCAAGTGCAGTAGTACCATGAGGATTACCGGGCGTTCCAGCGTCAGTTCCGATTGCAAGAGGCACTCCCTTTTCAAATGCCAATTTATGATTGATATTCATTTCCTGTACGACTTCTTCAATTTTAACTTTTACTTCAGGGGGTAATTCTTTCAAAATGTCAGGTTTTTTAATACCTAAAGCCGCTGTGTGAGTTGGTATTAAGAAAGTTTGTTTTTTACTCATTAGATCAATAGTTTCTTCATCTATAAGAGTTCCATGTTCAATGGTATCAATGTTTGCTTTTACAGCTTTATAAATTCCCTCATTTCCATGAGCATGACATGCAACATGCATTTCAAGTCTATGAGCTTCCTCTGTCATAGCTAACAATTCTTCATCCAAAAATAAACTTGTCTCAACCTTAGATGTTATTCCATGTAATACTCCTCCAGTAGTAATAGTTTTTATAAAATTCGCTCCAGATCGTTTTCTATCCCGAACAGCATGTTTTATACCATTTACTCCTGTTTTTACTTCAGTTAATTTTGCATAATACTCTATTACTTCCGTAGGCCCAATTGCTTCTTGATTACCCCATTGAGAAATCGGAAGATTTGCTATAATTAATCGAGGTCCTGCTAAAGCACCACTATCGAAAATTCTTCGCAATGAAGGCGCCCAGTCAGGTAAACTCCCACAATCTCTCAAACATGTAAAACCATTAATCAAATGTCTTTGTGCATTTTGTAAAGCATAGTAATGCCACATTGCTTTTGTGGTCCTGAGGTATTTCCTCTCAGTATCTGGTTCTGCAGTGCTATCAAGATGAACATGACAATCAATCATCCCGGGGATTATCGTATTTCCCTTAACATCAATAATTTTATCATTTGATTCTTCTTCAAAAGTATCATCTTCTCCACACCATACAATTTTGTTATTAAGAATTGCAATTGATTGATTTTTTTTTACAATCCCTTTCACAGAATCAAAAAGATCTCC
>JBHLLU010000097.1:0-10884 GCA_048938895.1 Promethearchaeota archaeon
AAAGGAGTATTTATTCATATATTTGGAAAACTAAAAACAGCAAATTTATTTTTTAAACTAATGAGTCCATTTGCTCGGGGAGGGTATGAGAGCTTATTACTTTCTTTAGTTACTGAATCGAGTGTAAATTTGACCCTAATGCTTGCTAACGAACTTTTGTCGGGATTTGCTCAATTTATTATAAAATTAAAGGATGCCTATAGAGCATTTGATCATGAACCTAAGAATTTTAAAGCAGATCCAAATAAAAGGCATGAAATTAGAAATTTTTTCTTTTCCTATTTTGAGTCGATTAAGCCTGTAATAAAAACTTTAGAAATGGCTGAAAAAAGATATCAAGCATTGTTTAAAGCTGCTAAAGATGCTATTTTCATAATGAATCGAGATTCTGGAGTAATAATTGATGTGAATTTGGAAGGGGAACAATTAGTAGAAAAAACAAAAGAAGAGATTGTTGGTATAAAAGCTTTAGGTCTAGAATTATTTGATGAGGGTTTAGTTGATCAAAATATGGTTAAACATTTAATCAATCAACCCCCACCAATTATTTCCAGGACAAAAAAGTCTACAAATAAACAAATATATTTGGAAGTTAACGTAAATGAAGTTAAACTTGGAGATGAATACTTTATACAATATATGTTTCATGATATAACTGATATACATGTGATTGAGGATAAGCTTAAAAAACAGATTAAAAAAACTGAAATATTGAACAAAATTATAAGTATAGCCAATCAGGCTGATAATCTCTCGGCATTATTAGTTAATATAAGAGATAGCTTTATTAATTTATTTGAACTAGAAGGATGTGCTATATATTTAATAAATAAATCCCAAAATTTAGCACAAATCAAAGTGCATAAAGGATTCGCTTCTTATTTCATTTTAGAAAATAGTGAATTAGATATTAATTTAGAACCTTATGACATTGTGTTTACAAAGGGAGTTGCACTTATCAACAATAATTTTCCTGATGTTATTAAACAGTTTTTTGAAGGATTAGAAATAAAATCTACCGCAATAATTCCTCTATTCTCCAAATTTGAGATTATAGGCTCTTTAAATATGATTTTCAAAGAAAATAGAGTGTTATTACCTGAAGAAATGGAATTGATAATTACGATTGGGTTAGAAATAGGAACAGCTATTGAAAGAATGCAAAATAAGGAAGAATTAAGACATAGCGAAATGCAAAATAGTATTCTCTTTGAACATATACCATTCTCGATTTTCAAAATTTCGAACCAAGGGATATTTTTAGATATAAAATTAGATAAAAAAATTGAAAAGCTTATAGAGCAAATATTTACATCAAAAAAGTTCATAGGTAGACATATTCGGACACTTCTACCATCTGAGACGGTAGAAGAAGCACAAAATAAAATTGAACAAGCACTTAGTCGTAGAGATCCTCAAGAATTTAGATTCATTTTACCCATAGAGAATAACAAAATAATTTTTCAATCAAATATAATACCTTTCGGAGATAAAGAAGTATTAGTTTTTTTACAAAATGTAACCAGAACTTGGTAAAATTTTTAATAAAATATTCAAGGATTTTAAGTATCATTAAGTAGTAATAAATTTTAACATACTGCTTATTTTCTCACTTTTAGTTTGAAAATCAATTGCAAGGGAGTCATCTCCTAATTCGAGACATAAATTGCTGATTTTTTCAAAAAGTACTGCAGCTTCACTAAATTCACCCCCTTCTAAAGCCTTCTGAGCTTCATTCATTAAATTTTCTCTCTCAAGTAATGGCCTTAATAGTGGTGATACTTCTTTATCCATTTCTAATAAATCTGCAATAATGCGTATCATTTTTGAACGATTTTCAACATCTATTGCTACAAAACCATATGTTTTTCTGCCCATTATTCTTTCTATGTCCTCAACTTTCATCGCATTAGGAACATCTTGCTTGTTAGCAATTACTGCGAATTGAGCATGAGGAACCGCTTTATTTGCTAATTCAATAAAGAATCGGCTTTTTTCGATATTTTCCAATGTTGAATCAGTCATTAAGAGAACTGCATCACTCCCAGTTATAAACTTTTCCCATAAAAAATTGAACTCATCTTGTCCAGCAAAGTCCCATAATAAGAATGACAACTTACCAATTTTGATGGTTGCTATTTCGCCTGTTATTGTAGGAATATGTCTCATTGGGATTTTATCTGATTTTATTAATCTGGTAGTAGTAGTTTTCCCAACTCCAGAAAAACCAACAATTGAAATTTTAGGTTTAAGGTTACTGTGAATCTTGTCGACAATTGGGTCTAAGACTTCATTTATTACTTCAAAATCTTCCTCTCTGATGCTATCACCATAAAATTCCAAGAAGTCTCTTTTAAATTTTATCAGATGAGATTTGATCTCTTTAAAGTCATCAATTATTCCAGACACAAATAGTATTATTAAATCAGAATCTTTATCAATAATATATGAGAGTTTATACTTAAAAACCTCATATGTCCCTATGTTTGTCTCTGACTCTATGAGTTCAATGCTTTTTACTATTTGAAATGTATCTGTTAAAAGATTTTTATCTAATCCTTTCGCGTATTTCCTTTGATAGATCAATTTATCATTTAAGATTATAAATATTTGGCGTAGCATCTTAATACCTTATTATTCCATTATCTATATAAAAATCTATTAATATAAATTCTCCTTTCATTCATCAAATATCCTAATTTAATGAAGATATAAGGTGGTTTTAATGATTCATTTGATCTTAAAAAATCTTTAAAAAAACTACCAGAATCTGATATCAAAGCTATAAAAAAACTCGTTAATATCTAACTTCATGAACTAGTCAGAGATTTTAGCATGCTATTTATTTTCTCACTTTTGCTTTGAAAATCAATAGCAAGAGAATCATCTCCTAATTCGAGACATAAATTGCTGATTTTTTCAAAAAGTAAAACAGCATCGCTAAATTTTCCCCCTTCTAAAGCCTTTTGGGCTTCATCCATTAAATTTTCTCTCTCAAGTAAGGGTTTTAATAATGGAGATACTTTAGTGTCCATATCTAATAAATCTGCTATAATTCGTATCATTTTTGGACGATTTTCAAC
Source organism: Promethearchaeota archaeon (assembly GCA_048938895.1). Taxonomy (GTDB): domain Archaea; phylum Asgardarchaeota; class Lokiarchaeia; order Sigyniarchaeales; family SOKP01; genus Loki-b32. The sequence goes on from JBHLLU010000097.1 coordinate 3,084, forward strand.
GTCTATTGCTATGAATCCATATGTTTTATTGCCCATTAATCTTTCTATCTCCCCTACTTTCATTGCATTAGGTAAGTCCTGTTTATTAGCGATCACAGCGAATCGTGCATAAGGAACTGCCTTATTAACTAATTCAATAAAGAATCGGCTTTTTTCGAGGTTTTCCAAGGTTGAATCAGTCATTAAGAGCACCGCATCACTTCCTCTTATAAATTTTTCCCATAAAAAATCGAATTGATCCTGTCCTGCGAAATCCCATAAAAAGAAAGATAATTTACCTATTTTGATGGTCGCGACTTCACCTGTTATTGTAGGTATATGTTGCATTGGTATTTCTTCTGATTTTATTAATCTGGTAGTAGTTGTTTTCCCCACCCCTGAAAACCCAACAATCGAAATTTTTGGCTTTAAATTTCTATGTATGGAATCTACAATAGGATCTAAAACTTCAGCAATAATTTCAAAACCATCTTCTTTAAGACTCTCACCGTAAAATTCCAAGAATTCTTTTCGGAATTTTTTTAGTTGAGGTTCTATATCTTTAAAATCATCCCCTAATCCAGAAACGAATAATATTACTAAATCTGAATCATCATCAACAATATAAGAAAGTTTATACTCAAAAAATTCATAAATTCCTGTTTCAGTCCCAAATTTAGAAAGCGCCATCTTTTTAACTTTTTGATAAACACTTGTAAATAAGGAAGTATCTAATCCCTTAGCATAACTCCTCTGATAACCTAATTTGTCGTTTAATATTATAAAAACTTGGCGCAGCATATTATGATTCTAATATTCTATTATGTTCGTATAAAATAATTAATTTAAATCCTTCTTTAATTCATCTAATATCTTAATCATATCTTCCTTTTCTAAAGTTTCAGAAAAAATTATAATATATTTAAAACTAGGATTATGGTTATCAACATTTGTTATCACTCTATTAAATAATTTAGGCCCTAGACTCACAACATTGCTCTTAATTGAAACTAGTTCTGAAGATTTACTAATATTGTAAACATCTTCATATAAGTAGTATAATATGTTCGTGTCAAAATCTTCTGATATTTCTTGAATTATAAGGTAATTATCTTGATTTGTAACAAAACAACTTGTTTTTGAAGAATTCTGTAATTTATTCTTGATATTTTCTTTCAATGTCGAAGTATTTTCTGTGAAATTACTAATTGTATTTGAAATGGCATTATAAGTTGTATAAATTAAGTTAGGGTGAAGGCTTGTAAAATAAAGGGGGAGTTCTTCAGGAAGTTCTAGCTGCTTTATTATTTGCTTTCGTATAAAAGAGAGTAGTGTTCCTATCTTTTTCTTAATTATTAGGTCAATTTTGTGTAAAAATAATACGATTTTCGCGCCAAAATCATGTTTTTTATTAATTTCATAGATTTTTCTAATATCATCAATAATATCTTGAGAATCTGATATCCATGTAGGATAATCAAATACGTATATGATAGCCCCTGCATCTCCAAATGCTAATATCTGTTTTTGTTCATCTTGTAAAATAATAGGTAATGATTGACCTGGAGCATCTATTAAACTAACTTTAGAATCCATAAATTGATGAACTGAGTATTTAATTCCAATTGTAGCTTCAAGAGGGAAGAGGATTAAATCACTTGGATCTTCTCCCTCAAATATGACTTTTTTGATCGTTGTTTTACCCATACTAGGTTTTCCGATTAAACTCACTTTAGTAGCCATTCTATAACCTCAACCTATTGTTATCGTTTATTTTTTAAGATACATACAAGGAGCTTTTTTATTATCAAATAAAAGAAAAAATATTTAAATTTGAGTAAATAAAAAGAAAAATCTCTTAATGTAGGATTAGTGCAATCTTCTTTTATATTCTGGAAGCAATTAAATCAATAATATCAATAACATCAATTATGTCATTGATTTCTTGACCATATTCATCATATGTTGATTTTAAATTGCCTATACAAAAAGGGCAACTGGTAGTTAAGATCTCAGCTCCAGAATCTATGGCTTCTTTAATTCTTTCTTTTGCTATTCCCTTAGCTAAATCTGGATATTGACTTTTTACCCCTCCTCCAGCACCACAACACCAAGAATGAGAACGGTTCCTTTTCATCTCAATTAATTCTAAGTTGGGGATCTTCATTAAAACTTCTCGTGGTATTTCATATAAATTCATATGACGTCCCAAATGACACGGATCATGGTATGTGACTTTTAATAGTTCATTCTCATGAGGTTTAAATGGAATTTGATTGTTGTTGAGAAGGTCAATTAATATTTCTGTAATATGCTTTACTTCAAAGGGTAATTTTATTCCCAAAATCTCAGGATAATCTTTTTTTAAGGTTCGATAACAGCCTGCGCAAGCGGTAAATACTGTTTTAGCACCCATATTCTCTAGAAGTTTAAAATTATGTCTCATCATATTTTCTCCGCTTTCACCGACTCTCAATCCTATCGAACCACAACACCATTCATCTTTTGATACTGCAATTTCAATTTCAGCAGCCTGGAAAATTTTCATCATATTTTTCAAAGTATTCACCTGTCGTAAAGGCATTGTACATCCCCCGAAGAACACTAAATCCCCTTTTTCTTTAATATTTGGGAATGAAGAGATCCAATCAAATTTTTTCCCTTGTTCTTCTCCATACGGATTTTTTATATCTACGTTATTCATCCACTCAATCAGGGAAGCATGCTTTTCAAGCGGAGCAAATCCTGCTTTCACTAAATCTTTTCGTAATGCATTCCATACTTTACAATGATCAATCCATTTAGAGATATTTAAAACCACATTATCATCCGATTGGTGACAAGTTTCAGTGCAATTACCACATTCAGTGCACTGATATACAAATTCTGCTAACTCTCTACTTAATGGGATTGAACCTTTTAATATACTTTTTAACACACTCATCCTCCCTCTTGAAAAGTATATCTCAAATGCTTCTTCTCCTAAGGCTTCTTTCACAGGACAGGTCAAATCTATACCTACCATAGGATTTATGGCAAAACCACATTCTCCACACCCCATACATGAAAATATTGCGTTCCATTCTTTTTTCAAGTTTTCTAATTCAGTCATGAGTTCAATCACCTTTTAAATTGAATTTACCTCTACTTAAAATATACTTTGGATCAAGAATTTTCTTGATTGACTTCATAAGATTATAATATTCTTGTGAGTAAGCACCAATCTCAACCATAAGGCTTGATGGGAGGGTTCCAAACATATAATATTGTACTCCATGCTTGAACATTCTAATCAGCAATGATTTCCATAATTTTAGATTAAGATCATCAATAATCTCATGCACTCTGCCATCATGATAACTGGAAGAAGTATTAAAGCCTACTGTATATTCTACATTACTTCCATCGATTAGTGCTATCGGCCCAGATCCACTCATAATAACAAGATTTCCTGTGATATCTGAGATTTGATTCATATCTTCTCTATGTTCATTTTCCCAGGTTTGTGTATCTAAAAATAATTCAGGAAGCATACCAGCGGGAGTGAAACATTCAGCTGTAAATGGTTCGCTCGCGGCTACTAATCCCCAGAGATTATGATATAAGTGCCAGGGATTTTCATATTGCCATTTCGCGAAATTACCATCTGAAATTTCTGGTCCTATTTCCTCTGATTTCTTATTTAGAAATATCTTATCTAATTGTTTAACTCTTTCAGATAGCTCTATTTCAGTGTTAGCTTCAATAGTATAAAAAAGGATTCCTCGTTTTCTTTTTAAATTGTCCCATAATGGAAATACGCCTAGAGGTGCTGAAGTAGCCACAATTAACTGAGGTATGTAGATTGCATCAAAAACATCAATCCCTTTCCTTCTAATTTCCATTAAAATTTGAGATGCTGCCTCTACATCCTTACGTGGTAATAAATAAGTTTTATATTCAGCAAAAGGAGGTCTTGGAAACACTTGTAATGATATTTTTGTTTTTACACCGTAAATTCCATTATCACCACAAAAGAGTCCTGCTAGATCTGGACCATTCCCCGTCCGATTGAAAGGAAATTTCGAAAATATGTTTGCTTGTGAACCTGTTTCAATAATGTCACCTGTTGGTAGAACAACTTCTAATGACACTAATTGATTTGTACAAGCACCATATTTAGCACATCCACCGGCTCCAACTGAATGATGAGAGATTCCACCTCCTATTGAGGCAGTCAAACCAGATCCTGGTCCTAAACACCCGGTATAAAGTCCAAACTGAGATAGATAGTCATTTAATGCTCCCCAGGAAATACCTGCTTCAGCAGTTATTATAAGATTATCCTGATCCAAATTTATAATATTACTCATTCTTTTCATGTCTAAAAGAATCCCTGTATTTCCATCCGCAATACTGCCCCCCCATTCACAACAACCCCCTCCACGTTGAATTACAGGTATGTTTTCTTCATTTGCAATTTTGAGAACTTCTGAAATTTCACTTGCATCTTTAGGACGAATAACAATATCAGGAACGCCTTGTAAAACGGGATTTACATTACGGGAATATGCATGGCGTACATAAAGATCTTTTGATATAAATCGTTTTGACACAATTTTTTCTAATTTATGAAATGTATCTGACATGTTAATCGTTAAATAAGTAGTAATTCTAAAGTAATTTATAATAGAAACGATAAACTACTTAAAGTTATTCAATTTTAAAAATTCGTCAGAGAGTTATTTGAATGAAAATTACAAAGATAGAAATAAACAATGTATTATAGGGGATACATTTTAATAAGATTGAGAGAAATTGGAACTGAATGGGAGGTTGTTAAAAAATTAACAGGCTTACATTCCACAGAACCGGGTGATGATTGGAAGATAACATATGTTACTCCAGTCTATGGCGGATGGGATATTATCATTGAATGTTCTTTTTCTAAACTTAAAGATTTAGACAAAATAGTTGCTTTTTGCAGAGTTGATAAAGATTTATCATTATGGATTGAAGAAACAACTACTTTAATGGGATCAAAAAGAGATTTTCCTGATTAGCTATATTTGAATTATATAATGGTTGTTTTCATGAGAAAATTCACGATAATTATCGTATTTACTTCAATTTTAATAATTCCACCGTTTTTTGATGTTTACCCTGACTTTCTAGCTGTCAAAAGCATAAAATTACAGGAGATTTTATTTATAATCTTAGGTTGTCTTTTACTATTTTTAATTGGTTTGTTTATCAACTTTTTTGGTTTCAATCAAGCAGATATAGAAAACATGAGAAATCATACTGTTATCGAAGCATTAATCAATAAGAATAACGTAATTTTGTGGATTTTCTTTCCAGTTACTATGTTGATGGAGGAACTACTTTTTAGATATTATATATTAAGTTTCCTATCTTCGACATTAGAATTCACCATATTATTAAGCGTTCTAATATCAAGTATAGCATTCTCTCTTTATCATATTCATACATGGTTTACTTTTAAAAGCCAAAAAATATTATTTGTTAATCTTAGCTATACTTTTATTTTGGGATTAATTCTCGGGTATGTATTCTTTATGTCAGGGATAATTCCTTGTATCTTAATCCATTATTTAGTTGCATTCAATCTTTATTATATTATCTATAAGAAAAATTTTAAACAGGTTGATAAGAATAAAATTGAGTTTCTATAAATAATCTTGGTTTACCATTAAAACACAATAATATACGAATAAATGAACTTTAAATCAAAGTGTAAAACAAAAGTATAAATAATAAGTATGCAAATCTACCAATATTCCATATGTAAAGAAATGGACAAAAACCAAAATGACTTATTCAAGGAATAAAAAGAGAATAAATATAATAGCTGGTTTGAGTTTTATTATAGTATTCATCCTACCAGTAAATAAAATTCTTATCAATAATTCAATTATAGCAAATAACAATGTTGATGGTACGTTACCTTATCAGAATATCAATTTGAGCAATGTGAAATTCGAAGATGAAAAAATATTTGAATGGGAGCAAAACTTAATCTATGCTGATAAGAATAAAAATTTTTTAGATGACAATTTAGAAAAAAGGTTACAAGAAGTAATTAAACTTGAAAAACATCCAATACCAAATAAATCAAATGAACAAACACAGATTACTGATATCACGAATCAAAAATATCAAAAACCTACAAAACTCTCTTTAGCTAATATTCCTTTAATTGTGAGCTTCCCTGAGGGTGATTATACACAAGTATCATATTATTTTGAGGCTCTAGGAGGAAAACTAAAATCGACTTATAAAGCAGCTTTAAATGGGTTTGCAGGAGAAATAGATCAGACTTCCTTAAATAGATTCTACAATACTTTGAATCAATATAGAATACCTTATTTTATAGAAGAAGACAGAATTTACAAAGCCGAATTATATTATGCAGGCAGAAACATGAATCTTAGACCTTATGTCTGGAATAATCTCTCGTATAAGGGGGATGAATACAGTTCGATAGCTATTCTTGATACGGGAATAGATGATTCTCATAATTTTTTCAGTCCAGGTTACTCTTCAGGAGACTATAATTACAAAATGATAGGATGGAGAGATGAGGTAAACGGGTTAAGCTTACCTTATGATGATAACGGACATGGATCACATTGTGCAGGAATTGCTGCAGGAAATGGCAACACGACCTACGATTCAAGCGGAAGAACTGTTGCTACCGCTGCTTATAATCTCAACTATACAGGATATGACTTTCCCTCCGATGTCTATATAATTAATTGGTCAAGATTTAATGTAACCAATCCTGGATTAATCGAACTCTTTTGTGAGTTTGAGGATCTAACTCCACCAACTGATGATGTTGATTTTTGGGTTTATTTATATTATGAAAATACCCTAGTAGATTCCTATGAAGTGAATTCTGACTCTTGGTCGAGTACACTATCTTATTCTGCCAGCTCTGGTTCTCTAGGTATGTATTCCTTTAGGTTTATCATGAATCTTATAGATAATACCGGAGATGGATATGTGAGCGATTTTGATATAAAATTTCGTAGTGAAATTCATTGGCCATTTGATCCTCCTCTTTTTAATAGTGGAGATCCTTGGAAAGGAATCGCAAATGATGCTCATATAGTCGGAGTAAAAGTACTTGACCAGTACGGGAGTGGTTATAGTTCTGACATAATTAACGGAATAGATTGGGTAATAAGTAATAAATTGGTATACAACATTACAACAATGTCTCTGAGTATTGGAGGTTCCTCTGGAGATGTTGGACTGATAAATGCGGTAAATACCGCTGTTGATAATGGTATTGTAACAGTTGTTTCAGCGGGAAATTCTGGTCCAGGTTTTAATAATATAGGATCTCCTGGGGATGCCGATAATGTGATAACTGTGGCAGCAATGAATATTGACGATGAAGTTACGGATTATAGTAGTGAAGGTGGTTCATCATACACAGGCAACACAATTAAACCAGATATTACTGCCCCAGGAGGAAGTTTTAATAACTTACAAATGTTTTCTGCAGATACCAATGATAATGATGCAGAAGGTGCATATATTGATTCATTTCTAAATGATCTACAGGGGGCTCAGGGGACGTCAATGTCTGCACCTGCAGTAGCCGGAGCTTCAAACTTGTTAATTGAAGCAATGGGCGGTCATCTAAGTTGGGGTTATACTAGTACTGAGGCAAAAAGAGTAAAAGCCTTATTATTGATGTCTGCAACAGAAACTTATCCGTTAACACGAGAAATTTATGGTAGTTTAGACTCTCCTGAATTAAATCGTGGAGGAAAAGATGTCCATGAAGGGTATGGAAGATTAAATATTG
>JBHLLU010000035.1:0-41176 GCA_048938895.1 Promethearchaeota archaeon
TTATACATGTAGCCGCAATTATTCCTCCTCTTGCTGATAAGAAACCTAAATTTGCTAAGGCAGTTAATGTTGGAGGTACCGCTAATATTATCGAAGCTATGAAAAAACAACCCCTAAACCCAAAACTCATATTCACCTCCTCGGTAGCTGTATATGGTGATAGAATTAAGGAACCATTGATTCAAATAACTGATCCTGTTAATCCTAATGATGATGATGAGTATGCGAAACAAAAAGTGAAATGTGAACAGCTTATTAAGGACTCAGGTTTAGATTGGGTAATATGTCGTCTAACTTATATTGTTTCAATTAATAAGCTTCAAATGGATCCTCTGATGTTTGAAATGCCACTTGATACATGTATTGAAATTTGTGATACAAAAGATGTTGGTTTAGCTCTTGTAAATGCTGTGGAGAATAATGAGATTTGGGGTAAAATGATACATATTGCAGGAGGAGAACGATGTCGAATTTCATATCGGGCGTATCTTAATGAAATGTTGGATATTTTTGGTATTGGTCATGAATTCTTACCTGAAGAAGCTTTCAGGCAGGATCGGGGTTTTCATTGTGGATTTATGACCACGGACAAAAGCCAAGCACTTTTGAATTATCAAAGATATACACTTGAAGATTATTTTAATGCAGTTAAGAAAAAAGTTGCTATTTCAAGATATTTTACAATGATGGTAAGACCATTTGCTCAAAGATATCTTTTAAACAAATCCTATTATTACAAACAGTATTTAAGTAACATTAAATAATTTTAAAGCTATTTCAAATTCTCTTGATTTTCTAATTCTTGATAATAAATCTAAGTTATGTATCTAAGATTTATGTGACAAATTTCTTTTAGATAATTATATTGAAATTTGTGATACAAAAAAAGTGACTTATTTCAAAAATGTCTTATTTTTATTATTTATATGTTAGACTTTGATCGTTATTGTCCAATTTCCTAATATTTTCACAAATTTAATATCGAATTATCTTCATTCTAGATAAGAATGTTTTAATGTTGTTACCCCTTTAGAAAAAATTGCATATATAGACAAACAGTAAGAATTAAAAATATTGAAAATGAATAAATTTTAAAAAAAAACATTTAATATTGATCTTGACAAAGAGATCAATATCCGAACATAAATATATTCTAAAAAAAGCCTAAGAACTTTATTAGTATACACTTTTGTAAAAGCACGAGGTGGATGTGAAAAAACAGAATGATTAGTAATGAAAATCATCGGATTGGATACTATGCATGTCAATGAGGTGTAAATATCAAAACTAAAGTAGATTGTGATGAGTTAGTAGATTACGTTAAAAATCTTGGTGATGAAATTGTTATATCAAAGAAAAATTCATTTCTTTGAACTGATAATGCACAAAATGAAATAATTGAAGATATCGAAGAAAAGAACCTAAATAGAATAGTTGCATCGGCTTGAACACCCCGAACACATGAAGTAATTTATAGGAGCACTATTAGTAAAACAAATCTAAACCCCTATTTCTTCCAAATGGTAAATGTACGCGAACACTGTTCTTGGTGTACAGAAAGTAAAGAAGAAGCTACCGAAAAAGCAAAGAAATTAGTGAAAGGCGGTATCGAGCGAGTCAAAGTCCTAGAACCCGTTCCTATTAAAACGGTTCCGGTTACCAAAGCTACATTAGTAATCGGAGGAGGGATCGGTGGGATGAATGCTGCACTTGATTTAGCCAATCAGGGTGTCAAGGTTTATCTAGTAGAACAAAAAACCACAATTGGGGGAAGAATGTCTCAATTAGATAGAACTTTTCCCACAGATGATTGTGCAATATGAATTTGCGGGCCAAAAATGTTAGAAGTCAATAGGAATGAGAATATCGAATTACTTAGTTATAGTGAAGTAAAAAAAATTGAGGGTTATGTAGGGAATTATAAGGTAACAGTCGAGAAAAAACCAAGATACACAACAGATGAATGTAATGGGTGTGGAGCTTGCGCAGAAGTATGCCCTGTATATACAACTAATTACTTTGATGAGAATCTTGGAGCACGAAAAGCTATAGACATTCCATTTGGTCAAGCAGTCCCTTTCCTATATGACATTGATAGAGATGCTTGTGTAGAATGCTTTTCATGAGTTGATGCTTGTGAACTGGATGCTATTAACTTTAGCCAAGAACCAAGTGAAATAGAATTTAAAGTAGGTACAGTTATAATAGCTACAGGGTGGGACATTCATGAACCATTTGGTGAGTATGGTTATGGTGAGTTTGAAAATGTGATAACTCAGGCTCAACTCGAAAGAATGTTAGCTCCTAATGGCCCTTTGGAAGGACACATGAGAAGAATCTCAGATGATAAAAAACCCAAAGAAATTGTGTTCATCCAATGTGTTGGTAGTAGAGAAACTGAGAGAACATATTGTAGTGGAGTTTGTTGTATGCTTGCTTTAAAGAATGGGCGACTACTTTTGGAAGAATTCCCGGATGCTAAGATTACCATTTGTTATATCGACATAAGAACTCCCGAAAAGGGATTTGAGGAATATTATGAGCGAGCTAAGGATGCAGGTATTAGACTGATTCGGGGAAAAGTTGGTGAAATTTCAGAGGATCCTGAAACAAAAAACATAAAAGTTCGAGTATATTCCACATTAACAGACAAAATCGTTAGGATTGATGCTGATTTAGTGGTATTATCTACAGCAGCATTACCATCAAAAGGAACTCAACAAATTGTAAATGTTTTAAATCTTGATACAAATACGTATGGTTTTTTAACAGAATCACATTTCGGTTTAATGCCCCAAGAAACTAAATCAAAAGGAATTTTTATTGCAGGTTTCGCCCAAGGACCGAAGAATATTGCTTATTCCGTTTCTCAAGCTAGAGCTGCAGCTAGTAAAGTCGCTGAATTAACAGCTCCGGGAGAGATTGATATTGAGTTAATTACTGCTGAGGTTGATGGAGAATACTGCATCTTTTGCAGACGATGTGAAAAAGAATGCCCTAAGAATGCTATTAAGATTGATAAGGAGATTGGGGCATTTATTGATGAAATAAATTGTGATGGATGTGGTATATGTGCTGCTTGTTGCCCAACTCAAGCTATTGATATAAGATATTATAGAGACCATCAAATTTTTGCTCAAATTGATGGATTGCTAGGAGGCGGTTAAACAATGGATAACTATAAATATAAGATTATTGCTTTTGCTTGTTTAAAATGAGGCTATAGCGCTGCTGATCTAGCGGGAGTATCTCGATTAAAATATCCCTCTTCTGTAAAAATCATTAGAGTACGTTGTACAGGGAGAGTTGATTTAAAGCATATACTTTATAGCATCAAAAGTGGAGCAGACGGTGTAATGGTTGTTGGATGACGACCTAATGAATGTCAGTTTAAAAAAGGGAATTTTACAGCTCAGAAACATATCGATTTAGCAAATAGGATTTTAGAGTCAAGAGGTTTCGGGAATCAAAGAATAAATATGTACTGGTTGAGTGGAGCAGAATCAGAAAAATTTGTAAAAAGTGTCGAAGATGCTATTGAAAAAGTAAAATTACTAGGTCCGAGTCCGCTTAACCTAATTGATAAGGAAGCAGAAATAGAAACCGAAGACACCAAACAGGTAATAATTGCCCCTATAGAATGATTCTCATAAAAAAATTCTAGTTATGAGATAACTAACCTTGCGGAGGAAGGGGTCTTAAATTAGTATTCAATTCAAGAAATAAATTGTTTTTATAATAATAAATTAATCCAGAATGGTTGGACATATGGTTCAAATTTCAAAAGGACTAAATTTTAATGGGATTTCACCAAAAAATTTAATGGATGCTACCTATAATGCGCTTGAAAATTTTCAGATTAGAGCAATTTTTGAAGCAAAAGATGAAATCTTGAAAACGGGTAAATATTCCGAAGAAGAATTTTATAAATTATTAGATGCCATGATTGATGCTGAAACTGAACGTAAATTAATCCTAGAATCATTAAAAGGGAAAGAACCATTATTTTTGGAAGAAATTGCGGAAACTATAAATGAATTCCCCTCTGAAAATGTCATTCGTGATGTACTGTACCTCAAAGAACAAGGATATATTGAGGAACAAATTGAAATTAAGACTAAAACTGTTATAAAAAAAATTAAAGGAGAAGAGAAAGAAGTTGAAGAAAAAGAATATTTCTATCGATACCAAGTGAATGATATCCTTGAAAATTTTATGGAACATTTTTTTGAACCTGTTTCTATTGTATTTAATTCTGAGGTATGTTGTCAATGTGGTTGGTGCTCATCAATCTGTCCTGTTAACGCTATAATAGTAACAGCAGATACTTTAGAGATTGATGAGACTGCTTGTATGAAATGTGGTTTATGCTATTCTGTCTGCCCGAGATCATTTTCAATTGAACAGGCAGGTAAAAGTATAAAAAAAATTGATAAATCTCTAACATTTTCAGAGATGATTAATGGATATATTAATACATATTCAGCTTCTACCACTAAAGATGAAATTAAAAAAGTCAGACAAGATGGAGGAATTGTTACTTCTCTACTTGAGCACTTACTCAAGAGTAATTTAGTGGATGCAATCATAGCTGTAAAACATTCAGAGAATCTATGGAAACCTGAACCCGTAATAATAGATAATGTTAATGATTTATATAACACTAGTGGTACCAAATATGCAAACGCCTCAACCTTAAGTATTCTAGATAAAGCAAGATCTTACAAAAACATCGCTGTAGTAGGTGTTCCATGTATGATGAATGCCTTAGAAAAAGGTAGTTTGTATCCAAGTGGTCAACCTTTCTTCGATAATATAAAATATCGAATAGGTCTTTTTTGTATGGAGTCGTTTCCTTATGAAGGCGTTCTTAACTTAATTAAGGAGCAATTTCAGGCAGATTTCAAGAAAGTAACAAAAATGGACATAAGTGGGGGAAAATTCATTATATATCTAGATTCCGGAGAGGATTTAAATGTTCCATTGAATGCTGTTAAATCTTATGCCCGTCATAATTGTCACTATTGTGAAGACCTAACTGCTGATTATGCTGATATCTCTGTTGGTTCTATTGGTTCTCCTAGTGGTTGGTCTACGGTAATTACTAGAAATAAAAAAGGTGACAAAATCTTTAAAGATGCAGTTAAGGCGGGATTAATAGAGTTTAAAAGTTTAAAGGAGGTAAAACCAGGACAAGCTTTACTTGAAAGGATTGCTGGTACAAAAAGAAAAAATTGCAAACCTATTTTGTTACATAAGGATTAATGAAGATGTGAGAAAATTAAAACAAGGTTGTGAATTCAATAACTGAGTCAAGAAAAGTAAAAAAGGATAAACCAACGGAACAATTTTTATCTTTAAACAAGATTTACGAGCCAGATTTAACTGAGTTCTTAAAAAAATGCTATCAATGTGCTCGTTGCTCAGGTGTATGCCAAATCAGTAAAGTTCAAAAATTTACACCTAGTAGAATAATCCAAATGATATTAGAAGGTTTTGAAGATGAGATAATTAACAGTCAGGTTTTATGGGATTGTTTAATGTGTAATAGTTGCTTGAAGCATTGTCCTAAAGATATAAATTTCGCTGATATTGTCAGAAATGCTAGATATAAAATGCGATTAAATAACATTGAGAATCCTGCTCGTGCTATTGCTCATAAAGGTATTTATCCTCTTATGTCCGAATTAATGATTCAAGATAAGATGTCTATTGAAAAACCATTAGATTGGATTCCAAAAGGATGTAAGATTTCAGAAAAAGGAGATATATTATATTATGTTGGTTGTTTACCCTTCTTTAATTATGAATTTGAAGGTTCATATTCTATAGCAGAAAGCACATTAAAAATTATGTGCAAATTGGAAGAAGATCCAATTGTAGTTCAAAAAGATGAAATCTGTTGTGGTCATGATTTATATTGGGGTCAAGCAAAATTCGAAGAATTTATTGAATTAGCAAAAAGAAACATCAGTAATTTTGAAAAAGCAGGTATCCAATCAATAGTTACAGCTTGTGCTGAATGCTACAGAACTTTTAAAATTGATTATCCAAATATTTTTGATGATTTTAACAAAAAATTTAAAGTTACACATATAATTGAATATATTTTTGATAAATGGAAGCAAGGAAAAGTTCAATTTAAAAATCCTACTAAATCAAATGAAGTAATACCATTTACTTATCACGATCCCTGTAGGTTAAGTAGATTTTTGCCAAAAGATAATAAAATAACTGAGAAAGTCCGAGAGATTTTTACCCATTTGAAAACAATAGGATATCGCTTTAAAGAAATGGAACATAATAAAGAAAATTCCTATTGTTGTGGGGTAAATTCTTGGATGAATTGTAATGAAAAATCAAAAGCCTTAAGATATAAACGCCTTTTGGAAGCTAAGGCTGTTGGCATAAAGATGATTACTTCTTGTCCAAAATGTCGAATGCATTTAAATTGTTTAAAGAAGGATTATGAGGACTTTTCTGAAATTGAAATTTTAGATTTTTCTGAATTTTTAGTAGATATGATTGAAATAGTTAATTCTAATCAAAATGAGGAAGAAAAGTAATGGAAAAAATTGGAGCTGTTTTAGTTATTGGTGGTGGTATTGCAGGTATTCAAACGTCGATAGATTTAGCAGATTCTGGCTTTAAAGTTTATCTAGCAGAATCTACAACAAGTATTGGTGGGGTAATGTCTCAATTGGATAAGACTTTTCCAACTAATGACTGTGCAATTTGCATACTTGCCCCCAAATTAGTTCAAACTGGTCGTCATGAAAATATAGATATTTTGATTAATTCTTCAATTGAAAAAATTGATGGGAAACCTGGAAATTTTCTGGTTGACCTAACACAAAAGACCCTCCGACTGGATCAAAATAAATGCACTGGATGCGGCTTATGCGCACAAGAATGTCCAATAGAGGCTATAGATTATTTTAATGAGAAATTTTCTAATAAAGCAGCAATTTCCGTAAAATTTCCCCAAGCAGTCCCATTAGTATATTCTATTAACAGAGAAAAATGTATTGGCTGTGGAATATGTAAAGGAATTTGTAAAGCCAAAGCTATAGATTATGAACTTCAAAATATAGAATTAACTCTCAATGTGGGTGCAGTAGTGGTGGCAGTTGGATTTGATGAATATGATCCTACTCCATTAAAACAATATGGCTACGGAAAATACCTAAACGTGATTACTAGTATTGAATTTGAGCGTATTCTTAGTGCTAGTGGACCACATTCAGGTTTAATACTGCGCCCTTCTGATGGAATTATTCCCAGAAAAATAGCTTTTTTACATTGTATCGGTTCAAGAGACAGAAAACAAGGTATTGAGTATTGTTCCTCAGTATGTTGTATGTATACTACAAAAGAAGCAGTAATCGCAAAAGAACATATGAATATTGTAGAGCCAACTATTTTTACGATGGATATAAGGGCGTTTGGTAAAGATTTCGATAAATATATTGAGCGAGCGAGAGATGAATATGGAGTAAGATATATTAGGCGCAGGATTTCTTTTTTAAAAGAAGATCCCAACACAAAAAACCTTAAAGTCTATTATGAAATGGAAAATGGTAGAATAGTAGAAGAAGTTTTCAATCTAGTAATTCTTTCTGTAGGGATGCAACCTAATAATCAAGCAAAAGAATTGGCAAAGAAGTTAAATTTTGAATTAAATGAATATGGATTTTGTAAAACTGATACATTTTCTCCAGTAGAGACTTCAAGACCCGGGATTTATGTTTGTGGCGCTTTTTCATCCCCGAAAGATATTCCAGAAACAGTAATTGAAGCTAGTGCGGCTGCAGGACGTGTTAATGTTCTTTTATCAGAAGCAAGAAATAAACTAATCTCAAAGAAAGAACTACCAGCAGAAATTGATGTTAGTCATCAACCTCCACGTATAGGAGTATTCATTTGTCATTGTGGTATAAATATTGGGGGTGTGGTTGATGTTCCTGGTGTGGTGGAATATGTTAAAACATTACCAAATGTTGTTTATGCAGAACATAATTTATATACTTGTTCTGCAGATACACAAACCAATATTAAGGAAAAAATAACAAAAAACAATCTTAATAGGGTTATTGTTGCCTCATGCACTCCAAGAACACATGAACCTTTATTTCAAGCAACTATAAGGGAGGTTGGTTTGAATAAGTATCTTTTTGAAATGGTTAACATCCGAGATCAATGTTCATGGGTTCATATGCATGAACCAGAATTAGCAACAGCAAAATCAAAAGATTTGCTGAGGATGTCAATCGCAAAGGCTAGTCAATTAATTCCTTTGCAGGAACAAGAAATTTCCGTTATAAACAAAGGATTGATAATCGGTGGGGGTGTTTCTGGCATGTCCGCAGCATTAAATCTTGCCACTCAAGGATTTGAAGTGTTTTTGATAGAGAAGGAAGATTCTTTGGGTGGAATTGCTAAAAATCTATACATAACGTTAGAAAAAGATGATATTCAGGAATATATTAAAAACTTAATAGAAGAAGTTGAAAATAATCCACTTATCCAAGTATATAAAAACACACAAATTAATTCAATCTCAGGATATATTGGTAATTTTACTACTAATATCAGCTACCAAAATAGGAAAAAAAGTATTGATCTTGACCATGGAATAATAATTGTAGCAACTGGAGCAAAAGAATACCATCCAACAGAATATAATTTCGGGAGTGATCAAAGAATAATAACTCAAACTGAATTTGAGAAACTAATGTATACTACAGATAAAATAAATGGATTGAAATCAATTGTTATGATTCAATGTGTAGGATCACGAAATGAAGATCACCCATATTGTAGTCGAATTTGCTGTTCAGAAGCGATTAAAAATGCTTTGAAGGCAAAAGAGATCAACCCTGACATTGAAATTGTGGTTTTATATCGTGATATTAGAACATATGGTTTTAAAGAAAAATATTACAACTTAGCACGAGATAGAAAAGTCATATTTGTGAGATTTGATGAATCAAATCCCCCAGATCTTAAAATAAAAAACAAACAAGTGAAAATAATTGTAAACAACCCCGATCTTGGAGAACTTGAATTAAATCCAGATCTAATTGTATTAAGTACTGGATTGGTTGCACCCATAGAGGAAAACGAAGACCTAGCGAAGATGTTAAAGGTTCCACTTAATGAAGACAAGTTCTTCTTAGAAGCTCATGTTAAATTAAGACCAATTGATTTTGCAACAGACGGTATATATTTATGTGGATGTGCCCATTCACCTAAAAATATTAGAGAATCAATAGCGCAATCCTATGGTGCTGCTGCTCAAGCAGTCAAGATTTTAAGTGCTGAAAAAATTGTAACCTCTGGACTCGTTGCTGCGGTGATAGAAGAAAATTGTATTGGTTGTGGAAGTTGTCTTGAAGTTTGTCAGTTTAATGCCATTGAATTAATTGAAAAAGAAAAGGATTTTGAGGACTTTACATTTGTTATAAAAAAATCTCATATCAACCCTGCACTTTGCAAAGGATGCGGTACTTGTGGAGCACAGTGCCCTAATTCCACAATTGTTATTAAACATTTTGGATTTGAACAAATCCATGCTATGATCTCTGCATTATTAACCCCTAGTTAAATTTGGAGGCATTAGTTTATGTCAAAATCAAAAAAGAAAGCAATCAAAAAGGATTTTCACCCAAACATCTTAGGTTTTTGTTGCAACTGGTGTAGTTATGCCGGAGCAGATTTAGCAGGAGTTTCACGATTTCAATATCCGGCTACTATTAGAATAGTACGTGTAATGTGTTCTGGTAGAGTAGATCCTGCTTTCATTTTAGAGGCGTTTAAAGATGGTATTGATGGGGTAATTGTAACCGGTTGTCATATCGGTGACTGTCATTATTTAAAAGGAAATGAATTTGCACGAGACAGATTCGAACGTTTCAAAGATGTTTTAAAAATTTTCAATCTTGAGAAACGTTTTAGACTTGAATGGGTAAGTGCCTCTGAAGGAAAGAGATTTTCAGAAGTGATTACAGAATTTACTAACCAAATAAAGGAACAAGGGCCTTTAAAAACACTTTAACATATGAATAATTAAATTAATTTCTCATTCTATAAAGATATGAAAAGGTAAATTCAGCGTCTGATTTCAATGAAAATTCCTTTGAAAAAACTAAACTGAAACTAATGGTAATGAAGGTACAATGAAATATTAAAGATATTTATCATAAATGAACTTATGTAAATATATTAGTCAAACTCATTTGTCAGGGTAAGAACAAATATTAACAATAAAAAGGTGAAACAGATTGGATTTAAATGAAGAAATTCATCATAAGTTAATCTCTAAAGGCGCTTCAATAGTAGGTTTTGCAGATTTAGAAAATGTATCCTATCAAATAAGAAATGATCTAAGGTATGGTATAGTCATAGGAATAAAGTTAAATCCAAAGGTTATAAAAAAAATTAATCCAGGACCAAGCTTGGAATATTATAATGAATATTGCTATGTAAATGAAAGATTAAATGAAATTGGTGATTATACGGAAGTACTTCTAAAAAGTAAAGGATATGATGCCTTTTCTAAAAGTCAAAAAAATATTTTTATAGATCAAAATACTAAAAGAACAGATTTACCTCATAAAACTGTTGCTACAAGAGCAGGTCTTGGATGGATTGGGAAATGTGCTTTGTTAATTACAGAACAATTTGGTGCTGCAATTCGTTTTACTACTGTATTAACAAATGCTGAGATAAAGGTAGGGAGACCAATAAATAGTTCGAAATGTGGTGAGTGTGAAGAATGTAAAAAGATCTGCCCTGCAGAAGCAGTTAGAGGATATAATTGGGATATAAATCTGGAGAGAGATACCTTTTTTGAAGCCTTAAAATGTCGAGATAAAATCATTGAAAGGGGAGAAAAATTAAAATTAAGAGAGGGTATGTGTGGTTTATGTATCTATATATGTCCATGGACACAAAAATATCTAAAGAATATTGAGGATTAGACATAGGGTTCAAGATCTTATTTTTCTATCGTTTTTGAGGATTTTTTTTTCCTTTATTTTAAAAATGGAAAAATCTCTATGAATTCAGTTTCTGGTAGAATGAACCTACATTTTGCAAATTTTCGTAAATTTCAACTTGATTATTGATCAATTCTGATCATTTTAAAAATTATATAATAGGTTTAAACAATAATCCTCTCATTTCTTATCATTAATTAATATAATGTAAATGATAGAAAATAAATGACTTTGGAAAGTATCTAAATCCATTATTCCAATATTAAATAACTATCGAGATCGATCCCCTCTACAAAAAAAACTATCAGAAACAAGCAAAAAGTAACAAATGACCAGAAAAAACTGTTAAACATGACCAATTACGAAAAAACCAAATTGGTAAACATTTGAGAATGATCATTCACAAAGTTGAAAATGCATGACCTTGATCATTTCTCATAAAAAAATTTATATAATTTTATATCCTTATTATTTATTCAACAGAGAAAAAGATACAGATAACCAACTCTCGTCAAAAAAAAAAGAAGTGTTAAATTATGGAAGGATCAGTATTAGTTATTGGTGGAGGGATTGCTGGGATTCAAACGTCTTTAGATTTAACTGAATTAGGTTTTAAAGTTTATTTAGTGGAAAAAACACCTTCAATTGGAGGAAGGATGGCTCAACTTGATAAAACATTTCCTACAAATGATTGTAGTTTATGTATACTTGCTCCTAAAATGGTGGAGGTATTTAGAAATCCAAATATTGAATTGATGACATATCACGAGGTCCAAAAGGTTTCTGGAAAGCTTGGAAATTTTGAGGTTTCAATTCTTAAGAAACCTCGATATATTGATGAAACTAAATGTAAGGGATGTGGGGAATGTGCAACTAAATGTCCAAAGATAGAATTTCCTAACATTTTTGATATGAATTTAAGTAAAAGGAAGTCTGTGTATATCCCTTTTCCTCAAGCAGTTCCTCCTGTTTACTTAATTGATCCGGAATTATGCTTAAAGCTTACTAAAGGAGTGTGTGGGGTTTGTGAGAAAGTGTGCGAGGCGGAAGCAATTAATTATGAACAGAAACCTTTAGAAATTAAAATAAATGTCGGTGCGATTGTTGCAGCCACTGGATTTGATATGTATGGCCAGGAATTAAGCTCAAGATGGGGTTATAAATTTAAAAATGTAGTAAATGCATTAGAATATGAGCGTATGTTATCTGCTTCAGGACCATTTGGGGGTCATATTCTGCGTCCCAGTGATGGAAAAGAGCCAGAAATAATTGCATTTATTCAATGTGCAGGATCGAGAGATTTACGTGAGGGAATTCCTTATTGCTCTAGTGTATGTTGCATGTATACAGCAAAAGAAGCAATTATAACTCGAGAGCATTCAGAAAACTCAAAATGTTTTGTGTTTAGACATGATGTTAGAGCTTATGGTAAAAATTTCTATGAATTTACTCAAAGAGCTCAAGAAGAATATGGTGTAAAATATTTCCAGACTAAAGTAAGTAGAATCATAGAAGAACCACAGACAAATGACTTAGTTATACATTATGAAGATCTTAAAACAGGTAAATTCAAAAACTTTCATGCAAATTTGGTTGTATTAGCTTCACCACTTATCCCGTCAGTAGGAACCACAGAATTAGCTAAAATATTAGATATTGAATTGGATGATTATAATTTCTTTAAAGAAAAATCATATTTTAATAAATCTTTATCTTCTAAAGAAGGAATTTATTTAGCTGGTTTCTGTCAGGGTCCAATGGATATACCAGAAACCGTAGCTGATGCCAGTGGAGTTGCTTCACAGGTGGCAACCATGCTTAATTCTTATAAATTTACTGAAACTAAAAAAGAAATTTATAAAATCCCTGAAAAAATGGTTCAAGAAGCAGATCTACCAAGAATTGGGGTTCTCATCTGTCATTGTGGCATCAATATTGGAAAATATATTGATATCCCTCAAGTTATTGAAAATATAAAAAAATTGCCTAATGTAGTTTTTTGTGAAGATAATATGTATTCTTGTAGTTCAGATTCTCAAGAAAGAATCAAAGAAGTAATAAGTGAATACGATTTGAATAGATTTATTGTAGCTTCTTGTACACCAAGAACTCATGAATCTTTATTTCAGGAAACTTGTCAAGAAGCAGGATTAAATAAGTACTTATTTGAGATGGTTAATATTCGAGATCAATGTAGTTGGGTTCATATGACCGAAAAGGAGCTTGCAACTGAAAAGGCAATTGATTTGATAAGAATGGGTGTGGCTAAATCTAGGTTACTCAAACCACAAGAAGAGAAGGCATTACAAATCACTCAAACTGCATTGGTAATTGGTGGAGGAATCTCTGGAATGACTGCCGCCATAAATATTGCAAATCAAGGATTCTTAGTATATCTTATAGAAAAAGAGCAATATTTAGGTGGGAATTTAAAGTATTTAAATATGCTTTACCCTACTCAAGAAGATGCATCAATTTTATTAAATAAAACTATAGAGAAGGTTAAGAAAAATAAACGAATCCAAATCTTTACAAATTCTAAAATAAAAGACGTAAAGGGATATATAGGAAATTATAATGTGCAAATTCTAGATGTAGATAAGCAAATCCATGATTTAGAAATAGGTACTATTATTGTTGCTACAGGAGGTAAAGAATTAACTCCTAATGAGTTTTTTGATTATAAATATTCAAATCATAATGTTATCACTCAATTACAACTAGAAACAAAATTAAAAGATGAGGACAATTCATGGCTTGACAATCTTAATCATATTACAACACTTCTATGCGTTAATGCAAGACAAAATGATGGAATAACTTATTGTTCAAATATTTGTTGTGAAAGTGCTATTAAAAATATTAATCTTCTTAAAGAATTAAAACAGGATCTTAAATTGATAGTTTTATATAGAGATCTCCAAATGGCAAAAAAGGAATTTGAAAAATATTATCGTGAACGACGAAAAGACGCTATGTTTTTAAGATATGATTTAAATGATCCCCCTATAATTAAAGAAAGAGATAAGGGAAAGAGTAAATTTGAAATTCAGGTTTTTGACACTAACCTACAGGATAAAATTAAATTTAACACAGATTTAATTGTATTATCGACACCAATGATTCCTGCTGATAATTTAGATGAGCTTGCCAAAATGCTTAAAGTCCCCTTAGACAAAAATGGATTTTTTCTTGAGGCCCATGTGAAATTAAGACCTTTAGATTTTGCTACAGAAGGGATATTCTTATGTGGGTGTGCACATTGGCCAAAAAATATACAAGATTCGATATCACAGGCAAATGGCGCTGCAGGGAGGGCCTGTAGGTTTTTAAGTGCTGGGGAAATCACAACATCTGGATTAATAGCAGAGATAAATCAAGAATTATGCATCGGATGTGGAGCTTGCCAGGATACATGTTCCTATAATGCCATAGAACTTTCTAGTTCTCTTAAAGAATTTGAAGAAGTTAGTTTGCCTATTAAAAAATCTTCTGTTAATTCGGGATTATGCAAAGGTTGTGGGACCTGTGCTGTTAATTGTCCAGTTGGAGCAATTTCTATCAAACATTACAATTTTGAACAAATTAACGCTATGATTAGAACATTAGCAATGTAATCCTAAATTTTATAAAATTAACCTTTTTCATATTACTCAAGATAGGATCTTCTCACGTGACAATTGGATTATGAAACCTAATCAGAAAAAATAAATGGTTTCCTTTTTTTTCCTATGCAACCTAGGTTCAAATTATTAAGTCTCGAATAAACTTAAAAAAGTGAATGATATTACTGAGATTGAAAAAGTAGAAGATTCAAAAGAACTTAGTAATGAAAATAAATCCTATCTTGAAAAAATTTATGAACCAGATATAAGAAAATTATTATATCGTTGCTATCAATGCGTTCGTTGCAGTGGTATTTGCCAACTTAGCCGAGTCCAAAGTTTTGAGCCAAGCAAGATAATTCAATTGATTTTAGAAGGATTTGAAGATAAAATTATTGATAGTGGTATTTTGTGGGATTGTCTTACATGTAATGCATGTCTTCAGAACTGTCCTGAAGGAATTAATTTTGCAGACATAGTAAGAATGGCAAAATATAAAATGAGAACGTCTAAAGGACAAAATCCAGATGAATATATAGCACATAAAGCAGTTTATACAACTATTTCGGAGATTATGAGTGATCCTCATATAAAGCCGCAAAGATCGCTCGAATGGGTCCCTAAAGAATGTAAAATCTCAGATCAAGGTAATATTTTATATTATGTTGGTTGTTTACCATATTTTAATTTCGAGTTCGAAAACTCAGATTCAATAGCACAGAGTACCTTAAAAATTCTATGTCAAGTCGAAAATGAACCAATTGCAGTTCTTAAAGATGAAATTTGTTGCGGGCATGATTTATATTGGGGTCAAGGAAAACTTAACACCTTTATTGATCTTGCCAAAAAGAACATCAAAAGAATTGAACAAACTGGAGCTACTACAATTGTTACTGCCTGTGCTGAATGCTATCGAACGCTTAAAGTGGATTATCAAGATCTATTTGATGATTTCAACACAAAATTTGAAGTTAAACATTTGATTGAATATATCTACGAGAATTGGAAGAATAACAAGATTGAATTCAAGAATCCCAGTAAACAAGAGGAACCAATTCCTTTTACTTATCATGATCCCTGCCGTTTGAGTAGATTCTTGCCTAAAGATAGTAAAATTATTGAAAACGTACGTGAAATATTCTCACATTTAAAAGATTTGGGTTATAAATTTAATGAAATGGCTCATAATAAGACCGAAGCTCTATGTTGTGGAGTAAGTTCTTGGATGAATTGTAATGATCGCTCTAAAGCCTTGCGATACAAGCGATTGTTAGAGGCAAAAGATGTAGGAGAAATTATGGTTACTTCATGCCCAAAATGTAAAATGCATTTATCCTGTTTACAAAATGATTATGAGGATATTTCATCAATTGAGATTGTAGATTTCTCAGAATTTTTGGTAAATTTAATAAGTTTAAAAGACCCCGAAGTAAAAGAGGAGGAAGACCAATAATGGAGGGTTCAGTTTTAGTAATTGGTGGAGGAATCGCAGGTATTCAAATCTCTTTGGATTTAACAGAGTTAGGATTTAAAGTGTATTTAGTTGAAAAGTCACCTTCAATTGGAGGAAGAATGGCTCAGTTGGATAAAACTTTTCCAACATTAGATTGTTCATTATGTATCCTCGCTCCCAAAATGGTTGAGGTTTATCGTAATCCTAACATTGAATTAATGACGTATCATGAGGTTCTTCAACTTGAGGGTCAACCAGGAGATTTTACTGCTAAAATCCTGAAAAAACCAAGATACATTGATGAATCGAAATGCAAAGGATGTGGAGAATGTGCAAACAAATGCCCAAAAATCCTAGCACCTAATCTCTTTGAAATGGATATTGGAAAACGAAAATCTGTATATATTCCATTTCCCCAAGCTGTACCTCCTATATACTTAATTGATTCAGAGATGTGTTTATATTTAACAAAGGGAGTATGCCAAGTATGTAAAAAAGCATGCCCTGCTGATGCCATAGATTTTGAACAAAAAGCAGAAGAATTTGAAATTAAAATTGGTGCCGTGGTTGTCGCAACAGGATATGAAATGCCTGCTGAAAAGTTATCTTCTAGATGGGGATATCGATTCGAAAATGTTGTAAG
This sequence comes from Promethearchaeota archaeon, assembly GCA_048938895.1. Classification (GTDB taxonomy): domain Archaea; phylum Asgardarchaeota; class Lokiarchaeia; order Sigyniarchaeales; family SOKP01; genus Loki-b32. The sequence goes on from JBHLLU010000035.1 coordinate 16,702, forward strand.
TGCTCTTGAGTATGAAAGAATACTATGTGCATCTGGTCCTTTTGGGGGTCATGTTAAACGATTAAGTGATGATAAAGAACCAGAGATTATTGCTTTTGTTCAGTGCGCCGGTTCTCGAGATCTTCATGAAAATGTCCCTTTTTGTTCTAGCGTTTGTTGCACATATACCGCAAAACAAGCAATAATAACCCAAGAACATTCAGATAATTCACAATGTTATGTATTTCGGCATGATATAAGAGCTTACGGTAAAAATTTCTATGAATTTACTCAACGAGCCCAAGAAGAATATGGTGTGAAATATTTTCAATCTAAGATAAGTACAATCGAAGAAGATCCTGAAACAAACGATTTAATTATACGATATGAAGATCTTAAAACAGGAGAATTTAAAGATTTTAGAGCCAATCTTGTTGTGTTAGCATCACCACTTGTACCATCCAAGGGTGTTAAAGAATTAGGAAAAGCTCTTGATATCGAGTTAGATAAATATAATTTTTTCCAAGAGACATCATATTTTGATAAATTAAAATCTACTAGATCAGGGGTGTACTTATGTGGATTCTGTCAGGGACCAATGGATATTCCAGAAACAGTTGCCGATGCCAGTGGTGTTGCAGCACAAATAGCTGATTTACTTAGTTCTGTTAAATACACTCAAATGAAGGAAAAAGTTTTTGATGTACCTGAAAAAGAAGTAAAAATTACTGATGAACCCAGAATTGGTGTAATGGTTTGTCACTGCGGAATAAATATAGGAAACTATGTTGATGTACCAAGAGTTGTAGAATATGTAAAAAAACTTCCAAATGTAATAGTATGTGAAAATAATCTTTATTCTTGTTCTTCAGATTCCCAAATTAGAATTAAGGAACTAATTGCTGAACACAACTTAAACAGATTTATTGTAGCCTCATGTACTCCAAGAACGCATGAATCTTTATTTCAGGAGACATGTCAAGAAGCAGGGTTAAATAAATACTTATTTGAATTAGTGAATATTAGAGACCAGTGCTCTTGGGTTCACATGAACGAAAAAGAAGCTGCTACAGAGAAAGCTATAGATCTAATCAGAATGCACATTGCTAAATCTAGACTATTAAAACCCCAAAAAGAAGATAAAATTGATATTACTCATACAGCATTGGTAATTGGTGGGGGCATATCTGGAATGACTGCTGCCTTAAACACAGCAAATCAAGGGTTTAAAACTATTATTGTAGAGAAAGATAGTGAGTTAGGTGGAAACTTAAGGTTTTTAAATGTGCTTTATCCTGTTCATAAAAATGCGGTAGAATTGTTAAATGAAACAAAGGAGACAATAGAAAAGCATAGTCTCATTCAAGTATTCCTTAATGCTAAAATTGCTGATATCAAAGGGTATGTTGGGAATTATGATGTTGTAATTAATGATTCTAACAATGAGTCTCACAATACAAAAGTAGGTACGATTATTGTCGCCACTGGAGGTCAAGAACATAAACCAAAAGGACTTTTTGAGTATGAGGAAAAAAATAAAAATGTATTAACTCAATTAGAGTTAGAACAAAAATTAAAAGATAAAGATACTTCTTGGCTAGACCAAATCAATCGAGTAACTATAATTTTATGTGTTAATGCTCGACAAAAAGAAGGGATAACTTATTGTTCCAACATATGTTGCGCCACCTCACTTAAAAACGTAAGAATTTTAAAGGAACTGAAACCTGATTTAGAAATTGTCGTCCTTTACCGAGATCTGCAGATGGCTAAAAAAGAGTTCGAAGAATACTACCGTGATCGTCGAAAGGATGCAATTTTTCTCAGATATGACTTGGATAAACTACCAGAAATAAAGAGGAAGAAGGGAACTCCAGAGAAGTATCAGATAAAAGTATATGACACTAATTTAAAAGAAACTATTGACCTTGATACAGATTTTTTAATTCTTTCAACACCAATGGTTCCTTCAGATAATCTAAAAGAATTAGCCATGATGCTGAAAGTTCCATTGGATAAGAACGGTTTCTTTTTAGAAGCACATGTTAAATTGCGACCTTTAGATTTCGCTACAGACGGGATATTTCTATGTGGTTGTGCTCAATGGCCAAAAAACATACAAGATTCAATTTCACAAGCAAATGGTGCAGCTGGTAGAGCAAGTAGATTCCTTAGTGCTGATAAAATTACCACATCTGGATTAGTAGCAGAAGTTTCTGAAGAGAAATGTATTGGTTGTGGAAAATGCGAAGAAGTATGCCCTTATAAAGCAATTAGCTTAGTAGAAATAACTAAAGAATTCGAAGATATTAAATTGATTGTCACAAAATCATCCATCAATGCTGCCGTATGTAAAGGATGTGGAACTTGTGCTGCAACATGCCAAGTTGGAGCTATTATGGTGAAACATTATGATTTTGATCAGATTAACACTATGATTGATTCTTATTTATTAGAAAAGGAGGAAATTAAAAACGGATTGTAGGTGATACTCATGTCAAAATCAAAAAATAAACCAAAAGTAGAAGGATTTGAACCAAATATTTTAGTATTCTGCTGTAATTGGTGCAGTTATGCCGGGGCTGATCTAGCAGGCGTTTCACGATTTCAGTATCCTCCTAACATAAGAATAATAAGAGTTATGTGTTCTGGTAGAGTCGATCCATCATTCGTTTTAAAAGCTTTGAAGAATGGTGCCGATGGTGTTCTGGTAAGTGGATGTCACATTGGAGATTGTCATTATATTACGGGAAATGAATATACGCAAGAAAGATTCAAACGACTTCATACTATTTTAATTAAACAATTAGGAGTAGATCCTAAACGAGTGCGATTAGAATGGGTAAGTGCGTCTGAAGGGAAAAGATTTTCAGAAGTAATCACTGAATTTACTAATCAAATCAAAGAATTGGGACCCTTGAAATATTAAAATGAATTTTCAAAAATACGTTTTTATTCATCTAATATATCATTACATATTCTAATGTTTCTTTTTCTCTAAAATCTTAATGATACATAATTTACAGTCTTTTTTTCAATTTTAATATCAATTAATTATATCACCATAAGAACAATCCTCATTCTCCTCCTGTTCTCTTATGCTGAGTTACTAAATAAATTTGAGGATCAAATAATTGCAAAATTTGCCCTCATCTTTAAAAATAATTGTACATCCATAACATAAATTTAAATTAATAATTATAAGAAGAATAAAGTGGAAATTGATGAAAATTAGTAAAATACTGATCCTTGTAGGCGCTATTCTAACTCTTTTCTCAACATATTTCCTTTCTTTTGCTCAAACCAATGGTGCTGATGGACGTACATATGCCTCAGGTATTGGCTTTCTATTCAATCTCCCTAGTATTATAGGAGATCTAGCATACTGGGAGGGATTCAACGGTGGAGAAGCGGCGGTCATTAATATTGTAGCAATTGTATTTATCGTTTTCTTACTTGCTGGAATAATACAATTAGTAGGATTAATAAACAAATATATTGAATTGATAGGATCAATTATTGTGATAGGTATGAGTATCGCAATTATTTTAGCGGTTATGATTGATATTTCAGGATGGGGTATGAACAGATATTCAAGTTTACTTTGGGAACAACCACTTGCAGAGGGTGTTTGGCCTCTTGACGTAGCTATAGTGGACGCATCTGGGGTTTTTTATCAGCATCTTTCTTTAGGAACTATTACATTAGTAGTTGGTGGTGGATTAGGATTTGCTGGGGGAATATTAAGTTTTAAGGATTTATAATATCCCTATTTTTGAATACAAAAACTATCAATTTAAAATTAAAATACCATTTTTTTCAAATAATATTATATTTTTTGAACTCCCAGAAGATTGGATAAATTTTTGTTTTTGTAAAAGTCGAGCAGATTTAAACGGATTTATTATAATTTCTTCCAATCTTCCATGCTCTTCCTATACCTTTTCCCAAACTCCAATACATCCTATTTGATGTTGCAAAGATTAAAGGATTAATCTTTGCAATATCAGGTATTTCTTTAGTTAAACAATCTTCGCTTACATAAGTATCAATTATATGTCCAATATACAGATCCCTCCTATCACGAATCTCTACTATTTTTTCAACTCTACATGCATGGTTTATGGGAGTATCAGATATTAACGGTGCGTTTTTCAAAGTTCCATAGAAAACATCAAAAAGTTCTGATTTATCTACTTCTGCTCCTGATTTAATTCCAATGTAATCTACAATCTCCATCATATCAACTGAAGGAATATTAATACTAAATTCCATATGTTCTAATATCCCTTTTGTAGTATGATGCGATGGACCACATTCTATAGAAATCATAGGAGGGTTGAGGTTTACTACTCCACAGAATGCGATGGTACAATAGTTAGGTTTACCCTCTACAATCGCACCAACAATAACTGCCGGTAAGGGATAAAGTAGAGTTCTTGCTTTTGGTAATTTTCTTTTTATCTGACTCATGCTTTTATAATATTTTTTAAATCTATTTAATAATTTTCAAAATTCTTTTAATTTTATTTTTGAACTCATTCTTTTCTTGACCAACTTATAATATATTTAAGATCCTTACCAATCTGAATTCTTGGTTCAATATGTTGCCAATATCGCTTAAGATTTAGACATTTTGAGGTAAAATCGCTAAATCCTCACCACATACTTTGCATATAGGAGGTTTCATGGTCTTAATTCAAAATTATGATGGATCTAATATTTTGATCTCAGATTAAAAGTTTTTAAAATTTTTAATCTTATAATACTAAGTCTTATTTGAGGAGAATAAAAATTAAAGTAGCTATTTTAGAAGAAATTGGCAAAATTGTATATAAAGAGGATTATCCTACACCAGTTCCTGGACCAGATGACGCTTTAGTTAGGGTTAGATATTGTGGAATATGTGGCAGTGATATTACACATTTCAAATACAAAACTTATCAGATACCAATTATTATGGGACACGAATTAGTAGGGGAAGTGGTGGAGCTCGGAGAGAATATTTCTAAGGTAGAGGTGGGGGAAAAAGTAACTTGCCTTAACGTTGCTCTTGATTTTAGTGAAGGAAAATTAGGAGGATTGGGAATGTTTCAAGATGGAGGTTTTGCTGAATTTGTAAAAGTTCCAAAAATTTCATTATTTAGAGTTCCTGAAAATGTTCCAATAAGAGATGCTGTTATGATTGAGACTTTTGCTTTAGCAATGAGAGCATTCAAATTGTCTGGAATTGAGCCTAATCAAAATATCGTTATTTTTGGAGGTGGGAATGTTGGATTAGCTTTTTTAAAAGCGCTCTTAATTGAAAAAGATCCAAATTATGTTATTGTTGTTGAACCCCTTGAATACTTACGGAATAAAGCTTTAGAATTAGGAGCTACACATGCAGTTCCTCCAGGGCGACCTAAAATAAAGAAACATATAAGAAACCTCGGTACGCCTTCTTATATTTTTGATTGTGTAGGAAATGAACAAACAATATCAGATGGAATTTTTCTCATTAAAAAGGGTGGTACAATATTAATTGAAGGAATGTATAAAGGAAGTGTATCAGTTCGTATATTTATGGTAAATAATAAAGAGGTTACAATAAAAGGATGCTTGGGACATGATCGTGAAGATATTTTGAACGCAATTGATCTATTTGTAAAAAATAAAATTGATGTTAGTGAATTTATTTCAGAGGAAGTACATCTTGAGGATTTACAGAAAACTTTCGAGCGATTTCTAGACCCTTCAAATAGAAATTTTGTTAAAATCATAGTCAATCCTTCATAGTATCTAACAATAACTTGATTCAGTTAACTGATTAAAAAATGGATGAGAAGCCAAATATTATATTATTTATAACTCATGACCAAGGACAATTCCTTGGATGTTATAATACACCACAAACTCCTAACTCCCTTCACACTCCAAATCTGGATAACTTAGCTGAAAATGGAGTAAAGTTTACAAATTATTTTTGTACTGCACCTCAATGCAGTCCAAGTAGAAGTAGCATTCTAACTTCTATGTATCCACACCAAAATGGGTTAATGGGATTGGTTAATCTTGGATGGACTTTACCAAGAAATAATAAAACATTACCAATGTATTTAAAGGAAAACGGTTATTCCACACATCTAATTGGATTACAGCATGAAAGTCAAGATCCTCACACTTTGGGATATGATACAATTAGTAAAAGAGGTAGGGAATTTAAATATTCATGTCGGAATATGGAAAAACAATATCGACAATTCTTATCTGAACATAAAAATGATACAGTACCGTTCTATGCTTGTTTTGGTGTATGGGAAGCTCATCGACCTCTGAAAGGGTGGGCAGATCCAGTGAATTCAAATAAAGTGAAAATCCCACCATATTTGCCGAATCATGAGATTATAAGAGAAGATTTAGCAGAGTATTATAGTATGATCCATGTAATAGATAAAACTATTGGAAATCTAATGGGCTTTTTAGAGGAAAATAGTTTAAAAGAAAATACATTATTCATTTACACTACAGATCATGGCGAACCTTTCCCAAGGGCAAAATGTACACTTTATGATCCTGGGATTAAAACTAATCTCTTAATGTCACTACCAAATTCGGAGTTATTCAGTAATGGAAAAGTATATAATCAAATGATAAGTAACGTTGATATGCTTCCAACTTTATTAGACATAGTGGGAGCAGATATTCCTAAAAATATCGAGGGTAGGAGCTTCTTAACCTGTTTACAAAACGACAATCCGATATTTAGGGAAGAGATTTTTACTGAAAAATCCTTTCATGAAATTTATGATCCAATAAGGAGTATAAGAACGAAAAAATACAAATATATCCTAAATTTTGAGAAATTAGAAAAAGAATACCAAATTGACGAGTTTACAGCTCGAGATTCTATTGGGGCTTATATCAATCAGTTTATTAATTCTCCAAGAAAAGAAGAAGAACTTTATGATCTTAATAAAGATCCCTCAGAGATGAATAACTTGGCTTATAATCCAAGTTATAAAGAAATTAAAAAGAATTTGAAAGAAGTTCTATTTGAATGGATGAAACGAACAAAAGATCCTCTCCTTAAAGGGAGAATTAAGGATCTTAGAGGTAATCCGGTTACACATTATTAATAACCTAAATACTTATAATTCCATAAAGATTTTAAAAAAATAGCTAAGAAATTATAAATTTACCAATATGTCATTTGAGGAAATTGAAGAAGCATTTTCAAGCATCCAACACATAGTTAATAAAACCCCAGTTATGACTTCAAGGACATTAGATTCACGTTTGAAGGCAAATATATTCTTCAAATGTGAGAACTTCCAAAGAGTTGGTGCATTTAAATTCCGTGGGGCATATTATGCCATATCTTCGCTATCAAAAGAAAAAAAAAAGAAAGGAGTTATTACACATTCAAGTGGTAATCATGCTCAAGCCGTTTCACTAGCAGCATCACTATTAGGCATTCATGCTACTATTGTAATGCCTAAGGGAGCACCTAAAAATAAAATTAATGCTACAAAAGATTATGGTTCTCAAATTATTTTTTGTGAGAACACACTGGAATCTAGAATTCAAACTACTGAAAAATTAATTCAAGAACATAACTATACTCTAATACATCCTTATGACAATGATGATGTTATTTCTGGACAAGGAACGGCTGCATTAGAATTAATAAAGGAAGTTGGAAATCTTGATATGATTATTGCACCACTTGGAGGTGGGGGATTATTAAGTGGTACAGCTCTTTCAACAAAAAATTTATGCCCAAATGCCCTAGTTATTGGAGTAGAACCTTCAATAGCAGACGATGCTTATAGATCTATCCAAGCGGGATATATAATCCCAAGCACTTATCCAGATACAATCGCAGATGGATTAAGAACCTCTATTTGTGAAAGAACATTCAAAATAATACAAAATCTTGTTGATCAAGTTGTAACCGTTTCTGAAAATGCAATTATAGATGCAATGAAATTTCTTTGGGAGAGGATGAAAATTATAGTTGAGCCTTCAGGAGCAGTTCCTTTGGCAGCATTACTTGAGAAAAAGATTGATGTAAAAAATATAAAAGTTGGAATTATAGTCAGTGGTGGTAACATTGATATTGAACCTTTTTTTACATTATTAGAAACAAGAGTAGGTCAAAATGATTAAAATTTTGCATGAAATATTTAGTAAAATAGAGCTCGATTGGATTGACACTAATAGTGATCTTTCTGAGTCAAATGAATATTCCCAACTAATCTTAATTTTTCCTAATTTAACAAAAATTTTTGATAATGGTCGAATAGAAGATAAAGAAGAATTTCGAAGAACATTACAGCACATATTTAGGCTCTTTAAGGTTTTTTTTCTCATATTAGATGGTAAATTTGTACATGAGAGTCTATCAAACGGATCAATTGAGTTAATTAGAGAAAAAGTCATAAATCAATATTCCCTAAATGAGTTACTTCTTCCACTTGTTTTAATGTATCATGATATCGGTAGGTTTGAAAATAAAAAGGACCACCCTTATTACAGTTATTATTTAATCACAGAAGAAAAGCTACTTGAATTATTTGAACTTTCAGATATCGAAAAACTACTAATCAAGAAAACTATCCAATATCATCTATTATTTGCAACGATATACACTGGAGAATCTACCTTCTACGGATCATATTCCCTTTTAAATGATACTGAATTCAAGGAGCTCCTAAATAATAATCAGAACATTAAGAAATTTATAGATTTATTAGAAATTTTTACCTATATTGATATCCTAGGTTATTCATATGCGCGAATCTATGATCATTACATAAAATATTATAGTGAAATAAACGATAAACTAAACAATATTTTATCTTTATGGCCAGATAAAGATAAAGCTTTAAATTTAGCTTTAGATTACTCTCAAGAATGGTTGGAATGGAGAATTGCTGGTGCACTTCGAATTTTTCAATATGTTGGAACCAAACCATATTTAACAAAAGATTTTTATTTTAAAAAAATCTATGAAAGTGCGGATAAGAATATAGAACAACTTTTTAACCTAACTGGGTGGCAAGCTATCAATGAATACTATTTAATAAACTGCTCTAAAATTCAAATGAAATATGGACTTGCTATGGTGATGTTATTAGCATTTGGGACATTTTTCAGAGGGCCAATTAAAGAGGATGCAAAAATTTCTAACAATCTACTAATATTTTGGATTTTGCTCTCTGAAGAAATCAAAAAGAAATCTTCCGAAGATCAAGGATATTTGTGGAATATACATTTCTTAGGTCTCCCTAATTGGGGGAAATGGGATAGGAAATTCAAAAATGAACTGAATTATCATACCCTTTCAAAAATAATAAAAAATTCAAAGCAAGAATTTGATATTCTAAAAAAAGAATTCAATGTTTACTTAGATTTTACATCAGTTTTTAACTAGTTAATCTTTTTTTTGCCAATTTATGTTTGATATATATTTCAATATCACATTTGTTTTATAAGGAACACACGTGAGTATAATTAAGTTATCAACTATATTCAATGGTTCAAAAAAACGTGAATTTCATTAGAAATTTGATAAAGTCGCTTTTGTCAAATGAAATTACCGACAAATCTGTTGTTTTAACTACTAACACGTACTAAGATAATAAGGCTTAAATTAAAAATCAAAGGTGAATAACTCTAGTATATCTACTTCCTTGGTTGGGGATAACTTTTCAACATTTAATTTAATATTATAATAGGTGTATTTTATATGGGGAAATTATCTCAATTTTTAAATAGAGTTAAGAAATCAAGAAAATTAGTTCGTATGACTGTTGTAGGGGATGGTGCAGTCGGAAAGACGACATTAGTACAAGCCCTTATTCAAAAAACCACACAAACTATCAATGGTTCAAACGGCAGTAAAGTTATAGATAATAGAGAAATTAGTCGAACTCCATTCATGGAAATTGAATCTTGGACATATAAAGATTTACAATTTCAGTGTTATGATTTAGCAGGGCAAAGAACTCCAGGTGGACATCCACTAGATATAATTAAAGATCAGGTAATCAAATCTATAGACATCTATATGTTTGTATTTTCGATTGATAGATATGAGTCATTTGAAAATCTTAATAATTGGATGGAACTAATGGACCTTGATCATAAATCTAAAAATGGGAAAGCAGGATTAATTCTTGTTGGGAATAAAATCGATTTAGAAAGAAATATCTCAAGTGAATTAGTTGAATCTGTAGTTGGAAAAAGGAAATATTTTCAAAAATATGTAGAAACATGTTCTCTAGATGGAAGAGGTATTGATACATTATTAGATGAGATTACAGATTTGGGCAAAAAACTCCTTAATTAAAAATTTTAAGGATGGTATATAACAAAATCGAACCTCTCATCTTCTAAATATTAATTAAGATGAGGTGTTTAAATGACTGAGATTAAATGTAAGATATGTAATCAAAAGATCAACTTTAACCTTGATAAACCCAATACCTATATCAATAAATCTGAATCAGGCAATCCAATGATTGGTAGACTCTTTACGATTCGAGTAGGACATCCTACGGACTCAGATTCACTGCATATAAATGTGGTTGTTATTGATGAAAATGGAGCATATCGTGCTCATAAAGATTATTATGAAGAGAAAAAGGGGAAGAAAGGTGCGCCTGACCTATGGAACGCCTTTCAACGTTTAATTCCCTTAGAATTACGAGTCTACTTATCCTTAGCAAATGAAGAAGAAATCAAAATTCTTACCTCTGATTCGGGAATAAAATCAAAAAGCATAATAGAATGGTATGAATTCTTCTCAAAATTACGAGTTACTAATCCTGATAATCAATTACTTACATTTCTAGCAGTTAAGTGGGGGTTTATAATTGGAAAGGGGAAAGATCTTCTAAAATATAATTATGAACCCCATTCATGGAGTTATCCAATATATTTAAGATTACAAGCAAGATTTGAAACTTCATCAGAATTACTTATAATAGCTAAACGGATAGATTTTCAATCCGCACCTGAAATAATTCAATTGGAGGCTGCTATTGCCAAAGCAGAAGTGTATCTTCGTTTAAGTGCATATGAACTTCTAGAGGAACTATATGATAATTGTCAAAAAAAATGGGGTGACCAAACGTCTATAGAAATGAGAACTGGATTAATGCTATTACAGGGGTATTATGGATTCAGATTATACTTTTTAGGTAAAATAAACGATGCCTTAGATCTAATAGAGCCTGTTTTTAATTTTGGACAATTACTTGAAAACAGAGAGATAATAAGTGTAGTAGGGAATTTTTATGCAGCCGTTAACCAATCTAGTGGAGATTTAGATAAAGCACTTAAAATCTTCGAGATTGTACTAGATGTTAGTGAAGAATTGGGGGATGAAAGAACTAATGCGGTGATCTCATCAAATATGTCGGTATTAGAATCTAAAAAGGGATTGTATGATCAAGCTTTAAAGCGTCAGCAAGCCATTTTAGAACTACCGATTGTACAAGAAGAGTTTTTTATAAGAAGCTCCCTTTTAAGTCAAATCGCTGAAACCCTTTTTATTTCAGAACGTTATAATGAATCAAAAGAATTATGCCAAAAACTTCTGCTTGAAGAGAATATTCCTACATATTATAAACTTGATCTCCTTTCTACTCTTAAAAGAATAGCTGGAAAAACTGATTCTCTGAAATTATTAGAATATGTAAAAAATAATTTACCAAATGATCCAGAATTTATAGAATCCCCGGTAGGAAATATTTTTATGCATGATCTACAAGCTATTGAAGGTGAATTACGAGGAGATTGGCCAGAATTGATTAATCATTTGATTGAAGAAAGAGAAATTATGTTTAATAATCAATCGATTGAAGATGCTAGTGATATTGAAATTAGACTTGGTGAAGGATATTTTAGGTACTTCCAAGAGAGTGGAAATTTAGAACATTTAAACCATGCATATAATCATTTAGATCTGGCAAAAACCATTGCGATAGAAAATCAAAGCTATCTAGATCTCTGTAGATTAGTTATTCTTAAAGGCTTATTAGCAGCTGAAAGTAAATTATCAGAACAAGCAAAGCTCTTTTTTGAAGAAGCTTTAAAAATTGCCCAAGATTTTGACTTATCTGGTCTTGAAAACGAGATTAACTTAAATTTAGATCAATTAAATACAGGGATGATAGAAAAATCGGCAGATTCGGTGTTAAGAAGAATGTTTCAAAGATTAACATTTAGAAAATCAGAAGAAACTAAATCGAAAAAGAAAAGTGTGGTATATACAATTTTAGTTGGAACGCAAGATTCTGCATGGGAACTAATGTTAAAAAATGAAAAGAGAGCCTCACCTCAAGATGCGATCTATCTTAGAGGATTTCATGATCTCTGGCGAAATATAAAAAAAAAATTACTGCAACGACAAGTAAATTATTTTACTGTAAGTAAGGGTGCGGTTCTAATAGAAAATTCTTCTCATTTTCAACTAATTGCTTTATGTGATCATTTAGACTATCTAACTAGATTAACTCTCCAGAATCTTTTACCTGATCTCGAGAATTTTGCATTTAGGCATATCCCTGAAGAATTAGAAGAAGAAACATTAAAAATTCTCGGAAAAAATGTAGGGAAATTTGTTAAAGTTGAATAATCTTATCAATCTTTTTTTTTAAATCTATTCTTATTCAAAAATATCTAATATAAAGATTATAATAAGATCAAATTCAACTATTATTATTTAAAAGACTATCTTGTGGTTCTAATTGAATTATGAGTAAGATCTATCAAATTAAAAGAAAGAAGACCTTTCTTATAATGATTCTCATGTATTTTATGATCTTCTTTTGTACGGGTATTTTACCTGTCAATATAGAAAATCTGCTTAATTATCTCCCCAAAACAACAAATTTTGGAATCTTTGTGGTTTCGGCAACTTCAATGACTATGAGTATAATCAGTATATTGGTGTTTGGATATTATAGCGATAAAATTTCCAAAAAAATGTCAAGAAAAAGGTTATTTATTTTTACCAATTTTATTTGGATTCTGTCATTTGGTTTAACCTCAATTTCAATTAACTATTTCTATTATTTTTTTTTTATGATTATAAGTGCTATTGGTACTGGTGCTTTCGTCCCGCAGGCATATTCAATGATTGGTGATTTTTTTTCTCCAAAAGATAGGGGAAAGAAGTATAGTGTAATGCAAATTGGTTTAATTTTAGGAAGTGGGATGGGAATTATTTTTGGGGGATTATTTGGTAGCTATTTACCTTCTAACTATAGCTATTTAGGATGGAGAATCGCTTATGCTATTGGTTTTTTTTTAGGTCTCACCTCATTATTTCTCTATGGTTTTATTGCTATAGAACCTGAAAGATTACGCTCAGAGCCGGAATTTGAATATTTTAATGGAGAAATAGAATATAACTATAAAATAACTTTAAAAAACCTAAAAGAAATATTTAAAAAGAAATCTATAGGAGCAATTCTAATTTCTGTTCTATGCGGGGGAATTGCAAATTCCACACTTGGAGTTTGGGCGATTTATTATCTGAGTACTAAGATTGAGGGTTCTGAGGCATTATTCATTGCTACAACTCTTTTCATATTAGCAGGAAGCGGAGCACTTCCGGGAAATATCATAGGAGGGAGAATAGGGGATAAATATTACAAGTCTGGAAAAGTAAAAGGAAGAGTAGTAGTTTCATTTGGTGGGCTTATTTTTGGAATTTCTCTTCAAATCTTATTTTATATGGTGCCTTTCTTTACTAAATCAATAATTCAAATTATATTTTCATGGGCTTTTTTCATTATAGTAGGATATTTTGGCTTCTTATTCGTAGGATTTTCAACAGGTAATCAGTTTGCAATATATTCAGAAGTTGCACTTCCTGAGGTTAGAAGTACAGTAAATGCCATGAATGGATTAATGGTAAATATAGGGGGTATAATAGGCAGCTTTTTAATAGGTTTTATGATCGAAAATAATTTAACTTTATTGCCTTTAGCAGTTCTAATAGTTTTATTAATTTGGTTTTTGGGGACTTTTTTTTGGATTATTCCCTATTATTATTACCCACGAGAACTAAAAGATTGTAGAGAAATATTATTAGAAAGGAGAAATGAATTAGAAAGTAAATAACAATAATAATTTCAAAACATTTTGTGTAGATTATGGATATAGAAAAGTACCTTAATGCAATTTTATCTGAAGTTGATGGTCAAAGAGCATGGGATTGGGTTGCGAAAATTTCTCAATATAGTAGAATCCAAGGTTCAAAAGGATACCATGAAGTTGCTGAAATTATTAAGAAAGAATTATCCCGTCATGGTTATACCGAGATTGAGCATTTTACATCCCCGGCTGACGGGAAACATAATATCTGGGGTTATATTGCCGCATACCAATGGGAGATTGAATCTGGTACACTCATGATAACAGAACCAGAAAAGATTAAACTTTGTGATTATGATATTATCCCAACTTCTGTTATTACACATTCAAAACCGTGTGACGTGATAACTGAAATTGTAGATATAGGAAAGGGAGATAAAAAAGAAGATTATGAAAACAAGGACATTGATGGAAAGCTTGTATTGATGTCAAGTTCGACATATATGTATCATTCTTATGTTGAAAACTCAAACGCTTTAGGTGTTATTTACTATCCAGATTTGAAGAGAACGGGAGATCAATTAGATAAACGAATTTATAATAGTTTTTTCACCACCCAAGATCGACTCGAGAAAGCAAAATTTGGATTTAGCATCTCTTACAAACAAGCTATTAAATTAAAAGAATTGTTAGAAAAGGGAACTGTAAAAGCTCATGCCAAAATAAATGCTGAATTTTTAAAAGGCAAATTGGAAGTAATTAGTACCTCAATTAAAGGCAAGGAAAATCCTGAACAAGAAATAATTATTGTTGCTCATTTATGCCATCCATTTCCTGGTGCAAATGATAATGCAAGTGGTGCCGCGGGATTATTAGAACTAGCGAGAGCATTGAAGTCTTTAATTGATAATAACGAAATTGAACCTCCTAAAAAGACTATTCGCTTTTTATGGGTTCCAGAATTCAATGGTACGGTGCCATGGATGAAATATCATGAAGATAAGATGAAAAAGGTATTGGCTTGCCTTAATTTAGATATGATTGGAGAGCATCGACTCAAGATTGGGCTTCCTTTAGAAGTTAATTTAGCGCCTCATTCTACTCCATCCATTGTTAATGATATAACCTCCTTTTTTGTAAAAAATATAGCTGATCACCCTAAGGGTGTTGCAATTAATGGAACAAAAGTTCCAATGAGTTATCGGATAACAAGTTTCGAGGGTGGGAGTGATCACGTCCTCTTTTCTGATTTTTACTTCGGAATACCTTCCCTTATGTTTGGTCATGCAGATCCTTATTATCATTCATCGATGGATACTGTAGAGTACTGTGATTCTACAGAATTGAAAAGAGTTATTGGAATGAGTCTTTCTATTGCTCATACAATCTCAATATTGGATGAACATATTCTATTAGAATTTTGGCCAACTATGCATCAAGACTTATATAAGAGATTGGGTAGAACAATCAAACTATTAGGAGATTTATTAATCAATATACCTAACCAAGAGGAGACCTCTAATGATAAAAATCCTATTGAACTAGTTTTATTAGGAAAAGAGATCCTTCAAACCTCGTATGATTACGAAGTCGATTTATTATTGTGGATTGAAAACATTTCTCCAACTCCAAATATAATCAAAATGATAGGACTTTCAAAAAAAGAAATTTCAGAATTTTTCTATAATCACAATAGTAGATGGAATAATAATATTAAGGATTTTAAACTTGAATCAGCAACAGCAAAATTTAATAAGAGTTATAAGCCAAATTTCGGTGGTCCCCTTGTAGTGGATAAATTATTTCCCTTATTTGAAAAACCTGCCTTTAAGCAATTTTGCAAAAGTTTGAGATCTGAATATATGGGCCCTATGAGTGAACTTGTAAATTTGATTTGTAAAGGATTGAATATTTTGAGAGTGGCAAGCGTTTTATCTTTAGAGTATAACAATATTGTTCTTCCTAGTAAAATTGAAGAGCTTGTAAGCTATTTAGAAGAACATGAAATTATTAGAAAATAAAAAAGGGAATTGTTTAATTAAGAATATTTTCTTCGAACGTTTTCTTATTAATTTCTACACCTAATCCTGGTTTTTCTAAAGCTTTTACGATTCCATTTTCAGCCTTGATAGGTTCTTCTAAAAGCTGGTATTCATCTGGTATAAATGGAAATTCGCACCATTCACATCTGGTCGACATTATAAAATGAAGATTAGCTGCTAAAATATGTCCGAATCCAAAGATATGGGGAATACAACGAACACCTTTCACTTCTGCCATTGCATCAATTTTTTTCATTTGTAAATATCCCCCACTTCGAGTCACATCTGGTTGGATGATATCAAAACAATCTTTAGATAGAATATCTTCAAATCTAAACATTCCCATGTCGTTTTCTCCTCCCGCAATTTGAACTGGGGATCTTTTTCTAATCTTAGCAAGCCCATTAAGATTATCGGTTGGAATAGGTTCTTCTAACCAAGTAATATGATATTTAGCACAAATATTTGCAAGTTTAAGGGCTTCATTAACAGAATTATAAGCTGAATTTGCGTCAACCATAATCTCAATATCAGGAAAAGTATCTCTTACTTCTTTCATTAATTCCTCATCTTTATTTAAACCATTTCCAATTCTCAATTTAACTGCTTTAAAACCTCCTAATTCTGGTTTCATAATCGAATCAATAGCACCTACTGCCGCTTTAGGCTTGTAACCTCGAGGCATAGAAGCATAAGCTCTTACTTTTTGTTTTCTACCTCCAATCAATCGATAAATTGGTTGTTTTGTTGCTTTGCCAATAATGTCCCAACATGCAACCATGAGGGCAGAAGTAGATTGTGGAATTCCAAATAAAATTCTATTGCTTGAGTTATATAATATGTTAAAAATATCTTCAGTCATAAAAGGATCTTTCCTAATTAACAATTTCTTAAGAAAATCATCTATGAAAACCTTTTGGGAAGCATTACTCAGATTCCAGTGACTTAATGCCCAACCATCTATTCCTTCATCTGTTAGTATGTTTATGTATAAGCCAGTTGCCTTAAACCTTGGCATTGAACCCAATTTAAGTTTGAAATCAAGTTCTAGTAAATGTGTTTTAACATCTGTAATTATCATAATTAATTTCAACTATGGTGATTTTATTATATCTTAACTTTTTTTTTCAGTTAAATTTTTAGAATAAGGAGGATTTAATTCAATTGAAGAAGGACTTATTATTTTCCTTTAAATTTTTGTTGGATTGGTCGTAGTGTCGGATATTTTTAATGGATCAGTGGATAAGAACCCAAATGAAGATTTATGTGTTGTCTATGTACTGTATTTTGACGAAAAGAAAGGTCAAATTCCCCTGTTGATGTATCCTAATGATAAATTTCGAAATGATAGGCGATATATGCGGCCAATTAATTATCATCCCGTCTGGTTTTTGGAAACAGAAGATCTTGACCATATCGACCTTGAATATAAAGGGTATACCTTTTTCGGTAAAAAATTTCAAGTAAAATCCGAAAGACCAAAAAGAAGAGCCGGACTTGAAGAAAAAACCCCAGAAACTATTGTTATTATTGTTTCTTTACCTATAGAATTAGACATTTTTGGAGACGAGCTAATTCGTAAATTAACAGACGAAATTAGAAGCAAATTTGAAGATCAATTCTTTGAAGTAATTGAATGTGAAATTGCAAATGAAAATGTAATTAAAACACCTAAAATGCAGGAGCGCATAACTCAGGGTAATAAAATTAAGGTTTTTATGAGAGAATTGATCGACAACACAGTTAAAAATTACTTTTCAAATGCAATTCAGACGAAAACTGAATCTCCTTCCCTCAAGACTCAAAAAGCTATTTCTTATTTCTCCTTAAAGGGATTTGATTCTTCCCCTCTCGGGAATTTAAAGAGAAATGAAACATTTTCAAATATAGAATTATTTGATCCTTTGAAAACTACCAATGAGGGGATATCTACAAAACTTCCGGTTTCAATAACTAATATCAATTTTATTGAGAATAGCCAGGAAATTGAAATCACTGTTCAGAATAATACTAATGAGGAACTAAAAAATATTTCAATTATTATGACTCATGTAAAAGAGTTTTTTGAAAAAGAAGTAATGAACTTAGATGTGGAGTTTTGGTTTCCCCAAGAAGAACTTTTATTTGTCTCACCAATTGTACCTCATGTTGACGAATATTTATTTTCAGTAAATCACCAAAAGGGTAATGGGGATGATACAAAAATGATTACTCAAAGAATCGATTTAAAGTTAATTAATAAAATATCAAATTAGTAAAAAGTGTATTAAAATGTCAGATGAGCAATTAACCCAAGAAGATATAATTATTAGAAATTATAGAACCTCCGATTATAAAGCAACATTAGAGATTCTAAAAACACTCAATGAACTTTTTGATATAGGCTTTGATGAAAATCAATGGAGAGAATCCTCAGGATTAAGACAATTCAAACCCAACTTAAAACGAATCACTTTAATTGCAGAATTAAAATCTAACGGTGATGTAGTTAGTATGGGAGTTATTGAAGCTCAAAAGAATACATTGGGACAATATGTTGGATATCTTGATAATTGGGCTACCAAAAAAGGATTTATTGGTAAAGGCGTAGGTAAACTCTTAGCAGATAGAGCTATTCAAATTCTACAATCATGGGGATGTGATTCAATAAGGATAAACCTCGCCTATAAAACGGATAAAAAATTACTTGATGTGTTTGGAAAAACAGGTTTTCACCCAATACTTACAGTACTTGAAAAAAGATTCTAAAATTCTTAAAGCTAAAGCTATGTAGCCAAATCTAGAAAAATCTTAGATTTATTAAATCAATCAATAGTTTCAATCCTAAGTGTATGACCTAATTTTAACCTAGTGCATGATCTATTTTAACATAAAGACATTTTTCTCTTGTATATAGGTCATCACACAAGAATTGGAAACATAGTAAATTTATATTTTTTAAAAACTCCTTTTAAGAGTAAAAAACAAATATTTTACGTTCGGTTAGAACACACAATAACTTCACTATATAATCATTTAAAATTGTAATAAGGTATAACATTGTTATATAAAATTGATTATACAAATCTTAAATACAAATCTTGGTGATTTAAATGAATACTAAGGGAATGTCATTTATCCATATAAAAGAAGCTCATATGTCATTATTTGGACAAGAAAGATGGAATAATTTTTTTCAAGAATTTAAAATGCAATGTCCTGAATTTCCGAATGACCCCTTAGTTACAACTCAAATTCCTGTAGATATATTTCTACTTTTTATTGATGAATTGACCAAAGAATACTACAATGGTAATCAGAGAGTATATTGGGGTTTCGGTGAAAGTGCCGCTCAAACTTCCTTGAGTGAGGATGGTTACTTTAATATATTTGTTAAAAATACACAAAATCCCAAGAGTTTTATTAAATTTGTTTTAGCTCGGATTTGGCATAACTATTTTGACATGGGGAGAGAAGAATTTGAATTGGAAGGGAATCTTTTACATGCTCGACTATTAGACTTACCAAGGTATCACCCCTATATTGAATTAACAACTATGGGTTATGTAAAAAAAGCATTAGAAATTGTTGGAGTCAAGGTTAAGGAGACCAAAAAAATAAAAAGTTCAGCAAAAGAAACATATTATCAATTTCTATTGGAGTTCTAACTGGGAACAATCCTGTTCTATAATTTTTCAAATCGAGCTTGAAAAAATCTTAGATACTCTGGTTCATACACAATTTTTAATCCTAGATTGTTTCTCTTATTTCATATAGACGGATAATTGATTCATGATTTACTCCAATAAAAAGCATAGAAAATAAGACATTTTTAAATAATGAAAATTATAATTTTATCTGAAATAATCAATAGCTGATTTTTGTAGTAGAGTGAAGGGGAGAGAAAGTAAAATGATAAAGCATGCAATAACAACTAATATGATCAAAATTTCTTTCTTATTTTCCGGAAATTTCTTTTTAATTAATTTTTTAATTGGAAAATTTAAAGCAGAACTTAGTTTTTTTGGAAGGGGAAGTAGAAAAGGAGTCTTTTGTTGGTATTTCAGATATTCAACACCAAATTTTCGTTTCATTTTTAGCTCTTCATTGAGAGCAATCCCAATTATTATTAAAACTGATATAACCCAAAAAAAACTCGAGCTCATCGAATAGCCACCACTTGCATACCCACGAGGGATAAATGTGAAGGCATAACTCCAAATTATAAATCCCAAATACTGGGGATGTCGTGATATTTTGTAGATTGAAAAATCTACGATCTTCTTTTCTTTGAAATGACCATAAAACCAAGTAGCAGCCCCTAAACTAAAAATAATAAAACCCAAGTATAAAAGTAGATAAATTAAAATATTGAAATAATTCCAAGCATAATTACCAATTATTACATCTAAAATGTTAAAAAGAGAATAAAGATATCCCATAGGTAAATACACAATATCTCCTAAATCAAGCCAAGGTAAAGACGATCCCGTCAATGGAAGCCAGATAACTTGAAAAATACCTATACCATATAAGAAAAACATTGAGGTATTAAATTGTGAAAAATTTGGAAGAAAAATCAAGAACGCCCCCCCTACTGCTGGTTCTTTTCTTTTGACGAAATATCCTACTATAATCATACTGATAATAATAATAATGAAAATCCAACCTACTACTCGTAAAAATGCAATATAATCCTCTGGTGTAGTAAGAGGATAATATGGAGTTATTTTACGGAGATTTTCATCAATAATAAGTGGAAATACTAAAAAAAAGAAGGATAAAATGACAGTAAATATCAAAGTTAAAAGAATTAGAGTATAATAATAATTGGTCTTGGATTTAATGGTAGTATCCTTTAATACAATTTTGTTACGATCCTTTAGTTTAAAATAACCAGTTAGGCTTAGGAAAGCCCCTAAAAGGGGAAGTATTATTCCTATACCAGGTGAGATTTCATACCAAAAGCCAAAATTGAGCTCATTCGATATATAGTAAGCGATTTCTGCAATTATCGCCCAAATAATTATAGCAGAGATTAATAAAATTGTAGTATTTAGCCAAATTCTTCTAGTTTTTTTGCTAATTTCTTTATTCTTCTTTAATCTATAAGCCAGTAAAATTAAGACTGACCCGCACAATAATATGATAACTGTACAGATAAATGATGTTACTTGAATGATTTGATTATCAATAAAACTCAATCCTTCTTCATAGATACTAAATTCATCTGATAAAACTAAACCGCATATCCAGAAATAAGATGAATAATAATCGTTAATATCATGAGCACAAGGTAATAAGAGTGAAAGTAAAGCAAAAAATCCTCCCAGAATTGGAAAAATCCATATATCTCTTGAGAAATTTGGAAATTTGATTGATCTCTTCATAATAAAGTTAATTCTAATCGTTTACTTAGCATTAAATATCAATTGATTGATCTTATGAAATAAACACCTAGAGCATTTCTAAGACTTTATCCTATCTTGAATTTTCCTTATATTATTATTAGAATATTATAGGATTTAAACATAATTTAAAATCAGAAAGAAGAGCAAAAAAGAAACATTAAAACATTTAAGGGAATAAGATAGTTTTTTACAGATATAACTTTTTTTTTCTATTTTTGAAATTCATATTTTTTCGAATCGAGATTGAAAGAATCTAAGATACTCGGGCTCGTATACCATCTTTAAGCCGCGGATTGTATCTCTTTTTCTATAAAGATGGATAATTGAATCTGCTGTGTATTCCATATGTGAATTTGTGTAAACTCTTCTTGGGATTGTTAACCTCACTAGCTCTAAAGAAGGGAAAATATTTTCTCCTGTATCCTTATCTCTTCCTTTAGATATTGCACCACGTTCCATACTTCTTACAGCCGAATCCTCATAAATTGCTGCAGCTAATGTTTGAGCAGGCCAATTTTCTCTTTCAATATGGGGAAGAAATTTTAAAGCATCAAGAAAAACAGCATGACCACCAATAGGATGTACAATGGGAACACCTGCTTCTTTTAACATCTCACCTAAATATCTAACTTGATTAATCCTATACTTTAGATATTCATATTGAGCACCTTCTCTTAAACCACGTGCTACAGCTTCCATATCTCGCCCCGCCATTCCTCCATAAGTATGAAGACCTTCATAAACTACTACCATATTTCGAGTAGCTTCAAATATATCTTTATCATGAGTGGCAAGAAAGCCACCAATATTCACAAGGCAATCTTTCTTTGCGCTATAAATACAACCATCAGAATAACTCATCATCTCTTTCAGGATGTTAATAATAGGAGTACTTTCATAACCTTTCTCACGTTCTCGAATAAAATATGCATTTTCGCTTGAGCGTGTTGCGTCGAATATGATTTTTAACTTGTAGTCATTACAGAATTCCCTTAATTTTCGTAAATTTTCCATCGAAACTGGTTGGCCTCCCGCCATATTAACATTTTGTTCGACATTTACAAAAGCAATCTTATCTAAACCATATTCATCAATGTAACCCTGCAATTTTTTCAGATCTACATTACCCTTGAATGGATGCTCATTTTCAGGATCATGAGCTTCATCAATAATTACATCCACCATCTTTCCACCAGGGAGTTCAACATGTAACTTTGATGTGGTGAAATACATATTCCTTGGAACAATTTGCCCTTGTTTCACAAGATGACTATACATCAAGTGTTCAGCACCTCGTCCTTGATGGGTTGGGACTACATATTTATAGCCTAATACCTCCTGGATAGCTTTTTCAAGATGGTAAAAATTCTTTGCCCCTGCGTAAGCTTCATCACCTAAAAGCATACCGCTCCATTGGTAATCAGACATAGCAGAAGTACCAGAATCAGTTAACAAATCAATAAACACATCTTCAGACTTTAGTAAAAATGTATTGTAACCTGCTTCTTTTATTGCTTCCTTTCTCCTCGTTTCATCTGGCATTCCAACATGTTCAACCATTTTAATCTTAAAAGGTTCTACGGGGCCCTTCATATTATCATCATGCTGTAAAAGTATTTAGAATATTTAATTAAAATTAGTATTTATATATTGAAAAAGATTCTTGTTAATCTCTCCCATACTTTTCCCATTTTGCGAATATCCTAATGGAGGTTAATTATTTATAATGTATAGTAAAGATTTCTTAGATAATTGATTATTACACTGTAAAAATTTGTAGTAGAAAAATAAAAGCGACGAAAATTAGATGAAATATATTAATTGTAAAATATTCAAAAACATATAAAAAATCAAAATAAGAATTAAAGAGAGATAAAATTAAATGATTGGAATTAAATCTTATGGTGCATACTTACCAAAATATTTATTGCCCCGTGAGCTGATTGCTCGAGCATGGGACTTTCCAGCTGTTCCGGGCACTAAAGCTTTTGCTAGTATAGATGAGGATAGTATTACAATGGCAGTTGAAGCTGGATTAGATTGCCTAAGTGGAATTGACCCAAAGAGTATTGATGGCTTATTTTTTGCTTCCACCACCCAAGTATATACTGAAAAAGATTCAGCCTCATTTATAGCTACTGTATTAGATATGAGAGAAGATATCATTACTGCTGATTTTACAGATTCATTAAAAGCAGGAACAACAGCTTTAGCTAGAGCAATGGATACAATTAAAGCTAATAAAGATATCGGGAGTATACTTATTATTGCATCGGATACAAGAGAACCAGAACCTGCAACAATGTGGGAATTTGGATTTGCTGATGGTGCTGCCGCTTTTTTGGTTTCAGAAGAAGATAATCTACCTCTTGTTATTGATGATTATTATTCTATTTCAGTTAATGTTACTGGTCCTTGGAAAAGAACTAAAGAAGATAGCTTTATTAGGACTTTTGAGGCTAAGATGGACAATCAATTTTATGCTCAGACGATTACAAAAGTAATGTCTGAAATAATGAAACGAAATAATTTAAAACCAGAAGATATTGATGTAGCTGCGTATTATTACAATAATCCTAGAACTCATGCTCGAATCTCTAAGAGAATGAATTTTGCGCAAGGTGTTGCACAGGATGGCTTATTTTTTCAAGTTGGTGATCTTGGGACCCCAATGTCTTTTATGTTGTTAATCTCAGCCATGAAACGCCCTAAAGAAGAAGCAAAGGTAATTCTAGCTGGATTTGGTGATGGGGGAGATGCCTTTTTGATGCATGTTCAAGATAGAAAAGCATTGAGAGACCTTTCTAAAAACCATATGGGAATAACTGGACACCAAAAGACAATGAAAGCTATAAAGAACTATAGTCTCTATATTGAGAATAAGAAATTACTTGAAAAAGATAGATATGTAAGAAAAAGTTCAGCTGTGACTATGTGGCGTGATACTCCTTCAGTTTACAAAATGTATGG
>JBHLLU010000036.1:0-24691 GCA_048938895.1 Promethearchaeota archaeon
CCAAAAGTAGGTAAATTTCGATCCCATAATCTTCGATAGATCATGTTATTTTTCTCTCTGAACCGTTGGTATCTTGTTTTATCTATCTCATACACGGTTATAAACCTAGTCTTATTATGATCCGAATTATAGATTTATTCTAATAAGAATAAAGGTTTTAAAAAAAAAATATTTACTTAATGAAAAAAAAAAGCAAAAGCTCTTTTATTAGCATATTCTATAGGGTAATTTTGTACCAGGAGAAATTGTATCAATATATTTTTTCCTAAATTCTTCATTCAGCATTGGGCATTCCTTGCTTGTCCAGTCCTCTGAAAACATCGAATGACCCCACATTCTATCTAAAATTGTTTTTAGCGGTTCTTCTCTAACATTCCCGAAAGCTATAGGCATAAAACAGCAAGGCATTACATCCCCATATGGTGAAATGTAAAAATACGCTTGACCTGCTACTCCTGCACACTGACTTGAAGTTTGAGTTTGAAAATAGAAATCTCTGCAAACAAATGGAAAATCAGCAATTTTTCTAACTTTTTTCTCTTCTTCAAGTGTCAATTTTACTTCAGGATTATATAACCACCTTCCGGTCGCGGTTGGTAATAGATATCTAACTCCACTTGCGCCCATATCTCTTCCTAGCTTGATTACAGTCTCAAACTCGCCATTAGCTAGATTTTCTTTAGTAACATAGGTTGAAAGACAACATTTTAATCCCACTTCAAGAGCATTTTTTATTCCATGAATAGCTTTGTCAAATAATCCTTTCATTCCACGCAATTCATCGTGCTTCTCTGGAATAGGGCTATCAATACTAACATAAAGCATCTCTAAACCACTATCCTTTAATTGTTTAGCATAATCCCTTGAGATTTTTATACCATTAGTATCACAAAATACATAAACCGCCTTTTCCGATGCGTATTGTATTAATTCCATTAAATCTGATCTCATAGTAGGTTCTCCACCGAAGAAGTTAACTACGAATGCTTTTGCGGATTGATCTAATATATCTTTAATCTCGTCAGTGGAAAGTTCTCGGGGCGGTTCATTTTCATAATTACCTACACAGCAATGTGGACAATTGAGTTGACAATTATATGTTATACCAAACATTAGATAAAAAACATCTGCAGTTCCTCTTGCACCCCCTCTTTCCTCATTATACCATTTTATCATATTTAGCTGGTCAAAAGCCAATGGAATTTTATTTCTTTCCCATAAATTTGTTCTTTCCAATGAATTATCACCAAAAATTCGATTCTGACCCTAAAATTATCTTAGTTTAAACTAGTATTATAAATTTAATAGGATTATTCATAGTTTGCCGTATTAATTTATAAATATTTTTGCGCACTCTCAGCTTGATACTTTTTCTTCTAAATAAGGAGATAAAAAGGAGTTTTAATTTGTAATTTCACTATTAATCTCAATAAGTAATAATTAAAATATGGTCATAAAATTGTCAGAATCTAAAAGGTTTATCGTTGAGCTCGGGATGGGTGTGGATCAACACGGGCATAATAATGAATGTACTAATGCTGCAATTAAAGCTATTAAGAATGCAATCTCAAACAATTGTTTGTGTGGGCTTTCAGAAATATATAATTTCACAGAATCAAAGGATATTAGTCGAATGGTAGTGCATGTGAAGATTGGAGCACCCTATCCAAAAAATATGGATGAAACAGAAGTGTTAAATGCAATTCCATTTGGGGAAAAATCAATTGAAGTTGTTCAAGGAGGTTTAATCGCTGAGGGAGTAATGATTAAAGAATTGGGCGATACTTCTAATCAAATTATTATTTGTAATGCAGCGGTTACAGTTTCAGTAAGACTCTAAATCTATTTTTTCTTTCTTTTTAAGATTCTTTTACCTTATTGTCAGTTTTGTTTAGAAAGCAGTATGTTTTAAAAGTTCGAGAGTATAATTAAATTTAATTTTACCGGTGAAAATAAATGGATATTGAATTATTTAACCAATATAAAAAGCTTGGAAGAGGAAGCTGGGGCAAGGACCTGACCCTTTGGAAGACAATGTATACAACTTTTTTAAATCCTCTCAAAAATGAAGAACTTACACCACTTAATGAAATGCTTCTCAATATCTTTCTCGATATACCTAAAGCACGTAAGGAACAAAAACCAATTATAATGCATCCTTTTAATTTTGAGCCTGAATTGTTTTTTGCAATGAATATAGAACCGCTGATGCAAGAAATAATAAGTGTAGGCCTTGCTCCTTTCCATTTAAACGAACCCTTTATTGATTTTGTAAATAAGGCAGGATATGGTGATAATCTTACAATATGTAATGCTCAAAGACCTTTTATTAGTCTAGCATTGCAAGGAACAGCACCGATTCCAGATTTACTTTTCTTTCTTTCAACACCATGTAATTCTTTGTCAATGTCTTACCAAGTTTATCAAAATTTAACAAATCTACCTTCATTTAATTTAGATATACCCTATTGGGCTTACAATCAAGAAGACGAATACTATGATGGGAAAACTGTAAATTATGTCATTGATCAAATTAAGAACTGTATTGGTTGGTTAGAAAACAATACTTCTCTTCAATTTGAAGAGGAGAATTTTAAGAAAACGATGGATTTATGTAATCAAGCTCGTGGTTATGTTTTAGAATTTAATGAACTTTTAAAAGCAGTACCATGTCCAGTGACAAGTCAAACAGGTTTTTGGAATTTTTTCACCATGGTAACTCGAGGGGGAACCCCAGATGCAGTTAAGGTTACCAAATGGATGAGAGATGAGGCAGCAGAAAATGTGAAAAATAAAATAGGAGGTATTCCAGATGAAAAAATTAGAATTGCATGGCCGTACACCCATGTATTTTTTGATCAAAATCTTCTTTCATGGATTGAAAATTCTTTTAATGCTGTCGTGATAATGGACCTACTTGGTCATTATAAAGTTTTACCTCACTCAATAGAAACAACTGAGGATTGTTATGAAAGTTTAGGCGAAGGAATATTGGATGCTTCGATGGTTGGTAAATGCCGGGGACCAATTGAATATTATATAGAATATATGATTAATTTTATTAAAGAATACAAAATAGATTGTGTTATTATGCCTATGCATTTTGCTTGTAAGCATGTCTCCATTATGGGACAAGTTACATTAGAAGCTATTAGAGACGAAATTAGTATTCCAAGTTTAATATTTGGTTGTGACTCTTATGATTCCAGAGAAGTCACTTCAGAAACGATTAAAAGTAAAATCTCAGATTTTATTACTCAAGTTGTAATATAAGAACTATTGAGATTTTTTTAAAATTATTTTGAGCTAAACATTATGTTTTTAAACAGAAGAAGTATAAATTATATTGAATTGAATCCAAAAAATAATTCTAAATAAGGAAAAAATTATGACAACTATTGAAAAATTTATTGAAGCAAATCCCCTTGAGAATCCATGGATTAGTAAATGGAAAAATGAAGGAAAGAAAGTTATGGGGTATTTTTGTTCATACATACCTGAAGAAATATTGTATGCTGCTGATATATTACCTATCAGGATGAGAGCAAGGTCCTGTACTGATACACCTATGGGAGATGCATATATGACTCCAACAGCTTGTAGTTTTACAAGATGTTGTCTTGAATTAGCGAATAGAAATGAATATAAATTCCTTGATGGAATAATTTCCAGCAATTCCTGTGATCAGATTAGACGGCTTTATGATAATATTAGATATAAAGCTCCATTTCCGTTTCATTATATTCTGGGCGTTCCAGGTTTTTTAAATACTACAACACTTGACTGGTTTAAACATGAGATCTCAAAATTTAAAGAAACTTTGGAGGATCAATTTGATGTTAAGATTTCTAATGAAAAACTAAGAAAAGCCATAAAAACCTATAATGAATCTCGTACACTTCTTAAAGAATTATATATGCTTAGAAAAAAAGACAATCCTCCAATCACAGGTACTGAGACATTAAATATTCTTACAGGAGGAATTTCGATGCCAAGGGAAGAGTTTAATAATCTCCTATCCCAACAACTTAAAGAACTTAATACCAAAGAAGTTAACTCTGAGTATAAAGCAAGGATAATGGTAATTGGAAGTATGCTTGATGAACCAGAGTATATGAAAATAATCGAAGACTTGGGAGGATTAATTGTTACTGATTCCCTCTGTTTTGGCTCTAGATATTTTTGGGATTTAGTTGATGAGAAAAAAGATCCACTAGATGCACTTACTGAACGTTACTTATCAAAAATATCATGCCCACGAATGACTGATGGACACCCCAAAAGAGCAGAATTTATGATGAATCTAATAAAAGAATTCAATGTAGATGGAGTTATTTTTCAAAGAATAAAGTTTTGTGCAATCTGGTGGGCAGAAATATTTATGTTGCGAAATAGATTAGAAAAGGAAGGAATTCCATTTCTCGAATTAGAAAGAGAGTATGTATTGAGTGGTGCTGGTGCCATGAGAACAAGAGTTCAGACATTTATTGAAATATTAGAAGGGAGGTGAAGAGGAATGGATGAAGAATCATTTCAAAAATACAAAAAATTAGGAAGAGGAAGCTGGGATAAGGATCTGACTCTCTGGAAAACTATGTATAAAGGTTTCGTGACCCAAAATAAAGACGTAGAATTAACGCCATTTATTGAATTATTATTAGATGTATTCCTAAGCATCCCCCGAGCACGTAAGGAGGGAAGTCCTATAATTATGCATCCATTCAACTTTGAACCTCCAATATTTCATGCTATGAATATAACCCCATTAATGCAAGAAATTTTCAGTGTTGGTTTAGCTCCGACCCATCTTAACGAATTTTATATTGATCTAACTAATAAAATGGGATACGGGGATAACCCTACACTTTGTAATGCACAGAGACCATTAATTGGCTCTTATATGCAAGGTGCAGCTCCCATGCCCGATTTGCTTTTTTATGTATCAACACCGTGTAATTCCCTAGCAATGAATTATCAGGTTTTCCAAGAATTAACAAAACTTCCAACATTTAATATGGATATGCCCTATTGGAATTATGAACAATCTGAGGAATTTTATGACGAGAGAACGCTTGAATATATGGTTAAACAGATAAAAGACTTTATTGCTTGGTTGGAAAAGCAGACTAACCAGAAACTTGACCCAGAAAAACTAAAACAGGCAATGATCTGGATTAATGAAGCAAGGCAAAACGTTTTAGAATTCAATGAGCTTCTAAAAACGGTACCATGCCCTGTACCTAGTCAGACAGGGTTTGGAAATTTTTTCACTATGATAACTCGTGGAGGTACTTTCGATGGTGTAAAAGCAACCAAATTTATTCGTGATACTGCCGCAGAAAATGTCAAAAAAGGTATTGCTGGCGTTCCAGGAGAGAAACTAAGGATTGCATGGCCTTATACACATGTGTTTTTTGACCAAGAGCTATTACCCTGGATAGAAGAGACTTTTCAATCAGTAGTAATTATGGATTTACTTGGATATTATCCTGTTTTACCTCATGATGTATCAACAATAGAAAAATGTTATGAAAGCCTTGCTATGGGAACTTTGGATTTTTCAATGATTGGTTCATGTAGGGGCCCTGCAGAATATTATGTTGATTTTGTTCTAAATTATGTAAAGGAATATAAAATAGATTGTGTTATAATTCCAATGCAATTTGCTTGTAAACATGCATATCTTATAACTAGGATTGCTGCTGAAGCTGTTCGTGAACAATTGGGGATTCCTACCTTGATTTTTGGAGTAGATCCTTATGATTCACGAGAGGTGACTTCAGAAACAGTGAGAAGTAGGATAACCGATTTTTTAACTCAAGTAGTCTTGTAAAGAGGGATTACATAGTATGATTGTAGCTGGATGTGATGTAGGTTCTTTAACTGGAAAAGCTGTAATATTAAAAGATGGTAAGGTTTTATCCTATAGCATTGTCCCAACGACGCCGAAACCGGAAAGAACTGCTAAGAATGCAATGGATGCAGCACTTATAAAAGAAAATTTAAGTCTAAATGACATTGAATTTATTGTAGGTACTGGATATGGAAGAGTAAAAATTCCTTTCGCGAATTCAGAAATATCTGAATTAACCTGTCATGGAAGGGGAGCTCATTCATTTATCCCATCAATAAGAACAATAATTGACGTAGGAGGTCAAGATTGTAAAGTAATAAAAGTAGATAAGAATGGAAAGATTCTTGATTTTGCTATGAATGATAAATGCGCGGCAGGAACAGGGAGGTTTCTTGAAGTTATGGCTAAAACATTGGAATTAAAACTTGAAGAACTTGGACCTATTTCTTTAGAAGCTAAAAACCAGGCTAAAATTACTGCACAATGTAGTGTTTTTGCTGAGACTGAAGTTGTGAGTCTTATGGCTGATGGAATAGAAGTCTCTGATATAGTTGCCGGAATTCATGATGCCATTGCATCTAGAATAATGTCTCTTGTCTATAGAGTCGGTCTCGAAGAGGATTTCACCATAACTGGAGGAGTTGCTAAAAATACAGGAGTTGTTACATATCTTGAGAAAAGAATTGGCGTTGAAGCAAAAGATTTACCTATTGATCCTCAGATAATAGGGGCTTTAGGAGCAGCGTTAATTGCTAAAGACCAGTTAGAATCTCAATAAAACATTTTTTTTTAATTTTTAAAAAAAAAAAAATTGTAAGTATTTTAATATTTTAGATCGCTTTTCTGATTAATTCTGAAATGTCAAATGTCTGAATTTTATTATTTTCTATATTAGATTTAAACTGATTTAAACAAAATGGACATGAGGATACAAGAGCGTCAGCATTTGTTTCCAAAGCTTCTTCTATTCGTTCTTTAGCTGCAAAGGAGGACAAATCTTTAAAGGCAGATCGAACACCTCCTCCAGAACCACAACACCACGCATTATGCCTATTTCGTGTCATTTCTACTAATTCTATCCCAGGAATTAATTCCAATACATCTCTTGGAGCCTTATACATACCCATATGGCGTCCTAAATGACAAGGATCATGGTAGGTGACTCTCATTTTTACCTCATTTTTAAACATATTTTCCTTACTTTTTGCTTCTCTTCGAATGAAATCGGGTAAATGTTGAATTTCAATTCCATGATCTAAATTAAATTTATTTGGATATGTATCTTTTAAAGTTCTGTAACATCCAGCACAAGAAGTAATAATCTTTTCAATTCCGCTTTCTTTAAAACTTGCTACATTCATGTTTGCTAATTCAACTGCCTTATCAGTTTGACCTGTCATATATACAGGAGACCCACAGCATACTTCCTTTTCTATAAACTTAAATTCAATACCCAGTGTATTTAAAGTTTCTGCTGTAGCTATGGCAATATTTTGTTCTCTATAACTTGCGGTACATCCCACAAAATAACCCAATTTAGCATCTGGTGATTGTTTAATATGTGAAGGCAACCAATTCAATCTATCTTCATTTTTTTCCATATAAGGGTTATTTTCAATCATTATATGATCTGTATACTTCGTTTGTTCTGGCATAGGACCGTATCCCCACTTGACTGCTTCTTCTCTCATGGCCATTAACCATTCTCCTGCATAAGTGTGAATTTCGGGTATCTGGCATTGCTGTACGCATGCCATACAAACAGAGCATTGATAAAATATTTTTGCTAGTTCTTCACTCCATTTGAGTTTATCTGTAGATATTGCCCACGTCAATAAGTTCTTTCCCCCAAGATAATAAGCTTCAAACTTTCCAAATTCACCAGAAGGGCAAACCCGAGACCAATAGGCATCTCTATAGACTGTTCTACAGGTTCCACATTTACCACATTGAAAGAATGTCTCCTCATAATGTTTTAGGTCTTGGTGTCTCTCAAGTTTCTGATTCTCATGTGCTAAGGTTATTTTAGAGATCCCCTTTCCTGGTATATTTCTTATTCTTCTCTTAGACATACTAATCTTCTCCTCTACCTTGTCCTGGATTCATAATTTTATTTGGATCAAGAAGTTTCCTAATTTTTTCTATTAAAACACCTGTCGCAGGAAAGATTTTCTCCTTATGTGATTGATATGCCCATTTTGGTGATTTATACATTATTGCACCATCAATTTGCTGAACCTCTTCATGAATTTCTTTTAAGAGATCTCTTGCTTTTGCGATATCCTCTGGATCATTTTTATTAAAATTAATATTGGTGCGCGCAACACTATAATGTCCACCAAACATTATTCTACTGTAAAATTGCGGGGGTTTATTATATTTCAAACATACTTCCCTAGCTGCATTGTAATAATTTACTATATCTCCAGTTGAGCAATACGAACCAATCCATTCACCACCACCGCCCCTAGAGAAATTCCAGCAACCCCAAACCTGAGTTGGGGGTACATCAATAGCTTCCACACCTTGTTCTCTTGACATAAGTTGAATGTTGCCTTTTTTACAGATATTCATAATAGCTTCACATTGAGCTTCATGTTGTTTCGCAGTATATGCTTGAGTTGCAATAATACATACAAAATCAGGCATTCCTTCTTTTATACCATCTCTAGGAACGTTTTTCTCATTTAAATTCTGAACTGATTGACTCCACCCGAGATTGACTACAACAATATCAACAATTCCAAGTCCTGCCTTGGCAAGCTCTAGCATTACAGGAATTCCATCATCCATTCTGAGTGTTGCACCTGTAAAAATCTCATTAAAGGGTAATCTTGGCCATAATTTAATAGCAGCTTTAGTTACAATTCCGGTTGTGCCTTCCCATCCTATAAATAATCCGGCTAAATCGGGTAATGGTTGTCTTCCATACCATTTATCAGAAATTGCACAAGAACCTATTTTAACAAGTTCTCCAGAGCCGAGTACAGCTTCTAAACCGTTTAAAAACTCCGCACCAGACCCCCCAATCATACCAAGATCAAACATTCCATAACAGAGACATGAGGGAACTACTCCTGTGCCTGGAGGAGACCATGTTATACCTGCTCTTAGAGAGGGGTGATATTTTTCGAGATATCCTTGTAAATCTGCCCATGTTATTCCCCCTTCGACTATAGCATACATATCATTCTCATTTACTTCTAATACTCGATTTAATCTCCTTAGATCAACAACGATCCCTCCTTTTCTAGGGGTAGCTAGAGAACCAAAGTTTATGCCTGAAACCCACGGGACTATAGGTATTTTATGAACATTTGCAAGTTTGACTATTTCTTGAACTTCCTCTGCGGAATTAGGCATAATTACAATATCACATTTTCCCTCTGGCTCAGCTGTTATGAAATCATAATGATAAAGAAATTGCATTTCAGGTTGATCAGAAACATACTTCTCTCCCACAATTCCTGCTAATTCTGTAATAATTTCGTTATCTATCATTTTCATCGACCTTATAAATTATATTTAATCCTTTATATTATTTATAGATTAATTGTATTTTCAAAACAAATAGAAGTGTGCCTGAAAGTTTGGTGAAATCAGTAAAAATATTTGGGGCTGCATTAGATGCATCAGATTTCGCTCTTAGTCTTCAATTTAAATTAAATTATCTAAACAAATTGAATCACAATCTGATTGAACTTAACCAACCAAATTTTGCTGATCCCTATGAAGGACTACTTTTATTCAGTCGAGTGTTGTTAAAAGATAAATATCTTAAAATTGGTAAATTTCCCATTGAATCTTGGTTGACTCCTAAACCAAATATAAAAGACTTATCCCTAATCGACCAATTAGAGTTCCAAAATTTTAACAAAAGAGGTGCTATTAGAACTTATTCAGATAAACTAGAATGTTATGTTAGAAAAAATGTAATACCTGATTTTCCTCTAATGATTGGAGTAGATCATTCCTTAACTGGTGGTGTTTTATCTGCATTATCTAAGGAGTATGGAGCAGAAGATTTGTTGGTACTTATTTTTGATGCCCATTTCGATGGATTACCCGCAAGTATTTCATTAAATATTGCTAAATATATGAACGAACACCCTGTGGAGATAAATCCTTTGATTTCAGAAGATATTAAAGCTGCTAATGAAAATTATGATGTTGTGGACAACTATACTTGTGCTTCATTTTTATACTTTCTTTTGAGAGAAAAAATTGTTATTCCTGAAAATCTAATCATCTTTGGGTGTCAAGATTATCCAGATGAACACTTTCGGTCTATAGATGATTCAAGAATCTTAGAATATGTTCAATTTTATGATGAAATGGAGCAACTAGGAGTGCAATTTATTCCGAAATCTAAGCCCTCAACAATGATCAGCAGATTAATGAATAGTTTAAAAGAGACTGAAAAAGCAAAGATGTATATTTCTTTTGATACTGATGTAGGGGCTTTGAAAGAAATCATCGCGACTAGGTTTAGGAATGTTATCGGTATCGATCAATCAACAATAATAAATGCCGCAAAAAGCATAAAAAATATATTGGACTCAAAAAAGATCGACTTATTAGGGTTGGATATAATGGAGATTGAAACTCATTTACTTAATAGGATTTTTCCTAAATCAGGTAGGAAAGATCAAACTCTAGAAGTTATAGATAATTTTTTAAACTTTTTTTTGTGAGGGAATTTACAGTACGATTTATTTTCCTATAGGACATGATTCAATACACCTATTACATTCGATCACCGTATTATCAGACAAGTTTCTTTTATGAGATTCCAAATAAGCATAACATTTCTCCCGAATATATTTCCCATCTATAAATGCATTTGCAGGACATGCCTTAATACATAGATTACATTCATTACAATATTTACTTTCAGTTATTACCTGTCCACAAATGAGTGGAGCTGTTGTTGCAATTGCTCTTAATCTTACCTGTGAACCAAATTTCTCAGTGATTAATAAGTTATTTTTTCCAATTGGTCCAATTCCAGCTAAAGCAGCTGCTTCCTTTAAAAATAATCCGGGGCTATAGGGAATCACCCTAGAATTAAAACCTCTTTTTAGAAGGAAACGACGAACTCCATGACAGAACTGTTCTACGACCGCGTCGGCAAATTGGTGTGTCCATATTCCCTCTCCTTCTTTATGGCTCCAAGCATCAAGAATAATATCATAAAGGTGAAATCCAATGATAATTACTGTACGCGAGTCTTTAATGAATTTAGTTGGTCGATTCTCGTCTGGATAACGCTCAAACAATAGTGGATCTGCAAATCCTACTACGTCTACCCCAATATTCTCGCAATAATCCCTTACTTGGTTAGTTAAGCTTTGATCTCTTTCCATGATAATCATTCTAATTTTTAATTTCTTATTAGCTGGATACTAAAATAAAACTCGATATTTTCCTATTAAAGCGTGAAACCACAGTTTTTTAATTTATTTTCCATATATTTATTATAGAAACCAAATTAAATAGGTTAATATTATAATAAAATATTATTAAGGTTAATTTATACAAGATCTATAACCAATATCATTTAACAGATCAATAAAAGTTTAATCGAAAAAATCCGAATTTTAGGTTTTAAGTTTAGATTGGGAAAAGGTATTTAAGGATGTATGACGCTACTTATAAGGTAGTAATTTTCGGCGATGCGGGATGTGGTAAAACCACACTCACTCAGAGATTTCTAACTAACTTATTTAAGGGTGACACTAAAATGACAATTGGTGTAGATTTTGAGGTAAAAAGTTTAGAAATAAATGAAAAAAAGGTAAAACTACAAATCTGGGATTTTGGTGGTGAAGAACGATTCAGATTTTTATTACCCACCTACGTTAGAGGTGCTAATGGTGCACTTTTTATGTATGATGTCACCAATTATTCATCATTAGCCCATATTGACGATTGGCTCTTAGTTGTGCGAAAGGAAATCAAAACTGACCAAGATATATTCCCAATTATCGTAGTCGGTGGAAAAGCAGATTTACTAGATGATAGAGAAGTATCTGGAGATGAAGGTATAAATATTGCAAAATCAAGAGGAGTAGACGGATTTATTGAGTGTAGTTCTAAAACGGGGGAAAATGTCGATGAGACTTTTGATGCTTTAACGAGATTAATGATGCAAAAATCAAAATTATTATAAAACAAATAATAGTAGTTTTTAGATTTCTATATCTTGGCTCTCTAATGCTTCTTGCTGTTTTAATCTAAGAGTTTTCCTTCTGCTAGAAACCATTATCTGAAAATCCAAATCTTTCTTATAATCATCCGAGAATTTTAAAATATTTTCAATAAGGCTATCATTATTACTTTCTTCTTTGATAAAAATACCATCAAATATAGGTATTTCAGAATACTTTCCTACTAAAATTTCAAGCATTTCTTCGGGTAATACATCAGATCTGTCTTTAATTGCTATACCCATCATTTCTTCTAGCTTGTCATACATTTCTCGTTTACTAAATTGGCAGAGAACACATTTAGAACTACGATTCTTGAAAATATTTAAAATTGTTATCCCAATTAGGAATTTGAAATTCCGTATTAAAGTCTTCTTATCCCCACTCTGAAATTTTGCAATGTATTTATCAACATGTTTCTCAGCATCGAAATATAAACCTGCAAAGAATAATGCTCTTTCAAAATAAGCGGGAACGATGCAAAATATTCTCGTAAACCAAAAAGGTTTTATCCTTTTTGGGGGATCTTCATAAAAAATGTAGTATACAATCCTCCCATCTCTTTCTTTATATAGAGTCGATTCCTTTTTTAGCATATTCAGGTAAGTCGAAATTGTCGATCGGGCGATCTCCTTAAAGTATTTCTTATATTCTTGCTCAACCTCTCCTGTTGTAATCTTCTTTTTACCCTCTAAGTAAAATTTTAAAATTATTCCAAGAATTCTATTTTCATGGAGTCTTCCCGTTTTTATCTGCTGTTCTTCAGATTCATCTTCTCTAATCTGATATAAAAAAGCTATCTCCGGAGCAAATTCTTGTATTACTTTATCAATGATTAAAAGTTCAGAATCGTTTATTTGAATGCTATCAAACTTTCCAAGTTTGATATCTATGTCTTTAATTTTTGAATTTTCCGACAAGCCTATTTACTCTTTTGTTTAATTTTTTTATATTTATTAATCACTATTTAAAAAAATAATACTTACTAATAATAATTTATGTTCGACTACGCTAGAAACTATCTGACTATACAATAGACTGGTTTATTTATTTAAGTTGTGATGGATATCACTAATATTTCATAATATAGTGAAAGATATATAATATTGCAATTCTTCTAATTGATTAATATGTACCCTAGAAATATAGATTGAGATTCATATATACCATCATTCATCCCTATTTCTTATATAACGGATCTGCTTCTTGTAATGCTCGTCTCTGTACTTTTCCTATGAAGTTTTTTGGGAGTTCACCCATGATTGAAACCGAATAAGGACATTTGTATGGTGCCATATTCTTCATTGCCCAATCTTTAATAGATTGAGGGGATAAATCACAATCCTCACGAATAGAAACCCATGCTTTTACTATTTCACCAAATTCTTCATGAGGTAACCCTGCAACAGCAGCCTCAGTAATGTTAGGATGTTTCATTAGAAGCTCCTCAACCTCTTTAGGGAAAATGGAATATCCCTTGGATTTAATCATTTGTTTTTTTCTATCTCGTATCTCGATTGTTCCATCCTCATTCATAAATCCAATATCTCCTGTATGTAACCATCTTTTTCCATCATAAATTTTTAATGTTTCATCAGTTTCTTCTGGATTATCCAAGTATTTTATCATTACTTGAGGGCCAGTAATGCATATCTCCCCTGTGTGTTCGATACCAAAATTAACATCTTCAGGATTTCCTAAAGTAATCGGACCTTCCAAAAAGTTATCTACAGGCCAAATCCCCCATTCTGTACCAGGGAAAGGCATTCCAATACTACCAATTGGACTTTCACCGAATAAATTACCCGCACTCACCGCAGGACTTGCTTCTGATAATCCATAGCCTTCAACAATTCTACCACCAGTATTCTTTACAAATTCATCACGGACCTGCCGATGTAATGGGCCTGCACTGGAAATACATAGAACTAATTTACCCATTACCTTAGGGTACCTTCTCTTAAGGTTTTTGAATTCTGCCAATCTTTTAAACAACATCTCAGTACCTGCATAAATTAGACCTTCCTCACAAGGCAATTGTTCGATTATTTCACATAACTCATTTTGGGAAGGCGGTGTTGGGAATAGCATTACCCATCCTCCTATAGTTAATGTTGTATTCATCACTACCGTATGAGCAAAACTATGAAATAATGGAAGGATTCCGATATTCCCTATCCCTGGCTTTTCCCCCCCTAACCACAACTTGCATTGTTCAGCATTAGATACTACATTGAAATGAGTTAACACTGCCGCTTTTGGTAAACCCGTGGTCCCTCCTGTCATTATATATGTCGCAGGATGAGTTGTTACATCAATATTTATGCTATCAGCTTCTGGTTTTGATTTAAGAAGATCTAAGAATTTTATCGCCCCAGGGAAATCCACTTTCCCTGCTGGAATTTTCTTTACAAACTTCCCAACTGCTTTTTTTATACCTTTTATATTTGTAATATCTGCTAGATTGGTATATACTATTGTTTCTATATCAATATCATTAATAATTGGTTTAATAAATTGGTTATAAAGGGCATCTAATACTATCAACACTTTAGCTTTTGTTATATCCAGTTGATGTAAAATTTCAATTGGTTGATATGTAGGATTGATACCACTGACTATTGCCCCAATCCTCGTAACTGCATAATATCCGATCATATATTGGATACAATTTGGCATATGTAGTGCAACAACATCACCACTTGTAATCCCTAAGTTTTTTAGTCCTGTAGCTAATGATCTGACATAACTCTGAAATTGTTTATAAGTAATCCAGGTATCTAAGAACCAAATAAAGTTGCTATCTGCATATTTCTTAACCTGTTCATCTAGAAGTTCGTTTAGGGATTTTTCTTCAAATGTAGTATTGAAAGAAACACCCTCAGGCCACCATTTCTTAAACCATCGTTTATTCTCATCAACATAATAGGGATATGAAATATCTAACTCCATACAATATCACATTTACCAAGTTTTAAATACTGCTTTTGTGTGACTTAAGTTTCTCAGAATATAAAATTTGTCAAGTATAAAAAAAAGTAAAAAGTAAAAAAATAATAAAAAAAATTTATGAGATTTTAAAATCTACTATCCTTTCTTCTTTTAATTAATACTGTAGCGACACCTACCAGGCCAACACCTGCAATTAAAACTATTAAAGCCCAGAATCCCTCTGATTGGAAAACCATATATACTGAAAAGGTTGGATCATGCCAAACTCCGTAAGCAAGCCCATTAAATTCGGGATAACATACAGCATAGACCATTACATTAAATTCAGTAGTGATACTAATATCAGAGGCAAAAGTTTGAGACGTTGTACCATTTTCAAATGTAAATGTGTCATGACGATCCATTTCCCACTCCCATAAAAGAAGTGGCATAATATTCGTACTTGCGTTATATTGAGGTGCTGTTGTTCTATCCATCCCATATTCATAAAAAGGACCAGCAATATCTACAAAATCAAGCTTTTGAGCGGCTTTCTTGCCAATATAATTTCCTACCTTTAATTGATTAGACGTTTCTATATAATCTTCTTCTGGGTCTAAAAGTACTTCAGGGTCTGTTGGAATTTCATTCACAGCAACATTTAAGTGGAAGTGTAATACAGTTGAAACATAGATAATGGCTAAATCTAGCCCTGCGATAGCTGCATTCGGTCCGGAACCCCCATTCCAAGGTGCAAAAAATTGATCTAATTTTAATAAACCTTTTGCCACTTTCAGATCAGGATCTTTAGTTGGAATAAATGTAAATCCAAAATAAATATACTCTAAATTTTCCTCTGGTGCTTTCAAATATGAATCTAAATCGACGAACATCGGTACCGCAGAAATGTTTGCATTCCTTAAAGTTAAACCCCAAGATATGCTTTTATCATCTCTATTAATTTTTGGTTTACTAAAGACGAAATCTTCAACTGTACCTAAAATAAGTCTGTGGGTAAGTTCAGAACTTTGCGGAAGCTGCATCGGATCGCCTTCTGAGTCCAATACTGGTTGACCAAGATTATCTGTTACATTTGCATAGTTAGCAGAAATTCTTCCGTCTGGAATAGCATCATCATATAAGAAGGCACCTGCCAAATGATGTGTAAATAAATATAATTCAATATCACATCCACTAAAGGCATTAGCAATCATTTGCTCTGGTGATCCGCCAATACCCCTTGCAGCATTAAGAATTTCAGAAACATCAATATGAATCTCAAAATTTTTAACCCATAATTGGATCAAATCAAAAGAAAATTGAGTCCACACCGTTTCTGCTAGATCTCCAGGTACAGTTGAGGTTAAAAGCCATTCAACATAGCTATCTTTCCATGTTGTTGCATTATTCATCCAATCTGCTAAATATGGTGCAGGCACAGGACTATCATCCCCTCCACCAATGGCATAATCTGGACCAGTTAACCAATAGGTTTTACTAAGGGAATAATTATATGGATCAATATTTAACTTCTGCCATGTAATGGGATTTAAGATAAATAATTCATCCCCGGTAAATATATCATTAATATGAATCAAAAACCAAGTTAAAACGGAAATACCTTCTTGAATTAAATCCCTGGGTACTTCTTGCCCCAATACATCCTGATAATAAATCAATTTCTTGAAGAAACCCAATAATTTATTTACTGCCTCAATAAATGACTTATCATTATCCCATATAACAAGTGTTACGGCAGCACCGATTTCTAAACTAAAAGAATAACTTCCCGACTTTGTGACCTCACAATAAGCAATTCCCTCATCTACAGGGGTGTTATAGTCTCTTGGGAAATAATAATATTCTTTTTCAGTTCCTGTAAAGTTTTTTGTTCCTGAAATATGTCGAGTTGTATTTGCACTTAAAACATAAACATTCTTCAATGTTTCATGTGAGTTGAGATCTAATCCCTGTAATAATATTGTTTGAAATACTGTTCCTAATATTGCTCCAGCATAACCCAGATTTTCACCAAAGAGTGCTCCAAAGCCACCTCGAAAACCATCAAAAATGCCAACATCCTGGTCGAAACCATAATTATCATCTGTGGTATTTAATTCACCATTTACAGCAAGAGGCATTGAACCAATCGAAACGAATAGTATTGTAAAAATCATTAATGATTTGGTGTTTATACTTTTCATAATCACCACATTTTTTTTAAAATTGGTTAAAGTATTAAAATAATAAATAAAATTTGGCTTTTTAATAATTTACCTTCTAATCTAGTAGAATCTTTAAAAATTAAAAAGATATTATCAATTCTGGAAAATTTTGCTACGATTTTACTCTATCCGCAAGAAAGTATAAAAAAATACGAAAAGATATAAAATTGCTGAAACTAGTAGACTCCAGACTCTTAAAATCTGAGATATCTCAGAGCTTGTAAAAATAACATTAGAACCAATAAACACTGCAGCAATAAAATATCCTAATAAATGACTTTTAAAACTTTTAATTTTAGTTTTTCCTCGTATGAGATTTACAAATGAGATAAAGATAATGATCACAAATCCAATGATATAGAAGAAATTTATCACCTCAAAACCGAAAATATCTAAGTATAGAAAACATCCGAATAATACAATCTCAAGTATTCTCACGTTCCAAAACCTTTGCTTTTGTGATGGTTCCATAAACAACTGTTCATATTCAGCTACTCCGGAGGTCATAAAAAGAATTATCAAAGATCCGATTGCTAGTGCTGTAAATAATGAATATGAAATAATATAGAGATATGGAAGAATAGGTACCCAAATAACATTCCATAAAAAATCCAGTAAATTAAGATATTCTGGTAGTACTATAATTGAACAGAAAACAGGAAGAATAGCAAAAATAATCATCATAATCCATGTTAGAGTCGAAATTTTAGTATCTTCTTCCCATCTTTTCTTTTTAAAAGTAGTTAACCTCCATGCAAATGAGGCAAAACTTACCACCGAAACTAAAGGTGTAATAAATGGGAATACAAAAATGAATAGAATATAAACAGCGTTAACCCCATAGAAAAATTTTAATCTTGAAGGGACTACGCTAATAGTTTTATCAATATCATCTAATGTATCTGAAAAACGTTCGGCAAATAAAATTAAAAAAAAAAGCCAAGATACGCAAAACACAATAGGGCAGAGTAATTTTATTAATCCTACTTTAAGGGTATTATCATTCGAAAACCATAAATTAAAATCTGCCAGATTATAAATTAAGAAGATTGCTACAGGTAGGAGAATAATTGTAAGTAAAATTATCAATCGACTTACTATTAAACCTTTAACCTCCTTTGGCATTAGCTCTATTACCACATTGAACTTTTAATATTATAATAGAAATGTTATTAATATTTTTATGTTCCTCTGACATTAAAACATTATCTTTAATTTGCTCCTTTTCATTGACATCACTTTTAAACAAAAAAATAATTTTAGTTTATACTAGATTTTAGACATCTTGGCGCCACAGTTAGTGCAAAACAAATCATCAGTAAGTATTTTAGCTCCGCAATTCGTACAAGTAGCTGGGGTGGATGCGACAGAACTTTCTATTGCTCGATTTACATCCGAAATTTCAGTTACATCTTCTTTACTTTTTGATTTCACTTTTTTCCCCTTAGATCCTCCCGGTTTATATTTTAGACTCCCAATAAAAGCCCCAAAAACAGCACCTACGAGACATCCTTCCAAAATAGAAGATAACACCGCCACAAGAAAGGGTAAATTTGTCAATCCTGTTAATAAACCATCCATTATCGCAGATCCTAATGGTAAAGCTATTGCTAAAACCAAATATATAACTGAAAAGATAATCATATAGCCGATCCCTATTGCAAGGCTGGAATTAATGCCGCCTCGAGGAGAATGAGCAAAAATCGCGCTTATAATAACGCATGTAAGTATCCAGGGTAAAGTAATAGCAATTATAAGCAAGATGTCCTCCGGACGATACATTATACACCAATGGATTGGAAAGATAAAAATAAGAGCAAGCCCTATAAATGCCCCTGCCAGAAATTCCACAAAAAAACCAGCACCGGTCGGTAGGCTACCAGTTATAATACTCAATGCATCATCGATATTTTCAATCAATCCCCCGGTCACTCCCTCAGTTAAATTTAAGAACCTAAAAGAAATCCAAGACATCGGAATTAGAAAAATCATCCCCACTATACCGGAACCAATCACACGCTTAAATCCCATAGTTATCCCCTTATATTCCTCTCAATTTTATTTATTTAATTCAAAAACTAAAGTAATTTGATAATAACTCAGACAATATTTATATTTATTTTTTTGTTTTCAAAAGGTGATTCCATTAATCTATGAGTATATTCCTACAAGAAAGAATTTTTTTATAAAAATTAGAAAAAATTGTA
The DNA here is from genome assembly GCA_048938895.1 of Promethearchaeota archaeon. GTDB lineage: Archaea > Asgardarchaeota > Lokiarchaeia > Sigyniarchaeales > SOKP01 > Loki-b32. Next base: position 19,427 of record JBHLLU010000036.1, read on the forward strand.
TGAAATAAAATTTGATTTATTGAATTTTAGTGATTCTTCCATTATCCATCTGAATTTTTTTGGTTCCATACTGGGATAAATCCCTATGCGTAACAAAAATTATAGTTGTTTCCATTTCTTTATTAATCTTCTTTAATAAATCCATAACTTGCTTTTCACTTTCAGGATCCAAGTTACCAGTAGCTTCGTCTGCTAAAATCACTCTTGGTCTATGAATAATCGCTCGAGCAATTCCACACCTCTGCTTTTCTCCCCCTGACATTTGAACCGGGTAGTGATCTTTGCGATCAAGTAAATCAACATCTCTCAATGCAGCAATTGCTCTATTTTCAATTTCTTTTTGACGTAAAACAGTTGGCCATAAAACAGCCTCTACATTTTCCATTGCAGTTAATGTATTTACCAGATTAAAATCTTGAAATACAAAACCAATTTTTTGACGTCTAAGTCTACTTAACCTATCTTCTGTTGCTCGTGCGATATTTTCCCCATCAAATATTATTCTTCCTGAATCAGGTAAATCTAACCCCGATAAAACATTAAGGAGTGTAGACTTTCCACAACCGGTTGGACCTTGGACAACAGCAAATTCTCCTGCTCTAATTTTCAAATTAACGTCTGCTAAAGCTCGAATAATGGCACCTGCTCTTCGATATTCTTTATTAATGTCCACGGCTTCAATCATAATATCTTTATCTGCTGACAATTTCTTTTACACCTCATTCTCCTACTTTTTTTAATGCTATTATTGGTCTTACCTTTAATACCTTTCTATAGGCTAAAAGAAAAGCAATTATTTGCACTAAAATGAAAATGGCACTTGTAATTATGACCGGAATCAACTGTACTAAGATTACATCATTTGTGTTAATCGAAGGGCTACCCGAGTTAAAATAAGCTAAAGCAGCAGTATAATGAAACAACACTTCAATGACGATAAAAAAACCCACTAAAGTCGTAAAAAATATCATTCCAGAAACTAGAGCTAAAATATTCTTATTTGTATAACCAATACATTTAAAAGTAGCCCATACTCGTCTTCTCCTTGATACTAAAATCCACGCATACAGTAGTGAAAGAAAGAGACTCGTTCCAAAAAAGATGGCGAGGAGATAGTATGCTTCTTCACCTAATCCGCCGGGTACAACCGCTAAATGCCAGAATAAACTCGTCAAAAAAATTAAGATCGTATAAATGAGAGTAAAAACTATGAAAATTTTTTTCTCTCTTAGAGATAGCAAAATAGCCTTCCTCAGCATTCTAAAAGCCAATTATTGTCACCATTTTATATTTAAATTTGATCTTTGTTTATGTTTAAATTTATAATTGATTTTATTTATTTTATTTATAACAATTTAATAATAAATATTTGGTTATAATGTCTGAAATTGAAGGAATTATTGATAACTTATTAGATGAAGAACAAAATATTTTTGGAGTAGCTATCATAAGTAAAGATGGAAGATTAATAACCCAAACTGAAAATTGGGACCTTACCAATGATCTAGGTTTATTAAACGAGTTATTAAATCAAAAACTGGCATTGGGTGAAAAAGGGATAACAAGTCTCACGATACAAGGAATAAAATATATGATTGTGGAAAATACAGAAGAGAGAAAAATTGGCACAAATATTAGCGGAAAAGGGCATTTGATAGTATGTCCAATCCCTATAGGAGGAACTGGAGCTTTAATTACATATATTAATCCTCAAGTAGGTCCAAGAGATGCGCTTTTTAATGTTCAAGAATACGCAAAGAAACTTGAAACTTTTATTTAAGAATTATCAATTTTTTATCATTTGAAGCAATTCCAATAGTTGGATAATAAACCTTTTAACGCTGACTTTATTTTTAACACCTCTTCTATCTTAGATTCAGTTGAGAGTTGAAACTGTTCAAAAACAGGAATGTCATATTTTTCTCCTAAAAGCCCTTGTATGATGGCATACACACATTGAGGGAGCCCAAATAGACTATAACCTCCTTCTAGAATAAAAGCTAATTTACCCTCACATATTCTTTTCGAGATCTTTAACAATCTTTTAGTGAATCTATTATATGAAGAAGATGTTAAAAGACCATTTCCAATAGGATCAGAAAAATGGAGATCAAATCCAGCGGCAATTATAATTATTTCAGGTTTAAATTCATCTAATACTGGTTCTAAAACATCCATAAATTCCAAGAACTCATCATCAGTGATATTCATTGGTATTGGGAAGTTAATATTCTTACCAAGACCCTCATGCTCACCTAATTCATCAATAAACCCTAAATCTCCTTCAACAAAATCAAATTCATGAACAGAAAAATAGAGTACATTAGGATCGTTATAAAAATATTGAACTATTCCGTCCCCAAAATGAGCATCAATATCAACAATTGCGATCTTAGTATTTTTCTGCAATTCTTTGTTCAAATATAATATTGCATTTGCAATATTATTGAATATACAAAGTCCGGAAGCCTTTTCTTGTAATGCATGATGTCCTGGTGGTCTAACAAGTGCAAAAGACTGATTAACATCAGATTTTAACACACTAGTTATTGCTTGTATCGTTCCTCCAACTGCTTTTTTTGCTAACTCGTAAGTATCTTCTGTTATAAATATTTCCTCGTCTGCTATTCCGAATCCTCTATTTGAAGAATTTTTAATAGAGGTTATATGATAATTTGTATGTGCTAAATCTAATACAGAATCTTCTATCAATATAGGCTCCATCTTAATAATTCTTTCATTCAAAAATATATTTCGAATTTCTAGATAATCATGAATTACTTTAATTCGTAAGGGTGTTTCATAGGAAAGAAAGATAGGATGTGGATGCGGAGGTGTATTTTTATAGCTAAAATCATCATCAGTTATTATTCCCACTTTATTAAGTTCCGTCATTTTAAAAAACCCAATATACAATTTAATAGCTAAATTATTATAATTAAATTTACATACATTTATTTTAAATAAGTTTCAATTTTCATGTAAAAAAGGAATTGCATTAAAAATGCCTACAGTAGAAATTATTTATACATTATTATTAAATCTCCTCCCAATAATTATATTAATTATTCCATTGGCGTTTATTTGGAAAAAACTGGTTGGAAAATTATATTTTAGGATTGTTGTAGGGATTCTTATCTTTTTTCTTATATACTGGGTTTTTCCAATAATATTTCAGATTACTGAATCTCCTGATGAATTAACTGTACCTGTAGCTGAGGAAGGAAACGTTGCTTATGGCCTGGGATATATTTTCGCACATTTTGGTTCATTAATTTCATTATTTCTTTCCTATCCTTTGATTACACTCCCGTTCATATTTTTTTTAGCTCCCTTTATTTCTTTCCTAATTTCATGGAACAGCTTGAGAAAAGAAGAGGGTTCAATGAAAGAAAAACTAAAAGAATTAAGCTTTGAAATTAGCGAAAGTCCAATTGACCGAACAAAGAAAGAATTATTAAGAGGAAATTGGACACGGGAAAAAGAAATTCTCAAGTTATTGGTCGTATTATTGCCAATTTCACTCTACTTGCTCCAGGTTATTTTAGAAATCTCTGGTTTGCATGAAGAATCAATTACTACAGGGGAAACTGCGTTGGGCTGGTTTCTTGAAATATTATTCGTTTACTTAGCCGTTTTTATTTTTAGTATCGAGATTTTATCATCAAGTCAAATAGCATTGAAAGGAAAATTCTTTGGAGAAAAAATACGAGAACAAACTTATAAAAGTCTATACACTATCGGTGCCCCAATGTCTATTTTATCAATTATTCTCTTTGTTATACAATACCAAGAATCGATAGGGATTATTATTTACTTCTTTGCATACTTTATAATGGCATCAGCAATCTTTATCTTATTTCTCGATATTTTTGAACCAATCTCTATCTTCTTATTTGCCAAAATAATAAATTGGTGGAAAAATCGAAAGGAAAAGAAAGTTGATAGTTCAAACTTCTATTACGTGTTAATTTTTGGAGCACTAGCACTTGTCTCCTATCTTATTCTAAATCTAATATTGACAAATTTTGGGTATTCTGCATTATTTGGAGAACCCGGTTCAGTTAAGGAAGATTTGATTTATACCGCAGGCGAATATACTACTACTGACCCTTCATTTTATCGCTCTCTCCAATACGATTTAATTATTATCTATGGAATTTTCACCACAGAAATTGTGTCTACTGTTATTTTAACATTATTTCTGGCATATGCTTTAAAATATCTGAAAAGTATAGGATTAGGAATCCTGGGGTATCTCCCTTTTATCATCATTCTTTCTTTATTACTCGGAAGTTCAGTGAATTATTGGCTTACAGGGAAAATTAGTTATACTCAAATATTCGGAATTGAGTTTTACACACTGAGAACAGCAAGTTTAACAGCAAAATTACCCCCATTTCTACACGGGTTAGCAGCACCTTATTTGTATACACGTTATATCTTCAATATAATAATATGGGGTATTTTTATCTTCTATTTTAATAAATCATTCAAAACTAAGAATATACCAATTGGAGAAGAATTCGTTAAAAAAATAGTATTTTCAAACCTAACTGATTTTCTATCATTTGATACATATAGCAAAGAAGATATATCGTATTTAATTTCTAAAGAAAAACCTCCTGAGATTAAAGATTTGGAGCAAGAACGTGAAGAAATAAAGGATATATTAAGAAACTTAGAAAATGACAAACTTTTGGAAGAATTGAAACCTGATGATGAAAATGAGCGTAGAAGATTTTATTTTACATTACGATACCTATACCAAAACAATTTGATTGCTATTTGGAAACCAGAGCTAAGCTATCTTTATGAAAAAGCGGAAAAGCAGGGACTTTATATAATATATGATGATGGACGTGGAGTTTTTAATTATGCCTTTAAAAGTGATTCTGTTCAAGATCCTGGTTTGGTATCTGGCATGTTCTCAGCAATTACTTCCTTTATAAAGGAAATGACCAAATCTACTGAAGCTTTAAAAAAAATTGACCACGGGGACATCACAATTCTTTTAGAATATGGTGCTAAAATATTTGGTGCGCTTTTCATAAAAGGAACTCAGAGTTCTGAAGTGAGAGCCCCTTTAAAAGAATTTGTTCAGAAGTTTGAAGAGAGATACGGAGATGTGTTAAAAGATTGGACTGGAGCCCTTGCTCCTTTTAAAGATACAGAAAATGATAAACTCGTTGAGGATATTTTCAAAGAAGACTAATTCTTTTTATTTTTTTATTCTCTCTCTACTATACTAGATCAATTTGTACC
>JBHLLU010000036.1:24791-41113 GCA_048938895.1 Promethearchaeota archaeon
TACTATACTAGATCAATTTGTACCATGCCTTTGTTTTATAGAAATGAAAGTATTGATTTCAAACAAGCATTCCAATAAAAATATTTAAATTCTTATACTGATAAATTATGATAATTGTTAATCTTCGCGATTAACAAGATCTAAATAAATAAAAAAGGGCAAAAAACAATGAAAAAGAAGTTTAGTGGATTATTTTTCCTTTTAGTTTTAGTCTCTATATCAATATTTACATATCCATCGATTCAATATAAAAATCCTAAAAAATCAATCGAATTCACTCAAAGTCCTAATATTGCAGCTAACGTCCCATTTATTGTGTGTTATGACCACAATCCCTCTGCTCTTGATATCGTCGATACATTGGATACACCAACAAGGAACATCCAACATCAGGTGGTAGAAGGTTTAGTAGAATATGATCTTTCAGATCATCCTAATTATACTATAGTTCCTACTCTTGCTGAGTCTTGGATTTGGAAGAACCCTACTGAAATCAGTTTTATGTTAAGAAAGGGAGTACAATTTCACGATGGACATTCAATGACTGCCGCAGACGTAAAGTGGAATTTTGAGAGGGTTCAATATTTCATTAATGCTACAGGCACTCTTCCAAGCAACACGACCGCTGCTTACCCTCGTTCTCTATTCTTCCATCTTGATGGAACACCTATTTTTGATAGTTTTAAGATTAATGGGCTCTATAATTTTACTATTGTGTTAACCAAACCTTTTGGTGCCTTATTGGATTTGCTCTGTTTTGGTGTTACTGATATTTTATCACCGTTTTCAACTCCAAGATATCAATATTTGGATTTAGATACAGAGATTTTAGTTGGAACTGGTCCTTTCGTTTATGATGGATTTACACGGGATGTAGATGTAAGATTCCATGCTTTTCGCAGTTATTGGCAAGGAGAAGCATCAATTAAAGAAATGAATTGGGAGATTCTAGAAGATGATACTGAGAGAATGATTGCTGCTCTAGCAGGAGATTATGATATAGTGCAAGGTGTACCATTGACTTGGCTCAATACCTTTAGAGATAATCCTATTTTTCATGTAGAAGATATTGGAGAAGATCTTTATTATTTCTACATGGAGCTTTACTGTGGTAATAGGAATACCGATGGTACTCCTCTAGGTGGGCCCCAATTCCAGAAAAATAATGCTACCTTCAGAAGAGCTCTCGCATTAGCTATTAACTATACTTATATCTACGATGAAGTTCAAAATGGATATGCCGATGAAGGAACTCCAGCCGTTCCAAGAGCTATGCCAGGACATAATGACTCGGTTGTTCAAGCCAGTGATAGTAAATTTACATGGGAAGAGAATGTCGAAAAAGCAAGAGAAATTATCAAAACAATGTGGGGTCTCGCCCAAGCAGGTGATTGGAATACCACATATCCTGGTCCTGATGAGGCACTTTGGACAGGAAATACATTTAGAACCCTTGAAGTCAATAGACACTTTGGAAGCAGTACCAATCAACGTCTTAATCTATTATTGGATTGGAGCTTTGAATTAATTGGTGTTGATACGCATGAAACTATTAGACAATGGAATGATTACTTAGAAGTAGGTGAAAACTCTCCATGGGAAATGGATATAGGATATCTTGGAAGGTATCCTGATTATCTTAATCCATACAACATGATTGACCCATTATTTAACCTTGCTTCTCATTCTTGCTTCTCAAGAATAAACGATACAAGTCCGGGCGGATTAACTGAATTGATGAATGCTGCTGCTACTGAAACTAACCTAACAATACAATTAGAATATTATCAAGCTATTCAGTCATTAATATATGATATTGAACGTCCAGTAAACCCTGCAAGTCACTGTCATATCTCAGGTTGGGTTTATTTCATGTATTCATGTCATAAAGCAGGATTGGTAGACTTTCATTATAATGTTTTACAATTACTTGATTTATATTCAATAGAATGGGCTCCAGCTAATTTCTTTTTAGACTCTGATGCTGCTAGCCCCGAACGGTATGGAAATTTTAACTTAACCTGGTCTGATTCCCAAAGAGCTGATAATTATTCTATTCTTACATATCATAGATATATAACTGAAATTAATAGTAGCCTAACTCAACTAGCCTTTCAAGATGCGAGTTCACCATACCCTATTACAGGATTTCCAGAAGGAGATCATTATTTCATAGTTGTGGCATATAATGACAAAGGATATACATTGTCTAATTGTATTAATGTAACTGTTTTATTTTTTAAACCAGGACCGTTCAATTTATACTCTACCGCCGATACACCAGATACTGATGGAAGTTTTATTCTGTATTGGACTAATTCTTCTGGAGCAAGAAACTATTCAATTTATAGTTCTGATTCTTTTATTACAAATCTAGATCCAGGACTATCCTTAGAAGCCGAGGATACAAACACACCTTATGCAATCTCTGATTTGGGAAATGGTGATTATTTTTTCATTGCTGTTGCATATAATGAGTCCGGTTATACTTTATCAAATTGCATTGAGGTTGAAGTTCAACTTGAAAAAGAAGAATTTATTCTTGGATATAATGGATATTTATTAACTACAATTATTGGCTTGATATCTGTGGTTAAAATTTCTAGATACAAAAGAAAGAAGTTGAAAGAAGGAATCAATAATTAAGAATAAAAAGTTATAATTTTTTTTTCACTCTAATTATATTATTCGGGTATAGTTGCTACAGCTCGAACCCAACCAGCACTAGCTCTTGCTATTTTTATCGGAAAGCAATAAATAGTTGCCCCTGTGGAAGGAACTTTGTCTAAATTACTAAGTTTTTCCATTTGAAAATATCCTAATTCAATCCCTGCAAAATGACCTTCCCAAATAATGGAAGGATCCTTAGTTTTCTCCCATTTTTGGGCAGTTATTGAAAAAGGGGCATCCCACGACCACGAATCAGTACCGACAATGTGAACTCCTTGTTTAATAATGTAAAGTGTAGCTGCTTTTCCCACGCCTACTCCATGATCCACAAATTCTCTTGTTCCATAATATTTAGGAGCTGTAGTGTGAATACACAAAATATCCCCTTCTTTTAATTGGTGATTAATTTCTTCTAATTTCTGGTCGATATCATCTGGAGTTAAAACATAGCCATCCTCATAATTCGTACAGTTAAGAACGATTAGTGACCCAATACACCATTCTAAAGGTATCTGATCTATAGTCATTGCCCTTTTCTCACCAATTTTTCTATCTTGAATAGAAGCAAAATGCCATGGGGCATCCATGTGTGTTCCATTATGGGTGCCAAGAGTTATCCTCTCAGTTGCCCAACCTGTTCCGATAGGCAAATACTGTTCATGGTTTAAATTAAAAATAAGTCCCATCTGTTTAGCTCCGGTAGAATGATCATTATATTCAATCTTTAATTCTGTACCTTCAGGATCAAACAACATTTCACTCGGGTTAATTAATGGGATTGATAAATCAACAAATTTCAAGTATGCTCAGCTCATTTTGTATAATTTATAATTTTATAAATGTAATATTTCATTCATATCTTTAATAACTTCGCACCATTGAGCCCCATAATTTTGTCAACTTCATCTTTAGTTAGAAAATCAATACGATCAAAATAATCTACAGCAATTTCTATCATTTCCGGATTATTACCATCTGAGCCAAAAAGAATTTTATGTATTCCTATAATTTCATTTGCTTGCAGCAATAAATCTTTCAATCGAGAAGGCATCATATAGGCTAAATTACTTAAATCCAAATAGACATTAGGATACTGAGCTGCTAAGGCAATTGCAATATCAGTAAATGGATAACCCATATGAGTTATTATCAGGTTTGCTTTTGGAAATGAACTAGCAAGACTGTCAATATATATAGGATTTGAATAAGTAAGTACGTTTCTCCTTGTTCCAGGAGGGGGATACCCACAATGCATTACGACAGGAATTTTAAATTTTTGAGCTGCTTCTAAAACGGGATAGATTAATTGATCATTTAGATATTTATTTCTAAATGTAAGCATAATTTTGAATCCTTTATAACCTCCCTCATTAACTGAACTTTCTATTTCAGATTGAACATCGAGGATATTATCTGATTTCTCAGGTGGATTATAGAATGGAATAAAGACCCCTGGGGCAAAATCAACCCACTTCTTTACTTCTAAATTTTCGTTCTTGTTGACTGGTAATAATACAACTTTATCGATATTTGCGTTTCTTAAATGCATTATCGTCTTTTCCATAATGTTGCTAGCTTCTATAGATCTTATATTTTGCATTTTTTTTATCATCCTTTCATAAAATCCATATCCTCTAAAGATCATTGCTCCTGCTTCTGCCATTTTCCTTGCATCTATAGGGGGAAAAAGATGACAATGAAAGTCAATTCTCACTTCTAACACTCATTTAGATATTTAGAATATGATAACTCTCATGATGAATTAAATTAGAATGTTATGAAATAATCATCAAATGATAAGGATTAATCCCTAAAAACAGTTCTAATGCGATCTTCTAATTTTATTCTTAGATCTCCAAGAATTTCATCCACTTGGGGCTTAAATTTCTTAAAGAATTTTGATCCTTTAGTGAAGATGTCTTTAAGATCATATTTTTTAAGAAAAAGAGAATAAATCTTCTTGAGGTGTTGAAGTACAAATTCATGGTCTGTTTTTTTTTCAATTATTGCAAAAACTAATAAAGGCTGAAGAATCTCTTCCTTATCTTTTGAAGTTTGAACCATTTCATAATAACAAATAATTTCAAAATTAGAAAGAGATATAACGTATATCTCATCCCCAAATACTTCATTAATGTAATCTTCAAGCCCACTAAGAAATCGATTCCGTATGTTAGGATCCAATATTTTATCTGCTGACGAATAATACTTGATTTCAAGAAGTTTTTTAAGCCCTAAATTTATCCCGATTTCTAAAACGGCCATTTTTCTTTACCAACGTTAGTTTGAATTATAGAAGGGAAGGGTGCTAAGTTTCTTATGGATTTCATTAAATGGATGTAAAATCATCTTTTGTGCAAGAGTTAATACATCTTCAGTTCCAGAATAGATATCATACCATTTTATAGCCTTTCCATAAACTTTTTTTAACATTGATTTCCTATTTAAGAATGCATCTTTAGCAATCTCCTTGGAAATCTCTGAGGTTGATTCTTTGAGGACTTTTTCTATTGCTGTTTTTAATTTCATTTTGGGTTTTTCTTGAATTTTTTTAACCACTTTGTTCATATAATCTTGATACTCGCTTAAATAATCCAGAATACTCTCCGCCGATTTAACAACTTTTTGAGCATCAATTTTACCTACATCAAAACTTTGAAAAGTTTCTTCAATTTTTTCTTTAGCTCTTCTCACAAGATCATCTTTGATTTCCTTAATGAGAACTTCTACTGAACCTAAACCAGATACAATATCATTAGCCTTCTGTTTTAAATTTAAAAGTAGTTCTTTATCTAATTCTATTGGTGAAGTCTGTTGGATCTCTTGAACATCTTTAATACTCTCAACCTGTGAGTTATTAATTTCATTCAATGTGAATTCTTTATTATCAGCATTCTGTTGTTCTTGTTCTTTACATGATGGACAAGTCCCACTATACATATGTACTTCACCAATAAAAGTCTCAGTATTATATACCTTTTTACATGTTTCACAATGTACAAATTTTACCATAATTAAACCCTAATTATTATGCTCTAAATATTAGTTTAAAGTATTTTATTCATATTATAAATTTAATGTATATTTAATCAGAATCATTTAATTTAAGGAATTTCAATCCCAGGGAGTTCTACTTTTAAAAATTTGCCCTTTTACCATAGAAGGTTTCCATCATGTCTTTGATTTTGAATTGTAAGTATGAAATGAAATTTATCTTTTCTTTTTCTGATATCTCATCTGTTTCCTGTTTTGAAACGCACCTCTTCTCTCCATTTCTTTCAAGGTATACCTTTCGAGTACATATCGTGATACGGGTAATATTGATTCAGCATTATTTAGATATTCCTGTAGTTTTCTCGGCAATTCCCTTACAATATTTTGTACTACTTCTTTAGGATCAATTGAAATACGATATTTATAAAAACCCTTATTTAAATTTGTAATATCAGTAAGTAAATACCTAACCGCTTTATCAATTCTTATTCGTTCAGGTGTATCAATGAAAGTTTTATAATTGTATAAGACTGACTGAGAAACATCCATTGTAACTAAACCATTCTCATTTATCATAAGATTGTCATTACTATAATCTCCGTGTATCATTTGAGCGTCTAGAAATACACGGGCTATAATGTCAATAGCCTCGTAGAGAATATTTTCAGGATCGTCGATCTCACTAATATTCACATCACTAAGTAAGGGTGCTGGTATTAGAGAATCTTCCTCAATATTAATAAATTCCATCATCATGATATTTTTTAATAAATATCTTGGTTTAGGAACGGGTACGCTTGCTTTATGGAGTTCATATAAATTCCAATACTCTTGTTTTGCCGCAATAGACGCCATTGCTTCTTTTGAAATATGATGAGTACCCTGTAGACGTTTTTTTATAGTACTGGTGAAATATCTAAAAACTTTAGCACAAACTAATTCGTTTGTCTCCTTTTCTTGAGCTAGAAGAACTGTTGCTTCCTTTCCTGCACCAATAACAGAAAAAACCTTTTTAATTTTTCCTGTGGCAAGGAGTTGATCTGTGGCTTCTTTAACAGTTATTTCTCTTAATGGAACTCTGTAGTCCTCTCTTTGTTCATTTAAAAAGTGTCTACTTTTCGAAACTTTTATCCCATACTTTTGATCAAATTTTTTATTTGTCATTTCTAACCTCATTTCTGTTTATGAATTTTTTATTGGTGAAACGCACTTCACCCTTATTATTTATCACAATTTATGCTGTAAATCCAAATATCTCTAAAATTCTAAATTGAATTTGACTTGGATTTACGAATTATGACTTTACCTAAAATCCTTTCAGGAACTAAAACAGACGTATAAGTAGTGTTATTAATGGTAAAACATACCTATTGAGGTCTGTTCTTTTTTCCTAAAATCCGATGCTTTATACATATTTTCATCCATTCGAACAATCACCTCACTATGTTTTTATACAATCAATGATTCTGGAGTTATAAATATTATCCTCCTCTGGATGAATTAAGGTTTCGCATTTCTTTATCCACACAAGTTATAAAACAATAAAAAAAAGTTTAAATCGTTTAAAACGTCTTAAATTTTATGTCTATTGTTGGAGTTAATCAGGAATTATGTTCTCAGTGTAAAAAATGCATAACAGATTGTACAAGAGGTCTCTTTAGGGAAGACTCTTCTGCGAAGATACTTCGTATTGCTGATCCCTTTAATACCTGCAATTTTTGTGGTAAATGTGTTGCAATTTGCTCTGAAAATGCTATAATATGGGAGGGGGATTGGGAAGATGATGTGGAATCTTATCCAGGTGTAAAAAATTATGAGGAAAATGTTTCCTATGAAAATTTAATGCAACTTTTAAAAGCAAAAAGATCAGTTCGACAATATAAAAAGAAACCAATCCCTCGAGAGGTCCTTAAGAAAGTTTTTGAAGCCATGCGTTATGCTTCAAGTGCAGATAACCGTAGAGCATGGAAATTTGCAGTGGTGTCGGATCCTGCGCTAATTAAAAAATTAAGTCAAGAATCGATAAAAATTGTTTATCAGTATATTGGATTTCCCTCAGCAGATGCTGCATTGAAGTATTTTGAATCAATTGATAAGGATCCCATTTTTCATAAAGCCCCAACTGTAATTTTTCTGGCCACGGGTCCAACAGGTTCGATGCCTCTGGTTGATTCTGGAATTATCCTTACATACGGTCAGCTTGCTGCCCATACACTTGGTTTAGTAACTTGCTGGATTGGAATGGCTCATGGACTTGGGATGAATAAAGAAGCGATGGAAATTATTGGATTAGAAGGACAAATTCATGGGGTTTTAACGATTGGGTATCCTGCAGTTAGATATATACGAACTCCTCCTCGAGCACCTTTAGATGTAGTAGGATTAGAATAAAAAGTTTAGTTATCAGTCATTGGGATTAAAAAAATGAATTTACTACCTTTAGTGTAATCTCCTTCAACTTTATCTTCAACCCAAATCTTACCACCATAATTTTCTATAATCTTTTTTACAAGAGTCAAACCAAATCCTAGACCCTTTGTTCCTTTTTCTTTTTTGAATCTTTCTTCAAAGATAAGTATTTTCCTTTTGTCAGGAATCCCCATACCATTGTCTATTATTTCAAATTTAATGAATTTTGTGTTTTTTTGCAATTCTTTGGAAACTCTTATAACAATCTCAACTTTCGGTTTATCATTGTAATTAATAGCATTGATTATTAAATTTTCAAAAACATCGATTAAAAGATCATTAGTTTGGATATAAATTTCATCTTGAAATGAATCTATAGAAATATCAATATTCTGATTCCCTTTAATTACATTTATCGTATCTTTCAGTAATTTGTTCAATTCAATAGTCTTATATGATTTTTCTGTACTATCTAAAGAAGATAGTTTTTGGACGTTAGCAACTAATTTCTTCCCTCGTAAAAATTGTGTTTTAACTATTTCATATAGGTTTGTTAATTCACTTTTTTTTTCCGGTTCATTTAGATATTGCTCACTTAGTTCAATTGAGAAGCCTATATTCGTAAGTATATTGTTGATATCATGATAGAACAAATCTTTGTATAATTCAGCTCTATTATAAGCTTCTCGAAATTTTTTCTCAGATTGTTTTAACATCCTCTCTGCTTCTTTTTTTTCAGTAATATCTCGAGTAAATCCGTAAAAACCGATTTTTCTTCCTGCAACATCATATCTTAAATAAAATGACCCTTCAAAAGTACGTATTTCTCCATCATTTCTTGTAACTTGACTTTCAAAAATACCTTTTGGAAGATTATTGACATATACATTATTAAAAGTTTTAAATACATCTGATATTGTTTTTTCATCTACAAATTTACCATAGCTGTTTCCTAAAAGCTCTTTTTTAGGTACTCCTAAATATCTGCTTATATAGTCATTTACATATGTATAATTTCCCTTAAGATCTACTTCAAAATATCCATCCTCAATGTTCTCAATGATTTCTCTATATTTTTTATCTGATTCCATTAAGTTTTGTTGTGTTTCCTTCATTTGAGTTATATCTCTTAACAATACCACTATTTTGGCAGGATCAGTATAATCGCGAAATGAACCATTCACTGAAAATGGGATGAAATATCCATTTTTATGCAGTATTCTAATTTCAGCAGAAAATTTATTCTTATTTTTTATTATATTAGTGCTTATCTTGTCTATTATTCTTGATCTATCATCATGATGTATAAGATTAATGAAATTTTCTCCAATTATTTCTTTTAAATCATAACCAAGTAAGTCAAAAGCTTGTTTATTACTATAACCAATAGTTAAATCTAGTTCTAATTCAAATAATATATCCAAAATACTATTTATAAGGTTGAAATAACTAATTTCAGGGCTTTTTATTTCATCAAATGGGTTACTCATCCTTGAACCTCTTATTGAAAGATAACTTAAAACAAAAATATAATAGACTTCTAAAATTTAATCTTTTCTTAAGAAAGTTTTTTTTTTCTTTTGTTATGAAGACTTTATAAAATTAAAAAATATTATTAGAGAAAAGTAGATCAATAAAAACGGATGAAAATTATTAGATTTTCTAATATCCCTAAGTGTTATTCAATCTTTCTTTTGCTCTGATAACCATTTATTAAAACTTTGTTTTTCTTTTATTTTAAATTTCTTTAAATAAGGATAAAATATTTTAAAATCTCTCTCTGTATCAACCACTCCTTCATGGGCGATTCTTGTTGAGTCATCATACTCATAGAGAAAGGCCGGCTTCCCTTGCTTTTTTAGATACTTGAGATTTTCTGCAATAACCCCACTATTGTTCTGCCATATGACAAGGGCAAAATCGCAGTCCGCCATCATATTTCTTTCCCTTTCCTTAAGTCTATCTCCATACTTCACATCTCTCCATCCTCCAGCATTATATCTCAAAGTTCTGGCATTTCCAACTATAACATTCTTATAATTCTTCGATGCGAGATAATCCTGAAATAATCTGCATGATCCCCGAGCTTCGGCAACAATAATAGTGACATCTTTTCTCATGGCATCATCAAGTCTCTCTTTAATTCTTGAGGGTAAAACCTTTGCATTATAGCCACTACTCCCCATCAAAAGTAATTTATTTCCTTTAGAATAAGTCCATAATTTCATTTTGATGATTTTTTGCCTCGCATTATATTCTTTCTTTAGCTATTTTTTCTCTTTTATAACTTTCTTCAGAAATTCTTCTTTAACGATTTTCCTAATTAAATATATTACTCTTAATATCTTAAAAATATAGAGGATTGTAGGTAATGAATGCTAAAAACTAAAACGTGTAAGAATAAATATAAGTAATTTCTCAAAAATTGTAACAAAGTGTTTAATAATTCGATATGGCTAAAATTGGATCTTTTTTTGCTTTTGAACTCGAGGATACGGGAGAACAGAAGGAATTATTCTTCTCTGAGAAAGATATAGCACAATATCTTGATCCAGAACAAGTCCTAATCCTTATTAGAGAAGATTTAAGGAGGATTTTCATATGGAATGGGGCTAAATCACCAGTTAAAAAAAGATTCATAAGTTCCAAAGTTGCTCGAGAGATACAAGGAGAATTATTGAAGGATCCTCATTTCCATCAATGTAAAATTGTCTCTGTTGACCAAGGAGATGAGGTCGAAGAATTCCTTGATGCGTTTAATTTGGAATCAATGGAAGTTGAAGAAACATTAGAAGATATGAGATATGTGCGCAATAGTGATAAACCCAAAGTTAAAAATAAGAAAAAATTTCCCAAGGAACGGGAATTTACAATTAATCAGTACTTAAAACTGAGATTAATTAAAGGACAAACTGTAATTTATATTGATGATAAACCCTTTCATCAATGTAAATATCTTCTTCTGAACCTTACTCAAAAGGATTTTACTGAATTTGAACATATTGACTCAATTGACGAAGCATTCGAGATTTATAATCAAATGGATAAGAATCATGAAAAGGATCACGAGTTAATTGATCCTATATCGGAATTCATCGGTCATTGCTCTAATCTCCAAGCATGGTATGAATATGATTATGATCTTAGAATTCTTCATAGTAGTTTATCCATCCCCTTGTTAAAGAAAATTGCATTATTAGGAGATACAAAAGCTATTATTCGGCTTAAAGAAAGTATCGCTACTAGGATTGCCTCAAAAAATTTTAATACAATCATATTTTACCTGAACGAGAAATATTTCCAATTGTTTTCAAATGATGAACTGGAAGCCATGTTTGATGATTGGCTTGAGAAAAACGTTAGTTTTGCCTTTATGGAGAAGAGGCGATTATGGTACCCCCTATTAAAGGAATTGATTGAACGCGGAATCACCCGAGCCCAAAAAATCATTAAAAACGAAATTATTTTCTATTTAAAAAGTGTTAATTTTGAAGCATATCGATATTTATTAATGAATGATTTTTTTAAGCTTCTGAATTTAGAGGATCTTGAGGAACTTTATGACTTAATTCCAAAAAAAGATAAAATCGCTATGCGACGAGTTGAAGCGCTAATTCTTAAAGCAACTCTTAAAAAGAGAAGAAATCTAAAAGTAGAAAGCTAATTGATAAATTTTAGTATCTTAATCTTTCTTGACCTATTGTAGAGAGACCTCCATGACCTGGATATATTTTAAACTCATCCGAAATCTTAGGATAGTATAATATTTTTCTAATACTTGCCATAAGATATTCATAATTCATAAGTTGTCTTGGGAGCCTTCCTCGTAATAGGGTATCACCAGTGAAGATTAGAGTATTTTTATAATCTATCAGCATTATGTCATTTTTAGTGTGACCTGGGGTTTCAATTACATGAAGCCGTTCTGATCCTATTTCAATTATATCATTTTCTTTTACAAAATGAATATCTTCAAGATTTGATTTTCCAACACCATTGATCAAAAGGGGGATATTAAAATATTCCATAATATCATAAGCACATTGAATATGATCGTGGTGTGGGTGTGTGCCTATTAAATAAATCGGTTTATATCCTCCTCTCTTAATACTATTTATAACTTCGTAAGAATCAATCCCAGGATCGATAATTCCAATTTCTTTTGTACTTTCATCTCCAAAAAGGTAACAATTTGTTCTGAATCTACCACTCACCTTCAACTGATCTAAGATAATATTACATCACCGCTTTATTCAATAATAATAAATAGGATGAGAAAAAGTCAAATATTTTATTATTTTTCTTATTTCGATCAAATAAAATATTACAAATGAGCAAAGAAAGTTTAAAAGGTAACTTGTCGATATTATAAGTAAATCCATAGTGTAAATATTATAAAAAAGTATTAGGAGAAGTGAGAATATGTATTGCCCTCATTGTGGCACAAAATTAGCCGATTCAAATCAAAAATATTGTCATAATTGTGGAATTGAAGTCCAAGCAACATCTAATATAAATAGTTATGAACCTGAAATAATACAAAGTAAACCGGAACCTAAAACGTATTATGCCCCTGTCGTACCGGGGCAAAGACAATCACAAATAGGACTCCCTGGAAAATATTCAAGATTATGTTTAGGGTTAGCTTTAACTTCCGTATTAATAGGAATAATATCTTTGGCTGTGGGCTATAGTTTTTTAAGGAGTTATGATTGGGGATATGATCCCATAGTAAGAATATTGATACCAACAGTAAACCTACCGATACGTATAGGAGGGTTAATCGCGGGTATCTTTGGTAAAGTAAACGGATCAAAAGCAGAAATTTTCGAACCTTATAACGATTCTGAAAAAGCAGGGAGTATTTTTGCAACTTTCGGGATTATTATAAATTCTATAGGAATTTTTCTAGTACTTTTCGGTCCGTTTTCCATTATAGGGTATTGGTAATTAATTGTTTATTATATAAATTTCTAAACATAAACAATAGATATCTTATTTTTTCATATCTATCCTAGCTTTATTAATGTTCAACGAAAAAATCATATATAATCCAATATTTTGAACAAAATAATATAATGTTGAAACAACTTATTGGTATTTTGTCAAAGATTTGATGGAAAAGATGAGTGATTCAGTTATCGAAATTGTTGATTTGTTTTATAAGCCAAGATCAGTTGCAGTTATTGGTGCTTCGAAAGTTCCTATGAAAGGTGGGAACCGTATTGTTAAAAACTTATACAGAAATGGTTTCAAAGGTCCGATTTATCCTATTAATCCTAACTATAATGAAGAAGATGAACTATGTGGTTTTAAATTTAAAAGATCTGTATTAGATATTGAAGACGAAGTAGATCTTGCCATTTTTTATGTAAACAATCGTATTGTAACTAAGATTCTAAAAGATTGTGTCAATAAAGGAGTAAAAGCGGCAATTATACAAAGTGCTGGTTTTGAGGAAGTAGGAGTAGAAGGATTAAAATTAAGGGATGAAATTGCTGCTATTACCGAGAATTTCTCCAAGTTACGTATTGTCGGGCCTAACTGTATGGGAATCAGTCGGTTCGATGGAAATTATAAGGACAAAGAAGGAGGCTTCTTCACTGGACAATTTACTCTAACGAATTATAAAAGAGGTAATGTGGCGATCATCACCCAAAGCGGGTTCTTGAATGGTGGAATCGCACCACTAATTTTTCAACAATATCCAAATCTGGGATTTAGATACATTGTTTCCATTGGTAACAAAATGGACTTAGGAGAAAATGAATTTTTAGAATATATCTTAAAAGATGATACTGTAAATGTTATAGCAATTTATTTAGAGTCGTTTAAAGAGCCCAGAAAATTCATCTCATTATGCAGAGAAGCAAAAAAATTACCTAAAAAAACCATTATTCTTGTAAAAGGTGGGAAAACAAGCCAAGGGATGAAAGCAGCTTCAAGTCACACAGGAGCTTTAGCTGAAGATGAAAGATTGATAGATGCAATTATTAAGCAGGCAGGAGTGATTCAAGCAAATAATTTCTTTGAAATGTTCCAATTTCTAAGAACATTTTCCATGATGTATAAGTCCGGCAAAGAGTTCCCCCGAAAAGGAAATATCGCTCTTGTTGTTGGGAGCGGGGGAATGGGAACTGTTATGGGAGATGTTGCAGTGAAATATGGATTAAAATTCCCTGAATTTGGGGAGAAGAGTTATAATATTCTAAAAAGCGTGTTTCCTGATTGGATGCCTCCAAACCGATTTGCTCTTGTTGACTCTTGGCCAACGATGGAAAAAGCAATGAGTGACGCAGCCAAAAAAACCAAAAACACTAATAAAAACTCAAACAAAAATGGATCTATAAATGGAAGTGAAAGGGATCTGTTTCGTATGATGGGTTCTTCTGGAAATGTTATGCAAGTAATTCAAAGAGCTGTGTTAGAAGAACCTAAAATAGAAGGATTATTTACATCAATGCCGGGAGGTCCAAGAGGACGGGAAGGAACATTGGACTTTATGAAAAAGATGCTGGAAGGCATAGCAAAATATCCTAAACCGATATTCTTTTATTCTGTGATGGAAAGTGAGGGAACGTTAGAAATGTTACGAACGTATGGGGAATATAATATTCCTGTATTTTCTAGAACAGAAGATGCTGCCAAAAATTTTGCGATTTTGGTTCAAGAAACAAAAAATAAAGAGAAATTTTTAAAATCATTAAAGTAAGTTATATCTCTCGAGCAAAATCATGAGCATCTTTTATGGCTTCTCGAATGTCTCTCGGTTGATTACAATCTCCAATAAACACTATTTTAGGAATTTTGCCTTCAAACTCTTTTTCTAATTTCTTTTTTTCTGTAATTCGAGATCCACAAAACACTAGAGTATCTGCTTCAATAAAATGTTCTTCACCTTTATTATCGAGATATTTAACTTCAGTATCAGTTACATCTTCCAGTTTGGAATTATATATTAAAGGTAAGTTCTTCTCTTTGAAGTACTCATAAATCCATAAATACCTTCCAGAAAGTCCCCTGATTGACCTACCCATAACATCCTCTTGTCCAATAATGGCTTTAACGTTATATCCCTGTTCCAGTAAGGTTATTGCTGTTTCAACTCCTCCACGCCAATAGGTATCAAGCCCCCATATAACTATGTCTTTCCCTAATGATTTACTCTTTAGAATTGCTTCATCTTGGGTTACTACATTTGTTCTATCTTTGTATTTAATAGGAACTGTAGCTTTAGTTCCAATTGCGAACACTAAGACATCCGGATTCATAGAAATAATATCATCCATACTTAAATCACTATTTAGATGGATTGGTGTTTCGAGTATGTTCAATTGATGCTGCAACCAATTTGGTAAATTCAAATACTCTTCCTTTTTATATTCTGCTGCAACTAGATGTATTAAACCCCCGAGTTTATCTGATTTTTCATAAAGATGAACTTGATGACCACGAATCGCACATACCCGAGCTGCTTCCATTCCGGCAATTCCTCCCCCTAAAATTAGGATCTTCTTGGGATTAGTCGTGGGTACTATATCTTTTTGAAAAGGACCGGTATAGGGATCATATACGCAGACTCCTGCTCCACATGCAGCGATACACCCGAAACAGGTTTTTATTTCTTCAATATGACCATTGAAGTATTTGTTGGCGGATTCAGGATCACAAATTAATTGTCTTCCCAAATTAATTATATCTGCTTTTCCTTGTTGGATAAAGTCATCAGCCATTTTTAGATTTGTAATTCTCCCCACTCCCATAACTGGAATATCAACAACATTTTTTATACTAGCAGCTAAATGTATAAAACCCCCTTGAGGAATATAAGAGGGTGGTGTAATCCCTTGAGGAGTTCTTACATTTATACCCATACTGACGTCTAAACAATCAACTCCTAGTTTTTCATACATTTGAGCATTTTTTTTAGCATCCTCAAGTTTTATACCTTCTTTGGTTAAACTATCTCCCGCTATTCTAAAAATAATTGGAGGTTCCTCGCCTATCGCTTTTCTTATTTTACTAATCGTTTCTTTAGCAAACCGAAAATTATTTTCCAGAGATCCCCCATATTCATCTGTGCGCTGATTATAATAGGGTGAGATGAAATCATGATATAATGTCCCATGGGTGCTATGTACTTCAATGTAATCAAATCCACCTTGAATCCCATTTGAAGCTGCTTGAGCCATGAGATCTTCTATCCCAAGTATCATTTCTTTAGTTAAAGGAACAATTTGTATATCATT
>JBHLLU010000098.1:0-10735 GCA_048938895.1 Promethearchaeota archaeon
ATTGCTCCCTCTATAAAAGCCAATATTAGCAGAATAGTATTCAAATCTAAGCCAAAGCCACTGGGAGCAGAACATTTATTATTTTCAAATAGATTACCTGTACTACCTGTTTCATTATAGCAAGCGTCATTTCCTACGAATAAATTATCCAATATTGTATTACCATTACTGCTTTCTAGAAATGTCCCGTTCTTGTTGTTTTTTGCAGTATTAGAGATTATAGCATTACCATCACTATTAAATAAATGAATTCCATTTAATGCATTTTTATTAGCAGTATTATCCATTATTGTATTACTATCGCTTGATTCGATTAATATTCCATGTTCTAGATTAGAGTTCGCCGTATTATCACTTAAAATATTATTGTTACTTGACGACTGTACATAAATTCCACTCAAATTATTATATTCTCCAATATTTGACTTTATAATATTATTAGTACTGCCAGTACGAATCCTTATTCCGGCCCACCCATTATGGTGAGCGTTATTATCTTCAACAACACAATCACTTGAACTATAAAGTCTAATTCCGTTTTCAAGATTTTCATAAGCAGTGTTTTCGGTGCAAGTAATATTATTAGCACTATTTATCCTTATACCATTTCCTGTGTTATTATAAGCCGTATTTTTATGTACTACTGAATCTTGACATGCGGTTAGCCAAATTCCCTCATCTCCATTATGTTTTACACTATTTTCAGAAACTACGTTATTATCAACACCTGTTAAATAGATTCCATCATCCTGATTATTATTAGCTGTATTTTTAGTAATTGTATTGAATTCAGAATTTGACATGAGATGGATTCCGAAGAAGTTGTCATTTAAAGTATTAGATCTAATTAGAGTGTAGGTACTTTGTTCTAATCTAATTCCATCATTAACACTTTCTGTAATATCATTTCCAATAATTTCACACCCATGGCTCTGATAAATTCGAATCCCATTATCACCATTAAGATTAATTGTATTTCCTGTAATTGTATTAAAATGAGAATTAGACATGTATATCCCATCAGCAGTATTATTATAAATTTGGCAATTTCTAATCTCCGTATAGTTTACATTATTCATGTAAATTCCTGTATCACCAGTCCAATCATTATTAGAAGACAAACAATCAACGATTAATCCGTTGGTGACGTTATCTAAATACAAACCAGCTGCTGACATATCCGCTTTTCTAAATATACAGTTATCAATTTTAAAGTACTTTCTCGAATTCTGTATTTGTAGTGAATGACCTGGTCCCATTAAATTGTTTTCAAAAGTGTCATCTTTTATAATATATGGATTTCCCGATGTTCCCGCTCCAGTACAAATTCCCGCAGTTTTAGCGACTTCCCAATTATTTGCTGGATTTTTATCATCTATTAAAGTGTAAGTATATACTGTTGATGTTTCTAACGATTCATATTCATAATCTTTAGTAGGATCAATGGGTTTAAGCGGTTTAAGCGATAAATTGAAATTAATAGTTAATACTAGCGTTAATATGAAAAAGGCAGTCAATGTTGTATGCTTTTGGTTTTTTTTTAAAATTTCAGATCAACCCTTTATCAAAATTGTATGTAACTCATGATCATACTCTAATTTAAATCTTCTATATATCTAAGCTAATAAAACCAAAAATAAAAAAAAAGAAGAAAAACTTATTATTTTCTTTTACGTATTAATAAAGCTAAAGCGATGACTCCAATAGCCACACCTTCTGCAATAACTAAAATTAAAAGGATAGTACTCAAATCTATTGATAGACCACCAGGAGCAGAACATCTATTATTCTCAAAAATATTGCCTGAACTCGCTGTTTCATTGTAGCATGCTTCATTACCAATGAATAAGTTATCGATTACTTTATTATTATTACTACTATCTAAAAATGTTCCATTCTTGTTATGATTCGCTGTATTAGAAATGATAGTGTTTGAATTGCTATTTAACAGGTGAATACCATTTTCTTCATTATTATTTGCTGTATTACCTGAAATTACAATATTATTACTTGAGTCGATAAATATTCCATGCTCTAGATTATAACTTGCTATGTTATCAATTAATAAATTATTGCTACTACTCTGGATATAAATTCCGCTTAGGTTATTATATCGGGCAAGATTAGATTTTATAACATTAACTTGACTACCGCTATCTAAATATATTCCATAGAAGTTATTATGATGTGCATTATTATTTTCAATTAAACACTCATCTCCGTTGTCTAAATAAATTCCCCACATCTTAATTTCATATACAAGGTTATCTGAACAGGTTACATTGAAAACATTTAGCATATAAATTCCCATTACAGTATTATTGTAAGCAGTATTGCCCGAAATTGCTGAATCATCACAATTATCTAGATAAATTCCAGCTACATTGTTATGATTTACAGTATTTTGGCTTATAGAGTTTGCATTACTATCACTACCTAAGATACCTAAGGCATCATTAGAATTTGCAGTATTTTTTGAGACTGTAGTATAATGACTACTAGTATCAAATACTATCCCAAGTACATTTTCATTAACAGTGTTAGATAAAATACTATTTCGAGTACTAACCACCAAGTAAATACCATATTGAGTATTATCATTTGCTTCATTTTTAGAAATTGTGTTCCAATGACTATCATCAAGAGAAATTCCATTCTCTTGGTTTGTATTTACAGTATTACTTACTATATCATTATAATTACTCTCAGATTCTAATGTTATTCCATTAAAATTTTGGTTATCATTAAAAATATTATTGGAAATAGTATTATACTGACTCGTAGAGAGGAGTATTCCATGGTCGAAATTTACTGAGACGTTATTGCCGGATATAATGTTAAAAAGAGAATTAGCTACAATAATCCCTATATTATTATTCTGATAAATGTGACTATCTCTGATTTCAGTATCATTGACGTATACCATAAGAATTCCTGCATAATTATTAAAAATTGTACAATCAATAACTTCACCATTAGTAGTATTCGCAAGATATAAACCTGCACTAAAGGAAGGTGAATTTGTGAAAGTACAATCTCTAATTCTAAAGTTAACTCTTGAATTTGCAATAGTTAAGCAGCTACCAATACCAGAGCTATTAAATAGATGGTTTGTTATTACATACGGATTACCTGGTGTACCGGATCCAGTACACAAACCAATAGATTTTGCCCACGTCCAATTACCTGTATTTGAAGTATTAGTAGTATCAAGTGCATTAATCACAATTTCATTAAATGTGCCTGAAGTCTTTAATGAAGTTGAATCATAATTACTTATACTTTGGGAATGAAAATTTATGGTTATTGTAAGAAGTGCTGTTGATCCTAATAGAAGTATCAGTGAAAAATATATCAAATTTTGTTTATTATTGTACATTATAAGTTTAACCCATTTTAATAGATTGTATGTTACTCAAGTTACTATGACCTTTTAAATCTTATAGAGTATTTTTTCCCATATCTCAAATAGAAAATTAGATTTTTCTGTAAAATTGGGAATTTAAACTTTGACTCAGATCTTAAATTAAAGAAGTTTGTTTTTCTTTACTATATCTCTGTAGTGATCTCTCTCTCTTCTTAATACTTTTAATTCCTTTTTCATATTTATAATTTCATCCTTATTACTTCCCGTAACAGTATTTTCATTAGAAGAATGTTGGCTTAACTCTCGAATTTGTAATTTCAAGTTACTTATTGTTTCTAAATGAGCTTCATTTTCTCGATTCGATTTTAATACTTGAAATTTTAGTTTTTTATTTGTTTCATTTAAATTAGAAATTTCACTTATTGAATTTTGATTTTCTTCTTTTATTTTTTTAATCTCATTAAGTAATTTTTCTGCTCCTTCTTCAATCTCACTCTTTTCACTTATTACTTTCCCTAAGTTAGTAATTTGATCATCTTTTTGTTCCAATTGTACTTTCTGTTGAGTAATAAGCTGATTCAACTCTTTAATTTTCATGGTTAGACTTGCATTATACTCATTTAACTCAGCCATTTGAGCAGACCAATTATCCATTTTAGTATATAACCCATTTATTTCATCTTTAAGAGCCTCAACATTTCTTAAATGGTCTGATCTGTCAGATACTAATAAAGATACTTTTTGGGCAAGGTCATCAATTCTTTCCCTTTTGTCACTTAAATCTTGAGTTAATTCAAGTATTTGCTGATAATATGGATCTAATTCCCCTTTTTTCAAAAGTTCAAAATATTCTACAAATTGATCATAGAAGTCAGGATCTTCTCTTTTAGGTAACAACTCAAAAGCAATTCGTCTTACTTGGCCTTCGAACGTGTTTGGAAGCATATCATCATCAGAAAGAAAAATAGTTATCGAATGTTCTGGTTTACCAAGAAAACTCTTATTACTGTGGCCTGTAAAAAAACTTGCGACACTTACATTTCTCTTAATTTGCATTTCAAGATAATTTGGTCCTGTTTTTACAGTTTTATGTTGTTCAGCGAGACTTAATAATCCTGAGGTTGAGATTTCTAGGATTTCACAGATATCATCCGGATATTGCACATCAATTATCGGGTCAGAACCTTTACTTAAATTGAGAATTATAATTCCTCTCAATGTACATCCCATTAAGGATTGAATAAGACTAAACAAAAATTGTTTTACTTCTTATATATAATTTATATTTTCATGAATATAATAGTTCTGTTGAGAATTCACGCTATCTAAGTATAGATATGATTAAACGTCTCTACTGTTTTATTAACATCCATTGTTAAATAGTTCTGTTTGAATAACATGGAAAAAAATGCTCTATCATCAGGATCAAAGTACTTATATCCGAATTTTTTCCATTCCATAGTTGATTGCAAAGGTGCAAATATAGAAATCTGATCTTTTATTAAATTCATCAATACAATACTCTTCTCTTGCTTTTTTGAATTTGAGAGAATCGTCATAAGAACATCTTCTGATATAGTATCCCAAGTATCTTTAAACTGTAAACAAAATTTTTTGATATCTATTTTATTATCTACAATAGTTTTAGCAATTGTCGTTATAGCAGTTTCAAATGTGCTTACATTATTTACTTTGTAATTAGGGTTAGAAATGGTTAAACTTGGAGGATTCTTTAAATCTTTCTGATTTTGAGGTATACTATATTCAGGTAAAACCCGTAGTTGGTTTAGGCCAAGGATATTCTTTACATCTTGAATAGTTCCTCCTGTATCAAAAAATTGTTTATTAATGATATATTTCATTAATTTCTGAGAATGCACATCACCAAAATACGGATAATCACTAGCATAAAGAAGATATTCCGACCATGTTCTATTATCTACCCTTTCCTTATTATGAGATTTAAACCACTTTCGAAAGCTTTCAAAAAAATTACCTGCTCCTGCCCCATGCAACATTGAAAGATCTCCATATGTATTTGGTTGAACTATTGCATCATAAACTTCATAGTCATCAATGTTTCCTTGGGCAAAATGTGCGATAATGATTTTAAGATGAGGTAATAAATCAGGATATTGTGATTTTAACACATTTCTTGTATGTTCAATTAATCGTGCTATTTGTAGTATTGAACCCCTTCCACGGGTGTCAAAAATTACAGGCATAGAAAATGAAGCAGCTTCTACAAGAACTTGAATCGCCTTTTCTGAACTGATTTTATCAATCCATCCTTCTGATCGTGGATGTAATTTTAAACCTCGAAGTCCCAATTCTTCTCTTGCATATCTTACTTCATTAACCGCTTTTTCTCCCTCCATGGGATCACAACGAGCATATCCAATCAATTTCATTGAGAAAGGAAATCGAGTTGTAAATCGTGAAATATTAATATTACTTGCGCGATAGAGCGCTTCTGGACGTTTATCACGAAACACATCCTGAAATGGGAAGCATACTCCTTGATCAATCATAGAATAAAATTTAGACTTCTCTTTAAGGTCAGAATGCTTTTTTCCAAGTTTTTCTAATGCACTATATAATTTTTCAGTAAAGGGATAAGGAGTAAATGACCAGGAAATTCTAGTACTTTTTCCATCCATGAAAGTGGTGAATGATTGTTCTCCAGTTTTCTCCCAGTCTGCCTTGATTCTACCTTGAACGTTTCCCCAAAAATCAAAAGTTCCTACTCCTGGGGCTAACGGGTTCATCATTGTTGCCCCATCAACATCTTGTCCAAGGTGAGAATGAGCATCGATTATAAAAATATGCTCATCCCATTTTCTTCCATTTTGTTCTATTGTACAAGTTAACATTTTTGTTCATTTAATTTTTAATCTGATTTTTAATCTCTCATCTCTTTAGGAAGAGTTAAGACTCCCGTAAGAGGATTATTTATAGGATCTTGACAATATTGAATCGTGAAATAGATCAGGTCGTAAAGAATGCTTGGGTCCTCTCCATTATCAAGCTTATATTTATAAAGGCTTAGTTGGTATTCAGCTTCGGTTATTGGGGGTTCCGCGTAACTCACACTACCAAATACAGATTGTAATAAGGGTTTCATGAATGGACTATACAAAAAACCTAACTCTTTCAATTCGTCTTTTAAATAAAAGAACATACGTTGAACCGCTTGCATCATGTATCGTACCGGTTTACCTTCTGGACCTAGATACTGTTCTGCAAAATTGGCGTCATATTGAGCAAGGCCTTCACGACTAAGATTCGGGGAAACTCGGAAAAGAGATATTAGTCCACGCTCAATTGCCCCTTGTCGGTTCATTGTGATTGTTTCTGATCCAGCATCAGGAACCCACACACCTTTTTGAAGTAATTTTTTTGCTTTATAACAAAGAGTTTCAATTAAAAGTGCGATACCGATTCTTCGGCATATAGAAATTTGTGCATCGCTAATCCTGACTTCAATGGTTCCCCAATCTGTTACTGGGAAAATATCCTGGAATCTTGCATCTTCAAGACTAGCCTTTTGCACAGTCTGGAGCAAAAAATTAATAGAATTTTCACTAAGGTCGGTTAAATAAGGAATATAATGCTTGGGGTCATTATTACTCAACATGGTAGTATTACTTTTTAGTCTTAAAGATCGAACACAGTTTGGTGCGGTTATCCTGTTGTTTATTATTTTTACTACATCTGTCGGTTTGTTATTCATAATGGGTGAATTGCAAGTAAGAGCTATAAGATGAGGGATAAAATTTCGGATCATGCAATAACTTTGCACTCTCTCCAATTCTGATTCAAAAGAGCCTATGTGACTGTGGTCCGCCTGGGAAACACCTCTCATATATTCTTTCGTGGCGGGATTTATTGCAGACGCAATTATATGAAGATCTTTTGGTAAAGTTGCTTTTGCTAATAAAAACAGGGTACTTGCCCAGAATGCTAATTCTTCTACATAAACACAAGGGGGTGTAACTAATTCTAATATATAAGTAATGGCTGTTACATTTCCGTCTCGTGCAAATGTATCAATATCAACAGAGCTGTCTCCTAGAGCATAGCGAATATCCATAGCATATCCCTTTTCAAGGTCATCAACTCCCCACGGTCTAGCTAGAACTTTTTGTCTTATATAATCTGGTACTGGGAGGAAGTCACTCCTTCCTTCATATAAGATCTCATCCATGATTTTAATAGCATCTTTCACGATTTCCTTCATCCTAAAGACCATCTCATCTCCTGGAGGATATTCTCCATTATCATCCGCTATAATTAACTCCATTTCAATACCATGAGTATAAGGTAACGGTGTCCAATGTTGCACATCGGCTAACATTTCAGCCCATGGTCTTTCTGGTATATGAACTTCTCTATAGTCCGTCCCAAGAAACAGTTTGTCAGCAGATCTGTCAATTCTTTGACCCAAAGATACACCAGCAGCTGCAGTTGCTTTCGATTTACTTTTTCCTTTTTGAGACATAAGATCTGAAAAAGCACTACTCTGATGTTCTTGTTTCTTCTGCTTTTTTTCTTTTTTTTTCTTATCTTTTGCCATTAAGGTTTTTCCCCTGTTTTTCCATTTTTATACTAAATATATACAAAATTTTCATTATATAATTTTGGTTAATTTCTTAATTTTTAACATAATGATTGAATAAATGCTACAAGCAAATTATAATCATTAATAAATTCATAGGATAAAATGAGGTTAATAATTTCTCCTTTATTTGGGGGTACAATTTCTTTAAGATCATCGTAAATTTTACCCCCTTTAAACATGGAATCATCTATTATAAGATTTATTGATCCACTAAGCCTTTCAATTTTAGATTTTACCGTATTGTTTAATTGAGATTCAGAGGATATAATAACCGTCGGTTTCCCTAAATAAGGAATAAAATCAAGGTTAAATATAAGTAATTGGGAATGAGTACTCGAAAAATTATCAAAAAGTTGACCTAAAGTCTTCTGTAATACCCTTAATTCATCATTTTGGAAATTTTTGATTGAAGGAAATATGTAATATCCCATTGATTTGTTAGAATTAAACTTTAAATCATTATACACACGATCTATAATTGGAAAAATACTAAAATTAAAGCTAAATAATGAAAGAATGATAATTGGGAAATTGTAATCACGAGATAGAATATTGTTACTTACATTCCCCCCTATACTGCTAAAACTTTTTATCTCGTTATTTATATTTGAGGTGTAAGTATTAAGTAAAAAAAATTGAGAAAAGACGAGCTCAGATTCCAATTTTGTTCTTATCTCTTCTACAAGTTCATAGATATCATCAAATAATTCTTTTGATACGTTCTCTTTGACCATCTGGTTTTCTATTCCTTCAATTATGCTATTCGCACTTGCAGGAGTATCAATTTCAGCAATACCAAATATAGCATTTTTAAGAGAATCATTGAAAGATTTTTGGACTTTTTTATCTTCACTAATGATTTCTATTGAATTGAGGATTATGTCGACCAATTTTTCAAAAACAGTAAATGATTCGGAAGTTTTATTATTATCAATTAACTTTTTAGCTGTATTAAACAGTAACTTAAGTTTCATTGAGTTATTAGCAATATTATCGATTAGATTTAAGGCTTGAATAGGATTTTGAGAAATTTGGTCATAAACTAAGGAATAAAGTAAGCTTTCTTTAAGATTTAAGTCATTTAAGCCATTTACGATTTGGATTGCTTGATTTATATTATCTAATGCATAAGTTCTTATTATATTAGTATAAAAATTAATCCGATCGTTTGAATCTGATAATTCTAAAGCTGTTCCTAGTGCATTGTTAAGGTTCTTATTTGAAAGATAACCTTTAGCTAATTCCTTTATAGTCTTATCAATAACTTCAATTGTGACCTTTGAAAATGCTCCGGAACTGGTTGAATTAGATGATAATGATGAATCATAATTCTTCTTCATTTTGTTTAATTGTTCTTCGACTTTTTGTATCTCTGAAAGCGACATTTCTTGAAGATAATCTTTTGGATTTATCGTTTCAATTTTTTCTGTTCCCTTGAATTTATATCCTTCCAAAATCTTGTTTAACTTGGTCTTAGGTACTACTTCTCTAATCTTCTGAATTTTAACGGTATACTCAACAACTTTTAACCAATAACTATTTATAGTTAGCTTTCCATAACCACTAGCAGTTGGGTTTAACCTTATATCGAAATTTTTAGTTTCCTTAGGAGCAAATTCAATCTTTTCCTTCAATTCTCCTGTAATATCAGTGATATCGAGATTCTCTCCTTCAAAAACAATGCTAAAGTTCTCCTTTTTCTCTGAATTATTAGTTGCTTGGATTGAAACATCATTATCCATGCCAGGAATCAATAGGTTCTGAGGAAACTTCGTAATATTTAATGAGACAATATTAGATAAATTTGACATTTTAAAAACATATAAAAAAAGACTCTTTTAATAAAGAATGATCTTTCTGATATTTATTTTTAGGTTTAATCTTCTTTAAGAAGGATTAAGATGAAATTTTGTGGTAAAAAACTCATTTTCCCATACGTCTAGATCGCTTTGAATAATCAAATAAATCTGCGATTACCATTTCTTTATTATAATCGGGCCATAAATCCTTTCTAAACTTAAACTCAGCATAAGAAGAGTCCCATAGTAAAAAACCTGAAATTCTGGCACCATCGTCCATTCCTGTTCTTATGATGTAATCTAATGGTGGAAAATCTTTAGTATACAAATAATTTTTTACTAAATTGGCATCAATATCTTTTGGTTTTATTCCATCATTCACTATATGCCTTACAGCATCAACTATCTCCTCATGACCATCATACATGATACAGAGATTTATAAAATTTTGATCATGGTCTTTAGTAAAATCGATTAATTGCTGAATTTTCTCCTTAGCCTTCGGGGGAAGTAAATTGAATCTCCCTATAACATTAAATCTTACCTTTTCATCTTTTACAATTGATTCATTTATTACAGTATCAACAGCTTTAATCATTATTTCATATATATATTCAAGCTCTTCAGGAGTTCTCTTTCTCAGATTTTCAAGCGATAAGATGTAAAGACTTAGATAGTGAATTCCTGCTTCAAAAAAGTCAAATAATCGCTTCTTCAGGTTCTCATATCCAACTAGATGCCCAAAATTAATGTCTAAATTTCTTTTTTTAGCCCATCTTCTGTTACCATCTACAATCAAACCAATATGCTTAGGTAACTTACCCATTGCAACTTCTTTTAATTCATCTAATGTAGATACCATTTAAACAATTTCAAGGTTATTTAATTTCAATATTAATAATATCATTAAAGATATTAATTTATCTAGTTGGATTATATAGTAATCAG
>JBHLLU010000167.1:0-3014 GCA_048938895.1 Promethearchaeota archaeon
ATACGTTACATTCTCAGGAGTGATTAGGTTAAACATTTGTGTAGTAAAGTATCTAATATCGGATTTATACATTGTTCCTAAGGTATCATTGCCATATACCTGAATAAAATGTAAACCATCATAATTAGGAAAGGGAATTATAGTGTTTCCTAAAATAGTTTTATTAGCTTGCCCATCTAATGAATATCCCTTCCAATCTAGATTTGCATTGGTATCGTAGCTGATTAATAATCCAGTGTCGAGATTATCACCAATTGTGTAATAGGGATCCCATGAGTATCCAATAGCATCAATGTACATATTATAACTAGTATGCGCTGTGGATGTTCCCATATATAAATTATCGGTATAAGGCTCATCACTATAAAAAGGCATCACAGCAGATTCTATTCCATCAATCCAGCATTTCCAGGTATACTGATCTAATCCCATATAATTTCCAATCGTACATTCGAATGCAATTCTAACATGATGCCATGTATTATCCAATGGGCCTGGCATATTCCCGCCTGTGGCCTGCTGTATAACTAAATCAACAGTAATTCCGTCATCATATCTCCATAAATCATATCTACTCCCCATATTAACAGCTAAAGTTGATCCTTGTCGAATACCTAAACCAGTTCTATCGTAAGCATCATCAACCAAAAACCAATACTCTATAGTCCCACTGCTTATACTTTTATTAAAATAATTTGAACAACTTGCTCTATAGGAATAACCATTATCATCAAACCATAATACCTTATTATGCCCAGTTCTGCTCGATATCACTGATATTGGGTAAGTATCTATATTTGTAAGGTATGATGGGAATGTGCCATCTTCATCACTTTCAAAACCATATGTTGCAGGGAAATAACCATCCATTCCAATTAAATAAGTCCTATTTTCAGGAGTAATTATATCGAGATAGTTAGAGGTATCTATTGTGAAATACCTTAGATCTGATGCATAAATAGTTCCTAAGGTATCATTCCCACACACTTGAATAGAATGTAAACCATCATAATTAGGAAAGGGGATTGTAGTGTTACCTATAATAGTTTTATTAAGAGTTCCATCTAGCGAATATCCAATCCAATCTAGAGTCACATTAGAAGTAAATCCGAGTAATAATCCTTCTTTTAGATTGTCTCCAATGTCGTAATCGGGTTCCCATGAGTATCCAATCGCATCAATGTACATATTATAGGTAGTATGTGCAGTGGATGTTGCCATATAGAAGTTATCGGTATAAGGCTCATTACTATAAAAAGGCATCGCAGTAGATTCTATTCCATTAATCCAGCATTTCCAGGTATATTGATCTAATCCCATATAATTTCCGAGAGTACATTCGAAAGAAATTTTAATATGGTGCCATGTATTATCCAACGGGCCTGGCATATTCCCACCTGTGGCCTGCTGTATAACTAAATCAACAGTAACTCCGTCATTATATCTCCATAAATCATATCTACTCCCCATATTAACAGTGTAATTTGTTCCTTGTCGAATACCTGAAACAGTTCTATCGTAAGCATCGTCAACCAAAAACCAATACTCTATAGTCCCACTGCTTATATTATTATTAAAATAATTTGAACAACCAGCTCTATATGAATAACCATTATCATCAAACCATAAAACTTTATTATGCCCAGTTCTGCTCGATATCACCGATATTGGGTAAGTATCGACAAGTGTAAGGTATGATGGGAGTGAATCATCATATTCACTTTCAAATCCATATGTTGCAGGATAATAGCCACTCATAGGTTCAAAATAGGTTTTATTTGCTGGTGTTATGATGTTAATATAATCGTCTCCATGAGAACCTAGTTCCTCACTGCAGATAATATCATCAATATATCCGGTGATCCCTTGATGTGCACTTATAATTCTAACATGGGTAATTTCTGCCGGATCATAAATAGTAGAGGTTTCTCCCTTATATACATCATTCAAATAAGCCTTGACAGACCAGCTAGTTAAATTTACCACCATCTTTACATTATACCAAGTAAAAGGTGTATAATTACCCATGTAGATATAAGGGGATGTGCTTTCTAAATTAATTTGACCATCATTCCTTAGCAGTAAAGAAGCATAATTTCTCCCCCACGTAGCTGCAGTTGGATTCGAAAATGAAATTTTAATATTAGAATTATCTTTTCCACCCTCAACTATTCCTGTAGGAGTTTCACTCATTAAATTTGCTTCAAGTATTAAAATATTGGAAGTATATTGTATTTCCCTATCTGCTGCGGCAATCCAAGAAGAGGCTCCAGTTAATGTAAATGATTGGGTGCCACTCGCAGCTTGTGTATCTGTAATCTTTTGATAACTATCACCTGCCCCATTATAAGTCAGAGTATATCCTGTTGGAAAAGTATTAACGGGATAAGATTCAAAATCATCTTGAAAAATAAGGTGGGTCGCACTTTCCGCTAGGGTATTATCTTCTGAGAAATCATATATAGGACTTACTCTACTAAATTTTGAAAACAAGAATGTACTTTGCCCCAACAAGAATAAAATAATAATAATCAAAATTCTTGTATTGCTCAAGTTTTTAGAAATCCGAGTATATTTTCTATGCATTTGCACTTTTTTTATCATCTCGATATTTTCAATCATTAATCGGCTCTGAACAGAAAACACAAAATTTCCATTCAGGTTTTAATTCTTTATGACATTTTGGACATCTTTTAACTTGCGGAATGACCATATTGACATCTTCTACAACTTTAGAATCAATTACATCTTTAATCGGAAGAGTAGAATTTTGTTCTATATCTGAACTAGGTTCTGTTTTTGATGTTAATTCCTCCTTTCCTCTAGAGACTTCAGGCTTTTCTTCCTTTAGATTCCGGCTATCTTCCTTTTCCTTTTCTTTAAGGCGGTCTTGGTTTACTTTGTAGACGTAATTCGTGTATTGTCTATCTTTAAAAGTAAATTGTACAAGTTCTTCATTAGGAATCACTTTCATTTGCATATAATCACTCAATTTAACCCTGGGTCTTATTTTT
>JBHLLU010000037.1:0-39991 GCA_048938895.1 Promethearchaeota archaeon
TGCTTAAATTAGGGAATTTAAATGTTTACATTTATAAAGAGAGCCGAATCTAAAGTTAAATTATTAACAGAAGTGCAAAAGATTTTGGGCTATAAAAATATATAGTAAATAATAATTTAAAATAATGGAAGAAACAAATTCTATATAGATATGTTCTGTGAATAATTTTTTAGCAATATGAAAGATTCAGAAGATTTAAACAAACAAGATAAATCAAGGGATGTTGAATCAAGTAAGGAACTTAATTTTAAATTCGCTCAAATGATGAGCGAAAGAATGAATAAAATTGAACAAAATCAACGAAAAAGAAGAGAAGAAGAAAGAGAGAGGACCAGAAGATCTGAAGAACTCAGAAAAGTACTTGTAGAAAAACAGGAAAAACAATCTCCGCCATCTTCTAAAGTATCTAAAAGTATTTTACCTTCCCCCACTTTAGAAAGATTAAAACCCTCAAGATTGAAACAAGAGCTAACTCCTCTAATTTTAATTGCTGCTATTACTTTATCATCATTTATCTATTTGACTTATCAAGAGAGCCAGGGGGGTTTGGTATATTCTGCAGAAGTGCCCACAATTAATATTGATGTTTCTCATGAAATCACAAACTATTCTCAACAATGTTTTCTAAAGTTTTCTCCTATTTCTCATGAATATGTAAATTCACCATGGGCAAATCATTATTTGGGTGCAAAAATAAGGAGAAGAAATTCTGACGGTGGATTCTCTTTTGAATTATATCAAAACGAGAACTTATTTCAGATCCGTGAAGATGACGACTGGCTTCTATTACCATCTGGAAATAATTTAGATGCTCTTAGAACAAAATTGGCTTTTGATATCTATAATATGATGCTAGATGATAATTCACATATTAGATTACCCCATACTAAGTTAGTAGAAGTTTTCATTAACGGGGGATACCAGGGACTATATCTACTATCTGAACGAATAGACAGAAAAATGATGAACTTAGAAGTACAAGAGAATCTTGGTACTCCTGAAGATAATGATATGATTTTTAAAGCTACAAATTGGGCTGGGGATTTCTATACGATTCCAGATAATCTTAATACACCTTGGGAACAAATCTACCCCAACAGTGTAGATTGTTCTGATATAATAAAAACTATAACAGGATTTATTCAAAATTCATCTGAAACTGAATTTTTTGACGAACAGAGTGGTATATATACAATTTTTGACAAGGAATCATTAATAGATAATCTTTTATTTGGTTTATTGACCGGACATGAAATTGGGGAGG
This sequence comes from Promethearchaeota archaeon, assembly GCA_048938895.1. Classification (GTDB taxonomy): domain Archaea; phylum Asgardarchaeota; class Lokiarchaeia; order Sigyniarchaeales; family SOKP01; genus Loki-b32. The sequence continues at coordinate 1,265 of JBHLLU010000037.1, forward strand.
GTTTTTCATATTACTTAATCTTAAATCATTATTTGGGGGCAAAATTCAGTATGATACCTTGGAATTTTGCTCAAAGCTGGGGTTTTAGCAAGCATGGTCGTATCCCTATTGAACTTTGGTTAAGTAGTAGTAATTCTTTGATTCATTCAGTTGTATGGAGTAATTTATACCACCGCTTACTTTTTCCGGATAATATTTCAATAAATATTCCATTTCTCTCAGATTTAATTAACCGGTGGGATTATCTTTATGATAACATATGGGATTCAAATGAAGTTATAAATCACCTTCAAGACATTTACTTACCAATTCAAAAGTCTCTAATTAAAGCCACTAAAAATTTAGAATGGACTAAATTTATACTTAATACCATTGAAAAATGGATTAGGAAAAGAGCAGACTTAATCGATTATATCTTCAATACTCAACTTACTAATAGTTTTGTTGATAATTTTAAACCTCCTTATAGAGAAGATACAGAAATATTTGGCTTTGCTACATCTACCGCAAAACGGCAGTACTATAAATCGACAGAACTCTTTTCTACTCAAATAGTTCATGAAATTACTATTACTATTCGGTTAGATTATTTCAACGATATATTAAATCGAAAGCTAGATAATGATCGTTATACGGAACGGATGTACATGCCCTGCGAAATGAGTTTCGATGACTACTCAATGGATAATGTGGGATTTCGAATTCGGGGAAATTATAATAATTTGTACCCCAAAAATTCTTTCAAGTTAAAATTTTCTGAACCAGATTTGTTTGTCGGGAGTACAAATTACAAACATTTTCCAGATAATGAAGACCGACGGTTTTTGGGAGTAAAAAGATTAAATTTAAGGGCGGCTCCAATCGATTTTTCACTCATGAATGAGTATTCTGGTTATGAGCTTTATAATGTTCTTGGTTATCCTTGTCCAAGGCTGAGTTGGACAAAGCTTAATTTAATTTTAACTGATGAGAACAATAATATTATTAAACCTAAAGAATACATAGGGTTATATTTACTCACAGAAGATATAGACAAAACATTTTTACGTTTTAATTTTAAAGACCCAGATGGGAACTTATACAAAACTACAGATATTTTGGGGAATCTTGATTATGTTCCCGATGTAAAAACTTATGTGAATCCCTGGGATGGTAGACAGATATATGAATTGAGAACTAATGAAGATCGAGATGATTACTCTGATTTGCAAAAATTTGTAAATTATATTAACTTTAATTGGAGCAATATTCAGCAAGTTACTAATTTTTCCCTTCTTGCTAAATATTTCACAGCAAGTAATTTTCAAGGTAATTGGGATGATTATGTGTTTCTTCCTCATAATTTTTTCTTATATTCTCACCCAAAATTTGGTTTTATTTTCATTCCGTGGGATATCGAGCAAAATTTTAACATAGGGACTAATTTTTCAATAATTGGGTTTGAATCTCCTTATTCTCCAGACTTTCGGTTTGCACCATTACTTACAGGTTATAAAGGATATTTTGATTGGATAAGTATACATTTTGGGATTGATCCAGATAATAGACCCCTTTGGGATAATTTAATAACTGAACCAGATTTTGTAAACTCTTATTATAGTTCACATCAAAAGATTATAGACAATATGACATCGATCATTAATAAGGTGGATGATGGATTTTATTTAATCGGTCATGATGTTCTTCAACCATATACATTTACAGATCCGGTTGTAAATCCTGCTGCATCTTGGTTACCAAACGAAATTCCGTTAGCTTGGTACCTTTATGATCAAGCTCGTATATATAATTTTTTAAGTGGAAGAACCGCATATGTAATTAGTCAATTACCTTAAAGTCAAGAATATTAAGGAGGTGAAAATCGATGCAACTATTTCAAAAATACTTTAACCGGTTTGAGATTAAATATCAAATTTCTTTACGAGAGCGAGACAGAATTCTTAACCTTATTGAACCGTTTATGAAATTAGATCCTCATGTTATTAATAATTATGATTATGAAGTTAGAAGTTTATATTTTGATTCAAATTTTCAACATTCATTTCTAGAAAAAATTAATGGAATTGCGATAAGGAAGAAATTAAGAATTAGGTACTATCCTGATTTCGTAGATGATAATGATAAAATTGCATTTATTGAGATTAAGAAGAAAATTAATGAAAACGTTGCAAAAAGTCGAATTCCTGTTCTACTTACTGATTCTGTAAAGATTTTAAATGAAAATAGTAAAGAGTCAGTATTGTTTTATGATAATGCATCTTCTCAAGATAGGGAAATATTGAAAGAAATTTGGTGGTTAAACAAACGTTTTAATTTAAAACCTGCTTGTATTGTATCTTATAAAAGACGTCCTTTTCTATCAAAATTAGAAAAAACATTTAGAATTACTTTTGATACAAATATAATGGTAAGGAATTTTAATTTTGATCTAAATTTTGGAGGAGGATCAAGATGTATAATTCCTCGAAGAATTTGCATCATGGAAGTAAAATTTAATAATTATATCCCAAAATGGGCTATAAAAATTCTTCAAAATAACAATTGTTTACAATACAAAATATCCAAATTTGCTAATGGTTTAGAAAAAACTCGAACATATGCTTTAGTTTGAAATTGGATAAACTTATATTAAAAATAAAAATTGATAGGATTATGTGGATTGATGATTTTTTTAGAAAATTTATTGAAGATTCATTCTTTACATTAGGCTCTAATATTGATCCTATTGTTTTGGCAGATGTTATAATTGTTTTCTTCTGGAGTATTGTCTTATCGATTATAATTGGAATTACATACAGAGGAACTCATAGAAGTATCTCTTATTCGCAAAATTTTACTCAAACCTTAGTGTTATTAGGGATGATTGTCGGGATGATTATGATAATCATTGGGACTGATCTAGCAAGGGCTTTTACATTGGTAGGCGCTCTCTCCGTGGTGAGATTCAGAAATGCTCTTAAAGAAACTAGAGATGTTGGTTTTATTTTCTTTGTAATGGCAGTAGGTATGGCTTGTGGCACGCGATTTTATATAGTGGGGATACTACTTACGGTTGTTGGATGTGGTCTAATGTATTTTATGACGTATACTAAATTCGGGCAAAAGGGATTAGCTCAAGATATCTTAGAACTTGATTTCCCTGTTTCAAAAGATTATGTCACGGTTCTAAGCCCTATCTTTATGAAGTACTTAAAGTATTATACAATGTTAGGAATTGATTCAATAAATGAGGAGACCAACCGCATAAGTTTTATAGTTACATTTAAACAAAAAACGAAACTATTATCTGTGAAAAAAGGAGGAGAATTTGCAAGAGAATCTGGATCAAAAGTTGACCTATTATCGGAAGTACAAAAGATCCCTTACATCTCAAATGTCAAGGTTATTGAAGGTAGTAACTCTGTTGAAATCTAAAATTTCATTACTTATTTTTCTGTTCTCTATAAACCCTAATTGCTTCTTTTAACCCGTCTGCTACCATTAAGCTACAATGGATTTTAGGTTCAGGTAAACCGCCTAAAGCTTCCACAATTTCCATTTTAGTAATTTTTTCGGCTTCTTCAATAGGTTTACCCTTAGCCATTTCAGTAAGCATGCTAGAAGAAGCTATAGCTGCGGCGCAACCGAAAGTCTCGTATGAAATGTCCTTTAAAATTTTTTGATCACCTTCTTCCTTTACTTTAATGAAAACATGTATATAATCACCACATTCTATGGAACCTGCTTTTCCAACAGCATCAGCATCCTTCATTTCTCCTTGATTTCTAGGATTCTTGAAGTGATCAAGAACTATATCAGAATAAACCTTTATGCACCTCAAAATATACAATTAATTGACTATTTTTTAAATGATAAGAATTAATTTATATTTATTGTTTGAAGAACCAAAAAAAATAACTGGAAATGTTGTGGAATTTTAAGCCTTGTTCGAATTTTTCTTTTCTCGATACTTAGTTATAGCTTCATGTAAGCCATCAGCGGCTAAATTACTACAATGCATCTTTATTGGTGGTAATCCATCAAGAGAATCAGCAACATCACTTCTTGTTATCTTCATTGCATCATCCAGGGATTTTCCCTTAGCCATCTCTGTTACCATAGAAGAGGTAGCTATTGCTGCAGCACATCCAAATGTTTGAAATGATATATCATCGATAATCTCTTCTCCATTGTCTTCTTTGACTTTAATATAAATTGTCATAAGGTCACCACATTGTGGATTACCGACTTCCCCGAATGAGTCAGCATCTTTCATTTCTCCCATATTTCTAGGATTTTTAAAGTGCTCCATTACCTTTTCAGAATAAATTTCAACTCACCTAACTTATCTTTACTCTATAATGATTAAGAAAAGATTGACTTAAAATTTTATGTTTTATATGTTATAAAGAGCAATACCCTCACTAACTAATTCAAGATCGTGAGTATTCTCTTTTTTGGTAAAGATACTTTCTCAACACCTAATTCTTTTACATACTCCACGATTTCCGTTAACTTTTTAGGAGATTGATGAAAGAAACATACTTCTTTTGGTTCAAGAATTTTAATCATTTCTCTCAATTGGTTCTTGTCTGCGTGAAGTTTAATTTTAATGTGGGGAGCAAAAGTGTTTAATAGAAATGCTCTGAAGGGCATTTTCCATGTTTCAGAAAACTCTATTTCTTCAGCACCTTCAATTAAGCTATATCCCGGTTCTTCATGGATAGAACCAGCAAGAAACACAAAGTTATGTGGATTGCGTCCTACACTATTTATTATATTTCTAATTAAACCGTATGAAAGATCTGGTGGATGAGAAATAATAATATTGTTTTTCTTACGCAGGAAATCTAAACTATCTTGATCAAACCATCGGAATTTTATACTATTAAATGGATTTGCTTTATCTTTAATGAGTCGGGAAATTGGACCATAAATATATTCATATCGATGATTTATTACTTGAATATTCTTCCGTACCATCATATCCACGTATATATTTGGTCGTTTCTTGTAATCACGCTTAATCTGGAGTTTTCTAAAATATCTCCAGAATGTTAACATGAATGAAATAGCCAAACTAGAGGGATCGGCACCTATTAACGAATTATCCCCATATTCAGCTTTTTGCTCCAAAAATAAAATTAAACTATGGAATTGATCAGAAACATTACCAAAATCTTCTTGGGCACTGGTGCCATCTATTAATAAATAATCAATCGGACGAGAAATTTGTTCTAAGAATCTTCGTGTTCCTGCGAAAGGTGTTATGTCATGATATGTATAATCCCCGGTATAAAGTAATCTAAAATCATTAACTTTTGCAAGCATCATCAGAGCACCAGGCATATGCCCTGCATGAAAAAAAGATAAAAAACAATTTTTTTCTTTAAATTCTATTTTATCACCATTTTCAATATATACAACATTTCTTACTATATTTTTATATTCCTCTTGTTCAATATCATCATAATTCTCTTGTTTTAAGAAATTGGAATCTCTAAGGAGAAATAGATCTAAAGTTATTCTTGAACTTAAAACGGGTACATCAGGATACAATTTAATTAATTCTTTAAGACCAGAAACGTGATCATAGTGACTATGAGAAATAAAGATCGCGTCTATTTTTGGATTAGTTGGTATGTTTTCAGTATTAATTTCACCGATTTCATTTCCTTCAATTTCTTTCCTCATTTTTTCTTGCTCTAAAACAGAATCAGGCAAATTTTTAAGGTAATCTTCGATGTGTCGAAAATCTCCTTCAATTTCATTTTCTTCGTCTTTTTCTGAAAGACCACAATCTAGTAATATATTTAAGTTCCCTAAACCCAGAATATGACAGTTATGATTTGGTTTTAGAACTATAGGATATATGGTTACTCTTATATCGTTAGGATCGCTTGATTCTTCAACAAGAGAAATGTTAGTAAAGTCTTCAGGTTTAAATCTCTTCTCGATGTTATCGATTGCTAAACATAATTCACTTTTTCCAACCGGTACACCTGTGATGTAAAAATACCACCCGTATTTATTAACTAAGTTTTCCAAGTTTTCATACATCTCATCTCCGATAAGAGATTTAATAACTATGACTTTCTCCTTTTGATAATAGATAATCTTTTTAATTCCTTTTTTCTCCTCAATTGGAACTAACTTATTTTTAAGAAATAAATCATCAAGAACATCTTTTATTGCCATTTGAGGGATTTGTTTAGATTTGATCAATTTTAAGTAATGATTATATTCTTTAGTCTTATATAATGGCCTCATATGTTCTTTTTGTTTTAGAGGTATTGGTGATTGATCGAAAAGATATTTATCCCTCCTAATTGTTTTTTCTATTTTTTGTTCAACTTTCTTCTTGGGTTTCTTCTTTTTAGGTTGTTTGGTTTCCTGTTCTGTTTTTGCAATGAAAAAAAACCAACCATAATCTCTAACCAATTTATCTCGATTCAATAAGACTTCTTTCCCAGAGTGAGTGAGTAAAACAATAATTCTTACTTTTTCAGCATAAATTAATTTTGAAATAGAGTTTTTGGTTTTGTGGGAAATGTAATTATTATTATTAAAAAAATGATCAATTACTTCATCTATTTTTTTTTGAGGAATTTTATTTTCTTCAATAAATTTTAGCTTATTCTTATAGGCATTGATTTTGTATGAAGAACTAAAATCTTCTCTACATTCGATTTGAATTTTTTTCTTAGAAAATTCAAATTCCTCAAAGGTCATTAAATTCATGAATTCTTCTTTAAAAAAAATCCTTATGAAATTAGAGTAATTTTAAATTATGTATTAAAATTAATTTTAATTTAAAAAATATCCATTTCTGAGCAAAAAGGATAAAACCTTATTTAAAAAAAGAATCTCATTAATTTTTCAAGGATAATTTACAGAGAATATCCATATTTAAGGGAGAATTTTCTTAGTTCTAGTCGACATCTTCATCATATTCTTCCCAATCCTCGTCATCATCATCCCAGTCATCATCTTCGTCATAATCTTCGTCTTCATCCCAATCTTCATCATCGTCTGAAGATTTCTTTCCTTTATTTGATTTTGGTTTCATTTTTCTGTTATTTATTTTAATGTTATTTAAAATAGAATTTAATTAACATATATTTTCAGTTACCATAAAAAACTTATTATGTATTTAAATTTTACTAGAATGACTAATATCTATTATATTCAAGAATTTTAATAATCTTAAAGTAAAGATTAATCAATATTTAAAAAATACCTCATTTGTTATATAAAGAAAAAATATCAATCCTAATATTATAGAGATGTGCTTAATTTAGTAAAATGCAGCTGAGCTTATACCTTTTTAATTAAAAAAGTTAATTAACAAAATAAAGAACAATTCATATCTATAGCATTTAAGTTAGATATAGTTTATATATATATGTTCATACGATATAGCATTGAATGCGAAATTAACATCTTTATCAAAGTTCACTTTAATTGAACAAGTTAGTTTAAAAAAGTTTATAAACAAATGACTTTATAATAAACATCAGATAAATAATTTCATGTTAACGAATAAAAGTAAAAAAACATCGTACAATACCATATTAGTTATAAAAATTAAAGGAAATTAATCAATTTATTATAAGCTTATAAGATATATTTTTATCAATATCAATTTGTTCAGTGATCCAAAAGATATGGCAGAAATTGAGTTCAGAAAAGAAGATCCAGAAAACCCTAATAGCATTGCTTCTTATACACAATATCTTGAAAAAAAAATTAAAAGTATTGCGAATGAGATAAGTGTAGTAAAATCCGAAATTTCAAGATTGGAATATGAACAGATGAATATTCAGTCTGAAGTCGATAGATGGAATGAAGTCCCTCTTCTAATAGGAAATGTTATTGATCTTTTAGATGAAAAGAATGAACGAGCAATTATAAATTGCCCTCCAAACGCAAGCTATGTTGTTAATGTCAGCAATAGAGTAAGAAATGAAAGAATAATTCCTGGAGTAAATGTAGCGTTAAACCAAAGGAGTTATGCAATAATGGAAATTTTACCAACTGAAATTGATCCATTCGTAAAAGGAATGGAAATTATTGATGGTCCTATTGATGTGTCTTATTCTGACATTGGAGGATTAGATGATCAAATTCAAGAAGTAAAAGAAGTAATTGAACTACCATTAAAAAGACCAGATTTGTTTGAGAAAGTAGGAATTGAACCACCTAAGGGAATTCTTTTCCATGGATTTCCTGGAACTGGTAAAACATTATTGGCTAAAGCTGCAGCACATGAGACAAATGCTACATTTATAAAGGTAGTAGCAACTGAATTGATCCATAAATTTATTGGAGAAGGTGCGGAATATGTTCGGGAAATCTTTAGACTAGCTAGAATGAAAGCCCCTGCTATTCTGTTTATCGATGAGTTGGATGCAGTTGGTTCGGTTAGATTAGATGATTCAACTTCAGGTGATCGAGAAGTTAATAGAACTTTAATGCAACTTCTCAGTGAATTAGATGGATTCGATCAGCGTGGGGATATTAAATTTATTGGAGCTACAAATAGGTTTGATATTCTTGATCCTGCGTTGTTGAGACCGGGTCGTTTTGATAGAATAATCGAATTTCCCTTGCCTAATGAGGAAGCAAGAGAGTCTATTTTTAAGATACACATGAGGAAACTGAAATTGGAACAGAATATTAACCTTAAACACTTAATTACACTTACTGAAGGAGCAACAGGTTCAGATATTAAAGGAATATGCACTGAGGCAGGTATGTTTGCCATTAGAAGAAATAATGAAATCATTACAAACAGTGATTTTTTAGGTGCTGTGGCTAAAATCATGAAAAAGAAAGAGGATGATTCTTGTCATTTAGATCTTTTCATTTAAATGAGGTTATCCTAATTACTTGTTAAATCAAGAATATTTCTATCTTTGATTTCTTTTATCCTTGTTCTTAAGGTTACCTCTGTAATTTTTGCTGCCTTAGCTATTGCTGTTTGAGTTTGTTTTTCTTTTGTATTTTTTGCAGCAAGATACAGCATCGAAGCCGCGATTCCCTTTGGATCTTTTCCAATTGATGTGAGACCTATTTTTGTTGAATTTAAAAGCAATCTCAATGCCTTCTGTTGAATTACCATTGAAAATCCTAATTCATTTCCAAATTTATAAACTAATTGTCGTGTTGTTATAGGTTTGTAAGTAATCTTCAATTCGGGTAATACTTCTCTAAGGAGGAGGCTTAATGTTCGAATAATTACTTTTCGATTGATCATAGCAGAATCACTTATTTCCTCTAAAACTCTAGGAAAGTCATGTACCCTTATTGCAATATATAATGAAGCAGCTATAAATCCATCCATAGAGCGCCCCATCGTTAATTTCTTTTTAGCCGCACGTGAGTATATAATCCAAGCCATCTCATTTATATATTCTGGAAGGTTCAACTTAGAAACAAGCTGTTTTAGTTTTGGTCTTGCCTCCCAAAAATTTCTTTCAATACCTGTTATTAAAGAATTTTGTATCTTAGATAAACGAAGGAATAGGGATTTCTTTTCAGCATTTAAAGAATTCCCTCTATAATCAATCTTGTTTGAAGCAAGAACTGTTCTTGACCCAAAATCTCTCCATTTCGGTTCTGTTTGCCTTTTCTTTTCTAGTTCTTCCCTATTATAGGCTCTTCTTTCATTTTCAACCAAATGCATGTCAAAAACTAACCCACAATTTAAGCAAACACTATTTCCTCCTCTAATATCAATACATGGATCGTCACAACATTTTGTTTCTGTTTGTTCTTTATAATTAAAATGATCTTTTTGACTTGTTATCTCCATTTTCACCTTTAAGTACTAATTTAAATTATGAAATTTGATGTCTTATGAGTCTTCTAAATAGAATTTCTGTTTAATAAAGTTATCTAATGGTGGAAAATAATAGGAAAATTGGATTTAAATTCACATAATCAAGATTATAACAAATCCAACGCATCTAAAACTTTTATCACAGTATTCCAATTCGAGAACTCCACAAACATTAATGTTATCTTAAATTCATTCAAATAGTTTTACCAATTTCGCTATATCAATAGGTCCATTGATGTTAATTAAGCTAACAAGATTTTGATCTAAAGGTTGAATTTCATTTTCCACAGATATGTAACGGGTTTTCCAACTTTTATCGATGAAATTATATAATCCATAGTTCTCAGTAGTCAAAATTTCCTTTGCTTTTTTATATCCTTTCTCAACAGGATAAATTGCAAAAAATGGTTCTAAAAAGCCATTATTCCACTTAGGGATGCAGCATTCAAATCTATTAGATTCGTTTATAATATATTTTATGACATTAGGCTTGATTAATGGTATATCACAGGAAAATAGAAATACTTTTTCAAAATCTAATCGAAATAACTCTTTCAAACCTGAATATATTCCAAGCATTGGTTTATAGATTTTTTGATGACGAAAAATTTCACGATCATCTATTATAAAATTAATCTCTTTCGGAAAGTTAATCTCTTGACGATAATTATAAACCTGTTCTTCAGAATGAGCTACCAAAAATAGATCTTGATCAATATTAGAAAGTGTTTCTATCTGATGGAGGATTAGCGGTTTCCCAAAAACATCTATTGCTGCTTTTTCAGTGCCAAATCGGGTGCTTTTCCCACCAATTAATATTAAAAATGCTAAAGTTTTACGACTTTCCACTTTGAATTGACTCCAATAATTAATATAATTACAATTAAAATAAGCTTTTTTTTTTGTTTTTAAATCATTCCGATAGATTATTTACAGCTTTATTTTGAATGTGTGGCTTTGAAAATAGTCTATATTATTTTTATGATGAAATCCAGATTGATTCAAAAAAATTACCTTAGTTTATGTTTCTCTCTTAATTCCTTGACTAATCAATTAAGTACAATAATAAAATCTAAGATTAAAGGAATAATAGTAAAACGTTTAATGAGCGAACTTGTAATTAATATAAGGAAATAGATATATTTATAAGTAAAGTTTATTTTATTTGATTTCAAATATTAATGTTAATTCAAATAAAGGAGAATTAAATCTATACGATTTAACTGTAAATAAACTTGATGTTAACGGATATTTTTATATCAACTTATTTTTCTTATCATAAAACTTTGCTAATTTATGTAGGATTTATGATTGGTCTTTATAAATTAAAATTATAAAATTTCAAGTAGAAATAAATATGCAAATTGAAAAGAGAGAAAAAAGTAATAATATAGAAAAAAAGGGAACCTCATATTGTCTTGGTCCTTTGACTAATTTAGAGGAATATGTTAGAAGAGACTGGTGGAAAAACATATTTAATGCTTATTATTTAAAGACAGACGGTGATGTTGTTGAAGATAGAAGAATTACTTCTTATGAGGTTGACTTCTTTTCTAATATTTTGAGTCTCAAACCTGAAAGTCGAATTTTAGACTTATGTTGTGGTCAGGGACGACATTCCATTGAACTAGCAAGAAGAGGTTTTGACAGCGTTTATGGTCTTGATCGCTCAAGATATTTGATACAAAAAGCCCGATTTACTGCAAAAAAAAATGGTTTAATATGCAAATTTCGCGAGGGAGATGCACGTAGATTACCTTATGAACCTGATAATTTTGATTATATTTTAATTTTAGGAAATAGTTTTGGTTATTTTGAAGCAATCAATGATGATTTCAAAGTATTAAAAGAAGCGTTTCGAGTTCTTAAACCTTGGGGAAAAATATTAATCGATATTGCAGATGGTGAATATTTAAGAAATAATTTTCAAGAACGTTCGTGGGAATGGATAGATAAGGAATATTTTGTATGTCGTGAAAGATCTTTATCATTAGATAAACAAAGATTAATTTCACGTGAAGTGATTACTCATGTGAATAAAGGTGTTCTCGTTGATCAGTTTTATGCTGAAAGATTATATTCAGAAACTCAAATTTCTGACTTGTTAGAAAAGGCAGGATTCAGTGATATAAAATTCCATGGAATTATGAAACCTGATTCTCAAAGAGATCAGGATTTAGGAATGATGGAAAGAAGACACATAATTTCAGCAGTTGTTAAAAAAGAATGGAGTAATCCTAAGAAAAAAGTAGCTTTGAAAGATAAAAATGTGGTAGTACTATTAGGAGATCCAAATAAACCTGATTTATTAAAACCTTTAACTATTTTTGATGATGACGATTTTTATACAATAGATCAACTCAAAGCAGCTCTAAACGAGATCGACGGATATCATTTTATCTTTCTTAATGATCATGATACTTTAATCCAAGAACTTTTACAGAGAAAAGCAAAAATTCATTTCATTTTTAATTTGTGTGATGAGGGTTTCTATAATGATCCTCGAAAAGAATTACACGTTCCTGCTTTACTAGAAATGATTAGAATTCCTTACTCTGGTTCGGGTCCCCAATGTCTTGCCTTCTGTTATGATAAATCGTTAATAAGAGGTGTTGCTAAAGAATTAGATATTCCTGTTGCAGAAGCAATATATATTAAACCTGAAGATAAAATAATTGATTTACCTCTATATTTTCCTGCTCTTGTAAAACCTAACTTCGGAGATTCAAGTTTTGGAATTACTCAGAAATGCGTAGTTAATAATGGAGAAGAGCTATTAAATGCAATAGAAGAAATTCGACAAAAATTTGGGTATGACAAACCAATTCTAATTGAACAATATTTAACTGGAAAAGATTTAACTCTAGGTATCATTGGAAATCCACCAAATAACTATATTATTTTACCGATAATAGAAGAGGATTATTCAAAATTACCCCCTGAACTTCCCAAAATTTGCGGATATGAAGCTAAATGGCTTCCTGATTCTCCTTATTGGAATATTCAATCTATACCTGCTAACCTTCCAGAAGAAATAGTTCAAATTATCGAATCATGTTCCTTAAAATTGTTTGAAAGATTAGAATGTAAAGATTATGTAAGATTTGACTGGAGACTTGATTCGACTGGTAATCCAAAATTGTTAGAAGTTAATCCAAATCCCGGTTGGTGCTGGGATGGGCATTTAGCTAAAATGTCAAAACTTGCAGGCTACTCATACAAAGAGATGCTAAGAAAAATTATTCATACAGTTGAAAATCGATTGAAATCAGAAAAAGAAGAAATTAATAATAAATAAATACTAATTTATACCATTTTTTTATTTATTCAATCATTTGAAAAAATCTAAAATTAGAAAAACAAATTCCATTATAAATATAAAACTTAATAAAATTTCAACATAAAGAAGTATCTTTTCATTTATGTTCGTATGAGATATATTATATATATCCCCTAAAGTGTCTATACGGTGACGTATACTATCACTCCAATGTTTCAATTCAAATAAATTGGCTAAATACGTATAAATCTGAGATAAATAATAATCACCAATTAATTTTGAAATATTTTCAATATTTTCCAATAAAAATGTAAGATCATGACGTAATCTAAGTAACCTCCCCACTCTTTTATTTAATCTCTTAAAAATGGCACGACTTTTAAAATAAATCGTGTGAATATCAGATTCAACTAAGCTTATTCTTTTATCTACTAAATAATCTAAAGAACGTAGTTCAAGTAGTTGATAGTTTGCAATTTCAGTAATAAGTAAAATATCTTCATAATCACAATTTGGATCAATAATCAAACATCTTTCAAAATCAAAAACAACCAAATCATTCTTTAAAAATGAAAAAGTGTGATTTAAGGTATTGTTTATTTGATTATCATGCAAATTCAATAAAGGATTTTCACCCATTAATAAACTTGCAAAATACTTTTTATTATTATCAATAAGATCCCTTGGATTCTCTATTTCATCAGTTAAACAAAATATAGTATACTCCTCATGATGATTTAAATCATAATTTTCCTCATTAATATAAGGTCTAATTTGATTAAAAATTTTATTGGAATGAAATTCCAGAAGGTTTTTGATATTGAATTCCCCATCTGAAGTAAAAAAGGTGACCTTTTTAAAATTATGTAGTTCTTCCAAAGGTGTATCAGTAAATCTCATTCTAGCTAAAAGAGAAATAATACCATCTTCATAGATCTTAGCTAGAATCCTCAATTCTTTAACATAATCTGATTTATAAGATATGTCTCCTTTAACTTCTATAATCATCGGTTTTGGGAATATTACATACGATGGAGTATCCTTTGTCTTGATAATTTGTTCAATTGGCAATCTGGGAAAGAGTAATGCTGGTTCACTGAGATCTATGGATCTACCAGCATCAAGTAATCTCAGAAAAATTATTTCCCCATTCAAATGTATAATACCCTACTCTAAATTTTGTTATATTTCTTTAAATATAAAGATAAAATAACTTTAAATTTTTGTTTAATTTCTATACTAATTATTATAAATTCCTGTAAGCTTCATTATAATGGATTTAGTACTTCTAATTACAATCTTTATAATATTTGCTATAATTTTAATAAGTTATACTAAAGAAGATTTAGATTTTGTAGCTATCTCATTAATAGGATGTTTCTTAGCAGGGACAATAACTGGTTTGATAAAGGGCGTTGATCTTACACTTTTTATATCAAAATATATCGAATGGGAAGCAATTATCGTAATATTATGTATGAACATTATTACTAAAATAGCACAAGATTCAAATATTTTAGAATTTTTAGCGGTAAAACTATTTAAGATATCAAAAGGTAATGAAAAAACCTTTTTCTATTTGATTTGTGTAATTACTGTTTTCTTAGCTTCTATTATCAGTGATGCAGTTGTTGTTTTAATTTTAGCTCCAGTTGTAATTAGATTATGCCGTTTTTTACGAATTAAAGCCGGTACATATTTACTTGGAATGACAATCTGTATTAACATAGGATCAATAATTACTCCTTTCTCGAGTGGAGAAAATATTATCATTTCTACTGAGTATGGATTGGGCACATTATATTTTATACAATATTACTGGATTTATTCTTTTTTTTTATTATTTATAACAGCATACCTTATAGATAAATTTCTTTTAAGTAGAGAACCAGTTATTGAAGAATTTAACAAGAAAATGGTGTTAGATGTAATAAATGCAGATGTTATGATTTCAAATAAAAAAATGTTTTATTTTAATAGCATTGCAATACTCATCACTATCGCTTTGTTTGCTATTTTACCCTTACTTTACTTAACCGCTGCATTTTCAGCATTTCTGTTAGTTATGATAAATAAGAAGTTTACAAATAAAAAAACCAGTGAATTTTTTAAGGATGTTGAATGGGAAATCATATTCTTCTTTATTTCCCTATATGTGGTCATTGGTTGTCTTTTAGAAGCCGGATTTGAGGATCTCTTTAAAGATATTCCCTTTCAACTGTTAAGTCCATTTCTAGTAAGTCTTATAATTTTGATTATTGTTAGCTTAGTTTCAGGTTTTGTTGCAAATACCCCAACTGCTCTGATCTTTATCCCAATAGTGGGATTATTAATAGAGGGTTTTAATTTTCCCTCGGTTCCTTTATATTTTGCTTTCATTATAGGGATCAATATTGGAGGGAATATAATACCTCAAGGAGCGGCTTGTGACATGTTGACTCTCAAAATAGCTCAGAAAAATGGAGTTGAAAATCTAAATTATAAAAGATTATTAAAAGTTGGAGCTTCTTTTGCATTTATTCATATTATATGTTCAATTGGATACTTGTTCATCTTGTCTCTATTCTATGGATAAAAGAGTGTAGATATTATGATAACTTAATGGTGGTGCCTATCAGTACTTTCCTCGAACATATATTTTACTCCCTTTTTTAAGGGCGACATTTTTCTCAATCGATCAATTACACCAGGCAATTTTTCCAAAAAATATTCTACATCCTTTGAAGTGGTAAATCTACCTAATGAAATCCTTAGAGACCCGTGCGCTTCTTCAGGTTTTAGACCAATTGCGGTCAATACGTGCGAAGGTTCAAGCGAAGTTGAAGAACAAGCAGAACCTGTAGAGGCTGCAATACCATCCATATCTAAATCTAATACTATTGATTCGCCTTCAATAAACCTAAATCCCAAATTTACATTATTAGGAAGTCTCTGACTTGGATGACCATTGAGATAAGAATCTTCTATATTTTCTAGTACCCATTTTATGATTTTATCTCTTAATTTTATTTGTCTAGAAGCTTCTTCTTCCATTTCCTCTTTTGCAAGTTCTACAGCTTTTGCAAAACCGGCAATTCCGGGGACATTCACAGTGCTGGGTCTCATTTCTCTTTCATGACCCCCACCATACATAATAGGTTCAATAAATTTTCCCCAACCTTTTCTTACTCCTTTATTGCGTATGTATAACAACCCTACACCTTTTGGGCCATAAAGTTTATGAGCAGATGCAGATAATAAGTCAATATTCATATCATCTACATCAATTGGTACTTTACCAAAGGCCTGAACTGCATCCGTATGAAAAATAACATCATGTTTGTTAGCTATCCTCCCAATTTCCTTTATTGGTTCAATTGTACCGATTTCATTATTTGCAAACATTATGCTAATTAGGATAGTTTTATCATTGATAGAATTTTCTAATTCCTTAAGATCAATTAAGCCATATTGGTCAACTGGTAAAAATGATACTTCAAATCCTTTTTTTTCTAATTGCTTATATGGATTTTCTACAGCATGATGTTCAATTGAACTAGTAATAATATGCTTACCTTTTTCTTTGTTTTTTGACGCAACACCAAATATGGCAATATTATCTGCTTCTGTTCCTGAAGAGGTGAAAAAAATGTCATCTCGATGAGCATTGATCAGAGAGGCAACAATTTCGCGGGATTTTAATAAAATTTTTGCTGCTTTTTGTCCAATTGAATGTAGACTTGAAGAATTCCCATAAGTCTCTTTAAAATGTTTATTAACTTCTTCAATTACCCTAGGATCCATTGGAGTAGTAGCAGCATTATCAAGGTAAATATATTTAGAATCATTCATCTTAAATCTGAGAATATTAATTTTAGAATAATCTCATTAAATATTTATTATACTTAAATTATTAATTCTTCTTATTATAGGATAAAAAAATAGATGAGTCATATGTTTAAATTGATGTGGGGGATAACTGGAACTGGTTATCTTTTAGATGAATGCATTGATTTAATGAAAGAACTACAAACTGAGCATGATGCTGATTTAACTGTAATTCTGACAAAGGAGGGTGCTGCTGTTGTAAAGTGGTATAAAAAGTGGTTAGCTTTAACTGAGGCTGTAAAAAGAGTAAAGATAGAGAAAACACCTAATATTCCTTTTTATGCTGGACCTTTACAACTAGGGAAATATGATATGTTTTTAGTTTGCCCAACTTCTGCAAATTCAATTGCAAAAATAGTTAATGGTATTGCAGATACATTAGTAACTAATTGTGTGGCTCAAGCAATTAAAGGAGGTGTAAACGTACATATTTTTCCTTCTGATCAAGATTTAGAACCAATAGTTACAACAAGACCAGATGGGTCTCCTCTAGTTTTAAAAATTAGAGATATTGAAATTCAAAATATAGAAAATTTAAAAAAAATGGAAGGAATTATCGTAATCCAAGAATTTTCAGATATTAAGGATTTAATTATAAATAAAATTAAAGAAAAACACGATTGACTTGATTTTCTCAATTTTCAAGTAATTCAGATATTAAACATTCTATAATACATAATTTTATAGATATGAATTATTATTTGTCTCATAGAATTACTTAAGCCTGTTAAAATAAAGAAAATCTATTTGATGAGCCTTCCAAAGATTAAAGCAAAACTTGTTAAAGATTTGAAAAGTATTATTCCTGAGTTTAGGGATAAGGATTTACAATTTAGTATCACACAATTACCAAGCAAGAAAAATATTGTGGTAGAACTAAGTTTTGCAGCAAAACCACGCAATTTCCCAAAGGAGCTAATAATTAAGGTTTTTCATACAAAGAATATTGTAAGTGAAAATAATATATTAACAAGGTTAAAAAATCAAAATTTTAATGTTCCTGAGAAATTAGCTATAAAAAAACCATATTTAATCCTTACTAAAGTACCAGGTGTAAATTTGTGTGATTTTATTAACGATAATTTAAAGAATACTGAAAAATTGGATGATATTCAACTTGATTTGAGGAATCAGATAATCCATAGCATTGAATTGCTAGCAGAATGGCTTGCTCAATTACATGAAAAAAATACTGTTCGGAAACATGATTCAGAAGAATTATTTGTCTTAAATAAAGGAGATACAAGATTAAGGGACTTCATCATTGATTTTTCAGAGGATTCAATATATGGAGTCGATTTTGAGGATGCTTATGAAGGAAATAATATGGATGATTTAGCCTGGATCTGCTGTTCACTTTTGGATACAAATCCTGGTCTTTTTGATATGGATGAACCAAAACATAAAATTGAGTTAATTAATATTTTCTTGAAAAAATATTATCAAACCACTACCTCTTTTCAGTTTGATTTCAATTATTTAGCAGAAAAAATAATTGAACACCTTAATATTGTAATTCAGAGAAGAAATCTTCCCTATGGTCCGATTAAAAAAGATTCATTTGTTGAAGTCATTTCAAAAGAAGTATAATTCTTAATTAGACTAATTAGAAAGGTGTATTTTAAGATAGTTATTGAATAGTTTCAATTTGTTCAATTTTTCTAAGCCCCGCACGCCAAGTGATAAATATTATAAAAAAGCACAAGGCTGAAATCGCGGGTAACATTTGTGAGGGTAAATATTGAAGTATTAATCCTCCAAGTATTGGGGTAATAATCTGAGCTATACTTGAAAATGAGTTATTCACGCCCATAAGACTTCCAGTTTCTTCTTTATCAACAGATTTACTTAATTTACTGGTTAAAATCGGTCTCACAACTCCAGTTCCAAATGCCAAAAATATGAGTGGTATAAAGACAATTAAATAGTTAGTAATTACAACTAAAGACACCATAGTTATAATTAAAGCTAAAACACCAATTTTTAGGATATTGTTTTCATGAAATTTCTTTATTAAGGGATTTATAAGGAAACTTTGAAAAATAACACGAAGGATCCCAACCCATGCTAAGTAAAAACCAAGTTCTTGAGAACCGACATTTAGTTGGATTTGTGCTAACAAACCAAAACTCGAGATGAAGATCATGAAAGCAAAATTGTAGATAAAAAAAACAATTAAAAGACTTCTTATTTCAGTCGACTTAAAGAAATGTTTTGCTTCTTTAATAGGGATAATATCTTCGAATTTTAAGTTGAATTTCTCTTTTTTATTAGTTAGTGATTCTTTTAAGAATAGAATTACTAAAAAAATTGAAACTAAACTGATTCCCGCAGCAATAAACATTGGAATAGAAAAATCTAGGTTAGATAATGTTCCTCCAATAACAGGTCCAAAAATAAGTGCTGCTCCAAAGACAGCACTTGAATATCCATATGTTTTAGTACGATCTTTCGGATCTGTTACATCACTTAGATATGCTTGGGTTACCGTCATATTACTACCTAAGAGACCATCAACTAAACGTGCTAATATTAAAATCCATACTGCGTTGGCAATTCCAAGTAGAAAAAATCCTAAGAACGTACTAAACTGGCTAAATACCAAGACTGGTTTTCTTCCAAATCGATCACTCAACTTACCTGTAATTGGGCTCGCAAATAATTGACAAACACTAAATATACTTGATATTAAACCTACTTGATATACTTTTAATCCTAAATCAAGTGCTAAAAAAGGTAAGACAGGTAAAACCATGCTGAAACCCAAAGTTTCTGTAAACATGATCAGAAGAATAATAGGGAGATTTCGATTGAATTTTTGTTCTTGATTTAACGGTGTTGATTGCATAAATCCCCATACTTTCGTAATAAAAATCCTATATCTTAATCAAAATTTGATTCAATTAAGACTTTATTATTGAATTCTAGAAATGACAAAGATAAAGAAAATTAATATCTACCAAATTAAAAAGTTCATTAAATCGATAAAATTGAAACAAGATATTATCCTTTAAGTCTTACACCCCCTATCAATAATATTACCCCACCTATTGATAATCCAAATCCGAGAATCATGCCTATATTTAAGTAAAAATATTCAGAACCAAAGACATAAAGGTTAAAGCATATTATGAAAATTCCACTTGATAAGAGGATAATTCCCAGAAATACTAAAAGCTTCTTTATTTTGTTCATCTATGGCTCTTAAATAAAAAAATTATATTAAATAATTCAATCTTAATTTTTAAAAGTTCTTTTTTGTCTAAAAGAAAAGTTTAGTACAAAATCTTTGTTTGAATCATTAAATTAGCTCCTAGAGTTTTTACCGATTAGAGAGAATTTATTAATCTCCCCACTATTATTATATAAATTTTTAATCATTTTATTGAAGAGAGAAAAATATGAGTCTTACGGATACTAAATCATCCTTAAAGAAGATACTTTCGATTATTGAAGAACTTAATGGATTAAACTCAGATTCAATTCCTAAATTGCAAACTCAACCTAATAATTTACTCGAACAGATTGGGAAACTTGAAGAGACAAAGGCTAAAGATTTAAGTTCAATCGAGGCTAATGATGATGAAGTTAATACATTGAAAAATAAAATATCCCAAAATCAACGAGATATTGCCACTTTTGAAGAAAATAATATTGAACTTAATAATCAAAGACAAACGCTATTGGACAAGATCCAAGACACACAAAATGAGTTGACTGAAACTCAAACAAAAATAACAGCTCGTAAGGAAGAGTTAACAACGCGTGAAACTCGTCTAAAAGAATTAGAAAATCGACTGGTAGAATTAAAAGATATTCAAGTAAAATTTGATAACAAAATGAAAGATCTAGAGAGTCAACTTGAAGAGGAATATACCAAAAAAGAAAATTTTAGCAATTCATACGCCATGCGAACAGCTGCAATGAAATCTTTAATCAAAGCGGGATATGTACAATCTGCTCAATTAAAAGTCATACAATCTTTACAACCAAATACTACTCTTGAACTTAAAGGAATTGTCCAAGCTATGGGTTTAAGAGAGGATGTAGCAAAAAATATTCTTAGTAAAATGGTTCAGAAAAATGGACCAATTGAATTTGATGAAGCAGCAGGAACAGTTACATTAAAAGGGGAGGTTGATTTCTAATGGGATCACAGGAAATATTAGCATTAATAGAGCAGTTTGAAACAGCTTATGACACTTATTGGCAAGTTCTACAAAAACACAATGAAGAAGTGCTTTCCCAATTAAGAGAAGCTTGGCGTTTTATGCAAGCAGAACAAAAAGAAGAAGAAACTATTAAAGAAAGACTCGCCGCCCAAAACTCAGAACTAACAGAATTAAGAACAAAATCAGAAGAACTAGATAGAACTATTGAAGGCTTAAAAGCAAAAAAAGATGATTTAACTTCAAAAATTTCCGAATTAACAAATACATTAGAAACCAGTATTAATGATTTGAAAAAACCAGCCTTTGAACTTACTCAACTTGACGAAAAGCTAAGTGTTGTTAATGAAAAAATTACATTGAAAGAAGAAGAGAAAACAGTACTAGACCAAAAAACAGTAGAGAATGAAAACCGGGAAATTGAATTAAAAAATACTTATAAACAGAAAATGGATGATTTGGAGGCTAAAATAGATCAACTGAGACAGCAAAATTTCTTTACGTCATTCTTAATAGAGAATAGCGACGAAGACATTGCAGAGGTGGATATATTAGCTACTATTATGGATCAAGGAGAAGCAAAATTAGATGACTTGAAGAAACTACTGGATGTTCCACCGATTATGGCAGTGAGGACTATTAAACAACTGGCTGTAAAAGGAATTCTTAATCTTGATGAAAATACTGGTAAAGTAACACTTCCTTAAGATATTTTTTTTTTCTATTTTTTTTTAATAAATTATTGAGTGACCCTGAGTTCAATTAATGACCAAAAGTTTAAATATTGATTTGAGAATTTTTCAACTCCATATGAGGATATCATCTAAGACTGATATTTTATTATTAAAATCAAATTCATTGTTTCTAATCTTTTTAAGAACCATTAGAATAATTTCTGTGGAATTTTGAATAAAATTATCCATTTCATCATTTTTCATATAGACAAAATCTTTCTCTAGAAGCTCCAAATATTCTTCCTTAGATATCTGATAGAATTTTTTAATAAATTCCAGCTGACGTTGAATTCCTTCTATAGGGAAGAAACCAAGGATACTCTTATTAAGCTCTGCCTTAAGAAAGTCCGTCCAAAATAAGGAATCTTTATTCTCTGTAATATATATTTTATCCAAATCATACCAATCTCTTTTTACATCCCAAATAAATCTGGGGTTTTTTTGAAGTGTGCGTATATATTTTTCTTTTAATGGTTTCATGATAAAATAATTCCATAGATTATCAGTCACAAGATGAATAAAATAGCCTAAGAGGAAAGTTATATCTTCTTCGGGTGAAATTATATCTGAATCCATCAAATATCTGGAAAAGAATTTGATGTCACTTAAAATAAACTTGTCTGTCTTTGTGGCAAGGAAATCACCTGTTCCATTAAGTGTAAAATGAGATATTTCTTTTGGAGGTGTAAAAGCAGACCAATCATCATTCGGAAGGCCACAGTCAGGTGCTATAGATGCGATGCACCAAGAATTCCTGTTTAAATTCGGGTACTTATTTAGAATATTTTCAGCAATGCGAAAATGTGTTACCCAAGTCGCCATAAATAAAGCCTTCTCTACTTTAAGTAGCTTTAAAAATTAGTTATGAAACTTTATATTTAATCTTTTTTTCTAGGTTTCTTACAAAGCTGGATTATGTCATTACAATTAAATAAGAACTCGATAAGTACTGAAATGGGGATAAAATTCCAGATATCATTTAATCAAATTAACTATAAAAATATTTAGGATTTAAAATCAAAGGTTCTGTATCTATGATATTGCGCTTGGTATATCCATCTAGTATTATGTGTAGGGATCCTTCTAATCCCTTGGAGGGAGATCCAACAATAGTACGAACTACTACTAACATTGGATTAGGGTCTAAACGTAGATATTTTACGTGTTAATCATAATCGATAATTCCATCCATTTTTGCTTCAATTAATCAGGGATTTTGTCAATTCTTTTTAGTTATATTTTTAAGCCATTAAAAATTTCGATATGTATCATGAAACACTTCGCAAATTCGGCATATAGAAATACAGAAATATCAAATATAAAAAAAAATGAATAAAAATGTCAACAAAAAGATCAACTCTAGAATTTTTAGGTGAGCATAAAACAGCAATTCTTATAGCACTTATTCTTATAGCGGGTGGAACTGTGGGAACTTATTTCGTAATTGATTATATAAGTGCCAGAAATCCAAAAAATATAACTTTAGCGACTACAACTTCTACATATGATTCTGGTTTACTTGATTTTTTACTTCCAAAGTTTACTCAAGAAACAGGTATAAAAATTAGAGTTTTATCAGTGGGTACAGGTCAAGCAATAGCTTATGGTCAGAGTGGGGATGCCGATGTTATACTTGTTCATTCAAGACCAAGAGAAGATGCATTTGTTAATTATAGTGGTGGTCAAATACCTTATGGTGTTCATAGATCCTGCGTTATGTATAACGATTTTATTGTAGTAGGACATTCATCCAATCCTGCAAATTTACAATATGGTGATAATATTACAACTGTAATGACAAAGTTGAAGTTAGGCATGACAGTAGGACATAATACAACATTTTATTCAAGAGGAGATGGTTCTGGAACATATTCAAAGGAATTGAGTTTATGGGCTCAAATAGGTTGGAATCCAACTACCGCGGGTACTGATTATTATAAGGATGTTGGTGCAGGGATGGGAGATACTTTACTGATAACATATAATGATGCTAATAATAGAGGATATACCTTAGTAGATAGAGGCACTTGGCTTTCTTTCAATGATACATATACATCGTTAAACATTTTAGCTGAATCTATTATAGGAGAAGATTATTTACTCAATCCATATGGTGCAATCCCGATTAATCCTATTTTACATCCACATATTAAATTTGTGGCAGCTTGTCGATTTGTGGGATTTCTTACCTCTCCTTATGGCCAAGCTTTGATAAGTAGTTATAAAAAGAATAATGAAATCTTATTTCATCCTGCCTTTGGAATATGTAATGAGACTCATAACTGTCCAACCACAAAATTAGAACTAGCATTTTGGGCACCATACCAGAGTGAATTTTCTGATCTTTCAATTTAAACTTACAAACGTATACCTTGAAACTTAATTAATTTTTTTTTTAATTTGTTAAAATAAATAAGAATAATAATCTTTCAAATAATATGGCAAATGATATCATTGAGGGAATATTAGAAGCTTTAAATTTAATGATTAGTTTTGATCCAGAGTTATGGGGGATCATAGAGGTGTCATTTCGTGTTTCATTGACGTCAACATTTCTTGCTGCTTTGATTGCATTGCCCATTGGATCATTCATTGGTTTACGTGACTTTCGTGGTAAGAAGTCATTAACAAATTTGATTAATACTTTCATGGGTTTTCCACCAGTAGTAATGGGTTTAATCGTATTTTTATTATTATCAAGAAGTGGACCTCTTGGTGATTTAGGCTTACTTTATTCTACAAGTGCTATGATAATTGCTCAATTTCTCTTGGCTGTTCCAATTATCACCGGTACTGCGAAGGCAGCTATTGAAAGTGTAGATCCTATCTTAAAAGAAACTGTTCTTTCTTTGGGTGCTAATGAACGTCAATTGTGGTGGGAATTGATAAAAGAGTCAAAAAAGTCCATTATTGCAGGATTTCTCGTAGCATTTGGTCAAGCTATTTCTGAAGTCGGTGCGGTGATGATTGTCGGTGGTAATATCCGCTGGGAAACCCGAACATTTACTACTTCTATTGTACTTCAAACTCGAATGGGTGAATTTGGAATGGCAATAGCTTTGGGTATTATCCTTATTTCTATAGCTTTTATAGTAAATTACGGGTTAACCCTTATACAAAATAGAGGGAACTAAAATGAATGTAATTGAAGTTAAAGATCTTTATAAGGAATTTTATAAAGAAAATAAAACTAGCATCAAAGTACTCTCTAAAATTAATTTTTCAATAAAAAAAGGGGAAACATTCGTAATTATTGGCCCAAATGGAAGTGGGAAAACGACATTATTAAGAATTCTAGGGTTACTTGATTCACCAAGTCAAGGGAAATTATTCTATAAAGGAAAAGATATATCAAAGAATTCTAAAAATGAAGAAGTTAAATATCGTAGAAGCGTTTCATTCGTTAGGCAAAAACCTGTGGTGCGAAATGCTTCTGTCTTTAATAATATCGCCTATGGTTTAAAGGTACGTGGAATGAAATACGAAGAATATAAAGAATTAGTAAATAAGATTATTGAATTTGCAGATTTAAACAAATTGAAAAGTAAGAATGCTCGAACTTTATCAGGAGGAGAGATGCAACGTGTGGCAATTGCGATGAATTTTGTTTTAGAACCTGAGATTTACCTGTTAGATGAAGTTTCAGCTAATTTGGATCCTATGAATATAAAATTATTAGAAGAATTCATTATGAGAATAAAGCATGATAAAGATAAAACAATTATAATGAGTACGCATGACCCAATAGAGGCAATAAAATATGCTGATCAAATAGCAGTACTTAATGATGGTCAGATTACACAAATAGGTCCTCCTAATGAAATTTTTACAATGCCTAAAGATGAATTTACTGCTTTATTTGTGGGTTATGAAAATATCCTTACGGGGATTTCGAAAATCGACAAATCTTCAGGATTAGCTCAAATTCAAGTAAATGACTTGACTATTACTGCCTCCACTCAATTAGAAGGAGAAGTTAAAATATGTATTCGTCCGGAGAGCATAGGGATTGTTAAAGAAGCTCCTAAAAATACCAGTTATAGAAATACTTTTAAGGGTGTTGTAGAAAACATCCGTTATCTTGGAAATATTTGTCATCTAATTGTAAAAGTCAATTCTGAAAAGTTTCTTATTACGATAACTGAATTCTCAAGAGAAAAACTTGAATTAGAGAAAGGATCCGAAGTATTTATCAATTTTAAAGCTACAGATATAAAAATTTTATAATCAAGAATAGAGAAGTTTTTAAGAAATTCCCGATTACGATATGTACGGATAAGTATAACGTATAATTTAAAGCCTCTAGCCGAAATGATTGATATATCTGAAAAAGATGAAATAGTAAGAATCGCAACAGCATCAGGAAGAATTCGACTGAAGGTAGATACAGTTAAAAGAATTAAAAACAATCAGGTAAAAAAAGGAGACGTTTTCACAATAGCTAAAATTGCAGCTATCAATTCTGTCAAAAAAGTACCTGATTTGATTCCATTATGTCATTCAATTCCTATAAATAATATCGCTCTAGAATTTAAAATTGAAAATGAAACAATTATAAAAGTATCATGTAGGGTAAAGAGCATATCTAAAACGGGTGTTGAGATGGAAGCGTTAACTGGAGTTGGAGTTGCTCTCTTAAACATTTGGGATGTTGTAAAGATGTATGAAAAAGATGAAGAAGGTCAATATCCCTCAACATTGATATATGATATTAGAGTTGAAGAAAAAATCAAGAATTAACGTTAAAACACATGAAAGATAAGTACAATAGAGAAATTAAACATATAAGGTTCTCAATTACCTCAAAATGCCAATTTTCATGTCTTTATTGTGATAGTGAGGGATATAGTAAAACTATTGAACTTTCAGTTGATGAAATTACAAAATTATGTAAAATTTTAGCGGACATTTTAGGTGTCACTAGAATTAAATTTACTGGTGGAGAACCCTTATGTAGGGATGATATAATAAGTATTATACAAAATGTCTCTAATTTAAATCTTTATAAAGATATCTCTATGACAACTAATGGGTTGCTACTTTTTGAAAAAGCAGAAGAATTATATAAAGCAGGTTTAAATCGAATAAATATTTCACTAGCATCCCTAAGACCTGAAATTTATAAAAAAGTGTATGGTTCAGATTGCTTAAAGCCTGTGTTGGAGGGGTTACAGAAAGCAAAAGATGTTGGTTTTGATCCGATAAAACTAAATTTTGTGTTGATGAAAGGAATTAATGATAATGAATTAGAGACAATGATTGATTTCTGTGCAAAAAATGGTTTTATTCTACAATTAATTGAATTACATAAAGTTTCTGATGCTTTGGGGGGAAATGGAGAGTTCTATGAGAAACATCATTTAGATATCATACCTATTATAAAAAATCTTGAATTAAAAGCTGAGAAAACTATTATAAGGGGTTCTATGCAAAATCGTAAAGTGTTTATTCTTCCAAATTCAGCAGTAGTTGAAACCATTACCCCGAGTCATGAATTCTGCATGGGATGTACAAAATTAAGAGTTGGATGTGATGGAAATTTATTTGGGTGCTTATTTCGGTCTGATCTTGGAAAGAATATAAAAGAAGTCCTCCGAAATCATCATTCATTATCAAAATATGAACAAATAGTTAAACAAGTGGTTGATTCTAGAGAACCTTATTATTGAAGTATATGGAAAATAATGAGATAAATGATTGTAGAAGTACTCTATTTTGCGGAATTTAAAGACATTACTGGTAAAGAAAAGGAAAAATTTGAATTAAGTAGCAATCATCTGAAAGACCTTATTAGTTTATTAATTCAAAAATATGGAGATAAGCTCAGAAATATAATTTTAGACAAAAATTCTCAATTTATACACAATTTAATTTCAACAATAATAAATAACCATGCAATCCTGGAAAGAAATCCGTTGTATATTAATTTAAAGGATGGTGACTCTATTGCTTTCTTAATGCCTGTTTCTGGAGGTTGATGCGAAACGAAAAATTTTGATGAATATAAAGAATTTAAATCAGGGATTTATGCTAAGGGAGAGATTAACCTTAGAAATCTAATCAATTCAATAAAATCGAATTCTAATATCAAAAATGCAGGGTCAATTCATACTTTCACTGGAATTGTAAGAAGTACCTCCAAAAATGGGAAACCTGTTGTAAGGATGAAAATTGATGCCTATGATGACCTAGCAAATAAAAGTATTTTCAAAATTTGCGAAAAATTAAAGCAAAGGAAAGGAATAATTGATATAAAGATAATCCATTTAAAAGGAGAATTTGAGCTATCTGAGGATTTAGTCTATGTTATTGTGGCCTCTGCACACAGAAAGGAGGGTTTCGAAACAATTGCCGATGCTGTCGAAATGTATAAAAAAGAAATAGAAGTCTGGAAGAGAGAAGATTATGAGGATGGATCTAATGAATGGATCCATTAGTATAACTTAAAATTAATTTTAATTTGATAGTATTATGAAATTTCTGAAAACCATTAAAGTAGAAGAATTTAAGAATATACTCGGTTCAATTTCAAGTATAAAAACTGAAGAGGAACTTATTAATATTGAAAATTGCTATAATCGAATCATTTCACGGGATATTAAGAGTGAGATCAATGTTCCACACTTCCGGAAATCAAGAATGGATGGATATGCTGTAATAGCTGAAGATACATTTGGTGCTGAAGAAGATAATAATATTGAACTTGAGTTGATTGAGACAATTCAAGCTGGTGATACTCCTCGGAAGAAGTTAAGTAAAGGTCAATGTTCTTATATAGCTACAGGAGCAGCAATACCCGAAAATGCTAATGCTGTTATAATGGTGGAATTTACTGAAAGAGACGGAAACTGTATATCGATTTCAAAAGCATTAACCCCTGGAACCCATGTAATAAATATTGGCCATGACATAAAAAAGGGTGAAATGATTGTTAGAAGAGGATCTCTAATAAATCTAGCTACAATTGGTATCCTTGCATCCTCAGGGATAAATAATATTTGGGTATTTAAGCGGCCTAGAGTTTCACTCCTAAGCACGGGAAATGAACTTGTTACGTTTGATACTAAAATTCTTGAAATAGGAAAGATATACGATGTGAATTCTGTAGTTTTACAAAGGGCAATTGCGAATACTGGTGTTGCTGTTAATTTTCTAGGGATTATCAAAGATGATTTTATAGAATTAAAGAAAGCTGTTGATGATGCTTTAGAAAAGAGTGATATTATAATCATCTCTGGAGGAACATCAAAAGGAGAAGGAGATTTGGGACCACAAGTACTTGAAGAATATGGAGATATTGAAATATTAATACACGGTGTAAAAATAAAACCAGGTAAGCCGATAATATTTGCAAAAATAAAGGATAAGATAATTTTTATTTTACCTGGATATCCAACTTCTGCTTTAAGCTGTTTCTATGTATTTATTGATAACTTTTTAAGAAAATTATCAGGATATCCTCTAAAAGAGAAATACTCTAAGGTTTTAACAGTAGGAGAGAGAATTTATGGTACAGTCGGTCGAAATGAATTCAAAACTGTAAAAATTCAAGAAAAAGATGGAGAACAGATGATTTTTCCTGTAAAAACGGGTTCAGAGGCAATAAGTACAATGTTTTATGCTGATGGATATGTGGAGATTGGAGAATTGGAATCTATTATAGAAAAAGGGGACAAAAGAAGGATCTATTTCTTCCAATGAAAAATTTATATGAAATTGTTAAGGATAAATTATGAAAAAAAATTTAAAAGTCCATGAAGAACATAAACAAAAAGCTCCTAAACAGATTAATGTTGCCTTGATTATTGTAAGTACAAGCAGATACAATGAAATCAAATCAGGGAAGCAGACTTCAGATAAGACAATTCCAAAAGTAAGTCTTTTACTTAAAGAAGAACCATCGATAGCTTTAATTTATACTGAAATCATTCCTGATTCGGAAGAGCATATAAAAGAAGTTTTAATAAAGGTGATGAAATATAATGATATTGATTCTATTATTTTTAGTGGAGGAACAGGATTATCTCCTAAAGATATCACATATGAGACCTTAGAACCACGTTTAAATAAAATATTTGATGGTTTTGGAGAATTATTTAGACAGCTCTCCTTTGATGAAATTGGGAGTGCCGCTATGTTATCTAGAGCAACAGCAGGAATTCTAAATGGCAAAAGAAAAAATAAAGCAGTCTTTCTATTACCAGGTTCACCAAATGCGGTAATGATGGCCTTAAAACGCATCATTATTCCAGAATTAGGGCATATCCAATACTTAATTAATAAGGAAGAGTGACGATTCTTGGAAAAGCTTCGAAAAGTAGGATTTGCGAGATTAACTTCTTTAGAAGATACTTTGAAACTAATTTATCCTAATGTAAAAACAAATTCAGTTGAAGAAATAGAAGTTAAATATGGATTAAATCGAATTTTGGCTACAAATATTACTAGTAACATTGATATTCCTCCTTTTGATAGATCAGCCATGGATGGTTATGCTATTAGGGCTGAAGATTCATTTAATGCCTCCCCAAGTAATCCAAAACATATAGAGCTTAGGGGCAAAATCGAAATCGGTGAATTTTCAACCCTTAGCTTAAATACTGGTGAGGGAATTAGAATATCTACTGGTGCAGTTATTCCAAAAGGTGCAGATGCCGTTGTTAAAATTGAAGATACGGAGATTGAAAATAATATTATACACGTTTATACCTCAGTCCCTCCAGGTAAAAATGTTTCAAAGAAAGGCGAAGATATTAAAAAAGGTGTTCAGGTTTTAACTGAGGGTATTGAATTAAAGGCTGAACATATTGCATTGTTATCCTCCTTAGGATTAAATAAAGTAAAAGTTCGAGTTAAACCAAGAGTAAGTATTTTTTCGTCAGGTGATGAATTATTTGAACCTGGAACTCAATTAAAACCTGGGAAAATTTATAATTCTAACACTCCAATGATATCCGCATTGGTTACGTTATATGGGGGTGATGTAGTGAAAGGTGAAACAGTAAAAGATGAAAAAGATATGATCAAAAATAAATTAATCGAAGCTACTGAAAATTCTGACATCATAATATTTACAGGTGGTACCTCTGTAGGGACAAAAGATTATCTTCCTGAGATTATTGAGGAGTCAGGAACCGTTTTAACTCATGGAGTCGCTCAGAGACCTGGAGCACCTGTTCTAATAGGAATTTTAAATAAAAAATTAGTATTCTGCTTACCAGGTACTCCCGTTGCAGCATATATATCATTCTTAAGTATTGCTGGTCTTGTTATAAGAAAAATGTTAGGTTGCTTAATTCTTGATCCTCGTCATGAGATTATAGCACAAATTAATAAGGATGTTCCTGTTTCAAGTCTTGGATATATTCACTATTTAAGAGTAATTATTGAAAAATCTCAGGAAGTATTGATCGCGAAACCAGTTAAACTAAAGGGATCTGGTGTTATAAGTTCACTTACGTTTTCAGATGGGATAGTTGAAATTCCACCTCATCGAGAAGGTTTGAAGAAGGGAGATCTGGTCAAAGTAAAACTTTTTCCTAAATAATGTTTAGATTTTTCGAATTTTAAAGAATCAGATTTTAAATTTATGTTGATAAATTCTTATAATTTATAGCAATCAATCTTATTAACTGAAGATGATACGTTATTAAACATTAAAGGCATATCAAGGATTATTCTTTCTTTAAAATGCCGGAGCATTGGGATAAGGCAATGATGATATGAATAGAAAAGGTAATTTGAATTTAAAATACATTGGTATTCTAATCCTGTTATGCCTACCCTTAATTGGGATATCTGGATTCATTATAAGTAAAAATATAATTACTCCTACTGACGATTTTTTTGTTGTTTCAAAGGGGGAAACACCTATTATATCAGCCGATGCATGGGAATTAACGATAGGTGGAAATGTGAATCATAGTATTATGTTTTCTTATACAAACTTTACTTCTCAACCTTCAAAAGAAATTATTGCTACATTGCAGTGTGTGGATGGACCATTTGGGACAGCTAAGTGGAAGGGAGTTCCTATTAAAGACTTATTAGATTTAGTACAAGTACAATCTGGGGCTGTGGATGTTGTTTTTTACGCAGCAGATTTTTATTCTTCTTCTTTAACAATTCAGGAAGTAAATAACGATAATGTTTTATTAGCATATGAAATGAATGGTGAGCCATTACCCCCTGATCAAGGTTTTCCAGTTAGATTAGTCGCTCCAAACCATTTGGGATATAAATGGGTGAAATGGGTTGTAAGAATAGAGGTAGTGAATTATGACTATAAAGGGTATTGGGAAAGCAGAGGCTGGAGTGATGATGCATATCGTACGCCTTTCACAGATTGGTTTGTTCATGCAACAATCTTAGCGTTTTCATTTCTTTTAGGTGGGATTGCTTTAATGTCGGGACTAAAAAGATCTCCAATTACCGATTTCTTTCATGATTTACCTAAATTTGTGAATAAAAAGTTCCATATCATAATAGGTGTTGCTTTTTTCCTCACATCTCTAAGTACTTTTTTTTACTGGGTTATTTCTACTATATTAAACCGAGGGGCTATATTCTATACTATACACGGTATCGTTGCTTTACTTTCTATGATACTTATAGTACCTGGTGCAATAACTGGCCTTAAAAAATCAAAAAAGAGAGATTTCAATAAAAAAACTCTGCATTATAAATTAAATTTATATTCCTTTTATCTATTTTTAGCTACTATTATTTTGGGATTCTTTTTATCATTTATCAATTTGTTATATATATACTAACTCTCTGAAAAATCAAGGTATTTAGTTACTTTTTTTTTAAAAAAAAAACTAATATCAATTTTATTAGACATAACTAAAATGTTTATATTTTTTGAAATCAATGTTCAATTAAAGTAAACATTTGAGTAAAAAAATGATAGCTAATTACCTTGATTTAATATCTCCTATATTTTTGGCTTTCAGGGAAGGATTGGAAGCAACATTAGTTGTTGTAATCTTATTATTATACTTAAAAAAAACAAACCAGAAACATTATAACAATTATGTTTATTTAGGGGTAATATTAGCAATATTTTCGAGCATTCTCTTTGCAGTCATTTTTTCTATAATTCATGGTGGTTTTATAGGAATTTTAGAGGAAATCTTTGAGGGTTTTACATTTGTTATATCTGGTATTTTTATAATAACTCTTGTTTTATGGGTGAGTAAAGAAGGCTCTAAAATGCGTGAACATCTTGAGGAAAAGGTAGAAGAATCAATAAATCGTCAAAAAATGTTTTCAATTACTACTTTAACATTCGTAATAATTATAAGAGAGGGAATTGAGTTGGTGCTTTTATTAACAGGCACAAGCTCTATTGGTTCAATTGATCCTTTTATAAGCATCTTAGGTTCTACAGTAGGGTTAATAATATCGGTTCTTATTGGACTACTAACTTTTTATGGAATAAAAACAATTGATCTTTCAAAATTCTTTAAAGTTACAAATATAATTCTGATTCTATTCGCTGCTGGTTTGATCACTTATGGTATACATGAATTTATTGAAGCTGGTTTTATTAATCCAATTATCAATGAAGTTTGGAATATAAAACACATTCTACCAGAGAGTTTTCCAGATAATGATCCAACTACTCCGGTATGGCTTGAAATAATTGGATCACTACTAAAAGCACTTTTTGGTTATAATGCCAACCCTGCTTTATTAGAGGTTCTTATATATCCATCTCTATTGATAATCATTGGATTTATCTCGTTAAAGTTGTGGAGAAAGAATTCAATTCCATTCGATAGGTCTTCCAAAACTTCTGTTGAGAAAGCTGACAAAATTAAAGTAGAAATTTATCCTAAATAAAAATATTTCTTACTTTTTCTTTAATTTAATATTATATTTGTAATCAATCTAACTGAAAAAAACCAAGTATAAGGTAATTTAAATGATGATAAAATATTTATCATTTTAGTGTTTGTATCTGGAGGATAACACACTAAATTATAATCTCTCCTGATATTAATTTATAAAAAAATAAAGAGAGATTAATTTGACTGAAACTGTATCAGAGAAATATAAGTTAGAAACAATAAAAAAGACGAATTTAGCATTAATATTAGTAAATACTGAGAAATTCAATGAAATTATATCAAAAAAGAAAAGCTCTGATAAAATAATTCCAACAGTAATACGATTTTTAAAGAATGATCCATCAATTTCATTAATTTATACTGAAATAATTCCAGATTCGGAAGTATATATTAATGAAGTTTTAATAAGAGTGATGAAAAAAAAGATAATTGATTCTATTATATTTAGTGGTGGTACTGGGTTAGCTGGCAATGATATTACCTTTGAAACATTAGAACCACGATTATATAAAAAATTTAATGGATTTGGAGAATTGTTTAGATCCCTGTCTCTCAATGAAATTGGTTCTTCAGCTGTGCTATCGAGGGCAATTGCAGGTATTCTTCACAGCAAGAAAAAAAGTAAGGCAATCTTTATATTGCCACTATCTTCAAATGCTATAATTTTAGCATTGAAACATATAATTATCCCAGAACTAGGTCATATTCAATATTTAATTAATAAAGAATTCTAAGATTTTTCTGTCCTAATATATATTAAGACACTTTATTATAAATTTTATTGTTTTATCTTGTATAATCTAAAAATATTTTAGAAACTTATAACTACAAATTATATGGTTGAAGCAACCAAGGTAGTTACAGAAATAAAAGAAAGATTTAAGATAATTGGTAGAGATCAAGAAATAAAACAAATTATTGTTGCTCACTCAGTTGGAAAGAACATATTATTGGAAGGAAATGTAGGAGTAGGAAAAACCACCTTAGCAAAAGCGGTTTCGCAATATTTTGGTTTTAGTGATGCTAATTCTAATCATTCGAAGTTTTATAGAGTAGACTGTAGTGAAGAGTTACTCCCACACAATCTTGTGGGATATTTCGACCCCCCTCTCGTAATTGCAAATGGATACAATGAAGATTCTTATAAATACGGGCCATTAGCTGAAGCAATGTTAAATGGAGGTTGTTTGTTTATAAATGAGATAAATAGGATGCCTGAGAACACACAAAATTCGTTATTAACTGCCTTAGATGAAGGAATCTTAGAAATCCCAAAATTAAAGACTATTAAAGCTCATAAGGATTTTTTCGTAATCGCAACCCAAAATCCTGCTGCTCATGTAGGAGTTACAGTTTTAGGAGAAGCATTAAAAGATAGATTTATTTGGATAAACTTGGATTATCAATTATCAGAGGAGGAAGTTCTTATCATAAAGCAAGAAGCTCAGCTAGATAAAACAACCACGTTAAGTGCTGAAAAAGTGGCTTCAATTTCTCAAGAGATAATTCACGCAACCAGAAATAGTACATCAATACGTCGAGGAAGTTCAATACGAGGTGGGATAGATTTAGCTACAATAGTTAATCAATATGAAAGCAATAGTAGTTCGAAAAATTGGATTGAAGCTGCTGTAATGGCTTTGTATAATAAAATTGAACTAGAAGATGGACTTACTCAGTCAAAAAAAGAAATAATCACTGATATCGTTTTAGCAGTTTTAAATAGATCGGATTTTCAATAATCGATGATTTCTCAGAGGAAGAATCCGAAGAGATTGAGAAGAGACTGCATGTAAGACTTACTGAAAGTCGACCTGATAAGGAAATCTTGGAGTATGAAATAATACGGAAGAAGAGAAAGAAACCGGATTATTATAGACATCTTTCAAATACTCTTGATTACCAGACCATTAAAAATATGACTTATTTAGCCATACAACACAAAAATCTTGAAGCAATAATGGGTTTGCTAAAAGCGAATGTGTATGCTGCTACAGATGTCTTAGACACAGAAGAAGGTATTGAGTTTTTCTCGGAAAAAACGAGAGAATCTGGAGATTTCATGCCAGAAATTTATTTTTTCATTAGACGCCCTATTTCTAGCAAGTATAAATCTATTTTTAGGCGTTTAGCCCGTCAAAGTATTTTAAATTTATCATTAAAGATAACCAGTAAAGGTATAAGGGGACAATTCAAGAAAACTGTTCCATTTTATAAGATTGGGATGCCCGAATTTAGTTTAGATGAGACCATCCAGCATAATCCTTTAAAAATTTATGAAAAAAGCCTAAGGCATAAAGATATATTTGGAGTAGAAAGGAAACGTCAAAAAAGAAAAGTGGTCTTAATTCTAGATACAAGTGGTAGTATGTATGGGCGTTTATTGTTAAATGCTGCTCTTACAAGTTCAGTTTTAGCTTATAATCTAGAAAAAGAAGATTATGCAATTGTGTTATTTAATTCTACCGCAATGGCTTTAAAAAAAATTAATCAAAAAAGGTCAGTCATCAAGATTATTGATGAAATATTGGATTCTGAAGCTGTTGGGTTTACAAATATTGAGATAGGGTTAGAGAATGGATTAAAGGAGTTAAATAAAACACGAGAAAATAGAAAACAACGTTTTGGGATTCTTATTTCTGATGGTAATTTCAATAGAGGTGGAGATCCTGTCGAAGTTGCTAAAAAATATCCTAAATTACATGTGATTGGAATGCCTTCAGAAAATGATGCTACTCAGGGTATTAGAACGTGTCAAGAAATAGCTAAAGCAGGGAGAGGTAAATTTTATGCTGTAAACGATTATAAGGAAATCCCAAGAGCTTTAATAGAGTTATTATCTCATACTTAGTAATTTTATATTGAGTTAAGGAAATGATTGGCAACATCAAAACCTTAATGAAAAAATAAAATATGACAAAAAAATATTAAACATACTTTACTAAAGTAAATATGAATCTTTGGAAAGATATACCCTCTGGGGATGAACCCCCTCTTATTTTAAATGCGGTAATTGAAGTTGTAAGTGGATCTAGAGATAAGTATGAATATAAACCAGAATGGGAAGCTTTTGTGTTAGATCGAATCATCCCCTCCTCGGTTATTTTCCCTGTAGAATATGGATTTGTACCTCAGACATTGTCTGATGATAATGATCCTCTGGACATAATGATACTAAGTTATGAACCACTAGAAGTGGGGTGTGTTGTAAAAGTACGTTTGATAGGTGCTTTAATTATTGAAGATGAGCACGGTGACGACCCTAAAATTCTCTCAGTTCTAGTTAATGATTCAAGGTTTAGTGGCTATAATGATATCCAAGATATCCATCAGCATAGATTGAAGGAAATACAGGAATTCTATGAAACTTATAAAAGATTAGAACCACATAAATGGGTTAAATTTAAAGAATGGAGAAATATGAAAGATACAATTGAAATTGTGGACTATTCCTTAGATCTATTTAGAAAATTGAATATTAAATAAAGAATTAAAGATCTTTTTTGGCTAATTCTAAAGATCAAACCAGTATCTAGTAGAAATAAATTCAAGCTTTTGATAATTATGGTCTATATATAAAAGATATAAATAATGGTTTTAACAATATTGAGTTAAAGAGTTTGTGAATAAATTTAATATTCTGAAACTGCAAGAATTTGTTGATGTAAATGACTGAAAAAGAAAATAATCCTCGTTATATATTCAAAATCTGCTTAATTGGTAGTGGTGGTGTAGGAAAAACTTGCATGGCACGTAGATTATGTTTTAACACATTTAACTCACAAACTCAATTAACAGTGGGTATAGATTTTTATACCTATGACATTCCTGTTGTTGTTAAAAGTGAGGAGACTTTTGTACGTCTTTCAATTTGGGATTTTGGAGGACAAGAGCAGTTTAAAACATTATTTGGATATTATATCAACGGAGCAAATGGAATATTTCTTGTTTTTGATCTATTAAACTTGGAATCTCTTACCAGATTGGACTGGTGGTATGGTAATTTAAAAGACTATAATCTACAAGACCGACCGAAAATTCTTGTAGGAACAAAACATGACTTAATTCAAGGAGATAATAAAAAAGATAAGGTAGATCAATACATAATAGAACAGTTCCTCCAAAACCATGATGAAAAAGATTTTGTAAAGACTTCCTCAAAGGAAAATCAAAATATTCTTTATAGTTTTAAAGAAATGACGAAAAAAATCATGCAATCCCATAATCTGGATTATGATAAGTTTCCTTAATAAGGTATAAATATTAAAAATTTAAACCCCTTTACCTTTTTTATATTAGGAATTATAAATTTTACATAGTTAACTATTCTTTTTTGAGAGAAAATAGTGGTCCGCCCACAAACAGAGAAAAATATATGCCTTCGGTGTAAAGGAGGAAGGTTGTTATGTGGAAAAAAGATTTGTCCAATTTTATTAAAGAAATCAGTCTTAAAATCAATGGTTCCTTTTGAAATTGACAAAACCCAAAGAAATGTAGAGATTTTTGGGGCGAGTCCTCCTGGTTTTTTTGTCGGACATTTCAGTTACCCTAATGTGTATTTAGGACCATTAATACCATATCAAGAATTTGAAACAGGACTTGATATCTCAGATTATCATATTCTTGATGCTCCAGAATTGTGGTTTGGTAAAAAAATGGTTGACATAATAAGGTATCGAAGTAGCTTAGTCAGAAGCAATTTTAAAACCAATGTGTTTATTGGACGAAAAAGCCCAAAAAACACCCTCTCATTAAAAATCCAAAGACTTTTAGAAACATCACAAGAATTATCAATGGCGGCAAGACCAGTTGATACGGAAACAAAGCTGAATAAAATGAACCTACGAATGATGATGGATAATCATGCATTGCCCATGGGTCCGTCTGGTATGACTGAGAAAATTACAATAACAGAAAATACAAAAGTGCATCCTCAAGTCGATTATTGTGTATCTGATACGGATTTGAATGCTGCTGAAGCAGTATCAGAACATCTTTA
>JBHLLU010000168.1:0-2965 GCA_048938895.1 Promethearchaeota archaeon
CCGTATGGTTATATAAAATTGGATCCAGTTTACTTTATGGAGTCGGAGAGGATGCAAAATATTTAGTTAAACAAATCCGTTCTAGCAATTATTCTCTATAAGGTCGTTCTCTGATCTATTAAGTGCTGATGCTGAAGATCTTTCCTCAAAACTCTCAAGAACATTTTCAAATAAAATTATGGAATGGCAGTAAAATGCAAAGAAATTAGAAGTTTAATATACTTTTTATTTTTTAATATTTTCAAATGCACCCTTATTTTTCTGTTTTAATTATATTTCACTTGTTTGTATAAAACTTTAAATAAAACTTTCTCTTAATTTAGGATGTATCCAAAATTGTATTTTTTACAACCTAGCACAATTTATATTCAAAAAAGGGAAAAAAATGAAAAAATTCAATGAAAAACGAAATTTTATATTAATACTTCTTCTGTTAATCTGTTGTTCCCTCCCCTTGTCTTTTTATGAACCACGATCAAATTTAGAGCTCAAACCTAAACCTCAATTATCAAGTAGTTCCGAATTCGAAGACTTTAGCAATGAGGATCATGGGACCATGGGATTAGATATTGAATTCGTAGATGAGTACCATGGATATGAACCTAGCCCATACTGTGATCAACGTATACACCAAGGTCCTTTTACTGATCCTTATGGAGTTGAATATTGGAATGTTTTTATAGTTCGTGATAACCTGCTTGGAGGTAATACATGGTCAGTGCATTATCTTGACACACCTCTATATGTAGGACATATTGAATTTTCTATATGGCTTAATAGTGGTGACCCTTGTACGGTTCCTAACAACCATATAATTAAGTTTCGGGATAAATCAGATAATGTAGCCTTCCAGTTCAAATTTGATCTTAAATCTAACAATGCTTACTATTATACCGGTTCTACTTGGTCACTTTTCGCTTCTATGACCAGAGCAGAGTGGTATAAAGTAACTATAAGTTTTAATATTAACTCCGAAACGTATAATTCAAAAATTATTCATGAAGGCACAAATCAAATAGCAGGATGTTTATGGGATAAACCATATCAAAACTTGGTACCGATTGAGGAAGTCTACTTTGGGACAAAAAATGATCATTTTTCTGGGAATACACGCTGGGATGATTTTCTTTTTAAAAAAGGTGATTACGTTAAGGATTTGGATCCATATTCAAAAGTAGGGGGTGAATGTGAATGGCAGGTTTCAGAATTAGAAAATATAGCTACTCCTGGAGATGATAAGTATAATATTCATAGCGGATATAATGAATTAGCGAATGATGTTTATAGATTCGACCCACTTTTTCCGTACACTCAGCTGGATGAGAGAGATATAATAAATAGAAAAGTATCCTCAATTACTGTTCACATTCTATGTATGTGCACTCACTTTGGGGGAGGAAATGCAAAAATAAAAGTTTCTTATAGTTTAGATTTCGATCATGGCACATGGTCCTCCTCTCAGGAAGTGGAATCTCAATTTGATGGTTGGACGTCGTTTAGATGGGACGGATTAAATCTTAAGATGTCAGATTTTGATTATCTATGGGTGAAATTTACAGCAGATATCGAAATGGATGGAATAGTTGCTATTGATGCTACATATGTGGAAATAGAGTACGTCCCAGAAAAAATAGGGATTTTCTTCTGGACTTCTGATGCGGGTAATAATGAAAACAAGCTTAATATTTACGCAGATGATCATATCGTGGACTATCGAAATGTTATTTATGGAGAAGGTTATCGTCAATTCTACTATCAAAAAGATGCCATTGATGATGATGAAGTGAATGCAAGCTTCGAAGAGATCACTGAGTTTGTTTTCGAAAGTGATATTGTGTTTTTCTATTTTTGGGCTCATGGAAATATAGATAATGGTGAATCTTTGGTTGATTTAAATGGATATCTAGGAGGATATACAGAATTAACCAACAGCGATTTAGCTGGTTATCTTGAACAAATAAAATCTTGGAGAATAGGGTTTCTTATTGAATCGTGTTATGCAGGATATTTTGTTTTGGCTTTTGATGATCCTGAATATACTTATCTTGCTATCACAGCTTCAGATACCAGTCATGAATCTATGAATTTTGGCTTTGAGGGTGTATTCTCGAATCATTTCTGGATTGGTGTCGGTATTTGGGGAAAAAATGCAGCAGAAGCTTATACGTGGGCAAAAGGGTTTGTAATAAACAGAGGACCTATGTATAATAATAATCTTTATTCACAAACGGGATATATGTTTTTTAATTAAATATCTCGTTATTTTTTTATTTTTAATAGATGAGTCACTAAATTCATTCTTTTTAATACACAAAAAAACTAGTTATTTTTGGGTTTTCTAAGTCGTTCCTTAAAAGCTTAATAATTGCTTAAGTTGCGGTTTATGCGCTTCAAATTGCCTTGAAGGAACGATTTCCTTAGAAAAAGTTAGAAATGATATGTCACCCATTTAAATTTATAGTTAAAAATATAAATTAGATCTTATGTAAAACATTATTAATCTCTTTCTGGATCATATTAAGGGCCATTAAGTCCTTAATATAAAGGCACGCTTTTCAGAGGAAAAGAATCGACCTATTATATAATGCCCTATTTACTTGGGGTTTTCGAAGCATACTTTATGGCATTAAGAGATATACATGAGAGATTGAAAGAAGCCGGAAAAGCATATCGAGCACTCCATAAAATAAATTTCGGTGAAGATAATTGGGCAAATTCAATACCCACAGATTTTAATAAAGGTAGTGGGTGAAGATTTGTTCCTGCTATGGAACCAGTATTAAGAACAATAGAAATCAATGAAAATTTAAATGTAAAAACTGAGATACTACCATATGAGGTTCTTGAGAAGCAATTTTTTGTGTCTCAGAAGAATCAGAATCGATAATATGAATTGAAGCATTACGATATAATTATATTCACTGGTTTCTACATTTTTATTTAACAGAGATTACTATTACTAATC
>JBHLLU010000099.1:0-5944 GCA_048938895.1 Promethearchaeota archaeon
TCGAAATGACCCGACACGCTGGTCGAAAGAAATTAACTCTTGACGATATGGACTTGGCAATGAAAATAGTCTAAGTTAAATTAAAATGTTTTAAAATTTACAAATTCTTTTTCTTTTTTTATTTCGATTTATCTAATTATAGATTAACTAAGTATACATTATCCTTGGATCTAATTTGGCATAGATTATATCAGCTAAAAGGTTCACCAAAATGAAGATCATAGTTATCAAAAAAACCAACGCGCTTAAGACCCAATAATCCGTGAGAAGAATTGCTGCTATAAATAATTGCC
Source organism: Promethearchaeota archaeon (assembly GCA_048938895.1). Classification (GTDB taxonomy): domain Archaea; phylum Asgardarchaeota; class Lokiarchaeia; order Sigyniarchaeales; family SOKP01; genus Loki-b32. The sequence continues at coordinate 294 of JBHLLU010000099.1, forward strand.
CTATTCCTACAATCCCAAATGTAACCTCAATAAAAAACGAACCCGCTAATGCACTAGCTAAATTCATTCCAGTAACAGTTACAGTCGGAATTAAAGCATTCTGTAAAACATGCCCTTTTATAATGTCTTTTTCTTCAACACCCTTAGCTCTGGCGGTTCTAACATAATCTCGGTTTAATTCTTCTAACATACTTGAGCGTGTGTGTCGTGATATTGATGAAAACATAACAAATGACAGACAAAACACAGGTAAAACTAAATGCCAGATATAATCCCCAACTTTATACCATTCACCCGCTATAAGTGCGTCGATTATGTAAAATCCAGTCAGTCGAGCAGGATCATCATACATAGGATTAGAATGTCCAACGGGATCAAATATAGGAATTAAAATCCCGAAAAAGTATTGAAGCATCATCCCTAAGAAGAATATTGGAATCGACATCCCAAAAATAGATAATCCTCTTACTATTGTATCTGGGGTTTCTCTTCTATGAACAGCTGCTTTAATACCTAGCTTTATTCCCAAAAAAGATCCAATAAAGATTGAAAATAATGTAATATCTACAGTGATTGGCAATCTTTGCATAATTAGATTCCAAACAGGCTCATTTCTTACAATAGAAACAGATACGCCCCAATCTCCTGTAAATAACTCACTTAAAAATCGAAAATATTGTACTATTATTGGATCATCCAGCCCTAGTTGTCTTATTGTTTCCCGATAAACATCCATAGGTATTTCTCGTAATCCACGAGCATTTAATAATGCAAGAACAGGGTCTCCAGGCATCATTCTAGATAAGATGAAAGTGAGAGTTAGGGTTCCAAAAAGTACTGGAATCATAATCAGTATTCTCCGCAAAGAATATTTAAGTAAATTCATTTCTTTTATGTTCACCTAACAATTCATAGTTTACTCTGATAGCTTTAACAGGGAATTCAATGCGTGGTTGAAGCTTAAATCTCTTTTAATCCACTTTACAATAAAGTTTTGATGCCATTTAAGATTTATTTAAGAATTCTCTATTATCCTTTAAATCACTTCACTCTAATTTATATAAATGGGATTAATAAACAAATTGCTTCTGAAAACCGAGCAACTATTCTGAGCACTATCAATATGTAAGGAATTTTTCTAATGGCAATCACTTATCCGTTTATAGGACTTACTATAGAATGGAGCCCATTTATAGTATTTGTCTTTATTGGTGTGTTGATTTTTTTCTTCACATTAATAACACGTGGGAAGAGTGAATATCTTTAAAGTATTAGGATTAAGAAAAAAATAAAGCTTTAAGAAATAGTATATTTGTTTAATAAGAATTGGAAACTGAAAAGAAATTAAAAATGGTTGAAAGTAAAAGATATCAAAGTGTTCCATTCATACAGGGAAAAAATATTAATCTTTGTCCCCCTAATACAGAACATCTTAATCTCTATACCACATGGATGAATAATCCCAACATTCGAAAATATGCAAGGTATGACATGCCCACCATACCAGGAGATATAAAAAGCTGGTTTGAACCTAAGCAAGAGAATATCAAATCTGAAATTTTTCTTGAAGTATGGCATATTGATGATGAAAAACCAATAGGATATGCTGGCTTTATTAATATTCGCTGGTTTGATAAATCAGCATTTCTCTTTTATATAATTGGGGAATGTGATTATTGGGGTAAAGGCTTTGCTACAGAAGCTGCAAAATTAGTTGTAGAATATGGATTTAATGAACTCAACTTACACAAAATAAATGCGATCGTTTTTGCACCAAATATATCCTCAGTAAGAGTAGTTGAAAAAAATGGTTTTAAGCTTGAATTGACCTTAACAAATGAGATGTATGTTGATGGGAAATATGTAGATGCTCTAAGATATTCTCTATTAAAGAAAGAATGGGAAATCCTTCAAGGTGAAAAATGATGGATGAAAAGAATAATAATAAAACAATAGAAATTAATGATCATTTTCCATTTGTTGAAGGAGAAACAGTGGATCTTTGTGTGTTAAACTCAAAACATGCAGATTTTTATGCGAAATGGAAAAATGATCCGCTTGTCAGAAAGTATTCTCGAAATATAATTCCAAGAACCCTAGACGAACAAAAAAAAAAAAATAAATCCCCACAAAATAAGTTTACAGAATTTATTTCTTTTGAAATATGGCACAAAAAAGATAAAAAACCTATAGGAAGGATTGGACTAGGACATATAGATTGGGTTAATGGTTGGGCTAATGTATATATTTGGATTGGAGAGAAAGAATATTGGGGGAAAAATATTGCTACAGAAGCAACAGAATTATTGATTGATTATGCTTTCAAAGAGTTAAACCTACATAAGCTACACGGTGGAGTAATTATTGATAACGTTGGATCATGGTCTGTTGCTGAAAAGCTAGGTTTTGTCTTAGAGGGTATTGAAAAAGAAGCTATGTATGTTGACGGAAAATATCTAGATAATAAAACTTTCCGTCTTTTAAAAGAAGATTGGGTAAAAAGAAAAAAAAAGTAAATGAAAATGGTGGAAGTAAATGTATGAAGAAGAAGATACTGTTTTTCCCTTTATCCGAGGAGAATCAATTGATTTAGTTGCTCAAAATTCCAAATGGGCAGAATTATATTTGAAATGGCAAAATAATCCAGCAATACGGCAGTATGCAAGACATGAGTTTCCTATTACTCTTGAAGAGGTTAAAAAATGGTTTGAGAATCCCCCAAGAGGTGCAAGAGAATTTATCATATTTGTAATTTACCATAAGGATGATAAACGCCCTATTGGGGATATTGGGCTTAACCATATTAATTGGGTAAACCGTAATGCCAATCTATTTGCGGAGATAGGAGAAAAAGAATATTGGGGAAAAGGCATAGCAGTAGAAGCTGCAGAATTAATGATTAAATATGGATTTACGGAATTAAATTTACACAAGATCCATGCATCTATTTATAACCCTAATCAAAGGTCCCTTAGAGTTGCTGAAAAGTTAGGACTCAAAAAAGAAGGGATTCAAAGGGAACATTTATATGTTGATGGTAAGTTTGTGGATAATCACAAATTTTCAATTCTAAGAAAAGAGTGGATGGTGCGAAATAAATAGATGAGACGAGGTGATAAAGATTGACAGAGGAAAAGAAAAAAGAAAATAATATTTTTCCTTTCATCGAAGGAGAAAGAATTGATTTAATTGCACAAAGTTCTAAATGGGTTAACTTGTTTTGTAAATGGGAAAATGATCCAAGAGTTAGACATTTAGCTCGACATGACATGCCTACAATACCAGAAAATATAAAAAATTGGTTTGAACCCCCTTCAGAACGTGGGGTCAGAGAAGCTATATTTTTTGTGATTTTTCATAAAGAGGATAAAAAACCTATAGGAACGATTGGATTTTTTTGGATCAATTGGATAAATAGAAACGCATTCATCTCTGCAACTATTGGGGAACCAGAATATTGGGGCAAAGGATTAGTTGGTGAAGCTGCAAAATTGCTTATAAAATATGGGTTTACAGAATTAAATTTTCATAAAATTTGTGCTGGTGTTTATAATCCAAATAAAAGATCACTTCGTGCAGCAGAAAAATTAGGATTTAAAGAAGAAGTCGTTGGAAGGGAACAACTTTTTGTAGATGGTGAATATGTTGATATGCATCAATTCGCTATCTTTAAAAATGAATGGATGGATAAAAATAATAGTTGAGCTATTTGGCTTCAGGTAATACAATAATAAAATTACTTCCTTGAGTGTAATCACCTTTAACCTTATCCTCATGCCAAATTCTACCTTTAAAGAGATTAATTATCTTACTCACTAGTGATAATCCCAATCCCATTCCTTTTGACCCTTTAAGTTCTCTATTACCACTACGGAAGATTGCCACTTTACGATCATCAGAAACTCCAATTCCATTATCGATAAATTCAATTTTAAAATTTTCATTCCCATCCATTTTGATTTTTGACAATCTTATTGCAATTTCTACATTAGGATTTTCATTGTATTTTATTGCATTAATTAATATATTTTCAAAAACATCTTGTATAAGCTCATTCGCATTTATTTTATGGATGCCATTTAGACCATCAACAGTAATATTTACATTTCTCTCTTCATAAGCTTTCTTGATAAAATCAATTGAATTCTCCAAAAATCTCGAAATATCTATTGTTTTAGTAGAAATTACCTCATCTTCAATTATAGATAAGGTTCGAACATTAGACACAAGTTTAGAACCACGATCAACTTGTTTTTTAATAATATCAGCAATATTAGAAATATCTTTGGACTTCTCAGAATTACCTAATTGGTAAGAGATGAGTTCAGCTGAAGAATTTACCACTTGGAGGATGTTGTTTATATCATGTGTAAATAGATCTTTATAGAAACTAGCTTGATCATAAGCCTTTTTAAACTTTTTTTCTGACTCTTTTAAAGCTTCTTCAGCAATTTTCCGATCAGTAGTATCAAGTACAACTCCTTGAAAGTGTGTAATGTTTCCTTCTGAATCCCTTCTTATCCAAGTTCTATCATCTATCCATTTTACTTCACCTGATTTGGTTACTATTCTATATTCTTGAACGAATTCATTGATATCTTCATTACTATAATGAACAACTTCTTGACTAACTTTTTCTAAATCATCAGGATGTATAATTTCCGCATATTTCACAGTTCCAGAATAGAAATCTTCCGGAGAGTACCCCCATTGGTTCACGTTTTCAGAAACAAATTCCACAGGCCATCCTTCGGCATTTTTCCATAAAATTCCTACGCTTGGACTATTATTAATGATTTTTTCTAATTCTTGGAGCTTTTCATAGGATTTTTCAAGTTCTTTTTGAGCAAGTATTCGTTTTTTCTCTGCCTCCTTTCTTTCTGTAAGATCTCGACCAATTGAAACAATTATTACCTTTCCATCACTATTGGTAAATGTTGTTCCAGTATATTCATAAGGAATTTTTCGACCATCTTTCGTAATTAATGTCATTTCAAAAGTTAATTTCTTTCCCTCCAATACTTTTTTAGTCGCTTCTGCGGCTAATTGTAAGTCTTCACTAGAATAATATGAATATGGTGCTTTCATTGAGACGATCTCCTCATCAGTATAGCCTGTGACCTCAGCAAATACCTTGTTCCATCTCAATGCATTTCCAGTTGCGGGATTAAATACAAAAATTGTATCCATTGAAGAATTGAGGATATCATCAACAAATTTTTTTTCTAAGTTAAGAGCGATTTCTGATTTTTTCTTATCTGTAATATCATGGATAATTGCTTGGATACAAGTTTCATTTTTTAATTTAATAAATTCAATTTGAGTTTTAGCCCAAAATTGAGTCCCATCTTTTCTATATAATTTTATTTCTCTTTCTTCTGGTAATTTTCCTTGATCAGTTTGCTTCAACCTTTCTTCTAAATTTGCAGAAGTCGGATTGACATAGAAATTAAAACTCTTATAATTATTACCAATAAGCTCTTCTTTAGAATAACCTGTTATCTTATGAGTAGCATTATTACAATCAAGAATAACTCCTTCAATATTGAAAAGAACGATTACGAATGGGGCATTATTAAAAAGATTTCGGTATTTTTCTTCTGATTCTTTAATTATCTGTTCAGATATTCTCTTATCGGTTATATCGTGTA
>JBHLLU010000099.1:6044-10358 GCA_048938895.1 Promethearchaeota archaeon
TCTTATCGGTTATATCGTGTATGGTGATAAAATCCGCAGGGTTTCCTTTGTAAGTTATTGTTTTTGAAAACACTTCCAACCAAATCATATCTCCATTTTTCTTTACTCCTCTAAAATAATATTGATTAATAACATCTAAATCTCCCTTTTGCTTTCTTCTCGCTTGCTCTGCAACCATTTGTCTATCCTTGGGAGAAATTACATTGAGAAAACCTCCTTTACCCCAAGACATTATTTCTTCTATGGTGTATCCAAATGTATCTGCAAGCTGTTCATTTACATATTGAATATAATCATCTTGTAAGATTGCTATACCTAAGAATGATTGTTCTGAAAGAGTTCGATATTTCTCCTCTGATTCTTTAATTTTTTCTTCAGCCATTTTTCTATCAGTAATATCTTCAGTATGAACTAAAACTAAATTAGGTGGTAAGAAGACATATTTTACTGATAGATGTTTTTCTGCTTTTGAAATTGCCATGGTATATTTCATTTCGCGGTCAAAACTTAATTTTTCTTCATAGCAAAGTTTTAAATCCTCTAAAATTTCTGGTCGGTTTTCATACATTTTAGTTGCCTTAACACCTAAGAACTTTTCAACACCACCTTCAGTAATTTTTATAGAAGCATCATTGAAATCAATAAGTATAAAATCCTCTCTTGATTTTTGCCATACATAGGTGGGGATTAGACTCCCTTTAAAAAAAGTTTTAAACTTTTCTTCAGCCTTTTTTCGTTCACTTATATTCCTTGATATTATTAAAACTCTCCAATCTTCATTTTTTTTACCTATCACTTTTCCCCAGATATCAAACCATAACCAATATCTGTCTTTATGAAGTATTCTGCCTTCTCTTCTTGCTTCTCCCATTTTTCTTAAAGAACGGATGAAATTTTTAACTTCTTCATACTCATCGGGATGAATTATTTCTCTAGCATGCTTCCCTATCAAATCATCGTCAGTATAGCCTAATTGTTTGAAATGGGTTGATTCATTGACATATTGAAATTTAAAGTCTTTATCAAAAATTCTTATCAAGTCATTAGAATTTTCAATAATTAATTTATACCTTTCTTCCAGTATCATAGATTCTGACTTTTCTTCAAATGATGTCATAAAAAATCAATTCTTATGAGTTCTCCAAGCTTGTGAAACGAATAAATAATACAAATTCTTATTTATATACTATTAGAAATAATTAATCCAGTAATTTTTATTTTATTTAAAAAAAGTGGGTTATACCCGTAAATCAGAAAAATTTTCATTTCAGTATAAAATAAGATTATGTAATAATATATAGTATTAGTTATCTAAAATTGCATATACATGTCAAGAAAAATTGATATAGATATCGAGCAGTATTATGCAGACAGAGCATATGAATATAATAAGACGTATTTGAGACCTGAACGCCAAAAAGATATTAAAAAGCTTCATAAATTGCTAAAGAACCTATTAAGCGGTCATAAAGTACTTGAGGTTGCATGTGGAACTGGTTATTGGACTAAGACAATTGCATCTGTTTCAAAATTTATCACTGCTGTTGATATAAATAAAAAAGTTCTTCAAATTGCAAAAAAACGCGAGATTCCTCCAGATAAGGTAATTTTTGTTCAAGATGATGTTTATTCATTAAATAAAATTCAGAATAATTTTTCTGCTGGTTTTGCTGGTTTTTGGTGGTCGCACGTATTAAAATTTAAATTAAAAAGATTTATTGCCTTATTTCATTCAAAACTTCAACCAAACGCTCTTGTTGTTTTTATTGATAATCGACGTGTGAAGGCAAGCTCTACACCAATAAGCCGAATTGATATTCATGGAAATTCTTACCAAATAAGGAAATTAGAGGATGGTCGAGAATATGAAATATTGAAAAATTTTCCCACTAAGCAAGAAATTCGCGAAACTATCGGAAATAAAGTTAAAAATCTCAATATTAAATTTTTGACATATTTTTGGATTGTATCATATAATATTGAATAATTTTTTTCATAAACGGAAATATTTGACATAAAAAAATTTCACATAAAAGCAAAGTTAACTCTTAATTTACAAAAAAAATAGTTGTATCTGATTTTGGGAAAAATTTTTAAAAATTACGGTTATAACCCAATTTTTATAAAAAAAATATAAAAAAAAAAGGGAAATAAAATTAACCTCCACCAATAGGAGGAAAAATTGATATAATATCTTTGTTGTTAAGAACTGTATTAGGATTATTGTGTGGCCTTCCATTGATAATGATGATTGCTTGCCATGCTTCTTTGGGGATCTGATATCTTTTGAATATTGTTTCTATTTTACTATCTTTAGGAATTATGATTGTTTCTTTTGCTGGGCCATATTCTCTCAGCATTGCAAAAAATTTTACAGTTACTTCAATATTGGCATCATTCATCTTCTTCTCTATTAAAATACCATTTGTATAAAACCGACATGTTTATAGGGAAAATTGCTACTATGTCTCCCTCTTTTACCTTTTTTGTAAGCCCTGAATATCTCCCATTTACAAAAATATGGATAATTTCATGTTCTTTAATGTTATATTTATCTAAGATATCAGAAACTCTTTCAACATCATTTACAGCAATATCAAACTTTAGTGGTAAACTTCCTTTAATATCCGGCTCGACTTTTTTCCTGAGATCTCCGAAAAATTTGATGCGAATGGGCATTCTTCAAAACCTTCAGCATCTAAAACACACTATCTAATTCATCGTCTGTTACATTAAAAACTTCATTTGAGGGTGGAAGTTTTTCTTCCAAAATAAACTCAGGAAGTCTATCATCAAGTTCCGTAAATCCAGCTCTTTTATTGAAATCTAATTCAATGTCGAGAATTTGCTTACCAATTACAGGAACATCGTCCACCGTTAAATTAACTCCTAAAACTCCATTTAATGATTCCACAATACCTTCTAATCCTGAAGGGATATCTAAAATTGCAAAAGCTACAAACAGACAATAGCCTGTAGCATCGAGAGCAGCAGTAGCAATTTGTAAATTACGGGAAATTTCAGCTTTCTTTGGATCTCTAGGATCTACTTGACCACCAACTCCCATGATTTCAGGAGCTATGGCATAACCAGCTGTGTGGTCCGCACCCATAGGAGTAGTTGCATATGTAACTCCAATTCCCTTAATAGCACGGGGATCATAAGCAGGGAAACCTTGTCCCTTAGAAGTTGGGATTCTAGTCACTCCAAGTACTTTACCAGTAATTTCTGTTCCTTGAGCTAGTATTCGTCCGATTGGTGTCTTTTTACGTATTTCATCCATAAGTTTTAAAGCGCCTTTACCATCACCAAATTTAGCTAGACCTCCTTCCATTGCTACAGCGATAGTATCCCCGGCTTCTATTGTATCTACACCTAAATCATTACAAGCCCGATTTAATTCACCAATATCATCCAAGTTATAAATCTCACAATTAGCTCCTAATGCCCAAACAGATTCATATTCTAGAACTCCTACTGGATCTTTACCACCAGGCTTTGTCCAAACTTCTGAGCATTGTATTATACATCCAGGACTACAAAAATGAGGTCTAACACCCCCTCTTTTCTGTATCTCTTCAGCTTTCATTTCACCAGAAATCTTTTCTGCTCTTTCATCTTGTCCTCTTGAAAAATTTCTCTGAGGGAGTCCACCGGCTTCATTTATGATATTTACTAAAACACTAGTACCATATGAATTAAGCCCTCCTTTTGGCTGAGTGACTGGATGTTCTCCAAGTGCCTCTCTGAGTTTTTTAATCCCTTGAGAAAATACCTCATCATTTGCTATTTCAACACCAGGAGCGTCAGTTTCATCTACTATAATAAACTTCAAACCTTTTGATGCCATTACAGCACCAAGACCACCTCTTCCTGAATAGCGGCTTGGTAATCCTTCAGGGTCGTTGAAACAAACTCCCGACATTGCACCAAGTAGCTCAGCAGCTATTCCTACCCCACAAATACCTACCTTATCCCCAAATTCTTTAAGTAGCTCCTTATAAGTGCTATAAAGTCCTTTGCCTGACCATTTATTTGCATTAATAAATTCAGCACCATCTTTAGTGACTTTTAGAAGATAATAATTATCTCCATCATGCATCCCTTCAACTATTATGGCTCCAATACGTAAACGTGCTAACTTTTGCGCAAAACTTGTCCCTGCATTTGCTTCTTTAATCCCCCCAGTTAAAGGAGATTTTCCCCCAACAGATATTCTTCCAGAAGTTGGAGCACGAGTACCTGTTACAATTCCTGGAGCAAATACAAGCTTATTATGCTTACCGAGTGGATTACAAGTGGGAGGAACTTCTT
>JBHLLU010000169.1:0-2927 GCA_048938895.1 Promethearchaeota archaeon
TGGATGATGAGCAAAAACAAGAGCCATATATTATAACTCAAGAAGAATATAAAGCCAAAATCCAACCATCTTGGAATAAGAAAACCCCAATAATATTGAAAGCTGCGATATGGATGAACAAATTTACTCCTGAAACTAATTATTCGATTGGTCTTAGAATAGAAGAACACGCCAGAGATCACCCCAATAATTTAGCATTATTATATGAAAATGAAAAATATACTTATAAACAATTAAATAAACAGATCAATCGTTATGCTAATTATTTCCATAAAATGGAAATGAAAAAAGGAGATACTGCTGTCATATTTGTGGAAAATCGCTCTGAATATATGTTTATTATCATCGCTATGGCCAAATTAGGAGTGGTATCCTCACTGATTAATACAAATTTACGTCAAAAACCACTAATTCATAGTTTAACCCATACTCCTGGGAGAGTATATATTATTGGAGAGGAACTAATTCAAGCTTTTGAAGATATTAAGCCTGATTTAAACTTGACTCATGAACAAGAAAAAAATCTCTATTTTGTGACTGACAAAGGTGAAATGAAACCACCTAAAGAATATATAAATTTAAAGGGTGAAATTCATACTACTAATATTCATAATCCCCCTACAACCTCTGAGATAGTAATGAAAGATCCTTTTGTCTATATTTTTACTTCAGGAACTACTGGACTCCCAAAAGCCGCGATATTAAAACATAGCTCTATATTGACTGCGATGACGTGGTGGGGAGATATGGTTGTGGGAATGGAAGCTGATGATATAATATATATTACAACACCCTTGTTTCATAGTCATGGAATTAAAGTAGCATTTGCTGCAGCACTTTACAAAGCTTCTGCGATGGCAATCGCAAGGAAGTTTAGTGCAAGTAAATTTTGGGATGAAACTAGAAAATTTAATGCTACTTGCTTTAATTATGTTGGAGAAATATGTAGATATTTATATAACCAGCCTCCTAAACCTGACGATGCCAACAATCCTATAGTGAAAATAGTAGGTAATGGCCTTAGGCCCGATATGTGGTTGGATTTCAAAAAACGCTTCGATATAAAAGATGTTAGAGAATTTTACGGTGCTACTGAAGATTTTGTTCCCAATTTTGCAAATATTCATAATCTTGATAAGACTTGTGGAATATGCTTAACACCTTATGCAATTGTAAGATACGATTTGGAAAAAGATGAACCTTTTAGAAATGAAAGAGGCCGGATGAAAAAGATAAAAACAGGTGAAGTTGGGCTTTTACTAGGACAAATACAGGAACCTGAGAATTTTTACATGTATATAGATGAAAAGGCTACTGAAAAAAAAGTTTTTCGTAATGCGCTTAGGAACGGGGATATGTATATTAATACGGGAGATCTAGTAAGGGATATTGGTTTTGGGCATATACAATTTGTTGACCGTTTAGGAGATACTTTTAGGTGGAAAGGTGAAAACATATCTACCGAAGAAGTTGAATCGGTAATTAATATATTTGAGCAAATTGAAATTTGTTCTGTTTATGGAGTGCTCATTCCACAAACTGAAGGACGTGCTGGGATGGCTTCAATCCAGAAAAGAAATGACGAAGAATTCGATTTTAAGAGATTTTTAAAATTTCTACAGCAGTATCTCCCAAATTATGCAATCCCTAAGTTTATTCGAATTATTAATAATTTTGATTTTACAGCTACTCATAAAATTCAGAAAGTGAGGTTAAAAGCAGAAGGATTCAATATAGATAAGATAAAGGATCCACTTTTTGTTCTTTTGCCAAATTCGTTTGAATATGTATTGCTAACCAAGGAGATTTATAAAGAAATATCAGAAGGGAAATATCCCTTTTAAAAATCTCTTTTACTTATACCAGAATTCAGTCGGGGTTTTGTATTTTTTGATTTTTGAGAACGGACAAGCAGCAATACACTTACCACAATCGCTAGAGTTTTCGATCCAAAATTCGAAACATTTTTCCGCATCAGTGTAATATTTCTTTATTCCAGGATTGTTTGAAATATTTAATCCTTTAAATTTTGGTTCTTCTTCTTGACTTATAGCTTTAGTTTCACACGCGTCAGCACATTTAAAACAACTACTACAGTACTTACCTACTTTCTCAATAAATTTCTTATTTGGATTGTCTGAAACTAATGGTAAATCTGTAAAAACCTTACAAATCCTTATTCTAGGACCATATTCCGGAGTTATTAGTAGTCCCAATCTACCAAGGGCACCAAGTCCTGCATCTATAGCTAATGGAATACTTAAAGCAGTGTCATTCCCGCATTGAATCGCCCTATATCCTAAGTTTCTAATAAATTCTCCAAGGCATGAAATGACAAAAGCCATCTTGGAATACGCAATTGCGGCCGCAGCTGCTGCAGGCTGAGCAGGAGCGGTCGAGATAGCATTTTGATCCATTTCGATTGCTATAACGATTACTTTATTTATTCCTTCTGGTAAATTGATAGGTGTTTCTAATATAGATTTAGAAGTATCTCCCCCTCTTACTCTTTTTTTAGATTCTGCTTCACTTGATAAGGCTGGTCTTACAAAACCATCCTTATATATCCAATTTTCATTAACATCAGCAATTCCAACTAATGATGCACCATAAAATTTCGCTGCATTCTTGACTTTTCTTGTAAACAGTGTTATATCGTTAATTAGATACTTAGTTCTCATCCAATTTGTACCATAACCCAAATCCATCAAGTTTTCTCTTTCCCAGGCGAAAGCATAAGGAAATTTTTCATACACTGTCCAACCTGCTGCAACAAGAGCAAAATCTAATCTATCATATCCGTCTTTCTGTGAATTAATATGATTTTCTATATTGGCTTCGAACATTTTCCCAAAAGTAGGTAAATTTCGATCCCATAATCTTCGATAGATCATGTTATTTTTCTCTCTGAACCGTTGGTATCTTGT